>CAKNFJ010000002.1:0-600000 GCA_930633495.1 Hyphomicrobiales bacterium | reverse complement strand
CCATGAGGCGATCGAGGCGCTGCGCTGGGCCCGAGAACTGATCGCCTCAGGCCGCGCAAAGCCCCACGAAATCGCGATCGCGGCCGCAAGCCCTGCCGACTATGACGACCACTTCTACACCCTGCGGGCCGACGCCAATCTCGATCTGAAGTTCGTCCACGGCACCAGCGCTCTGGCGAGCCGGGATGGTCAGGCAGCCGCGGCGCTCGCCGAGATTCTCGTTCGCGGCATCACGCACTCTCGGATGCGTCGCCTGGCGTCGCTGTGCCGAGGCTGCGGGCTTTTCGAGACGCTTCCCGAGGGCTGGCTGCGCGTCATCCCAGAGGATGCGCCGATGGCGACCCCTGCCTCCTGGCAGAGGCTGTTTGCAAACCTGACGGCCGCGTGCTGGCCCGACGAGGTTGATCATACCGGAGAGCTGCGCAGGCTCGTCGAGACCATCACCGGCTCGCTCGATGATGCCGAGGAGATTGGCCGGGCCGTGCTGCCGCCGACAGCTCTCGCGATCTGGCGCCGCGGGGTCGAGGCCGGTCCTGTCGTGGCACTGCCGCTCAACCTTGAAGGCCTCCGCTGTCTCGACGACAGCAGGGACGCGCCGTCGGCGGTCGCTTGGATGCCGGCTTCCGCACTCGCCGCGGCACCCCGCCCCTTCGTCAGGCTGCTCGGGCTCACCTCGCGCGGTTGGCCCCGCATGGGGAGCGATGATCGGCTCCTGCCTGATCACGTCGTTCCGACCAATGAACTCTCACCGCTTTCGATCGGTGTCGCTGACCGGCGCGACTTCGACACCATTGTCGCGACCACCGAGACCGAGCTGGTGCTGTCCAGGCCGCGACGCGACGGAGAGGGGCGCCTTCTCGGCAAGAGCCCGCTCCTTCACGGGAGAGCTGCTGAAGAAACCTATCTGCAGCGTAACGACGTGCCGGCGCACGCCATGAGCGAGGTCGATCGGCTGATGGCCAGGTCGGCGGAGTTCCGCCTCTCGCCGTTGGCGCGCTCCGCGGAAGGCTGCTGGATCGACTGGTTCCGCGAGGAGGTCACGGCCCATGACGGTCTGATCCGTGCGCATCACCCGATGATCGAAGGCCTGCTCGACCGGATGCAGTCGGCGACCAGTCTCAAGCGACTTCTGCGTGATCCGCTCGGCTTCGTCTGGCGCTACGGTTTCGGCTGGAAGACGCCTCGGGTGGGGATCGATCCGCTCACGCTCGACAACCGGGAATTTGGCGAGATTCTGCACGGGGTGCTGGAAACGGCCGTCATCGCCCTCGAGGCCGAGGGCGGACTGATCAACGCCGATGCCGTTGCTGTTCAGACTGCCATCGATCGCGCCTTGGCGAGCACCAGGCGCCGCTTCGAGGCTGAGCGCGCTGTTCCGCCGGCGGCGATTTGGACGAGAACGCTTGCGGAGGTGCGTGGGCTTGCGGTGGCGATTGTCCGGCCGGAGGATGAGGTGCCGCTTCCGGACCAGCGTAGCTACGCCGAAGTCCCTTTCTCTCGTGAGGATGTCGACGCCTCGATCGAGCTGCCCTGGGATCCCGCGGAGGCAGTCATCGTTCCGCTCGCCGGCTTCCGCATCACTGGCGCCATTGACCGGCTGAATATCTCCGGAGACGGCTCAAAGGTCAGGGTCAACGACTATAAGACCGGCCGACCGCCCAGATCGGCGGATGAGTACGTCCTGGATGGCGGCAAGGAGATCCAGCGCGCGCTCTATGCCTTCGCTGTGAAACAGCTGCTCGGGTCTGACATCGAGGTGGAGGCAGCCCTGAACTTCCCTCGTCATGGCCGAAGCCTGCCCCTGGCGAATGCCGACGAAGTCCTGGAGCAGCTCTCGATCTTCCTGGCTGCAGCGCGCTCCAACCTTCAGGGCGGGCGAGCCCTGCCCGGGCCCGACACGGCCATTGCCTATAACGATCTGCGCTTCGCCCTGCCGGCGAATGCGGCGAAAGGCTGGTTCAACCGAAAGCGTGCTCCGGCCACGCTGGCGCTCGATGACGCGGCCGCCATCTGGGAGGTCAAGTGATGAACGCCCCCGTTCGCATGTTGTCGGATCAGCCCCAGCGGCTCGCCGCGATGACGGAGCATGATCGCTCGCTCCTGATCGAGGCTGGCGCGGGTTCCGGGAAAACCGCTGTCATGGCGGGTCGCGTGACGATGTTGCTGGCTGAGGGCGAGTTGCCCAGACGCATTGCGGCCGTCACCTTCACTGAGCTCGCCGCGAGCGAGCTGCTGGCGCGCGTTCGTCTCTTCGTCGAACGGCTTGTGGCTGGCGAGGTGCCTGTCGAGCTCCGGCTCGCGCTTCCCGACGGGCCGTCGGAAGCCCAGCTCGGGCATCTGCGCAATGCGCTCGACACTTTGGACGAGGCGACCGTCTCGACGATCCACGGGTTCTCCCAAAGGCTCATCAGCCCCTATCCTGCCGAGGCGAATATCGATCCGGGTGCAGGTGTCGCGGACAGAAACGACGCCGAGCTTGCCTTCAATGATCTGCGCGACGCGTGGATACGCGAGCGGTTGGGCGAAGGTGGAAGTGAGCTGCTGATCGAACTCGTCGGCATTGACCCGGGCGAGACCGTAGCATCAATCAATCGGGTCTCTGACGCGATGCGTCAGCGCCGTGATGTGCTGCCGCCGCCGGCCCGCCCCCTGGCGGAGCTGATAGGAGCATTCGTCTCTGCGGTGTCCGGCTTCCGGACTTTCATCAGCAGCCTGTCCGTATGGGACGCGGACACCCCGCTATGGGTCGCGGACCTGGAGGAAATGGTCGACCAGGTGGTCGCAGCGCGTGACGCCTCGGGCGCTCGGGCGCTCGGCCATCTGATCCGCATCGAGCCTTCCGATCGGATTGCGACCAAAGCGGGCTCGCTGCGCGCCTATCAGAGGAAGACCGGCTGGAAGAACGCTGCCAAGGCGGGTGGATTGTCGGTCGCTGAGGCAGATCGCCTCTTCGCCGAGGCCGACGGCCATTTCGCCGCGTGCAAGGAAACCTGGGGCGCGCTCATCGTCGGCGCCGGTGCTCATTTGCTCGCCGCGTTGATGGAGGAGGTCCGCCCCCTTCTACAACGTTTCCGCGACTATAAGCGCGAAGCCGCACTGCTCGACTTCGATGATCTGATCTACGCGGCACGCGATTTGCTGCGCGACCACGAGCTTGTCCGGGTCGCGTTGTCGCAGCGCTATCGCCGCGTCCTCGTCGACGAGTTCCAGGACACTGATCCGCTGCAGGCCGAGATCTTCTGGCGCCTTTGCGGCGAGGCGCCGACGCCCGAGACGCCCTGGCAGCAGCGCGTTCTTCGGCCTGGCGCCCTCTTCCTGGTGGGTGACCCGAAGCAGGCGATCTATCGATTCCGCGGCGCCGACGTGCGTGCCTATGTCGAGGCCCGAGAGGCGATCTCCGCGCAATCGAGCGATGCTGTCCTGTCGATTGCGACCAACTTCCGCTCTTGCAAGTCGATCCTGGAGTTCGTGAACGGCCGGTTCGAACTGCCGCTGTCGGTCGAGAATGACCAGCCGGGCTTCACCGCGCTCGATCATTTCCACGACGACGTCGGCAGTCATCCTTGCGTCACCGCGCTCGACGTCTGGGTTGACGACGACGCGAATGCGGACGCTATCCGCAACGCTGAGGCCGAGGCGGTCGCAGAGACCTGCGCCCGGATGATCGGCAGCGCCGAGGTCACCGATCATCTGTCGGGTGGCAGACGCTTGTGCCGGGCCGGCGACATCGCGCTTCTTGCGCCGACCGGCACGGACTTGTGGCGCTATGAAGAAGCGCTGGAACGCTATGGAATTCCCGTCGCGACCCAGGCCGGCAAGGGGTTCTTCTGGCGACAGGAGATCCAGGACCTGATCGCCGTCACCCGCGTCCTGGCAGACAGCCGCGACACCCTCGCCTTCGGCGCGCTGATGCGTGGCCCGGTCGTCGGCCTGACCGAGGAGGAATTGCTCGACATCGGCTTCGCCCTTCCAGAGCGCGAGACCGGTCATGGCAAGGAACGCTTCTCCCTGCGCACTGAGCCCGAGCTCGTCACTCATCCGGTCGCCAGGGACGTCCTGGAGCGCCTGCAGGGCCTCTGGCGCCGGAGCAACGCTACCACGCCCTACGACCTGCTCTCGCAAGCCGTGGCGGAGCTCCGTATCCGTCCGACGCTGCTCGCCCGACATCAGGGCCAGGCCGAACGGGCTCTCGCGAATGTCGATCTCTATCTCGGCATGTCCCGGAGCTACGTTGCTCGCGGCTTGCGAGCCTTTGCGGAAGCAATGACGACGGCCTGGGAGGATGAAGAGCGCGCTGGCGAGGGCCGGCCAGATGCGCAGGAGCAGTCGGTTTCGCTGATCACCATGCATTCCAGCAAGGGCTTGGAATGGCCGGTAGTCATCCCGGTGAACACGTCAACTGGGCTGAAGGAAGGCGTATCGACCGTCATCAGCCGCGAGACTGGTCAGCTCTACACGAAGGTCTTCGGGATCGCGCCCGACGGCTTCGCGGAGGCTGCCGAGGGCGAGAAGGCCGAGATCACGCGCGAGCGTGTTCGCCTCTGGTATGTCGCCGCGACGCGGGCGCGTGAGCTTCTCATCGTGCCCCGGCCGTCCTCCGGCGTGGCCAGCGGCAGCTGGATCGGTGTGGTCGACCTGGCGTTGGGCGATCTCTCGGCTCTGGATCTCTCGGCCTATGAACCGGAGCTGCCGGCCGCGGCCGCGCCGCGCGCGAACCAGCAGACCCGCGATGTCTTTGCCGATGAGGCATCTCGTGTGGTCGCCGCTTCCAGAAGCCTGCATTGGAAGTCACCGTCCAGGCACGAGGATGCAGACAAGCCCGATGCTGTCGACGAGGACGCGGTCGTTGTCACCGCGACGGAAGAGATGGACACCGCGGCCGCAGCGCCTGCGATCCAGGGCGGACGTATTCGCGGCCTGGTGATGCACAAGCTTGCGGAAGAGATCCTGACCGGCGAGGTCGGCGAGGAGGCAGCTGCGCTGGGAGCCCGGGCGCGCGAATTGCTGGCTGAGCTGGGCGCCACCGAGGCGGTAAGAGCCGAAGAGGGCTTCGTCGCCGCGGAGATCGCTGGCGCCGTCCTTCGCGCGCTGCAGCTGCCGGAGATCCTCGCGGTCAGGGATCGCTTGGTCCCAGAGTGCCATGTTTACGGCTTCGCCAGCGCCGGCAGCGTCGACACGGTCACCTACGGCATTGCGGATGCCATCGCCTTTGATGGCCAACGGCCGATACTGGTGGTCGACTGGAAGAGCGATGTGGCTCCGGACCCCGCGACGATCCTCGCCTATCGAGCCCAGGTCGGCGATTATCTGAAGGCGACAGGTGTCCCGGTTGGGTTGATCGTCTTCCCGACCACCGGCCGTGTCGAGCGCGTCGCTGCGTAGCTGCGATGTCTACCTTCAGTCGGTCAAAGCACCTTCGGACCAATCGCTACGGAACCACGTTCGAGGTTCGCGAGCACAGGGTTCGGCGCGATGAGTGGTCCGTGGGTCAGCCGGGAGAGGCCCGGCCGTTCCGGGCGGACGGCGCGGGCACGGGTAATCTGCTTGTTCCGAACGCGCACTGCCCCGTATGCGGCGATACCGTCTGGTTTTTCGAGAGCGCAGAAGGTGGCCGGGTTTTCTTCGATACGGTCTGGCCGGACTGGGAGAAGCACCCTTGCACCGACAATGGAGCGCGGGCGGTCCGCTCGGCACCGTCGGCGCTCGTCGATCCACTGCCACTTCCGGAGGTTGAGATCTATCCTCGTGCCGTAGGAACGATCCTCGGGTTGAGGCACGCGGATGGCTCTGTCGACTGGGTGAAATCGAAGCTTCCCGGCGGAGAACGCTTCTTCCCCGTCGCAAGCTTCCGCCGCAACGCCGCGGGCGAAATCAATCGCATCTCCCTCCAGTCGGCGGATCTCGTGCCGTACGAGTTGCCGGCCGTCCGGTCAGAAAGGCCAACCGGCATCACGCGGGCCGACCGGCTTGCCTATGCCGAGGCCATCCAGAAGGACTTGATCGCCTGCGCCAGGAAGGTGACGGCGCTGGAGGGCAAGGTCCTGGTAAAGCACGAGACGCTTGGCCCCTTTGTCGCCGGCCGCATCGGCGCGTCACGCGTCGCGCTGATCCCGCTCCTTGTCGACCATTATCGAGCAGAGGTTGACGCCATTCCTGATGCCGAGGACCCCAGCGAGGTCGCTTCGCAGTTCATGAAGGACGCAGCACTCGCTGCTCATCGAGCGTTGGCTCAGAAAATCCTCGTCCAGGGCGAGCATGGCGCAAACCAGGTGATCTTTGTGGCCGAACGCTCGCTGATCGAGTTGGAGGAATTTTGCTCATATGCGCCCGGCCAGCTCGACCAGTTTGGCATCGACACCTGGTGGTATGAGAGCGCTACAGAAGCCAGAAGGGCGAAGATCGGGAAGGTTCTGGTGGAGGACCTGTCGGGCGCAGCCGAGTTAGCTCTGTCCGAGATCCCGGCGACGGTCGGCATGCTTGTCGCCGCCGAGGAGCAGTGGGTCACAAAGGCTTGGACCTTCAGCGAGGCGGGTCAGATGACCCAGATCCTCGATATGGCCCAGCGCATCGGATACAAGGAACTGCTTCAACAGCTGATCACACGAATGCGGTCCCGCGGATGGATGATCGATTTCGCCTATCGGGGAAACGAGGTCGGCAAGTTGGAAGTCGGCGCCGATCGAAGAGCGCTTCAATTCGACGCCGGGTTCAGCACGCCCGACAGCGCCCGCTCCACAAGACTCATGTTTCACATGTCGAGCAAGGCAAAAGGCCTCGTCTTCCTCGAAGATCCAGACGACGAGGACGCCGTGGCATCAGATCGGCTCTACACGGTCCGTAGCGGCGCCGATGTCGGGCGACTGCCAGATCACCTGGCACGGAAGAGAAAGGCCAAGCAGAAAGGCTGAGCGACCTACGAGGACGCGGCGGGTGACGACAGGTAGCGGAGACCCCACTCAGGATGAAGGATGACCGATCGCTTGCTGCCATCCAGGCGAACCCAGAGGTTGTCCTGGATCGAACGCGTAATCGTCCCGGTGATTGGCGAGCCGTGACCTGAGTACTCGACCCGGGCGCCCCGTTTGGCGGGGACGCTGTAGCGCTGCCGAATGCGAGACATGTTCATGGCTTGGGCGTGCTCGAAATGGGGTTCCAGTAATCGCTGATCGTGCCCTTGGGCGTGAAGTAGAGGTCGCGCTGGACGCGATCGCCTCCGGGCCCTTCGAGGCGAGAGATCTCGCGCAGGTCGAAATTGCCGAGCTCAACCTCGCCATTGAAGTCCGCCACGCCGAAGGCGATGTGGGGATCGCGCGGGCTGAGCTCCGAAATGTACCAAGTCACGTTCGTCCAAGGTGCGAACAGCTTCACCACCGGCTGCGGATCGATGGCGACGCCGGCGGCGGCCTGCCTCCCGTTCTCGATAAGGGTGTTCTTGAGGTCGTCGGGAATGAGATCGGTCATCGGAGGCTCCTGCATCACATCCGAGGCGCGTGCGGAGCGAAGTCGGAATAGCGGCGGTTCACCCAGAGGTCGAGCAGCTGCTCCTGGGTCGGCGGCGAGTTGATGATGCCGGCGACGTCATCGCCGAACACGCTGTAGAAGTTCCGGTAGCTCAGAACGGTGCGCTTGGCCGATAGCATCCAGGCATCGTCCTTATCGAGACGATCGCGGTGGCGCACGCCGGCGGTGGAGCGTCCGCCCTGGATCAAGTCGTCGATCGTCTCGCTGACGACGCGGCGTTCGCCGTCCTTCACATAGATGGCGCGCCAGTCGTCGTCGAAGAGGGTGTTATTGATAAAAAAGAGCGTTTCTGAAAGCCCGTGGAACGTTAGGGGATCCAGAACCGCGCACCGCGAGAGGTTCGCGCCGTACCAGGCAACTGGTGCGAAAACGTCGCGCAGCTCGGGAGCCTTGAAAAGGAACATGGAAAGCGCGGTGGCCTTGATGTCCCAGTAATCTTCGAAGACGCGATCTTGCGACGGAACAATGCCGTCCAGAGTCGCGAGCACGGCGCCGCGATGGGGGATCTCGCCGTGGACTTCGGGCCGATCGCTCGGGAGAGCATAGGTGCCGTTTTCCCGGATGAAGGCAGTCAACTGCCCAAGGGTCTCAAGGTAGATATCCTTGTGCTTCACGTCTCGGTCCACCGCGGATTTGTTCGATGCGCTTCCATGGATCATGAATCGATTCCACAATCCTTGGTAGCTTGATACTCCCGGATCGCGCATTTGAGCACTCCCGAGCAGTTCTTTTTGGTGGATGCGGGCGCTATGCCGCGCTGGTGCGTGCTCGCGCGCACAGAGGAAGGCGTCTTCTGGATCGACATGAAGGCTCGCCGGACACCCTACGAAGACGGCAAGCCCCTGGCCTTCGTCGCTGGGGACAACATCACTCAGGCTATGACCTTGGTCCCGGAGGCAGTCGTCGAGCTGGAGCGTGAGTTCGCGTTCCGCTTCCTGCTCAAGCCATTCTCAGACCAGGGCTGGATCTCGCCCGCTGGCCGCTTCTGGGGCTGTGACTACTATGCCCATGACGATATCGCCCACGCTCTCATTCGGAAGACCGCGCCACAGCTGGAATACGAGGGCTGGGTCCGCGTCCATTCCGACAGCTTCAGGATGCTCGACTCGATCCGCGGCGTGACCCGAGCCCAGGAGCGAACCCTGATGGCGCTCGGATTCGAGGATCCCGAGCCCGGCGCTCGCCGCGCTCGCGGCTTTCAAGTCGACACCAGCGGGGCGATGCCCTCCTACGCCGTGAAACCTCCGGAGCATCTGCTGCTCCTGCCGCCGGCTGAAGCAAAGAAGCCGGCGGCTCCCCGTGAGCCTACCTCCCTCAAAGGCGTGGTGGATCGCTTGCGCGCCGATGATGACATCAGTGCGCTGATTGACCTCGGCTTCGAAGAGCACCGAGATCTCGGGAAAGGGACCTGGCGCTGGATGATCCAGCTCGGGGATATCGCCATCGGCAGTGGTGAGAAATCCTCGGCGTTGCTGAAGGCGCCTGGGTTGGCGCTCCGCGCGACATCGTTCGACACGATCGAGCTCGATGGCTGGCCGCGAGAGGAGATCTCGATCGACAACTCCGCGAGGTCGATCATCGCGAAGGAGCTCGGTGCGCGAGGGCAGGTTGGTCCGAAACCGTAACAGTTGACACGCACTGCGGCTTCTGTAACAAACCGTGTCAACTGTTACGGTTTGAGCATGGCTGATTACGAATCTCTCTTCACTGTCGAGTTTTCGCCTGCGGAGGCCGCGAAGGTCACGGGAGTGAGTGCGGTCCTGCAAAGGGTCTGGCGCGGACGCAACCTGCTGCAGCCGTCCCAGAGCGAGGGACACGCGAGGTTTCGGCTGCCCGACCTGTGCCGTCTCTACGCAATGAAGGCCTTCTCGGACGTCGGGGTCGGGCCTCGCCGCTCGAATTCCTTCGAGCCGGAAGGTTGCGACATCATGAGCCCCGCCGGCGCAACGATCATGGCTGTGCCCATGATGCTCCATTTCGCTGCGCTCTCCCTCGGCCTGAAAGAGACGGACCACGACATGGATTTCCGCTTCGTCGTCATCGAGGAGCAGGCGATGGGGCGCACGGCCAGCCTGGCGTCCTATGAGAAGGCTCGAATGAAGCGCAAGTCGGCTAGCCCGCTGCTACTGGTGTTCGACACCAAGTTGGCGGCAGAAAAGCTGCTGGCAAGCCTGCCGCGTTCTCCGATCTCATCGAAGGAGGCTTCGCGATGAAGGGTGTCGTAATCAGGCTCACAGCGCGCGATGCCGAGCTCGTCTGGAAGAACGCGGACGGCTGGATCGACGCAGGCGCCTGCGCGGATGGTTTGCGACCGGACGAGGCCGCTGCCCTCAGTCGACTGAACGATCAGATCAGCGCGCAGATCTTCCTGAACAAGGGAAGAAGGAAGTCGAAGGCCGAGCCGATGGAGGACCAGAACGTCCCTCTTCGCGCTCGGCTGGAGAAGGCTCTGGCGAACAACACCATGTGGGATCTCCACGGCGACATGCTGACGGACATCCTGGACGAAGTGATGAAGGTCCTTGAGACCGAAAACAGTGATGTGGAGGTGGCGTGATGGCTCTGGATTTCGATAAAATGATCGCTGAAGCCAAGCTGACGAGGCAGTCTTACGGCATTGCGATGGCGCAGGGGCGCTTCGGTGGTCCCGCCGGGATCTGGCTGGAGTGCACCAGTTGCGACAATTCGGAAGTTATCGTCGGCTCGAACAGCGACGCTTGGGCGGCGGTGCCGACCAACCGGGCGGCCGAGGTGTTCCGCAATGCGGGCTGGACCGGCGAAGGTCCGGCGATCAAGAAGGCGCGCTGCCCGAAGTGTTCGGCCGGCCTCGCCGCTGCGGCTTAAGTGCGAGGTCCGTCAGTGGGACTTGCGACCTTCTACAGGGGCATTGCCGTCCCTCCCCAAAGGCTCGACAACGTGGTGTCGGCTATCAGGGACGGCGGTCTCAACTCGAAATCTTGGGTCTGGACCCCTGATTTTTATCGCCTGCCCAGTCCGCCCGATGTGCTCCTGCGGCAGATGCCTCTGCCAAGGGAAAGTCTTCGGGTCGGCCCTCGAATTCCGGCCGTCTACGCCACAGCCGACCGAGACACGGCGCTCTACTACGCGCTCAAACACAACCGCACCAGAGAGAACACCTCTTCAGTTCTGATCGCCTTCCGAGCTCCGCTTGAAGAGGTCTTGGTCGACGGCAAGGACCTTCTTTTTACAGCGGCATCAGCGGTGCCGCGGCCCGATCTCCGTGACTTGCTGATGAGCGTCTTCGGCAAGGCGCTGCTGCCCTATCTCGACGCGGCATGGGCTTCGTCAGACGGGATGAGCAGGATCGCTATGATCGACCTTGCGATCCAGGATCCAGAGATTGTTCGGGCTCACTATGCCAACAGCGTGGTGTTCCGCGGGCGCAACATGATCCCGTACCGGTCGGCGTTTGTCGTGCCAACCCCGGTTCCCAGCAGCAGCATTCTCTTCGTTCAGCCGGTTGAAGGCGGCGTACCCGCTCTGGAGGCCGTCGACGCCATGGGGATGATCGAAATGCGTGGCGACCGGTAGCATCTGGCTTACGCCGCGGAGGATTGTCCGAACAGCCCCGCCCTGAGGATCGGGCCGATGTCGCCGGCGTTCCAGTGCGGCCGGCACACTGACACATAACGATCATCACCGCCGACCTCGACGACGTTGCCGCTCTTGATGGCCTGGCCTTCCGGGTCGTAGCGAAGGATCTGGGTGGCGCGCTGGCCGCAATGGCAGCGGCGCGCGATCTCCACCAGCCGGTCGGCTTTCGCCAGGAGGAAGGCGATGGTGTCGCTGAAGAGATGGCCGAAGACATTGTTCTTGAGGCCGTAGGCGAAGACCTCGATGCCGAGCTCGTCGGAGATGCGGATCATCTGCTCCGCGTGATGAACGCCCAGAAACTGGACCTCGTCGATGAAGATGGCCGCGATCGGGGCATCTTCCGCGGCGGCCGCAACCAGGCCGAAGAGATCATCATCGACCGCTACTGGATGCGCTGATCGGCTGATCCCCATGCGCGACGCGATGCGGCCAACGCCGGCGCGGTCATCGAGCGCGCTGGTGAACAGGAGCACCCGGGCCCCGCCCTCCTCGAACTCGTGTGCAGCCTGCAGCAGGCGGGCGGACTTGCCGGCCCCCATCACCGAGTAATTCAGCGTCAGCATTCTGCAGGCCTTCCGATTCCTCTCCGGGAGCATCGATGGCTGGGACGCATGGCGCAACGCAGGCGGCCTCTCCTTCAACCGCTTTTGTGAGTTTCAAGGCGCCGCCTCACCCTCGAAGGGCCGGCCAGATCTCCGGCATCGCGAAAGATATGAGTTAAACACGATTTCGGTGCTTATCTAATATCAATGAGGGTGCTATGCTGAAGGACGAGGTTGAGATCCGAGAGCAGGCTAGGCGCCTCAACCTCGGTGTCGAACATGTCGTTCGAGATGTCATTCAGGCGAGGTTGATCGGAGCAATCTTCGCGGCGTCGGCCGGGGAATTGGTGCTCAAGGGAGGATTGGCCATGCGTACCTCCCACCGGTCACAGCGCCTGACCAAGGACGCGGATCTGCAATGCGACCCAAAGGTGCCTCAAGCGCGCGTTTCTGGCATCATCCGGAAGGCGCTGGGCCAGGCTTTGGATACCGGATTCCTCAAGCAGGTTTCCATAACGACCCCCAAGCAGACCGACACGGTGCAGCGTTACAAGATTGCCGGAATCGTTGGCTCGTCACACATCAACATGACCGTCGAGGTGTCACGCCGCGGGCTCCCGCCGCCCGAAGAGCTCGTGACGACCCAGGTCGTGGACCTGGCCGGCCAAGCCCGGTCGGTCTACAGCTATTCGGCCTCCGCCCTCGCGGCCAGCAAGGTGGTCGCGCTCGCAGCTCCGAACCGTTTGGCGGCGCGCGATCTCTATGATCTCGATCTGCTGATCACGATGGAGGTCAACCCGCCGATCGCGCTGCTTGCCCGTATGGGCAAGAAGGGTATCGAGGAAGCAATCTCGAACCTCTGGGACAAGCTTGAGCTGCTGACCTGGGACCACGCTGTCGAAACCCTTCGGGAATTCCTGCCGCGTCAGGAGGCAGCTCGGTTGACCGAGAGCTCATGGGAAGAGCGACGGCTGCGCACCGGTGAGACGGTGGAGCGGTGGTTGCGAGAGGCGATGCAGATGATCGAGGAGCGCGAGCTCCAGCCGGCGATGAGTATGTGACAGTGGCAGAGCAGCATTTGATCCTCAGGGTCGCAGGGGACCTTCTCCGGAGCAGCGAGGCACATCGCGTTCTGGATCGAGAGGATGTGACGGCACTCTATGACGAAGCGGTGAGGATCTCGGGTGGCGAGGGCTCAATCCCCTCGAACCAGACGACCACGCGTTTCGCGGAACGATTGATCGCGTCCGGCCTTCTGTCGCGTGTCCAGCGCGACCTCTATGCCAATCGAGCGGTCGACCCGTCAGTGCAGCCGAATGAGCTGGCCCAGAAGCTTCGCGACGGGGCTGTGGTCGGCCTCTACACAGTTCTTGGTGAGCTCGGCATCGCGCACAATCCATCGCGCGTGGTGACGGCCCTGATGCCCGCGTCGTCGCGCTCCATTGGGCTGAAGCGGCGCATCGAGACACCTGTCGGCGACTTCCGGTTCATCGGCATCAGCGAGGACATCTTCTACGCCGGGAGCGTAGCGGACAGGTTGGATCCGCTTTTTGACTATCCGCGAGCGACGCCGGAACGCGCCTTCTGCGACTGGCTTTATCTGGCCGCCCAGCGCGGCCCGGGGAAGATCGCGTCGCCTCCCCTCGATCTGGCGGCCGAGGAACTCGACCAGGATCGCGTGGGGCGCCTCGCCGATGCGATGGGTGTGCGCGGGTACGTCGAAGCCTGGTTGGCTCAGCGGGGAATCTTCCTCGAGGACGAGGAGGCTGAGGAGAAGTTCAGCCAAAAGCTCGGGTTCTGACGCTGCACGCCCAATTAACCACGCATGTGGATGACACATTCTTTGCCACTTGCGAGATCAAGGATTGCGTGATTAGTTCTTAGCAGGGTTCGAGATAACCCTGCGCGCCTGCCTCAGGCGGAGCCTTTTTCAAGGCATTCTCTGATCTCACGGATCAATTCGATTATCTCCCTCTGGAGGTTGAGCAGGCCAACCTACACCCGGAGGTTGCCATGACACATCATTTCGTCACCACGACGCGCCCGAAGGCCGTCGCCAAGCTGCTTCGCCAGAAGCTCGATCAATTTGCGATCAAGAAGCCCCTCGGCGAGTGCTTGGAACTCACCGCCCATGCCTATGGGCACGCAACGTGGAACAAGCTCGTCGCCGATGCCGGCAAGGCAGAGCCGAGCAAGGACGACCACGAGGTTGCGCCCGAGGTTCGGGCTGATCGCCGCAAGCGGGCGATCGAGGCACTCGTTGCAGGCGGAGTAGGCCGTCCCATCGCCGAGAGTATCGTCGATGAGCTTGCCTTCACCGCCCGCGTCGATCCCGCTGCGGAAAAGCTCCCCGCGGATGCCATTCTCAGGCCGCTTGCTGGCTTGCCATGCTTCCGCGAGAGGACTGGTAAGCGCGCCGAGGCAATCCTTGCGGTCGCCAAGGTGCTCGATGCAGAGCAGGTCCCGCTTGATGCACTTGCTGGCATCCTGCTTGGAAGCGCTCGGGCGGCAGTCGTCAAACCCCAAAGCGTCGATCACCTGCGCATGCCCAGTTGGGAGGACGTCGGGGTAGTCTGGCAGAGGCGCATGCAGCGCATCGTAGACGGCATTGCAGCCGTCGGTCCGGAAGTGGCCGGGCGCCAGGAAGTGGCCGAAGCCTTCGGGCTCGTCTGGAATCGCCTCCTCGATCCCGATGTCGATCTCAAAGCGACCGTTGGTGCTTTGGTCGATGCCGGCGTTGCGGGCGGCACCATGGCGGACCTGGTCCAGGTCCTCAAGCTGTTCGGTTCGGACCGCCCTGCTCGTAAGCGCGTCCCTTGGGCGCCGGCGATGGGAAGTGATTTGGTCAATGTCGGCCAAATCAACCTCATCGGATCGAACCGGTCGCATCTGGGGCGGCTGATTGCGAACCGCGAGACGCAGCGGGCACTGGTCAATCTCTACTGCTTGGGTGACGACATCGCCGATCACTTCATGACCGGTGTTGCGGGCCTTATCGGGAGGACGACGCTTGTTCGCGTTCTCGATCGGGGAGCAAGGAAAAAGGAGCGCGATGTCGCCATCCTGTTGTCGTTGACCGCTGATCAAGGCCCCTTCCAGGGCGACGAACAGTTCGTCGACGTCAACGGAATCCACAACGCGTCGAGCCTCCCTGCCTATCTTGGCATTCCCGCCGATCAGCTGGAATTCAAGCGCATCGAGGCGGGATCAGTCGATGATGTTGACGAGGATTTCGAGCCTGCTGAGGTCCTGGAAGCGGTGGCAACCTGCCTGCCGTGGATTTCGGATCATCCGGAGTTCGTTCGGAGGATCGACGAGAATGAGGCGGCCGATTGCCTTGATAGACTCATCGGATGCTACGCGGTCGACGGAGCGACCTATATGATCAACGATGGGATCGAAGACGTCGCGGCGGAAGTCCTCGCCGAGGCGGAGCCGAAGCCAGAAATGCGGCTGAACTAGGCTCAAAGCACTGCCAGACAATGCCTGCGTGAGCGTGGCGGAGCCTGGCAGTCTCATCTGGCCCCGCCTGCTGCTCCTCGCTGCAGGCGGGGTTTCTTTTTGAGGGTATTTAGCCTGATTTATCGGCTTATGGCGGGAATCCGCTATAAGCCGATAAGGTCGATCAAGACAGATCGCCTGTAGCGCTGCTCGCGTCGCCGATCGCAACTCACCACGTCGGACAATTGCTACTGCTTCCTGGCAGACCGAGCGCCATCTTCCTTCAACGATTCCCGAAGCGCGTCGAACAGATTGATGACTGTCGCTGGTTTCGAGCCCGGCGCCGACTTCCTGAGGCTGCCGCGCTTTTTATCGATGATCTTCAGCAGATGGGTCTGGACAGGATCCTCCATGAGCTTCTCGCTCCAGGGCTCCGTCTTCTGCGCGACGAGCTGGTCGGCGAGTTTCATCAGATTCGGATCCGGCTTCGCGTCGCCGAGCTCACCGAAATAGATTCCAGGTCGACGGACCTCGTTACCGAAGCGCAGCGTCCAAGCCATGATGCCTTTGCCGTGCGGGACGAGCATCACTGCGCGCTCCCTGCGGTTCAGCACCACGCGGGAGATCCCGACGGTCTCTGTCGCCACCATGCCCTCCCGGATGACGGCATAGGCTTCTTCGCCGACGGGATCGTCAGGAGTCAGGAAATAGCCGGAGTCCAGATAGCTCCAGCCGATCGAATCCTTGGGGGCGAACATATCGATATCGATGGAACGGGCGCTCTCCAAACCGACGGCCGCGAGCTCTTCGTCCTCGAAGATGACGAACCGCCCCTCCTCGACCTCATAGCCTTTGACGACGTCTTCCTCGTCGTTGACGGGCTGGAGACTGACGGAATCGATATAGCGGCTGACCACGCGCTGCCCGGTTGAGCGCGCCAGGGTGTGAAAGCGGACCTTCTCGGTGTCAGAGGTGGCAGGGCTTAGCGCCACCGGGCACGTCACCAACGAGAGCTTCAGATAGCCTCTCCAATACGCCGCCATGACACTCACCACGCACACACCACTTACGCCGACTCAATTTCCGGGAACGCCAACGGTTCCCGGGCGTTTGAGTCCCGGTTGCGTTTATGGAGTTGCGTACGATGGCGGCAGCCCCGAGAGCCCAGTGGCGCGGCAGCTTGATCCTGGGAGCATTGTCAGTGCCGGTGGCGCTGTACACCGCTGCCAGCACCAGCGAACGCACCAGTTTCAACATGGTTAACAGGGCCACAGGCAATCGCCTTCGCCGGGAACTGATCGATCCGACCACTGACCAACCCGTCGCGAAGGAAGACCAGGTCAAGGGCTACGAGCTCGACAAGGACCAGTTCGTCCTCATCGAGGAAGAGGATCTTGCTGCGGCCATTCCAGAGGCCGACAAGAAGCTCGCGATCGGCCAGTTTGTCGACTGCAAGGAGGTCGATCCAGCGTTCCTCGACAAGCCCTACTACGTGACCCCGTCCGGACCTGGCGCCGAGGCATCCTACGCCGTACTGCGTGAGGCAATGCGAAACCGGGGTGTCGCTGCGATCGCGCACGCCGTGCTGTTCCGTCGCTACCGCGCGGTGCTCCTCCGCACCAGTGGCCCAGGCATCGTCGCGCACACCATGAATTTTGATTACCAGGTGAGGTCGTCGGCCGCGGCCTTCAACGATCTCCCTGAGATCGAGATCAAAGGCGAGATGCTGGATCTCGCCAAACACATTATCGGCTCGAAGCGTGGCACCTTTGACATCGAAGGGTTCACGGATCGCTACGAGGAGAAGGTGGCCGAGCTCGTCCGGGCAAAGATCGAGGGCCGGGAGATCCACATGCCCAAGCCCGCGCAGCCGACGAACGTCGTCAACTTGCTCGACGCCCTGAGAGCGAGCGCCGGCGCGCTCGCGAAGCAGGACAAGGCCGCCAAGAGGGAGCCGCGGAAGGTTTCCCCCACGCGCAAGGCCGGCTAGCGCCGAAGCATCACCACAAGCCCCGTCAGGGCTGCGGGGCGTCGATCTGTTCGTAGTCGTTCTCGTCCGGCAGGTAAACGTCTCTGAGCTTGTTCTCGTCGTCGGGATAAAACGTTGCCTTCTCCGGGTCATTGTAGAAGCTCGGCGCGAGAGCCATCGCGTGCGCCTCTTCGATGGAATCCGCTTCTACCTCGACAACGGCAGACACGGTTGTTGGTGCGGTGATCGTGAAGCGGAACTTGCCCATAGGTGTCTCCATTCGATTTGGAGACGCTAGCCGGCCGGCGCGCAAGGAAGAAGATTGGTCTCAAGCGAGGGCGCCACGAGGGCGCCGGCGTCCTTGGAAAGCCCTCTAAGTCGGATCGGTCAGCATCAGCTCGCAATCATGTCCCACGATACGGGCCATGCGCACGACCCCGGACTTGTAGGATCCGCCGTCGAGATTGAGCCGGTACCGCCGAACCTGCTCCCAGATTGAGGAAGGGTCGGTATACGGCTGCGAGTGACCATGCACGACGAAATAGCCGTGGTGTCCCTTACCTTCGGACGGAACGAAATCGAGGAAGGGCTCTCGGATCCAGGCCCAGTGATGCTCTTCCTTGAAGCCGGCCGGATCGATTGCCCACGGCGCGGCGAGGAAGCCGTCGAGCGGGGCGTAAGGCGATATTCCTCCGTGAACAGCGAGGACCTTCCCGGAGCGGAAGTGAGAGACGAGCCGGTTGAGGTGAGCCAGCCGAGCTGGGCCAAGGCCACGAGCGAGCGTCAAATCGTGATCCTCGAGGTGCAGCGCCAGAAGCTCGTTCATGACCGTGCGACCGCCATTGCGAGCCCATACCCGCAGGGCGTTTGCCGAAGCCGGACCGTCCCCGCCGATCAGGGCGATTTTCAGGAGCTGCTCATGGTTTCCCATCAAGTGAGCTTCCTCATCGGCCGCGATCCTCTCTTTTGCACTGATCACGAGATCCAGCGCACGAAGCGACGCAGGTCCGCGATCGATAACGTCGCCGACGCTGATGAAAACCCTCCGTCGATCCGCGACCTTCGGTGTTGAGGCAGCGCGATCGAGGAGCTCTTCGAGCTGTTCGGCGCAGCCGTGCACGTCGCCGATGAGGAACAGCTCGTGCTCGTCGGCGCAGGCAAATGGAAGGCGTAGGTCAGCGGTCTGGATCATGGGTCTACCGATTGATCAGGCTGCAGCCTGAATTCGAAGGCTGGGGCGGTTGGCGAGCCACGTCGCGAAATCGTCGAGGGACATGGAGCGAAAATCGC
This sequence comes from Hyphomicrobiales bacterium, assembly GCA_930633495.1. Lineage (NCBI taxonomy): Bacteria > Pseudomonadati > Pseudomonadota > Alphaproteobacteria > Hyphomicrobiales > Hyphomicrobiales bacterium. Next base: position 581,622 of record CAKNFJ010000002.1, on the reverse strand, counting down.
GAGCCAGCAGCGGGCGCCACAAGGCCCAGGCTTCCTCCCGGCGCTGCCTGTCCACGGTTGGGATGCGAGCTGCAGCCTGGGCGGCCTCCCCGGCGCCGTGAACCGTCGGGCCGGTCAATCTCAGACGAGACACCTCGCCCATGATCTCGCCGGCGCTAATGGCCTCCAAATAGCCGGCAAGCGCCGTCTCGGCAGCCTCGCTCGGCGCAAGGTTGTCGAAAGCCGCGTGCTGGACGACCGTCAGGTTTCCGTCGGCATTGACCCCGAGCTCGACGGTAGAGACCCGCCTGCCCTTCGCACCATTATCCTGCTCCCGGATCGAGAGGATGGCGCATTCGTAGCTTGCGCACTTCATGTTGTAGCTGCCGACGCAGTGGGAGAGGCCGTGAAACCCTTCGGCGTCCTTACCGGGGCTGCCTTCGTCGATCAGCTCGCTCGACGAGCCCAAGCAGGTGATCGCCAGTCCCGTCTTTTCGCAGACATAGCTTGTGAATAGACGATCCCAGCTGAGCCAGGTCGCAGGCTCGTCGACCGCCATCAGGATCGCCCTATGCCATCTATCGCTCTGCCGGATCATCCCAGCGATGTTCAGGTCACGATAGACCAGCTTGGCCGACAGGATGTCGAGAGCCGAACCCAGCCACGTCGGTGGCTCCGGATGCGCGAAAGCGATTGCAGGAACGAGGACATGATTGAAAAAATGATCGGCCGGATCGAAGAGCCAGGCGGCATCGACTCGATCGAGACGTCGGCCGAACTCCGACCTCATGAGGTCGAGAGAACCCGCCCAATCCTGATCGAGCCCGTTCAGCAGCGTCTGGTACGATCGGCCAGCGATCGCGGTGCTCGCTGCCCCCCAGAGAAGGCTCAGCTTCTCACAGGCGCGGACGCTTTCGCGATCGATCGGGATCTTGTTCGGAGGAATGTGAGGAAGCATCTGCTGGAAGCTCGACGCATCACGTTCGATGCCCCAATCGGAGCGACGAAGTGCTCTGAGGTGACCAGAAGTCACCCTGTACTGCCCGGGCTGAGGGTCACCTCCTTGGATAAGCGCGTTCAGGGACGGTAATAGCGAAACGCCATCGTCGATCGCCTTCCTGCATTCTTCGGCGCCGGTGAAGGCCCAGACGGCGGGCATCAGCATGGGAAACGTCCGCGCGAACTCGCGGCGCCGGGCCCCTGCCACGGATTGCTCCGCCAGCCAGGAATAGATGCGCTTGTCGGGCTCCCCGAGCCGCCCCATGATCGCCAGGCTTTCGGGATCGAAGCGCCTCCGGTATCGATCGAGACCGGCGCGGTCGAGCTTACGAAGTAGCTCGTTGCACTTCTCCTGCGCCTCCGCCTCCGAGCCGTAGCGATCCGCGTCGAACCCGGGCGGCACCGAAATCATGCCGCCGCGGACGAGGCCACAGCGACGGAAAGCGGGCCGCCGATAGGTCGTTGTCGTGATCTCGCGCTCGATATCGATGAGGAGGAGCTTCTCGTCATAGCCGACCTCCATCTCGCCATGAGCCTCGTAGAGGTTGGAGAGATCGCGGCTGCCTCCGACGAAGACATACGAAAGCATGGGCCGACCAAGGAGATGCCACGCATGCGCGAGCACGATTCCATCCAGCTCGGATTCTCCAAGCAGCGTGACGCCGTCGAGGGTGATAACGCCGTGGCGGGTGTTTTCGAAATCAAACCAGACGGCGGAAACAGGCAACGTGCGGGCACTCCTCGGAGGAGAGCAATTGTATGGTCGTGAAAGACCTGGGATGCAGTCCTTGAATATGGCCATCCACGTTCTTTGGTCGCCTCAGGTCGCGCGGCAAAGCATCACGGCCTATTGTGCAGCGTGGAATCGACGTCGCACCGAGGCGAGCTATGAAAAGCGTTCTGATTGCCGCAGGAATATCCCTTGCCGCCGCAGGCGCCGCGGCAGCGGCCCCTAAATGCCCTGCTGAGATAAGCGCTAAGCAGGAGCTGTTCTCAGCTCAGCAGGGCTGGCAGGGCCAGCAGGGCACGTCGACGCATCGGCACGCCCGGATCACCTTCTACGATGGTCCGCCTGCCGAGCAGGCAAGCTTGGCGCCCGACGAGACGCGGCGGCTCAGCGGGAGAGAGTTTTCGACTTGGCGGTTCGGCAGATCCTCGAAGCGCGCGATCTGGATCGAATGCGGCTATGCCGGGACATCGATCTCGCTCAGCCAGGAGCTGCCGGCCGGCACAAGAAGCTGCTCGATCACCTTCGATCCCAAGGTGCGCCTGTCGGGCCTTCCGAGGATCGAGAAGCTGGATTGCCTGCCGTCCGACTAGGGCTGAGGCCCATGCGCAGGCACGTCCTCAAGCTCCGCCATGCGGGCCGTGACGAACGCGGCGTGCTCGGCAGCATCTCCATCGGGCAAAGCGCCCAGCGCCGTGCCGGCGAAGTCGCGTAGCGCGCGCGGTGCGAAGTCAGTCAGTGGGCCGCGCAACGCGCTCGCCGGTGCATTCATCCGGTCGTCATACGGCATGATCAGTCGCGCAAGGCCGCTTGGAACATTCCGCGGAGAGCCCGGCAGGAAGATACGCAGGCGATCGAGATCGCTCTGAGGTCGGCTATCCAGCTCCTCGGCGACCATCGCAAGGTACGGCCCCGACAACGCCATGAGAACGATGCCGTTGCCCTCGAAGAGCGCGTCCATAGGGCATGAGAAGGGGTTCGACCGGATGGCTCGCCACCAGGCCGCTGGATCTCGCCTGCCATTGATACGGGCGAAGATGTCGTCTGTTCCCGTTGAGACGGTCAGGCTGTAGCTTGGGATAAGCTCTTCGGGCCTTACGAGGCCAAGGCCGGCCGAGATCACGAATGGTCGCGCTACGCTGCGGGCGTGGCCGAATCCGCGGCCCTGATAGAGGTCGCTTGCAGGCATGCGCTCTACCGCGCAAGGGAGGTTGGCGAGCCAGGCGGCCGACACCGACTCGATCGAGCCAGGCCGAAGCGACGCCGCCTGCAGAGGCCAGATCGGAGACATGGCCTTGCCGCTGGAGCAGGTGGTGGCGACCCGTATCGTCACGCCGCGGCCGCCACCTTGCGCAGGTCGATCTCCTCGTTGAAGAGGTCGAGGGCGAGAAGGTCAACAAGATCGATGCCGACGCCGCCCTTGAACTGGCGAACGACAACGCCCCGGTGGTTGTTGCCCACCTCGACCGGCGTTCCGTTGGGCAGCGCCACGTCGGTTGCGATGCCTACCCCGGATCGAGAAATGTCAATCACCCGAACCCGGTACTGCCCCCAATCTACGGTCAGATCTGCCTCCCTGATCGTCGGGATGAGGCGTTCGTAGCGACGGCCATCCTGGAGCGTGGCGAGGTTCTGTCCGGCGAGCCATTTGACCGTCTTCTCAAGCTGCTTCAGCCGGTAGGCGCTGACCTGGAACTCGACGGCGAAAACGTGAGGAAGCAGGCGGACGACGCGCGCCGGCAGAACGCCCATGAAGGCAAGCTCAACAGAAAGCGTCTCGCCGACTTGCGGAGTCACATGGCTCGCGAGGGCCGCGCCACTCGCGGAGAGGTTCACCGTTCGAACCGGCACGACGTCCCAAGGCTCACGCCGGACGGAGCCGGTCATGACGATCGGATAGCGCTTGTGACGACGGCTATCGAGCGTCGGCGGCAGAGGCTCGAACTGCGGGCCCGGAATGATTTTGAGCGGTGCTTTGAAAATTCGTGTCAGCAAGGTCACCTTCAATCCCTTTCGCAAGGAATGAAAATAATTGAGGTGCATGGATTACACCTGCATTCCTTACCGAGGTCCTTTCCGGCAAGCGCGCAATTTGATTGATCGTGCCCTCGTCCACCAGAATTGCGAGGACGATCCGCCTTTGTAGCGGATTTTCTCACCGACCTGCTCCATATTTCAGTCTCGACGCATCTCTCGGCGTTGGTAAGCTGAGGCGATCGCGCATGCGATTCAGACGGGAACCACGGTGGAATGCACAAAGGCGCGTCCAGAAACCAGCAACGCATTGGCCTGAAGGTGACCGCGGGGACTGCCCGCGCGAAGGAGGCCAACGCCCTGGCGGCCCCCGTCAAGCAGCTTAGATTCGCGGAAGCGCAGAGGCTCGCGCGAATCCGCCGGGTCTTCGAGATCGAGCAGCAATTGAAAGGAGCCTCCGGTTCGGATGCAGTCCGCCTCCGTTCTGAGCTGGAGGGGTTGCGAACTGGGCGCCTTGAGCCGCCCATTTATCTGGCGCAGGATCCCAGGCCCAAGCCTGAGCGTCAGCGCCCTGTCACCGTGGCAGAGCAGCGCGGGCCTGGACGGGTTCGCAGCGGCGGGTCGAAGTCGGACCGCAAACGCGTCGCGAAGGGACTGGAGGCCGATCTCGCTGATCTGGCGCGGGCGAAGGTCACCCTCACCGGTGTTGCTCTCGTGAAGACGCTCCTCTCGAACTTTGAGCCATCGCTGATCGCAGAGGCAATCGGAGCCAAGGTGGATACGATCGCTAAGATCGCCGGGCACCCGCTCCTGCAGATCACCCCTGCCCTCCCGACAGAGGATGGCCTCGTGCTCGTGACCATCCTTGAGGAGCGCTTCAAGGACTTGGTTGCCTCGGATCCCGAGGACGTTGACGAGCCCGCCCCCGGCTTGCCGCCGGCGCCATGAGGAGATTGTCATGAATCTCATCAAGGTGTGCTCGGGGGTTTCGAGCGCAGAAGACGTCCGAGCGGCCGTCAAACAAGCCTGTGCGGCCGCTGGGCGGTCCGACGTCCTCATTTGTCATGCCACGCGAAACTACCCCGGCCGGGCCGAGGAACTCCTTCTGGGCGGATCTCTCTACTGGATCATAAAGGGTCGTGTGACGTGCCGGCAGGCGATTGTCGAGCTGCGCAAGGATGACCGCTCCGGCCAGTGCCTGATCATCCTCGGCCATGACGTGGTCGATGTGCGGCCGGCGCCGCGGCGGCCCTTTCAGGGATGGCGATATCTGCAGACGGCGGACGCGCCGCCCGACATCGGGGCCCTTATGGAGCAGTCCCAGGAAATGCCCGAGGACATGCGTCGTGAGCTGGCGGGGATGGGCCTGATCTGAGGCGAAAATTTGCGTTAAAACGCAAATTCAGAAGTTTGCGTTTTAACGCAACTCGCGCCGCTAGAGGGCCAGGGCGAGCTGCGCGGTATCGCCGGCTTCTTCGGTGTTCAGCCCAGTCAACGTCACCCCGACCAGGCGAATGGGCTTCGGGAGTGGGAACAGGCCGTTCAGGAGCTCGTGAGCCAAGAGCTCGACGCCGGCGCGATCCTCGATGTACCGGGAGTTCGACCGGCTGCGCGTGATCTGCTCGAAATCGGAATAGGTCACCTTGAGCACAACGGTCTTTCCGCGGGTCCCATTTCGCGCGCAGTGAGACCAGACCTTGTCGATCAGCGGCGCCAGCTCGACGATGAGCTCGTCCCGGTCGCTCGTGTCTTCGAGCATGGTGTTCTCGGCACCGACGGACTTTCGGACCCGGTCGGGCACCACCGGGCGATCGTCAATGCCCCGGGCGAGAGCGTAGAAGTACGGACCCGACTTCCCGAAATGCCGGATGAGGAGCTCTATAGGCTTTTCCCGCAGGTCGCGCCCGGTATGGATGCCGAGGTTCTTCATTGCAGCAGCTGTCGACGGCCCGACGCCATGGAACTTCTCGATCTTGAGATTGGCGACGAACTCTGGGCCATCCTCAGGGGTGATGACGAACTGGCCGTTCGGCTTCCGCTGTGAGCTCGCCATCTTGGCCAGGAACTTCTGGTAGCTGATGCCAGCCGAGGCGGTCAGCTCCGTCTCCTTGAGAATGCGCTCCCGGATCTCTCGCGCGACGACCGACGCAAACTCGATGCCGCGCTTGTTCTCGGTGACGTCGAGATAGGCCTCGTCGAGGCTCAGCGGTTCGATGAGGTCCGTGTATTCCGCGAAGATTGCCCGTATTTGCGCGGACACTGCTCGATAGACCTCGAAGCGCGGCGGCATGAAGATGACGTCAGGACAAAGCGCCTTCGCTTTGAAGCCAGGCATGGCAGAGCGGATGCCGAACGCCCGGGCTTCATAGCTTGCTGCGGCGATGACGCCGCGCCGGCCGTCACTGCCTACGACCACAGGCTTGCCGCGAAGCTCCGCGTGGTCCCTGATTTCGCAGGATGCGTAAAAAGCGTCCTGGTCTATGTGCACGATCCGGCGCATAAGTATTTGATATTAGGCTATAATTGAGGTCGGAACGGTTTGACGCCGTAGACTTCTGCGAAAGGACTGTGAACCTGATCCGTCACGTCCCTCTCCGGTCCGAGCTCCCGTTCCCCTGTGACGGGTAGAAACAAGGTCTTTCGCTCACCGTCGACGGAAGCCATGACGATGAAGATTGCCTTTTCCGGGCTGTTGGCCGCCGCGTGAGCCAGATCCTCAAAAGTCACTGCCCCGACAGGCGTGACATGATCGAGGAAAACGTGTCCCTCTTCCAGCATCTTCGCCTCCTCTTTGCCACCGGCAAGAATGCCCTCATAGATGACAGCGTAGGACGTGATCCCATTGTCCCGGACGATCTTGTTGAATCGTCGGACCGCGTCGGCGTCGGATTTGCCCGACGCAATGTTGTAGGTGCCGAGGCCCGACGGCCTATCCATGATCGCGAAAGCGATGATCTCGCCGCTCCCTTCAAAAAGATGGCGTGCGAGGCCCGTCACATACTCGGTGAGCTTATCGAAATTCATGGGGAACCTCCGGGGCTACCGGGACAATGCCGACTGCGGCTTCAATCCTTCAAAGAGAGCCTCAAATTCGCCAGGGATGTCCAGAAGGCTGGGAGCATCTTTGGTGGACGAAGCAGGGATCTCGGACCAGGTGAGGGCCTGCGCCGTCCGAGGGAGCAGTCCCCAGGACCGGTGTCCGACGTTGCCGAGCACGCGGTGCTGGGCGAAGTCATCGATGATCACCCCGTCGTAGCCCTCTACGACCGCGCGATCGAAGGCTTCGTGAGCGTGATACTGTAAATCCGTCAGGTCGCTGTCGCCGCGGCTGATATCAAGCCAGCGCCAGTTCGGATCCATCCTGCAGAAGAGGAGACGACCCGGCATTCGCCAATCGGCAGGCATCGTCAGCGTGCGCCCATCGATGATCTGCTGGCTCACCCAGATAGGGCCGGCAGAGAGATCGTAACCGAGGGACTCCAAGGCTGCCACTGCCTCGCGATAGGTGACGTGCTTCTTGAAAGCCCATGACATCGCTTGCCCGTGCGGTGACCATTCGATATCGCCGAACTCCAAACCGCATTCTTGCATAGCGAAGGCCGGCCAAAATCTACTCTCGTCGGGTCGGATGCCTTGATCCAAACCGAAGCGGTCAGGCGCAGATACCATGGCTTCGATGCCGCTGACGGGGATGTAGGTCTGCGCGATCGCCGGCGAATTGGTCGTCCAGACCATGCCGTCGTAGCCGCCGCCATCGATGAGATCGAAGGTCTCGCAGGTCCCGTGGAAGAGCAAGCCGGAGACCGCTGAGGCCGCGTCGGACGCGCCTCGCAAATGCTCTTCCATCTCTGGCGTAATGTTGATGCCCATGATCCGCCCGGCGCTCGATTCCGCGCTTCAGATTACTCCAGGGCCATGCAGGCCGCGAGCGCGTCAGGTGGCGGCAGGAGCAGGGATCACACCGCGGCTGTTCGGGCCGCGATCGCAGCGCGGACCTGGTCGAGAGCCTCGGCGTCGGTGTTCCCTTCCCCCTTGATAGCAATCTCGCCCTTGGTAAAGAGCCAGAACGTGTGCGCGACGCCGCCAAGTCGATAGTCGTTGTGGACCGCGACGGCCCAACCGAGCGCGCGGATATCGTCTGCGCTGCCGGCAGCGAGGCTCGGGGCGTCGGAAGACTGTGTGTCCATGGTGGATCTCCGGAAAACGTGGATCAGCCCACGACGATTGCGAAAAGCAGCCCAACCACGAGGCCGAGTGCGAGGGCATACAATCGGGGGCGGATGCGAGTGCCCTTGGTGATGACAAGGGCGCTGCCGAAGCGTTCAAGGGCCAGGCACGCCGCGACGGCGATAGAGGCGACCAGGAGGCCAGCGATGGCTTCCATGCTAGCCACCCATCGCTGGAGCAGGCGCGAGCTGCTGGCGCGCCTCCTTGAGGCGCCGGTAGACGGTCCAGCCCTTGCGGGTGAGCTTGATGTAGCCGTTGCCAGTGATGCCCACCAGGAAGCCCTGGCCGTCACGCGCCATTCTTTGCGCCGTCGCTGCTGCCCAGCTGCGGCCACGGCGAGCCCGATAAGATACGAAGCGAGACTGGGGCGAGCCATCGTAATCGTTCGCGACGTCGCCGACAGCCAGCAGCAGGTCTCGTCGTGCCTCGGTGAGACCTTCAGCGATGATCTCTTCCTCGGGTTCGAGGGCGCACCCCGCCGCGTTGAAGTCGAAGATCACCTGCCTTGCGAGGTGCGAGCACGCATGTGTCGAGAGCAGGATCCCGTGCTCCAGAAACCGCCGCTTCATGTCGGCCGGCGTCGAGAAGAGAGGGTGTCCGTCGCTCATCTTGGGGAAGATCTGATCAGCGACGGCGGCTGCGCCAGTGGCTGCGAGAAGGCGATCGATATAGGGCACGCTGTTGCCTGCGTGATCGATGTCGAAGGACGTCCCGAGGTCAGGGGCGGTGAGAAGGTCGATGCCGAAGCGGCAGTGCTGCCCGGAATTCTCGTTCTCATAGCCGTAGCTGAAGGCTTCGCTCGCGCCGCGGACGCGAGGCAGCGACAGCCGGGCAGCACGGGCGCCGGCGAGGTACTCGGCATTGATGACATGCCAATGCGATCCGACGAGGACCCGATTGGGCATGGCTATTCCGCCGCCTGAAGAGCGGTTTCGCGAGATCCGATCTCGCCGTCCGCTTGGATGAGCCGCGCGACCGCTTGCGGACCGCCGCGGGCGAGCGCGGTGTGGATCTGGAAGAGATCAGCACCGGCGCCGAGATAATCCTCCAGGTCCGATTTCTCATGGATACCGCCGCTTGCGATAATGATCGCGTCTGGAGCCAGCCGGCGGAGCGTCGCGACCATCGCGAGATTAACGTCGCGGAGCTCGGGGCCCGAGAAGGCGCCGAACTTGACCGGGTGTGGCCCGCGGCGCTCCGGCCAAGGCAGGGCGACGCCTGGGAGCAGGTCGCGGCTGTGGGAGGAGAGGCTGCTGCCGGCAACGAAGCCTGTGGCGCCAGCCATGAGGAAACCCTCGATCATAGCTTCGAGCACGTCCAGTCGAACGGTCGGCTCGATCTTCACCAGGATCGGCTTTCCACCGGCCGGGCCTGCGAGCGCCTTGATCTCTCGGATGGGGCCAGACAGCGCGGTCTGAATCATCGTGGTGTTCGGGCAAGAGGCATTGATGGCGAAGTAGTCGACGAGGTCGACCAGCGCCTGGCCCAGCATGCGGATCTCGTTACCGCGTCCGTCTGGCGAGAGGATGTTCGCGCCGACGCAGAAGTCGCTTCCGCCATCGCTGTCGCGGAAAGCCTTCAGGTTCTCCGCGAAGACGGTCAGGCCAGGATTGCCGAACTCGCCGGAATGGATGAGCCCGCGATCGCCGACGCGCCATTCCCGGCCCGCCTTTCCGGCGTTCTTCGGGTTGACGGTCACCGAGCCGAGCTCGGCAAATCCGAAACCGAGACGCTGCCACGCTGCCGGCGCCTGCGCGGATGGATCGAACCCGGCTGCGAGGCCGATGCGGTTGGGGATCAGCCTCGGCAGGATGTGGTTGATGTGCCCGGTCCGTGGCGTGACGGGCCCGCCCCGGCGCAGCATGAGCATGTTGAGCTTGCGGGCCGAGGCGGCCGGGAGACGGTCGATGAGGGAGCTGAGCATGGGAATCCTGAAGCGGGAATTCCGCAGATCATCTCTCTAACCGTTCCTTCATCCAAGGATTGATGCAAGGTCCATCCACGCATTCCTTGCGCCCACGGCCGCGGCGCATGTCCCCGATGGTGCCTTTCATCGACAGCGCTTTGATTCGACAGAGCTGCAATCGTCGATCGTGAAGGATTCGAGATCGCCTGCCGGAGGACTGAAGCATGACCGTCGCCTACCGCCCGATCGATATCACCCCGTTCGCTTCGCTGATCCAGTCCGACCTGGTGGCGGAATTCGGGACCGAGCCGAAGCTGATGTGGATCGACATCGCCGAGCTCGTGGTCGATCCTCGCTATCAGCGCGACATCTCCCGGCAGGGCGCCAAAAACGTCGTTCGCATCGCCAATAATTTCAGCTGGCAGCGCTTCGGCACCGTTCTTGTCAGTCGCGCCGCTGACGCGGCAGACGACCTCTGGGCGATCATCGACGGTCAGCACCGAGTCACTGGAGCCGCTCTCCGCGGCATCCAAAAAGTCCCCTGCATGCTGATTGATGCCGATCCGGCCCAACAGGCAGGGGCATTTGCGGCGATCAATGGGCTTGTCACCAAGTTGACGCCCCTGCAGATCCACGCAGCTCGCGTTGCGGCCGGGGACGATGAGGCGCTCGATCTCGTCAGTCTCTGCGCCGAGGGCGGCGTCACCATCTGCCGTTATCCGGTGCCCGGCGAAAAGATGGTCGCAGGCGAAACCCTCGCGGTCGGCACTCTCGAAAAGCTCCGTCGCGAGGTCGACCGCTCCGTCCTCGTGCTGGCGCTTCAGTGCATCACGAAGACTGGCGAGAATGTCGGCCTCGTCCGGACTTCCCTGGTGAAAGGGCTGTGCTCGGTCTTCGACAGCGAGCCGGGCTTCGCCAGCAAGCCGGACCGGGTGCTGAAGGTGCTGCGTGGTTACGATTTCGGGGCGCTTCTGGACAACGCTCTGATCGAAGGCCGGCGCTCGAAGCTTTCGACGCAGGCGGTCGTCACCCGTTCGCTCTACCAGGTCCTTGATCGCGCTCTCATGGCGGAGGCGGCATGAGTCTCGCGTTCGCCAGTGACAGCTCGGCGCGCGACCCGCTCTTCGATCGCGATGTCGTAGCGGCGCGGCCGGCGCTGCTCCGCTCGGCGCTGGGTTATGTCCGTGGCCGGGACGCCGCCGAGGATCTCGTTCAGACGGTCATCCTGAAGGCACTGAAGAATCACCACAGCTTCATGCCCGGCACCCGGCTGCAGGCCTGGCTCCAGACTATCATGGTGAACACGGTCCGATCGGACTATCGCAAGTCCAAGCGCGAGGTTCAGGATATCGATGGTCAGCTGGCGAGCGTGATCCCCTTTCCCGCGGCGCAGCTCCACGCCGTCGAGCTGCGAGAGATGATGGCCCGCCTTCGGCTTCTACCGCCGCAGGTCAGGCAGATCATGATCTCGGTCATCGATGGCGACTCGTACGAGGACCTTGCAGCGAGGTTCGATATCCCCATGGGGACGGTGAAGAGCCGGATCAAGCGTGCGAGGGATTTCCTCGCCGGCGAAGATCAGGATGACGTGGCCGAGCTTCAAGTCGACCCGGGCGACGCTATCACCAGCGAGCAAGCTAGGCAGATCACCCGCCTATTTGAAGGCGGGAAGGCGATCTCGGAGATCGCCGGCGCCACGTCGCTTGGTGCCGATCTCGTCCTGTCGTTCGTCCTCGAACAGAAGCTGAAGCGTCGCAGGGCACTTCGCTAGATTTCCTCCCCGCGCTTCTTCGACCTCTTTGCATTGGCCAGATCCCAATCTCCCGCCGGCAGATCCTTTCCCTCCATCCAGAAGGCTCCGCCAAGCGACATAAGCGATCCCGAAGTCACTCTATTATACAGCAATCGGTAGAGAACCTCGGTAGGCACCTGATTCTGCTTCGAGTGTTTCCGATGGATTTCGGGGGCCGAAAGCGGGGCGCCGTGCGCCTCGATTATCGTGACAGCCTCATCCACTACCTTTTGGTTGAATTGGCGACTGTGGTAGGCTCGGTCATCCCCAGCGGGGGCGGCTTGAGCAAGATTTGGAGCGACGGCGCGGGGGCGCATGCGTGGTCCGCCACCCAGCTGATTTTCGATATCAGTGCCGATTTCGTAGGGCTCGCCCGTCAGGCTCACAAGATGATCTCTCGCGACCTTCCACTTCTCGAACAGGGGAAGAATCTCGGCTTCAAGCCGCCCAATCTGTGCGCGAACGGCGGCTTCCAAAATAGCGTCATTCTCCATTTGGCGTATCCTTATACAGCAAGGCAGCGAAAGTGCTGCGTCCTTCGTCGGACATACCACGTTAGAGCAAAAGGAGTCACGCTAGTTTTAACGGGTGTTCCCGTTAAGTTAATATTGGATGATGCTCGCCCATCGGGTTAGCCATGGAAGGCCGCTTGACCAATGAGGGTGAAGCGGCGACAAATGCCGCATGAACTCGTTCGCGACTCCTTCTCGCCAGTGGTGGCCGCTCGTCTGATCTGGGCGGGCTGAGGAAATCCGTGTGCAAACGAGATCGTCCAAGGGGCCGCTCCGGCAGGAGTTAGGCCCCTTTGTTTATTGCCTCTCCCGTCGGGCGCGCGCTCCACAAGCAGGAGTGAATGATGTCGACGGAAATCGGAAGAATGGTGCCTCCCCGACCGGTGGTGCTGACGGGGGACCGCCCCACAGGCGGATTGCATCTCGGGCACTTGGCAGGATCGCTGGCAGAGCGCGTCCGCTTGCAGGACACCTGCGATCAGTTCGTGTTGGTCGCGGATCTACAGGCGATGACCGACAATGCAGGAAACCCGACAAAGGTCGCCGAGGCGGTGCCCGAGGTCGTCGCAGATTACATCGCTGCCGGTCTCGATCCGGCCAAGTCGACGATCTTCTTGCAATCAGCCGTCCCGGAGTTGAGCGAGCTGACGGTGCTCTACCTGAACCTGGTCACGATCTCGCGGCTGGAGCGCAATCCGACGGTCAAGGAAGAGATACGCCAGCGCCGGTTTCAACGCGATATCCCCGCGGGCTTCCTCTGTTACCCGGTGTCGCAAGCTGCCGATGTGACTGCCTTTAAGGCATCCAAGGTGCCAGTCGGAGATGACCAGCTCCCGATGATCGAGCTCGCACAGGAGATCGCTATCCGGGTGAACAGGTTCGCCGGAAGCGAGATCCTCCCCCGCCCTGAAGCGGTACTCTCTGCGGTCCCTCGCTTGCCTGGCACAGACGGGCTCGGCAAAGCGAGCAAGTCGCTGGGTAATGCCATCCACATTGCGGACGAGCCTGACGTCGTTCGGGAGAAGGTTCGGATGATGTTCACGGACCCCTACCACCTCAGTGTGAGCGATCCCGGCCGTGTGGAAGGCAACGTCGTCTTCAGCTATCTCGACGCCTTCGATCCGGACGCCGCTGCAGTCGCCGCTCGATCGCCGCGCAGACGCTGGCCTCGGTGAGGTCTGCGCTGGGGATGCCCGTTCTGGTCTAGAAGGCCTCAGGGGGCCGGCGAGAAGCCGGAGATGCGCGCCTCCCAGTCCGGGATCATCATGTTGATGGCGTGATCCCGGTACTCGGGGGTGATCCAAGGTGGCATCGGCAGGCTGTCCCGCCAGTGCTTGCGAACGAACGCCTCGGCGAGGCCGCCGCCTTGAAGCATGCCGAATTCGTCGATGTGGAGGCCGTCGAAGCCCGCCTTGGAGCGGGTCTGGATGGCGCCACCAGGCAGCTTGCGGTTCAGGACATAGGCGTCACGCTGGATCAGGATTTGATAATCCAGCTCCTCGTACCGGCACGAGAACGCGTTGGTGCCGGTCGCGCGGAAGCCATGGGTGAGCGCCCAGTCGATGATCTCGGATGGTTTCAAGCCCTTCCCCCGCACTCCGAGCGATCGCGCTTACGGCCGAAGCCTACTCGGCCGGCGTGAAAGCCGGAATGCTTTGCATCCCCACCGGACGTCAGCGTCCGTCACACGGCTTCGGTGAGAGAGGCCCGTCGCCCGCTCGCGGCTCGCGCCATGTGAATGAACGCTTCGAGGCGCTGCGCATCGAAGTGATGCTCGTCACGGGAGACGCCGGTCGCCACGAGCGCATGGGAGAGCAGCGGGGCAAAGGTAGCGATATTTTCGAGAGTCATCCCGCTGGCACAGGCCAACGGCGCTTCAGGGCCGATCGCTCGCCGAATGTCCTCGATCTTGGAAAGCGAGGGGGCAGATCCGGTGCCGGAGCCGCTGGTCGTGGGGACGAAGCCGAGTTCCAGCGCTTTCGCAGCCGCAAGTCCAGGATCGTGTTCGAGCGGCTGATATTTGAAGGCAACCGATGCAAAAATGGTGGGAGCCGGCCGGCCGGCGTCATCGAGCAACGCTCGGTAGGTAGCCAGGTGAAGCGCTTCGGTTTCATAACCCTGGGAGCTCACCCCAGGACGGTCGGACCAAAGGCCATCGATCCGAACGTCACTGTCGATCACGAGCCTGAAGGCAGCCGGGAGGCCCATCGAGAGGAAATTGATCCCGAGCCAGGCCCTCGGCCGATCGTGGCGGATTTGCTTGGCCAGGGGGATCAAACTCGCGTCGTCATCGTGGTGCGAGATCAGAAAGACGCCATCGGCGCCGAGTTCGAACGCCAGTCCCGCTTGCTCAAGGGTGAGACCGGTTTCGACGTGATGGATCACCGGGATGACGCAGAGAGCTGAGCTTTTCATCGATTGATCCGATTTTCGAGAGCATCACGCGCCATCGCCTCCAAGTTGAGACATGTCGAGCAAACTGGGACTCGCAGGATCAGCAGGGACGGACGCTTGATCAAGGTCCCGGCGAACGGATTGGTGGATAGCCAGTAATTCGTCGACGTCATGTATTTATGGCGGAGGCTTCCCCGAACGTGCGGCGTACGTATACGGTCGGGAAGAAGATCCTTGTTCGCATGCGTTCACGACCCGATGAGCTCCTGTAGGTGCTGATGGATGGACGGGGCCGCTTTCAAAGCAGCACTCAATAAACTGGGGTACACCCAAACGAGCTTCGCGAGAGAGTTCCGGGTGAAGCTGCGGACCGTACAGAACTGGGCCAGAATCGGCCCGCCAGAGCACGTCCAGGCGTTTATCGGGGCGATGCTTCGACAGCACATCTTGTCGCCTGAGACACAGACATGGGCATCTGATAGCGAAGCCCTCGCTGATTGCTCCGACGCGATGTACGCATCAGTTCATTCGCTGTTTCTGAAATCCGTGCGCGCCGGTTGGCCTCGTGAGGTCGTCGCAGCAACCATGAATTTGCTCGTGGAACGCGCCCTCGCCAAGAAGAGCTAGGGCCCGTTCCGGCACGAATCTCTTCGAACGGTGGATTGAGGCCTAGCCCGCGTTGCCCCACCTGCCTTCTGCGAGCACCATCGATAGATGGACATCATCCCTCGCAGAACCGGTCACGAAAAGCTCGATGAGATACGGTCACGGATGTTGCCGATCGCAAGCCTCAGCCGCGGCCAGACGCCGTGGGATAGTCTGAACAAGGAGGACCTTCTCTTTCTGGTCCAGAGCTATCACGCTCAGAACGAGCGCTCCGTCTCGGCGCTGGAGCAGGTTGAACTCTTCGGCCTCCTGGGGCGCGAGGCCCTGACAGGCGCTCGCGCCGCCCAGGACTACGTGTTCTCTGAATATCTTGGTCCCACCTCGGAAAAGGTCGCTTATCGCGGAACTGAGGTGCCCGACAGCTTTTATGGTCGCGAGGAGGGCGAGGTTTTCTGGCAGGCGTCGATGCGTTCGGTGTCCGGCCTTCTCGCCTTCGATGTCGGGGACACGATCTGGTGGGCCTGTGACACTTGTCACTCTCATTTGGGCATCAAGGCTGGCCGACAGCCTGAATCGCCGCGTGCAAAGACCTGCGAGGGCGCAGAGCGCTGCTCGTTTCGCCTCGCGGTATGGGAGGATGGCCGATCGGGGCCGGTCGTCGGGCAGCAATCCAAGCCGCGGAAGGGCGCAAAGTGAAGAACGTCGTTCGCCTTGGCGGAGCCCATGCGGAAGAGACCGTGCTCGGCTTTCTGAAGCGTCACGGGTCAGCCCCGACCGACGTCATCGCCGGTCGCTTTGGCTGGACGGAATCGCAAGCGCGATCCGAGCTTCGCCGTCTTGAAGGTGAGGGCGCCGTCAGCGGTTCGCTTGAGCCGAGGACCAAGGGACTCGGCACTGCCGGACGCGTTCTCGTGTGGCGTTTGCCGGGCTGAAAGCCGGCGCCAGATTAGGTCTCGCGCGATTCGCGGGAGCGCCGTAAACCCCGCTGGGGTCGGGCGTGAAGGCGCCTGAACGCTCCCGATCCGCTGCTGCAGCGCGATTCCTCTGCGGATAAGTCGATCTCCAGGGCTTTCGAACCTCCCGAACGCCTTGCTTGCGCCGCTGAATGACGACGAGATCGGCCCTGCCTTACAGAAAACAGGAGTTTCAAATGGCAGAAGCAAAGGCTAAGGCCGTCGTCATCACCGGCAAGAACCTCGCCGCCCAGATCGCCGAGGCTCATTCGATCCCGAAGAAGCAGGCTGAAGCGATCGTCTCTGACGTCGTCAACGGCATCGTTCAAAGCCTGACCAAGGGCGAGAAGATCCGCCTTGCTGGCCTCGGAACCTTCCAGGTCAACGATCGCCCGGCGCGCCAGGCTCGCAACCCGGCGACCGGTGCGGTGATCGACGTAGCCGCCAGCAAGAAGGCTGCCTTCCGTCCCGCTAAGGAGCTGAAGGAAGCTATCTGACCAATGCCTACGCGCCCGTAAGGTCCGTCCACGGAATCCTTGCGGGCGCCGGTTGATCATTTCGCGGACCGGCTCGACCATCATGTCGATAACCGAGGTGTCCGCATGCATGCCCTTTCGAACCGTCCTCCGGCCGTATGGCTCCTCGGCATCCTTCTGCCGCTCTGGATCGCTGTCGGCTTCCTGCTCGGCTGGGGATTCGCGACTCTGCTGCTGCTCACCATCGGCGCGCTGATGAAGCGCTGGTACGGCTGGGCACTCGCTTTCGGCGAGCTCACTGTTTTGGCGTTGGTCTTTTTCTGATGCCAGTCCTGCTGAGCCGCACGACGCTGCTGGTCCTCGGTTGCCACCTCGCCATCGGCCTTGCGCTGACGCTTTTCGTGCACGGGTTCGCGCCTCATCCCCTTTCCGTGTCGACCTGGTATTGGCTCGTGGCCTGGCCGCTGCCGCTCGTCTTCGGCATCATGCGCGGTTTCATGTTTCTCGGCGCCCTGCTCGGCATTCTGGTCGCGCTGCTCGCCTTTTTCACGGAGCATTACCGGACTGCCGGCGTCATTGGCTGCATCAGCGCCTGCGTGCTTCTCTTCCTCTGAGCTCGTCGCTTTCAGCGGATGGCCCTAGCCTGTCGCCAGGAGGCTTCCATGACCCAAATTCACTTCATCGCCATGTCCAGTGCCGGCGCCGAGATCTATAGCGCGCCGATCTTCCCGACCAAGGAAGCACTGGAGGACTGGCTGTATGTCTATGCAGCGCAGGCGTTCTTGCGGGAACACCGCTACGATTTTGCCCGGGCCTACGAGGTCGACGTGAGCTCGCGCGGCGACAAGTGGCGCGCCGCAGTCGAGTGGGCGGCCGAGTACGGACGCGGCGACTGGACGTTCGGCACTCGCGAGTTCGGATCGGTGACCCCCGCCGGTGGCGCGCTGATGCCCCACGCTGAGGTGACATCGCTGGACGAGGACTATCTGGCGACACTCGTGCCGGCTGCTGCGCCAACTCTCTGAGGTGCTCATCCCCGGATTTTAGGACCTGGCGGATTGAACTCTGCCGGCTTTCCTTCTCAGCTAAAGCCCATGAAGCGCGACGACATTGCGATTGACGAGGGGTTTCGAGCCGCTGCGGTGCACGGGTTCTATCCGCTCGTGCGGGACGATGCTGCGCCCGCCGGCATTCGCTTCGCCGACCCCAAGCGAGACACTGTCGAAGACCTCCTGACGGATCCGACTCTACTGCCGGATGCCGAGATCTCGCTGCGGGTGTTTCCGTCGACGAGAGAGCTCCACGGATACGAGGCGGCTGCGGCCGAATTCGGGGGTAACTCCGTCGCCGTCATCACCGGGCCATCTGGACGCGATGGGGCGGTCGCCCTGGTGCTCCGTTATGACCGCGAGCGAGAGCTCGGGTTGGGCGTGAACGACTCGATCAAGCTGGTCTCGCCGCAGGACAAGGCCGCCCAAGACCTCGGTCGCGATCTCGCCCGCGGCTGGATGATCCACAAGGACCTTCAGGCCAAGCGCAACGCCGATGCGGCGTTCATGCAGGGTTGGCAGTCGGTGGCTGATCTGCTCGATCAGAACAGCGTCTTCACCCAGCGCGGCGACACTGGGAGCGGGGCCCTCGCATTTCGATACAGCCGGGGCAATCTCACCGAAGTCTGGGAAGGCTCCGTCAAGCGGGTGCCCGAAGGCCTGCTGATCGCAGCTCACCCTCGTATTAGGACGAGGCGAGACGAGGATCTCAATGCCCGGCTTCGCGCCGAGGCTGAGAGCCGCGGCTACGTCTTCGATGAGAACGACGTCGCCAGCCGCACCGTGCCGGCACTCGATCTCCAGGAGGTCGAACGCCTGAAGGATGCGGTCGGCACACTCTCGTTGCTCGAACTGGGGTTCAACCGCGAGCAGAAGTCGCGCGACGACATCGGTGTCATTCTGGGGGACCGGGAGAACGCCGCGGTTCTCGACCGGATCGCCAAGGGGTGCCCGGTGGCCCATTCCAGCAGCGACCGGCCGATGCAGATGAGCCCGCGCTCGGGCAAGCTGCAGACGGTCGCCTGGTCGCGTGTCACCGTCCTCTTCAAGGCGGGGCTGATCAAGCCCCTCTATTGGACCCTGCAATGGGAGGGGCGCCCGACCTTCGTCAGTCTGAAGACTGCGATCTTCGGACTGACACCCTCGGGCAAGCTCGCCGCCGCCGGTGATCGCCGCGCCGCGGCTGTGGATCTGCCCCGCGACAAGGCAATCGCCCAGTACTGGAACGGCTACTCCGTGCCGGACGGTTTCGAATTCCAGTTCGATGCGGACAGCTTCAAGGGCATCGCTGACCCTGCGCAGCTCGAAGCTCTCGGTGAGCGCGTCGACGGGGTTCTCGGTGTCACGAACTGGAAGACCAAGCCGGCGGCGCCCGCCCAACTCGCCATTGTTGCCGCCGGCGTCAGCTGCGGCCGCGTGCGCCTCGAGGACCAGGAATTCCATCTCGAAACCTCGCCCTCCCCTCGCATTTGAGAGATACCGATGGCCAAGCCTGCATTCACCAAGCCGCGTTTCGAGCTTCTCGCCGAGATTCATGAGAAGCGCAGCCGGACCATCGCGGAGAGCTATCCGCCGGGACAATGGCTGGTCGCGCAAGGGTATGCGACCCTGACCACGGGAAGCTTCGGCTCGACGACGCTCGCGATCACCGAATCGGGTGATGCTGCCTACGAGCAGTTTCGCGCGAAGTTCGAGGATGAGCCCGCGGGGCCGAAGCCGTGACCGCCGAGTACGATCCCGAGCGTCATCTCACCCGAGCGGAAATCGCGCAAATTCGCGGCCCCTTCGTCAGGAAGCCAGGTGAGAACGCCGATCCCAGCGAGTGGGTGCGTTGGGCAGAAGAGTTGTCCGGTCATATGGCCCATGCGAACTCGATCCTGGCCTATCGGGATGCCAAGCGCGCTGAAGCCAATCGGGCGGCTGAGCGCACGAGGAGGCGCGCTCGATGACCGAGATCACTGCCGAGGACATCCATGCCTTCGTCGCTCTCGCGCAGGATGAAGCGGCGGCGCTTCACAAGCTCGACGGTGCTGCGATCAAAGCCTTCGCCAACGCGTGGCCGCTCATCGACCAGGAAGTGCTGTCTGTCCGGAACATGGACGACCACGAGTTGAGGCAAGCCATCGTCGAGGAGCTTCTCATGGCAGAGGACTGGCGCCGGGGCGGCAAGGAGATGGGCTACCGGGCAGAGGATCTCGTTCGCTTCCTGCCGGCTGACCTGCATGCGCGCGTCCTGGCTGCCTTCTCGGATCCCCACCTGCAGTCGTTCCTGGAGCGTCGCGATGACGGTGAGGTCCGGATCGATCCCGCGCATCTGCAGGATGCGATGGACTATTGTGGTGTCTGGCTCGAAGGCGTCGTTCCGCTGACCGATGACGCCGTCTACACGGCCGGCCCGGGGTTCCGATGATGACCGCCGCGAATGACGCGCGCCGCATCACCGGCGTCGCCTTGCGGCTGGCCGACGGCAGTATGGTCGCGTTGCCGGCACCATTTCGGCATCACCACCTCTTCTCGATGAGCGCGCTGCTCGGCATTGATCCCGACTCGATCGGGCACACGCCTGGCTTCACGACCGACCTCGGTGTCTTCGTCGACCGCGCCGCGGCGATGGGGATCGTGAAGGCCAGTGGCCAGCGCATGCGCAACGAAAGCGCGCAGCACGAACTGTTTTCGGAGGATCTCTGGTGAGCGCGAACTGGATCGCCGGACTGACCGAGGACGAGCGGCACATCGTCATCGGATGCCTGCTGCACAGCCTGCACGACATCGAAAGCACCTACCTAGTCGGACGGTCGGAGGTCGCCGAAGCGCTGACCGCGGAGATCGATCGATGGGTTAACGATGGGGGCACGCCAACGGGCTTCGTCGCCAAGATCCCGGAGGAGGCCAGGGAGCCTCTTTGGGCCTCCATGTGGGCCACGGTGCTCAACATCCATCAGCCTCAGGACAACCTGCCCGCCTCAGGCTGGGAGGCACTGGAACGGGCTCTGGCGCTCGTCGATCAGTTCGACGCTGGTCGCAGTTCTGGTTTGCGTCCCCAACCGGTAGCGTGAAGGCGGAGGTTGCCATGAAATCTGCCGTTATCAGTTCCGCCTGCCTGACCGAAGCCGGTCGTCGAGTCGATGCGCCCTACGGGATCGCGCTCGCCGAGGAGTTGGCCGCGCGTGGCCTGCCGCAGACCGTCGGGAACGCCCGCGTCGCCGCGCAGGCGATCCGCGATCGAGAGGCTTCCGATCGGCGCCGCGCCTCCGAGCTGCGCGACCAGGCACGCACTCTCGTCGACGAAGCCCGAGCCCTTGAGGACGGCGCCTCCCTCACCTTCCCTGCCAGGCGCTGACGATGGCCAAGAAAGACACGCTTTCCTACGCGAGCCTCGCGCTCCTGGATTGGCTGCTGGAGAACGGTCCCGCCAATCGGTTCGTGGCCACGTCCGGCGTCGGCGGGATGCAGTTCTTCGATCTGACACCAGTCGACGAGAACGGGAAGCGCAAGGCGCGCATGATTCAGACCCAGGAGACGCTGGTCGAGCTGCACAGGCGTTTCACCAAGGCCTCGCCGGACACGACGCCACTGGTCCGTCTCAAATATCTTGCTTACGAGAACTGCCTGAATCTGATCCCGAACCGGGTGGGCTCGTCGAAACCGGCATTCCAAAAGCTGGTTGATCAGCTCGGCGACACCCCTGTGCACTACAGCTCGAACATCTACCTGCTGACCAAGCAGGGCTTCGATTTCTGGAACGAGACCGGCAAGGCCGAATTCGAAGCGATGCGGGCCGCGCGCGCCGCAGCCGAAGAAGCCGCAGCGCGAACGATCATCATCGCGAGCGATTATCGAACCTCGATCCATGACGACCGGGAGCGGATCGGGAAGCTGCCGAAAGGCTTCGTGCTCCCCTTCCCGAGGCTGAGCTTCCGCCGCGCCGTCGCGGCGGCGACGGTCATCAAGGAGACCGGCTCGCGCTTCTATGTGAAACCCGGCTACAGGACGATCTACCCGGCCGACTATGGCTCTCGCGGCGTTCAGGGACGAGCTCCTCAGCTCTATGTCGATCGCGCGGATGTCCTGCTGGATCACGCCTCGCCGGCGGCCGTGCAGGCGATCATCGATGCCGACAACGAGCGCATCGCCCAGTACCGCGAGACCGTCGGCCGTGCGTTCGATGCCATGCTCCCTGCCCTGCAGGAGCTCGCCTCCAGGATCGAGCAGCAGGCCGCCATGCATGACGACATGATGAAGGAGATCCTGGAGCGCTACCGGGCTCCGGACGAGGACGCCGCGCCGGCGCCCCGCCTTTAAAGCGTCACGGAACGGGAGCCGGCTCTGGCTCCTGCTCGAACTTCGAGACGATGGCTGGGATGATCGCGCGCGACAGGTCGAGAGCGATCGAGGTGATGGCCTCGCGCTCGTCGCCAACCGGATAGGGGTTACCCTTCCAGATCGCGTCGGCGTAGAGCTCGGGCTCGACCCCGTGCACCAGGTAGTCACTGCGCGCGCCGGCCTTCTTCAGCGCATCGAACACGGCGCACTCGAAGGCCCGCGCGAACGTCTCGGTCGGACGCTGCCAGTAGCCATTCGCTCCGCCGAGCTTCAGCGCCTCGGTGAAGAAGTGAGAAACCGCCGCTGCACCAGGCAGAGAAGGGTTGTTGAGAAACGCCTCGCGACGAGCCCTGACGGACTGCTCGGTCGCAGCCTCGCGGCGGAGCCAAGTCTGCATCTTGCCGACGAACTTGCCATCGCGCTGCTCCCCGCCCGATGCGATGAAGGTCTCCAGCCGCTTCGTCTCGCTTGCGATACGCTCCGCATGGTAGGCGATCTTGCTGTCCAGGGCCGCCACGTGCTCCTCTCGGCTGAGGCGGCGCATGCGGATGGTCTCCATCATGCGATCCCACATGCCCGCGAGCTCCGAGCCGAGACCGCTCAGCCGGCCGGCCCTCGGCAGAGACCACTCGTACCAGCCCGAGCCCGAAGCAATCGAGCCGTTTTGGGTCGGAATGTACTCCTTCTGCCCGGCATAATGATCGAGAAAATGCCCGTACTCATGGGCAACCGAGCCGGCGCCTGACAGCCGCGACACATTGAAGACGGCCCTCAGGGGCTCGTAATGAGCCGCCTGCCCATTGCCTCGCGCGCCGAACGCCAAGGCGAGGTTGCCGCCGAGGCTGAGAGAGGTGCGCGGGATGTCGAGCACCTCTGCCAGGTCGCAGAACGCGTCCCAGGCGTGGTCGAGCACCATCTGCCGCTCGCCGTCGGGCAGCCATTCGCCGAACTCGACGCCCCGGAATCCGAATTCCTCGATGAAGGCCTCCGGCGAGACGGATCCATCACGCCGAGCAGGCAGACCTTCGCGCACGATTTCGTCGAGACGCTCGCGGTACATTGGCGGCATCTTCGGCGTGTCGGCCTTCTTCGTGCGCTTTTCCTGATAAGCGGCCTTGAGCGCGGCCACCGCCGCTTCATGGGTCGCGTGCCCCTTGGTCGTGATGGTGCGGCCGCGGACAGCATAGAACTCGCCGGCGCGCTGCTTGATCAGCACGCCCTTGAGCCAGGGATCGACCTTGGAGCTGGGGAAGCCCTCCCGGACCATCGCCGATGCCTTGTCGAGGTCAGCGGTCTTCAGCTCGTACGGACGCTTACGTCCGGAGGTGACGCTAGCGATCTTCGAGCGGACCTCGTTGCTCCGCCAACCGGTCTGGTGCCAGTCGAGCTCCGTGTAGATCTCGTTATGGAAGACGCGCATCTCGGCGGCGGTTTTCAACCGCGCGGCGACGTCACGGAGCAAGCTGACCATCTCCACATACTGTCGATGGATACGGCGCTGCTCCTGGTCCGGCTTGTCGTTGTCCGGAATGACTGCCGCCGCCGGGAGGCGGTCGCGCACGATCTTCTGCAAGGCAAGCGCCTCGGGTTCAAACCCCGCCTCGGCGAGCGCTGCGTAATCCGGCTTCGGCCACACCAGGTCTTTCGAGACGAATGCCACGGCTTCCTCGATGCTCAGAGCGTCGAGGTCCTCGGGCGTCATGACGCGGCTACGCCACATGTCCTTGCGGGCGCCGCCGATCTTCTCGCCGGCATCGTCGACCTTGCGGATCTGGCTCATTTGTCTCTCGTTCTGCGCGGAAAATAGAAAGTCAGGCAGGCCGGCTCAAGCGCCTTTCTCCGAGAATATCGGGTGCGGTCGAAAGCCACACGCGCGGCCCGATCCACCGAAAAGATTTCGACTCAATTCTTTGATTCAATCCTTCGAGGTAGCATCGATGTGGTGTGGAGTCGGAAGGATCGCGCTCATGGAATTGCAGATTGTGCGCAGGCGCTCGCCGGTCGAGCTTGCTGCGCTGAAGATGGGTGAGTTCCTGGGCTACCTGATCGTCTACCTCATCGGCTGGGCCGTGATGGGCTTGTTCGCCCTCGGGATAGTCGCCGCGCTCGTGCTCGTGGCAGCGCGTCCGGACCTTCTTCCTGTGATCTCGGGCTTCATGCGCGCGAATATCCAGGTTGGGATCATCAGTTTCACCGTGCTGAGCAGCTTCAGCGCCTACCTCACGATGGTCCTCACCAACGCCCCTCACCTCGGTGCCATCAAGGGCATCGACTACTGAGCCCATCCACCGAAAGCTGACCAAGGAATCGTTTATACGGTTCTTGCTTTCGGAGTTCGCGCGTAGGTTCCGCGCAATCCGAAGGCATGGCGCCTTCGCTCATTTCAAGAAGGCTATCGATGTTTCTCGCTCTCATCGTTGAAGGCGGCCGCGCTGCCGCCCGCCGCTATCGTGCCAAGCGTAAGGAAGAGCGCACTCTTCGTGCTCTCTCGGCTCTCAGCCAGCATGGTCTGAACGACATCGGGGTTGCTCCTGGCAACATCCACGAAGTCGCGCGCTCGGCGGCCAAGGCCACTCGCCACTGAGGCGATCGCATCGGTTGCCATCCATCGACTTGTCGATCCCAGGAGACTGCGCATGGCATTCGGCGATTACTCTGGTCCAGACAAGCCGGATAAGGGCAAGGAGAACGGCAGCTGCAACCGCAGCAGCTGCCAGTGCTCGCCCGCGCGCTGGTACAACCATGGTAGCCTGAAATGGTACTGCGACGACTGCCGGCGCGACATCGAGTTCGACGCGTTCAACAAGCGCGACTGGGATCTCAATTGGAAGCCACGCGTCGGGCACCCGATGTTCGAGACCCGCGAGATGATGGACGCACGTCAGCCGGCGAAGGCCAGCTGAAGATGCGATTGAAGAAGCCAGGTCGCCCCGCGGCACTCCCGCAGATCGTCTCGAACCCGGGCGTCATGGGCGGGATGTGGGTCCTCCAGGGAACGCGCGTGCCCGCTGATACGGTGCTGGCGGAAGTGCAGGCGGGCACGTCGGAGGCCGAGATCCACCGGTCCTATCCATCTCTACCGCCGAGATCGGTCGAAGCCTGTCTGCTCTGGGAATCGCTCGGGCGACCCTGATGCAGACCGTGGATGAGCGATTTTTATGGCTTTTCGCTAGCGAATCTTGCTATCATGTTAGCAAGAACGGCACTGGCAGCCGTTGACGCCGGAGCGGGCAACCGCAAGCGCAGAACCCCAGGTGGGGCCAGATCAGCCCAGATTTGGCAAAATCTGATCCTCTTCGAATTGGAATGAGGTTCGGAATGGACGTTGCGGGGAATCCGGCCCTCGCCGCCAGTTCGTTCCGAACCGAATAGCCATTCGGAGATGACCATGTCGATTGAACGCCACGAACGCCCGAAGACCAAGTTCCGCCCGAGCTCGACGACCGACTTCAGCGCTCGCGCAAAGCACCTTGCCTGGCTCATCGAGCAGCCCCTGCAGAGCACGCAAACCTTCCTCGCTCAAATCTACGGCTACGCAGATCTCCACGAACTGCAGAAGGATGTCGAGAAGGCCGGATCTCAGCCGGAGGCACATCCGGCCGGCCCGTATGAGGAACAGCTTTCGGCGCTATTCTTCTCGCCGTCGGCGGACGAGAGCGCACTAGCCTACGAAGGCAAGATCCCGATCAGTGTTCGCCGGGACAACCACCTTTTGCAAGCCCTGGCCGATTTAAAGGGGACCGACCTCAAGGGTCTCTCGCCCCGAGATTGGGACATCCGGGAAATCGGTCTTTTCAGGACGCCGGACGCTCACGGTTTCGCATTCCGGGAGATCAAGGGAAAGCATGAAGTGCTGCGCGGCGGAACGAAGGCGGCTGGATCGATGGCGGCTGGCGATTACGCCAAAGTCGCGGCCACGCGCACCGATGACGACGAGTTCCAACTCGAATTCACGCGAGCCGGTGGGGCGGTCTGGAAGGCGCTTGAAGCGCTGGCCGAGGAATATGAGGAAGGCCCGGTCGATGATCACAAGGCAGAGCTTGAGAAGCTCCTGAAGCAGCACCCGCTAAATCCCTGGGTCCACTCATCGTATGTCGCGGCGCTAGCCGAGCCCTACCTGCAGTTCAGCTGGGCAGGTGACGGCGGGCGCGACAATTGGAAGCCCGCCGATCCGAACTACAAGACGTCAGCTCATCATTTTGCGAGGGAACTCCTTCCGCACGTCACGAAGGCTGTCACGCTGTTCGAGCAGCTCTACGGGGACAAGGCCGATCGGCTCGCGCCGAAGAAGCTCATGTCGTGGAGCAAGCATGGCTGTGATTCCTACCACTACCCCACAATCCTCGCGAGCGGCGGATGGATTGCTGCGAACGCGCGTCAGTGGTCTCTTGCGCAGGCGCTTCTCGCAAAGGCGCTGAAGGCAGATCCCGGCGGCACCTATTTCTGCGAGGATCTCCTCGCGGTCGTGAACCTCAATGCCGGTTCTGGTCCCGTGGCGCAGCTTTTCGCCAAGGACCGGGTCTCCCTATGGGGATCGCTCTGCAAGATGGCGAAGGAACTGCGCGACGGAGAGTACGACGCGGCTGCTACTCACCTGTCAGACTGGCTGAAGAGCGTGCCTACGTCTCTCACGGCGATCGATGAGAATTACCGTTTAGCGGTTGGCGTCCGCGTGCCCTCGAACGTCGAGTCCCTTGGCGCAATGCAGGAGTTCTTCTTCAGGACGGCCGACTTCTGGAAACGCCATCCCGAAGCGATGGATTGGCTGAAGCGCGTTGCGAGCGACACGGGTCTGCGCAAGGCGTTCGCGGCCTATCATGTCGATCGCGAGAAACGGAGGGTGTTTGTCGGCGCCATGGAGCACCCTGGCTTCGACGAGGCATTCGAAGCTTCCGTCGAGGCCGCGCTTCCATCGCCAGCGCTTAGGTCCTGATTGCCTGCTCGGGCGGACGAGGCTTGCTAGTCATCTGGCAGATGACTAGCAAGCCAATTAAGAGGCATTTGAGACCGGCAGGCGTGGTGATTGGCGAATGCGGGTTCTCGGGCTTTCAGACATCCACGGCAATGTCCGCGCCGTTGAGAAGCTGCGCGGTCTAGAGCGCAACGAGTTCGACCTGCTCGTCGTCGCCGGGGACATTGGAAACGATGCCGCCGGTGACGTCTTCGAGATCCTCACCTCGTTCGATTGCCCGGTGCTCTACGTCCTCGGGAACTGGGATGGTCGGCTCGAATATGAGAGGTCATTCGGGCCGAGCTGTCACCATCTTCATATGAAGCCGTTCGATCACGATGGTTTTGCCTTCGTGGGTTTCAGCGGTCTACCTGTGAAATGGGGTTTGAACCCGCATGCGTTGCGTCTGAGGGCTGATGTTGACGCACGCCACCAAGGCGTGCTGGAGGAGCTCGATAGTCTCAAGGGCGCGCCGGCGGCCGACAAGGCGAAGTTCGAACGCAGTGCGGGCTTCAAGGCATTCAAGCGAGATGACGCCGCCGCCGACGCCGAGATCATCAGGGCAAACCGGTCCGAACTCGCGAACCTGGTCGCGGAGAGCGGCCCTGAACGAACGATTGTGATGACCCACGAGCGCATGACGAAGACCCAGGTCGACCTGGGCGGTGTCCCGCTTTTCCTCTACGGACACCGCCACGGTTTCGAAGACAAGTTCCACCGGGGCTCCCGCTTCGTGAACGTTAGCGCCCTCGACAACCGCGTGACGGTCGAGCCAGTCGATCCCAAGGCCGTCGACTGGGAGCTTCGGAATATCAATGCCGGTGGCTACGCGATCCTCGATATCGACACCGCGGGAATACGCGTCACCCCGCGGCATTTCGCGGTCGATATGACCGGGATGGTGCGATCGAAGCACTGGCGCCTTTTTGCGCCGGCTGTCGAGGACTGATCTGGCGAGGCGGGATCGGCAAGCTGCTTTCGACAACCTCATAGCCTCGACGGCGCTTCCGTTCGAGCCAGTCTTCAAGCGACGAGATGGCCCTCACCCGATCGTCGAAAAGGTCGAGGCGCCTGCGGCCATTCGTTCCGATGCGCCCCCATTCCCGGACGAGCGCGACATCCCCGAACAGGGTCTCATCGAGCGAGAGCACATAGAAGCGGAAGCGGTTATCCGCAGGACTGATGCTCTCCAGGGCGACGATTTCCATGGGTTTGGCTCCGGCTCGTTACGGGCCGGCAACCTCGCGCGTCGCGGTACCAGGGGTCCAATTGAAGTTAGGAATCGAAAACGAGCGGCGGATTCACGTCGTGAATCGGTCGGTCAAGATCCGTGATTAACGAAATCGGTGAGTTCAGGCCTCCTGACAACGGATTTCGTGGCTCTGAGCTACCCATATGCGTAATGTGACGGTGGGTCATTTGTGCAAGGGCGCTGGTCGCGTGGCCGAACGGGGGCAGATGGGTCGAGACAATGTGCCGGGGATACGCCTCACGCCGGGGCGCCTGCTGCTGTTATGGCCTGGCCTGATCATCCAGTGGTTCATCTACCTGATGCCCAGGCGCGGCGTGCAAGGAGTGGCAGCCTCCACCCGCCTCGCGCGCTCACCCTTCATGACCTATGTCTTCTCATTCGGCGCCTGGCTCTATATCGGCCTGCTGATCAAGTCCTGGTGGGTCTCGCCGTGAGTGATCCCGTCGGGCGCCGGATGTGGCTCCACTATGTGCTTTCTCCCATCCAGGTGATCTCGATCGCTGTGACGGGTGCCCTGGCCTATTTTGCCAACTACCCCGTGCCTGCACTGATTGCCTTCACCTTCCTGGCCATCGACGTCTTTCTGCCGACGAAGATCCGCGCCGAGGATTACGGCGAAACGAGCATGGTGCCCTCGGGCGACATCAAGGCATTCAAGAAGGCGTCCAAGCGGTCAGACGAAGGTTCGAAGCTCAGCGTTAAGCTGGTGAAGTCGAGCTGGCAGATCAAATGCTCCCGTGAGTTCCTGGAAATCGAGAAGCTCGGGTTCATTTGGCTGGTCACGCCGAAGACGTACTGGATCCAGAATGGCTTCAGCGTCACCCGTGGGGACACCGCAAAGATCGAGATGGAGACTGTGTTCCGCGATGTCGGTCGGGAGAAACCTCGCTGGAAGTCCGAGATCGTTGGTCAGACCTGGCATCACGCGACGAAGAACGGCGACCGGGATTATCGGTTCAAGAACAACTACCAAATTCCGATCGTTCGCGATTGGATCGCGGTGGTGCACCTTCCAACGCGGGAGACGATGGAGTTCGTGTGCCGCAGCGAGGCGGAGGCCGAGGCAATCTGCGACCACTTCCGTATCGTGTTCGCTGGCAGACAATTCAGCCCGAAAGAGTTGGAGTCGATTGGCGGTTGGCTGCGCGTCGATAAGCCCTCTCTCTCCGAGAAGATCATAGCCGCTGCCACTCAGTCCGCAGCAGCGCCCGCACCGGTGCCTGTTGCATTGATGTCGCCACAGGAAAAGGAGAGCGAGCCTGAGGCAATGCCCACGCCGCCAGCGCCGGTGCGGAGCGACAACCCTCTGCGACCAACATGGCAGCAGTTTGCCGCCCGCCAGCCCGAATAGGCTCGCGCGGCGCGGACGGCTTTACGCCAGCATCATTCCGACTTCGGGTCGGGCTTCTTCGAGCGCGTCTCCGCGATCGACTTCAGCTCCTTCAGGAAGCCCTTGCGCTGTTCCGGCGTCGTCGCCTCGAGGCTCTTCTCGAAGTCCCGGTCCTGCCGGTCGGTCGTGTTCACTTCCGCTGAAAACGCGCGCGATTGCGTCATGATCGATCCCTGCTCGTGTCGCCAGACGGGCCATGGCCTCATCGAACGAAACGTTGAACGTACCGACCTTGCGGCCGGAGAGATGGTCCCAGCCTGCCTTCTCGGCATACCACAGGACCGCTTGCATTGTGGCTGGCTCGATGATGACACCATTGCCAGCCAAAATCTCTACCGCACGCTCCATCACCTGGCGTATCCACCGGCGTTCGCTTGCAGTGGCGGGAGCATCGACGCTAGCGCCAAGCGATTTTGAGATCGATTGCGCAGCGCCGGGCCATCCCAGTTTTGCCTTGAACTCGGACAGCTGCTTGTTGTCGTCATAGCCCTTGGCGACTAACGACTTCCTAAACCGTTCCCAAAGAAGCGTCAGATTTCCACAAAGATCGACGAGATCCTCGTCAGCCAATTCGTGAACGGTCTTTGGATCCGCATGAAGACCGGACTCAGCCATCTCTTGCAAAAAGCCAGCGGAGGTGAGAGTATCACGAAGGCGATCTTTTTGGTCGTCGGTTACTGTTCCTTTAACAAGGCGCCCGGTAAGCCTACCCCAGCTCCTCGTAAACCACAAATCTACTGTGAGCGGCTTCAGATTGCCCAGAAGATTTGATAGGAACGCATTCCCGATTTTTGGCCCGAACACGATCGACCCATAGACGGTCTCATCCGCAAGTTCGCGTGCGGTGATGTTGATCCCGAACTTCGCCGCGGCCGATCGGAGCTCGCTCATCGTGTAGGGCGCCTCCAGGAAATCGCGCAACGATGAAAGATCGCCCTCGTGAACTTCCAGCAGCTCGTTGAAGCGGACGAGGTTGTTCGCGACCGACGCTCCCTTGGCACCGTAGGTTTTCGGAAAGAAGGCGCCGGTCGTGCGGAAGGCGGCATATTGCTCAAGCGCGTATGCGCAGTTCTCGTGCACCGTGTTGTTTTGCGAGGTGATCGCCAACGCGCAGCACAGGACGGTCTTCGCCTCCTGGGCCGATCGAATGTTGGCATGGCCAAGCGCCTCCGCCGCGCCGTCGTCGACGAGCTCCGGATACATCAGGCCGGCGATCTCGATGGTCCGGGCGATCGCTTCCTTGTACCAGTTCACGCCGCGGCTTAGATCGCCGTGCTGCATAGCGTGGAGCGTCTCATAGGCGAACTGCCGCGACAGGCGCTCGTCCGTCACCGGATCCGGTCCAGTCAGCGGGCGGCCGCCGAGATCCCGCAGCGCCTGCTCCATCAGATATGCCGAGACTTCGTTGTTGGTTCGACGCTTGAGCTTCGCCTGGCCGTCGCCGAGCCACCGGCCAATGAAGACGTGCTTCATCGGTGCGCGGCGCAGGGACACCTTTCTCGGTTTGCGGCGGGGCGTAGCGTTGGTCTCGGAATCGGTCATGGCAGCCTGAGAAGCCTCTGTCCTCCGAGGACTCTCACGAGACCACGCAAGTAAGAACTGAGACCTCAGGCACGCTTGAGATGGCGGCGCTGTGCGGCGTTGATCCGCTCCATGCGGCGAACGTCTTCGGGGGTGAGCGCCATGGCCGCCTCGATCCACTGATCAGCGACGTCGTAGAGCTCGCCGATCGGCAGCGGCGCCACCCGCCGTCGGGCGGACTGGACCAGGCTGCGCGTCGCCCTTTCGCGCCGCAGATCGGTGTTGAGGTAGCGAAGGAAGCCATCGATACCGGCACCCGGCTCCAGGAGCACGTCGACGACGCCCAGCGCGTGGAGCTCCTCGGCCGGCATGATCTCGCCGCCGATCATGAGGCGCTGCACAACTGTCCATGGGACATGCCTGGTGAGCAGAGAGATCGCCCCGATCGCTGCGAAGAGGCCGAACTTCACCTCGGGAAGGCCAAGGCGCGTACCGCGCTCTGCGACGACAACGTTGCACGCCCGGGCAGCCTCGAAGCCGCCGCCGAGCGCGGTGCCGGCTACGAACGCAACAGTGGTCACCGGTAGGTCGAAACTCGACCACATGTCGTAGACCAGGTCGCAGGAGTGGCGTGCGTACCGGCGAAGCGCCGGCGCGTCGCCCTCGCGGATAGCGCGTGCAAAGGTCGAGAGATCGCCCCCGAGGCTGAACACGCCGGGCGTCTCGCTATGCAGGACGCAGAACTCCAGACCCTGTGCCTGACCCTCCTCCGCCGCGACCCGGACGGCCGTCGTCGCCAGCCTCATCTCCTGCAGCATAGCCGGAGCGAAGCTCGGAAAAGGATTGTCCAGCATGGTTGCCCAGAGAACGCCGGTAGTCTCGTCGAAACGCATCCGAAAAGCCGTGAACTCCCGGCAAATCTCGTCGAGACGCCGCGCGAGTGAAGCCGGACCGCCGGTCGCGATATGCGGCAGCCCGAAAGTGCGCGCCGGGATGTTTTCGACCAGTTCCATACTCAGCCTGCTTCTCCCGAAAAAGCCGGGGTCATGATTCTGACCATCATTCCTTGATGATGGCCGCTTTCCAAGGATAGGAGCGCGATTTCCGGTGGGCGCCGGCGATGGCGCGTGGTTTGTTGTTTGCAGGTCACTCCACTAGGTTCGGTCCTATCGAATTCGCGATGGAATCAGCGGTGGCGCCGAAGCTCAAAATCACCTTCACGGTCGCTCAATCAGCTCGGACCGATCAGCCCGGTGTCGTCGTCCCGCTGGAGATCAATCTGCCGGAGAAGACCGGCGACGTCGCTTTGCGCGCAAAAGCGCTGGTTCGCATGGGCCAGTTCGAGCTGATTGAGAATTACGAGCGCCTTCTCGTCGACGAGACGCTGTTTCGGCCCCTGCGTATTGAGGAAGCCGCCGGTCGCAACGCTGCTGCCTCGATGTCCAAGGCAGCCAGTGATTACGTCATCGCCGCGCTCGCGGCGCGTGGGGTCCACGACATCACCGCTGCGGCCAAGAAATCGGCGGTGCGGTACAAGGATGCCTCGCCCGAGCAAAAAGCTCTAGCCGATGGATATGTCGCCCAGATCGAGAACGTCGTCGAAGCCGAAACGCTGTTCAGCGATGATCGGGTTTGGGGTGCAGCACCACCGCCCGCGATCATCGTGAAGCACCCGGTCTACCCCGCCTATAACCAGGGTGGAGAGCGGATGGGGTGGAGCGAGCTCAGCGTCAGCGAGCTCGGGCCCGACCGGAGCGAGTTTTCGTTCGGCCTGACGCGCCTGGATGTCGCGGACAAGTTCCTCACCGAATACGCCAACATCGACAAGAACGACCGGCGACTCTCGGACAACTATGTGCGCAAGCTCGATATCGACACCATCAACGAGAGCGTGATCCTCTTCGATGAGCAATCCGCCAATGTTGCGGCCGGCGTGCGCATGCTGCTCAACAGCTTGAAAGAGCGCTTCGCCGTCATCGGCGAGGAAGGGCGAGCGCCGCTGATTGAGCTCGCCAAGCTTCGCGAGGCGGCCCTCGCGGGAGAGCCGGAGGGAGCAAAGCGGCTCTTGCGCGCTTTCAATGACCTGGGGCGCAACCGATTCAGCGCCTACGAAGAGTTTACGGACAAGCGCAGGCGCTTTCTGGAGAAGTCGCTCGTGCTTGCGGAAGGAGCGTTTCAGGTTTCGCTGCCGGCGCCGGCCCCAGCCTCGACCATGGTGGCGCGCCCATGAAAACGATCCCGATCAACATCACGGTCAAGGTGCCGTACAAAATCCTGCGCGGCCGGGCGAAGAAGCCCGAAAGGATTTTTGTGAGCTCCCCACTCGCCGGCGAGATCAAGCTGATCGAGAGCTTCGATGAAGCACCGATCGCGCTCCGGATGCGCACCATCGACAAGCCTCGCGGCGACCTGTTCGAGCGAAGGGTCGTGCAGTCCGGCGGGAAGGAGGTCCTGGTTCGCCCGGTGCAGGAAAGAGCTTGGGAGGGGATCACTTCGCCTGTCGCGGACGCACGGAGGCTCCTTTCGGATGGCATGTCGCATTGCCTGAAAGTGGCCGACCCGTTCTGGGATTGGAATTGCCGGGTCTACGACGTCCTGCCGCTCGATACCCGGGCTGTTGTCGCGGACCACACGGAGCAGGCCTTCGCCCGCGCGCAGAATGCCATCGATCGCATCATTGGCATCGAGGGGCATCTCTATATCCAGGCGCAGGCGCCGTCCCTCGACATCTGCCCACCCACGAAGACAGGAACCAGCCCGGGCAGGATCAAGGTGAGCGAGCAAGCTGATCTCGCTCCCGGCTATTTCAGCCATGGCTACGCGTTCGCGCTGGATCGCATTGATGAGGCGATGGCGTTCGCCGCCCGGCACGGCTTCCACCCGCCGCCGGTGGAGTTCAGCAGCTATCGCGTCGACAGGCCCGACCTGCTCGCGCGTGATGAGTCTGTTCCCAACGCCTACATGGGCGTGCGGACCATTGAGATCGATCTCCAGGAGACGCTAGCGGATCTCTCGGCGGCTGGAATTGAGCAGTTGGGGCGATTGCTCACCTACCGCGACAACATGGTCGAAGCGGGCGGTGGCGATGCGGTTTGGGCGATCATCGACGAGATCGATGACGCCATCGCGAACCGGTTCTACACGCCCTCGCTGGCGCCCCGCATCTTCGACCGGGTCGCGAAGGCTGCGGACATGACGAAGGACGCGCTTTCGATGTCTCGCGATCTGCCGGCCCGTCCAGTGGTTGAGTTCGGCGACGATCCAGAGCTGGCGAACCTTGGGCTCTAGCCCTCAGGTCGGGACACAGGACTTCTTCGCGGCGTCCCAGCGCCCGTCCTGGCAAGGGATGTCGGCGAAGTCGGTGAGCACCGCAAGTGCGACAAGAGCGAGATAGGCCGCGCCCACGGCGACCAGGCCTATGACAGCCCATTTGAAGAGCTTTCGTCGCGAGGGAGGGAGTTGCTTCATCGGCAGTTTCATGCGGCCAAGGTAGCACGCAAACCTGCTGGACGATTGCGCCCGCGCTGAAGCCCGGCGATCATATCGGGATGAGAAGATTCCTCGCTTCCGTCCTTGCTTTTGCTGGCATCACAGCGGCGCAGGCGCAGCTCGCTCCGATCGAAGCCTATCGACAGGCTCTGCTGCCGTGCCTGCGCCAGGCGAAGACCTGCGACCTGGCGAAGCTGACCGCATCGGATCGGGATTACCTGCGCTATGAGCTTGGGCGCACGAAGCTGTCGGCCGCGGACGTTGCGGCCGTCGCTGAGGCGCGCATGACCCAGTTCCGCTACGGCCCGATCCCGTCGGAGGACAAGGAGCTGCCGAGCCGGCTGCGCAAGGCGACGGTAATGATCCTCGCGCGCCACGACCGAAACGTCGCAGAGGGATCCGGATTTTTCGTGGCTCCTAACTTGGTCGTCACCAACCGGCACGTCATCGAGGGCTCTCCGCAGACGATCATGGTGCTGTCGAGCGAGTCGCGGTTGCCGCTGGTTGCCCAGGTCGCAGCCATGACCCCTGATCACGTCGTCGGGAATCCAGACCTGGCGGCGCTCTGGGTGAGCCCGGTTGATGGGGTCGAAATCCTGAAATTCGCCCGGCCAGGCAGTGACTCGGTGATCGCGGCCGGCTTCCCCGGCAAGGCAATCGGGCCTGAAGGCTTCTGGAGGCGCGCGCAGGTTGGAGATTTCACGATCCCGACCCTGACACTCAGCCAGGGTATGACGGGCGCCATCGAGATGTCCCAGACTGGCGTCGAGCTGATCCGTCACGCAGCGGTGCTGGCGAAGGGGAATTCCGGTGGGCCGCTGATTGACAGCTGCGGCCGCGTTGTCGGCGTGAACACCTTTATCCGCGGCTCCCAGTCCTATGCGCTATCGACCCCGGTCGCCATGAAGTTCCTGCGCGAGGCAAAGCTGCCATTCGCGCAGGACGAGAGCGCGTGCAAGCCGGCCGCCGTCGCCAGCGGCCGGTGAGGGCTCAGCCCTGCGCAGCGATCGCCGTTTCGAAATTCGCGATCGGGCGGGCGCCGATGAGCCGCTCGGTGCCGACGAAGAAGGTCGGCGTTGAGTTGACGGCGAACTGGGACTGGGCGCGAACGCGGACCTGGCTGATGCTGGTAAGGAGCGCCTCGTTCTTCAGGACGGCGTCGAATTCCTCGCGCTTCATGCCGAGCTCGGCGGTCAGGACCGGCATCGTGTCGAGCGGACGGCCATTGAACGCCCACTGGGCCTGCTTGCGGAAGAAAGCGTCGACGAACTTCTCACGGTCAGCCCCTGCTGCGCGCGCCAACATGAACGCCGCGAGGCTAAGCGGGTCGAGCGGGAATTCCCGCAGCACGAAGCGGACCTTGCCGGTGTCGACATAGCGCTTCCGGAGCTCCGGCCAGACGTCCTCGTGGAAGCGCGCGCAGTGCGTGCAGGTGAGCGAGGCGTATTCGACGATCGTGACCTTGGCCGACGGATCGCCGATCCAGAGATCAGGCACGTCGGTCGGCTCCAGGAGCTTGTCGAGCGTGACCGCCGGCGGGTCGTCGGCGCGGACGAGGGTCGCGGACGCGGTGAGCGCAGCGGTGATGCCGGCGATCGCGCCGCGGCGGGTGAGAACTGAAATGGTCATGGGCGGTCCTTCAAGGATAGCGCATCGAATCCATTCGGATCCGTGTCGAAGAATGGATCACTCATGCTCCTGGCCGCTATCCATTGCGGGCATGAAGATTTCGGAGGATGGCCCGGTCACGCTGGCGTGAGGGCTGGCATCGCGAGATGGAGGAGATGCTCCTGCGCGAGTTCGCGAGCTTGGTCGCAAAGCGCTTCGAATTGGCTCCGGTGGATCGGATCCGCCGCCTCGGGGAAGCATTCAGCCAAGTGAGAGAGGAACACTGTCGAATCCGCGTGCTCGATGAGACGGGCGTCACGCCACGCAGCTCCCGCGTTGGCGAGAAAGGCTGACTGCACACCGCTCTCGTCGAAGAAGCCGGCCGCGTCGAAGCCCTCGCCGTCAGGGCTGCGAACCCAGGCGTGGACAACGTGCTCACGCCAGCCCGAGGGTGAGCGATCGGAGCGGGTCGAAACCGTCAGCGTGACGACGGGCCAGGCCAGCAGATCGCCGAGCGCGGAGGCCATCGGGTAGCAGCGGCCATGCCGCCACTCTTCGGAGACTCCGGTCACGAGGAGCTTGTCGATCATGGCCGCCTTCAGAAATTAAAGCTGGCGAGCTCGGGGTCGTTCGCGGAAACCAGGGAAAGGTCGTCCGGGCTGTTCTCGGACGCGAATTCGGCGAGCGTGAAAATCCGAGATACCACCGTCAGCTGGTCACGGCTGAAGTTGCCAGAGGCTGTGACACTGTCGAGCAGGTCCTTGGCTTGCTGCAACAGGGAATCCGGTTCCCGGTTCTCCATCGCCAACAATCGACGAAGGCGAACGACTTCCTTGCTTGCTTCAGGATCCGCAGGCCCCCTCACTTCACCTGGAAACCTCGGCGGCTTCATGGGAGCTGACTTCAGACGAACCTCAAATTCGGCAAGCGCTGCCCCGATTGCGTGCCGCGCCTGGTGGATGGATGCCGGCACGTCATACCGGTCGATTTCGATCCGAGCGTTTTCCGTCAACGTGGCCTTCGGAACGAGGTTCTCCGCAAGCAGCGCGAGATCCTTGGCCTGTTCTTGGTGGGCGACATCGAAGAGGAAGGTCACGCGCTCGGTCGTGTCACCCTTTGGCAGGCCGAGAGTGATCTCGCCACGGGGATCCAGACCGCCGGAGGCCAGGAATGCCCCGCCTCGCAGCTCGACGCTGACTGAGGGCGCGGGCGCGCGGGTATGCAGGACACCATCGACGAGCAGCAGCTCGCTCGCCGTCTTGAGGAGCAGCGCTTCCACGCCGTCGCGTGTGTTGCTGTGGATCTGGCGTGCCTTCGCAGGAAGGACACCGAGCACCTCGTCGTCATCGTCGGGGAGCTGACCGGGGAAGTCTCGCTCGATGACGTTACTCAGGTACGAGGTCGCCGCTCCGGAACCAGATCGGGTCCAGTCCAGGCATTGAAAGAGGTGAAGACCGTGAAGCCGGCGAGAGAATTCGACCCGTCCGTCCCGATGACTCGGAAGATAGGCGCCGCGGATGACTTCAGGCGCCTCGTCGGAAGCAGCTTCATCGATCTCGACGTCGAACACCTCCCGGATTGCATAGGTACGCGGATAGCGGCCGTTCCGGATGTCGCATTCGACGTGATAAATGGCAGGGATCGAGATCTTCACATCGGCACCAGGTGAGCGAGGTCAGGCTCTTCGCCCTCGACGAGCGCGGCCTCAAGGCAGGCTTGATCGACGGCGGCGGTCGTCAGATCCGCGCGCAGGTGGGCGAAGCTGGAAAACAGCCGGTGATGGGCGCTGTAGCCGTTCCAGTGCTGCTCCGCGGCCTTCTCCAGCAGGCGAGCAGCGCGGTCGGGCGCGTAGCTGTTGCCGGAGATGATGTCGTTGCGGGCCTGGGCCAGCTCGGCGCCGAGCCTCAGCGCTTCCGGCGAGAGGTTCGCGGAGCCAACGAACGGTCCACCGAGCCGGCCGAGAAGCATGTCCATGGTGCGATTGATGGCGGCAAGTGCCGCGACCCGTGCCTCGGGAAAGCTCGGGGTGACATCATAGAGGTCGATCTGTGGTGACAGCCGATTGAGGATCTCGACATCGATCCCAGGCATCGCCGACTTCGCCTTGCGGTCGATAAGGGCGACGAAGTCGAGGGCCTGCTCGTAGCGGCCAATGTCGAAGGCGAAATCCAGGTTCGTCGCAACCGGGAGGCTGGAGCGATGGAAGGCCTCCAGCTTGATCTTGGAGTCGCGTTCGCCGAGCGGGCATTGCAGCGCCGCCGTCGTCGAGATCCCGATCGCCGGCGGGAGCGTCTGGAAGTGGACCCGGTCGTCGACCAGAACGAGGCGGGTGAAAGCGTCGCGGACCATCTGGGCCATCGCATCGCGGCCGTCATGGACGATCCGTTCGATACCCGCGGGCCGCTCGTCGAGGATCTTCGGCTTGTACAAATCATCGCTGCCGGTCAGGCCAGCGAGGAGCTTCGCCGTGTTCTCGGGATTGTAGAGCCGCCTGCGCAGGGCATCCCCGGTGTAGCCTTGGGTCCAATCCCAGCCTTCGCGACGGTCCTGCTCTTGGTGCTCATAGGCGGACATCGCCGGCGTGGCGTGGACGTGCATGACCTCGAAGAGGCGATCGCCCACCAGGCGGCGTTCGAAAGGCTGATGTTGCCTCATAGTCGGGCCGGGGAGCCGCTCGGCGGCCTTGAAACACCCTGCGATGACGACGGGCGCATCAGCCTCGCCATACGCTGCGATCTCGACGGTGACGCTGTCCTTCATGAGGACCGTCTTCGGCACTCGGCCCCGAGGCTTCAGATAGGCGAGCTCATAGGCAAATGGGACGTCGAAGCGCATGGCGGATTCCTTCCAGCCTCGAAGGTCGCCTGGCCGTTTGCATGGGACAAGCGGGCGACCGCGGGCGCTTCAAATTGGAGGGACGGCCCGCGCTGGCCGGCTACGTCTATAGACCGATCCCAGGCCCTCTCGGTGCATCGTCCGGCTCAGCCAGAGAGAGCGGCGCGATCGCACCCTCCTCATCCATCGACCATCCATGGAACCCGCGATTGGCAACGAACTTCACGGCAACTTCGGCCTCGATCCCCTCGACAACTCCGAGAGCGAGATCCGCCTGAGGGTGGAGCGCCCTGAAGTCCTGCCTGATAGCCCTCACGCCTCGGACGAAGGCTCGCTGGGTCATCCGATACGGCATTTTGGCGATGACGAAAGCCATGTCCTGGCCATCGGCAGCCTTCGGTGAACCATGGCTCACTGAAATCCAGAAGAATCGCCCGCCGTGGATCCAGCGAGCGTCGTTCCTTATCGAGGTCGGTGGCTCGTCGTCGAGAACGGCTTTGATGACCCGTTTGGAGAGTTCGCCAGCCTGATACTCATGGATGCGACTTATCGTGTCCCCGTTGAGCCATCGATCCCAGATGTCGTGGCGTTCCTTATCGGTGACGGATGGCGGCTGCATTCTTTTATCTCCTCGCCAGAGCATGCTCCGAGGCGGCGATAGCGACAAGGCATTCGGTGTCTGCGCGGTGCTTCCCGGGAGGTTGCGGTACGATGCTGTGGGATGCGAGGGAGTCAGTCGTTGTCGCGGTAGCGTCCAAGAAGTATCGGAAAACATTGAGAAATCCTTGATCCATTTCTTGATCGAGGTCACGATGCGATTGATTGGGAGATCTTCCCACGAGGTCACATGCAGGTCGACGAGAGCGTGACGTTGGGCGAGATCTTCGGACGCACCAAATCCGGAGGCATCTTCATTGGCGAGACCGCGGACGGACGATTGATCCCGATCCGTCATGCGCAGACCGGGTTGGCGTGCGACTGCGTCTGCCCTGGCTGTCGGCGCCCTCTGATCGCTCGTAAGGGGAGCATTCGCGAGCACCACTTCGCGCACCACACGCTGATCGATGACAAGCCGTGTACGATCGCCGGCGAAACCGCTCTGCACCTAGTCGCCAAGGAAATCCTCGCCCGCAGACTTGTGCTCGGTCTGCCTCAGATGATCCTGGAGCTCGATGGGGACAGCGAGGAGGTCGTCAAGGAACGAAGCCAGGACTTCGATCGCGCCGACTTGGAGCTTCGCTCCGGAGAGATTGTGCCGGACGTCGTTCTCTACCGCGGCGGTCGGCGGCTATTCGTCGAGTTCAAGGTGACGCACGGCTGCGGTCCGGAAAAGATCCACCGCATCCGCGAGATGAACGTCGGAACCATCGAGATCGCCCTGGAGCGCCACCGCGAGGCGACGGTAGCGGAGCTGGAGCGGATCATCCTGTTCGGTGCGCCGCGAGAGTGGCTCCACAATCCTCTCGCGGCCGAAGCTGGCGAACGATTGGTCGCACGCGTTTCCGAGCGCCATCGAAAGCGGAAGGAGAAGATCGAGTATTTCCGCTCGCAGTACGTCCACATTCGCCCGGTTCGTGAGCCGGGCGGCGGTGAGCACGAGCGCGCCGCTCGCCGAAACGGCTTCGGCTCCCTGCTCAATCACGATGTGCCCGGGGCAGGATGTTTCTCTGTGCCGGTCGCGGAGTGGCAGGGAAAAATCCTCGCTGAGCTTTCGCCGCAGCGTGAGGTCAGCATCGGTCGCCTGGTGAGGGCTCTCGCCGAGGCGGATCTGATCAAGCCCCAATTAGCATGGGTTCCTCGTGACATCACGGAGGAAATTGCGAGGCAGAATCCGGATTTCGGGTCACCGCCCTACGCGGTCTTGCGATATCTCCTGCTGCTGACCGAGATGGGAATGGCTCGCTGCATGGGCGACTGGGTCGCGACCGCGGATTTTGTACGCCGCCGCGCAGCAGCTCACCGAACCCGGGAACGCGGACTGCAGCGGCAGGCGGATCTAGGTTCGATGATCGAACCTATCCTGGCGAAATTGCCTGAGGCGGCGCGAGCCTCGTTCCGATTCAAGGAGTGGATCAAGCAGCATAACGACCATCTTGGAGCCGTGCCGCTGCACGAGACGCATTTTGAGCCGGCCAGATGGCGGCGCTTTCTCAGCGCCATCGTCGCGCTCGCAGAGGACGAGAGTGTCGGACCGGACGCGGCGATGAGACTGTTGGGCTTGGAAATGCCGTGCAACCCCATGCCGAGCGAGGTGGCCGTTCCCTTGCCCCGGTTCTAGAAAGCTGCGGAGAGCCGTCGCAAAGCCGGCTGGATCAGTTCTCGAAGATCTGTACCCGGCCTGTCTCGAACTTGGCCAACTCACGTTCGATGTATTCTCGCGTCAGCCAACCCTCCGGAGTGTCGCTCCAGCCATCGAATGAGAACACATCAAGGAACGAGAGGCATGACTTTAGCAGCACAGAAAAATAATCGTCCCTCAGCTCCGACCATAGGAAGCTCATCGTTTTCGTGAAGCGATCCTCGACGCATGGTTGCTTCGCAAGCATGTGCCCTTTCTCAAGGCTGAGTATCCGGCCGCGAAGCCCCTGCCAGTCCTGACGAACGAGAACCCGCATTACACCCGGCGTCTGCTGCCCAATGAACCGAGCGTGCGCGAGGATGGAGTGGAGGCGAAGGACGATGAAAGCGAGAACAAGGTAGGGGGATTGCGTGTTGGAGCGATCTAAATCCTCCCGATAAATGTCAGTCCACACGCCGACGCCGGAATGGTAAAGGCGCCAATAGTCGTGGCTGAAAGCGAGCATTTCGCGGTTCAGGCGACGGCTTTCAAGGTAGGTAGATTCTTGCGTGCCCGGCCCTTCAGTGCCGGCTTGAACAGCCCTTGGGAAGAAAGCATACCAGCCATTCGACGCGTACCTCTCCATCCCGAGCGCGGCGCGATTAATGAGGCCATGAAGGCCGGCCAGCTCAAGTGAGCGGCCGTCCCCATCGATGAGCGCGTACCCCAGCGCAAAGCCTCCCTCGCCCTCATCAGAAACCTCCCCA
Organism: Hyphomicrobiales bacterium; assembly: GCA_930633495.1. NCBI lineage: Bacteria > Pseudomonadati > Pseudomonadota > Alphaproteobacteria > Hyphomicrobiales > Hyphomicrobiales bacterium. Next base: position 539,614 of record CAKNFJ010000002.1, on the reverse strand, counting down.
ACGAGGTCGGCGCGTGGGGCTAGGTTGAGGAACTGCTCTGCGTAGCACTCGGAGGTCGCGTCTACCGATCGCTTGAGGCGATCCATCACTTGGTGGTGGGTTTCGGCAGGCTTTGAGAGGCTTTGCCTCATGATAGTGGCGAGGTAGTCGCCTCGGTGGAGCAAGCACCGATCGAGGAGTTCCGACCACTGTTCGGAGGTCTGAATCTCGGTGCTGCTTGGGCCCACGGCACGGATATAGATGCGACCAGGCACAATTCCCTTTGGCTTCTCACCCTTAGGAGTCTCTCCGCCCTTCTTGCCGATGACAGGTCGTGCCTTATGAGACTCAATTTGGACCACCGGGTATCGAACGCCATCCTTTTCGACCGACCGAACGTGTACTTGGACGGGAGGGTCGAGATAGGTCCTGACTATTTCTGCGATGCGATCCTGGGTTACTGTGGCGTGGTCAGCGGGTGGTGGCCCTAAGAGCCGGCAGGTTCCGTTCTCGATTCCGAAAACAAGGTATCCTCCTCCGTGATTGGCTAGCGCGGCGATATGCTGAGCCAAATCCGCCCTCACTGCCTTTTCCGCGACATTCATCCAGGCCTTGTGCTCGACGTCGACACGCTCTCCCGATCCGGTGAATAAATATTCCAGATCGGCGGTGGAGGCGCGGAAAATGTCCGAAGACGGGTCGCCCGATTTACTCAAAGTCTCACTCCTGGCAGGCGCGCCGGCCCTTCCTCGCGATCGTCAGCCAGCTCGTTCGGCGTGATCTCCGCATGCATCCAGTGCTCGCTGGTGTTCACATGGTTCGGTCGCACCCACTTGGCGACATGCTTTCGGAAGTCCCGGTAGGCGAAGCCAGCGGCGGTCCGGATCACGTAGCCCTCGCGAAGCTGTAGCGGCCGGCCGGTGGCTTCAGCCTGGGCGACGTCGCGGTCGAGATAGGCCTGCCAGGCTTCCTCGATGGCTTCTGGGTTGTACGGGCCATCATAGATCACCGGGACAGGCTTGATCGAAAGCCCGGCGCTGCTGCCGATCAGGTCGAACCATTCGAGCGTCTCGTCCCAACTCAGGCAGAAATTGCGCTCGTTCCAGAGCCCAAAGCCCTCGAAGAAGGACGGCAGATCCGCGTAGGCGATCGAGTGCCTCGCATAGGTCCCCTCGCCCACCACACGCCACAGCTCTGGGATATCCCAGCGGATGGCGCTCCAATATGCCCGGAGCCAGTCGCGGGACGGATGGTGCCGGCTGTCTAGGGATCGGGCATGCGTATGGTCCCGATAGAGCGAGCTGCACTCGCCGTCCCGCTTTTCGGTCATGATGATCCGTTCGCCCTCGAAGGTGCCGAGGTCCTTGAGCATGCGGTCGCCGCGGCCAAGCCCGGGCGACCCAGGCATGTGCCAGGTCTTCGGATGCTTCACATGCGTCCGAAACAGGCTGAGTACACCGCCAGCGGCCAGCGCTTTCTGAACCGGCTCCTCGTCGAAGAGCTCGCCCCGAAGGCGGGATCCATTCGCCAGGATCGGGTTGCCCCATTTATCGACGATTTCGTCGTCTTCGAACTGCGGCGGCTGCACCAGGCGCTTGATGCCGAGCCACGCGCGGAGCTCGCTGGGCGAGATAGTCGTGTACTCGGCGGCGAGATGGTGCTCGTCGCACAGGGGTGCGCCGTTTTCGAGATAGTAGCCGCCATCAGTGAAGAGCCGGCGCTCGATGATGTGGTGCGCGGCCGTGGCTGCTTCCCGGCACCCAGGCGCGCAGCAGCAGCCACCGGTCCTTGCAAGGACGGCAGCGCTGAATTCGTCGCGCGAGAGCAGGACAGGCGGTTTCATGACGACAAGCTATGGGGTCTGAGCTGCAGGAACAAGGAATGCTCTTGAAATTCTGGTGGGCGGAGGCCGGAAGAGCGGTGACGGCGCCGGCATCGGGTGTGTAGATGTTCGATAGGTCCGATGTTTGAGGAATCGATATGTCCCGCGTCACCAGCACTCTGAAGGTTCTGTTCTCCGACACCGGGTCCAATACCCTGGTCATCGCAGCGCTCCTGCCGGGCCTTTACAGGAGCATTGCGCAGCTGGGCTCCGAGTTCGGGCTTCTCGATGCGGGCGGTTCGATCTTCGAGCAGGTCATCTGGTCGACGATCCTCGCTGCGGCGGCCTTCTCAGGCGGGAGCACAAGCCGGACGCCGATGGCTTTCTGGTCATGGGCCGTCGGGGTCGCGGTGCTCCACCTCTTGATCGCCGTCAATACGAGTGGCCTGGGTGCGATGATCTCATACGCCTTCGCCGCCGCGGTCCTCATGGGAGCGCTGTCCGGCCGGCTTTACGCCACGGCCATGCACGCGCGGTCACTGCCAGGCTTCGCGGTTGGCATCCTGGGAGGAGCCGTGGCCGCGAGCTTCGCGCTCGCGCCCATGTGGAACATCGCGAGCCGGTTTCAGGAGGAGACCGTTGCCATAACGGCTGCAGCTGGCCGCCTGTTCGATGACTATCGCGAGCTTTCGAAGCACGGCGCTCCCGAGCCGCGCGCTCAATTTGCGGCATTGAACCGTTTTGCACAGGCGATTGTGACCTCGCCGTTCAACGACCAGGCCTCGGTGCTCCGCCGGCACATGGATTTCGACTCGTTCGAGAAGGCGCGCCTCGGGGCAGTCGAGTGCAAGGGGGCTGACACCACCGTCCGAGCGACCTGCTTGGAGAACTTGGCTGGCCTGGAACGCGAGCTCCACGGGCCGGCCGACACTCGAACCGCAGTGCTCTTGAAGACTGTTAGGATTGCGCTCGGAAAGGCCTAGGACGCCACGACACGCGCGATCGAGACATCGAGACCCAGCGGACGAGCAACGCTCCGCACCCAATCGGCCTGGTTGCCGTGAAGTCGGTCCTTGGCTTTGACCTCGACGAAGCGCAGGCCGTCGCCGCGCAGCGTCAGGTCGAAGTGCCCGCTGAACACCATCGCGCGATGCACGTATCGGTGTTCCAGGCAGCGCAGGATATGTTCGGAGCCGACGGTGGCGATATAGGTCTCGATCTCCTCGATCGGCGCCTTCAGAAGGCCGAGGTAATACGACTTCCGTGCCTCGTAGACGGCGCGCAAGTTCGCGAGCACCTCTCGGGCCGAGACCAGCACTTTGGCCGCATATTCGGGTCCTGGCTGATGCTGCCGTTGGTTGGTCTCATCGAACCCGAGCCAATGGCCGAAGTGCTTTTGGAAGACTTGGCCGTTCATCAGGTTTATGCCGTTGAGCGCTTTGCCCTCGGTGGCCGTCCCTGAGTAGCCGCGCTCTCGGTAGTGAGACAGGGCGAGGTCCTCCACTGCCCCGGTCGAGCCGTCCGGAAGCACCCACATGCCGCGGCCGGCCTTCGACGGTCTTCCTGCGATCTCCTCGATCTCCAGCCCCAGCATCGCGGCCTGATCGGTCAGGCTGAGCTCCGCGAAGCAGCCGCCGGTGATCTGGTACATCTTGTCGACGGTCTCTGGCCGAGTGTGTTTCCACCATTTTCGGTCGGTCCAGAACCATTCCTTCGGATCGACGAGGATCGACTCGGTCTTCGGATTGACGAAGAGCGCCGCGAGATCCTCGTCGTCGAAACCGATCTCCCGCATCAGCGCGCGCGTCGGCGCCAAATTCGGAATCTCGTGCGTCGGCAATAGGCTCCGGAGATCCTGATCGGACCAGGGAGAAGCCAGAGTTGGCATGAAGTCAGGAATCGGAGGCATTCGCGACAGGACACTAGGCGGTGGATGAGCGCAAGCCACCGTACACGCTGAAGGATCAGTCATGCTATCCAATCCAGGCGCAGCGCATTCGGCGCGCAGGAAGGAATGCGATGAGCAATCACCCCCGCACCATCTCGATCGAGTTCGACATCGCGGATCTGGCAATGCTTGCGCATGCCATGATGATCCAGCGCAACTGTCAGCTCGGCACGCGCAACTATATCGCGCGCGAGCGGGCTGACGCGATCGCCAAGCAGCTCGCCGCCGCAGCGCCGAAGGTTTCTCGGCATTTCGACGATGCCGTCTTCTGCGAGCTCGTCGTCGCGGTCTACGAGACCCCCGAACCGACGATCGAAATCGAGCGACCGTCGTGGCGCACTTGGGGGAGTGAGGGCTTCATCACGGTGACGGCCGGCGAGCGGAAGTACCGGTCTGCGAACTCGGATCACATCCCGGAGTGCGCTGCGCTGGGTGAAATCCGCGACTTTATCACGGAAATCTCCCCTATCGCAGCGCCGGCCAGCCCAGCGTTATGAGCACCATGATCAGCAGGCGCGAACTCGAAGTGCTGAGGATCATGGCCGCGGCCGAGGCTGAAGGCCGCTTCGAGGAGGCGGAGATCGTCACCGCCGGCCGGGAGTGCTGGCTCGACGTCGAGCTCATCTCCAAAAAGACGGTGCTCGGACTGCTCCGCTGCATGGCCGTCAGCGTCGACACCTCCGGCGGCGCCACCGAACGCTACACCATCAACGCGGCGGGGCGGGCGATTGCGCGTCGCCCCGAGCTCGCCGGTGAAATCCAGGAAGCGGTGTTGCTTGGTCGGCCTTTCGAGATCGAGAATGACCACGTTCGCTTCCTGCCGGAGGCGGGCATCGCGCCTTGAATGAAGGAACTCGCCCGTGGACATCCAACCCGAAAAATCGAACAGGGCATCACATTTTGATGCCGCCCCCGGGGTTGCAGGTAGGTTGAGCTTTGGAAGGACTTTGATATGACTACGATTCTTGGGATGCTTTATATGGCGCACGCCGTCGTCGTGCTGTTTTTGCTGGCGGGGAACCCGGATCCCAAAGTTCTCCTTGTCGCGCTGGTACTGACATTCGCGCTGTCCGCGGCGTGGACCGTCGTGGCATCCGATGCGCGGACCGCCAGGTTGGGCGGGAAGTCATTTGGCCCCCTCAAGTCAGGAGCTATTGCTGCGATCGTCTACGTGACCATTTTGGGAGTGTACTTTATCCCTGGTCGGACGCAGACCACAGCCATGAATGGTTCGAGCGGTCAGTCCTTCGTGATCGGTAGCGCGAAGTGACCCAAACCAGACGAGAAGACGGAGCCGGTCGCGCAGCCGATTGACTTTAAACCGAGTGGTCATGGAGCGACCATTCGAGATCGGGTGATCGGGTTCGCTATCCACCAAAGGCCAGCGTCGCACCCTGAACAGGGATTTCCTCGTGAGAGAATCCTGCGGTCGCTAAAGATCGAGCGAATTCAATTCATTCGGATTTAAGCGGACGGCCTATACCGTCGCGATAGCATTTCGTGGTGCAAGGTGGTGCTGGTGGTTGGTGGTGAGCTCGGATTTCTCGCGTCGTGGCGTTTGCCGGACGCGTTCACGACACGCCAGATCGACAACGTCTTCGATTGGATGAGGACGCGAGCCATCGAGCGCGTGCCGGGGCTCGCCCGCACCTTCTTCATTCCAGGCAAGCCGCCCAAGGAAGTGGCCTATAGGGCTGCATCGGAGCCTACCAAGATCGGGTTGAGCGTCCTCGCCTGCGACGAGATCCGCACCTGGATGTGGCTCGCGGCTCAGAAAGGTCATGTTGAAGCCATCCAGCAGATGGTTGTCATCACCCAGGCCTGCGCGCTATCGAAGGAGTTCGCGGAACAACGGCTGACGCTGGACAATTTGTCTTCCGAGTGGCTTGAAACCCTCGGGCGCCTGACGGATTCCGGTCAAGGTACGAAAAGCATGGCGGACAAGCAAAGCTCGACCCTCGCACCGGCCGTCGAAGACGTCGAAGAGCTCGAAGAAATCGGGTTCGGGACGACCGTCATCACCAAGATCGGAGATCAGGAATCCCGCGAAGGCGGGGAGATCTCCAAGCGGTACCGAGCTCTGATTGGGCGCAAGCTGCCGTTCCTCGGCGAGCTTCCCGAGCCCCGTCGCATCGGCGACGCTATTCGTCAGCGCTGGCCCTGGGCCGAGATCGCTGCCGAGCGCATCGAGAACCGGTTTGCCGTGCTGCGGGCGGCCGAGGGTGATCGTCCGATCACGCTATCGCCGATGCTCTTCGTAGGGCCTCCAGGGTCCGGCAAATCCACGCTGGCGCGCTTTGTCTGTGAGGCGACCGGACTGCCGACCACGGTGCTCCCGCTTGGTGGTGTGGCTGACGGTGCCGGCATATCCGCGGTGACGCGCAGCTGGGCCACGACGCGCCCCAGCGCGATCGTGCTCGGGATGCATGAGCACAACTGTGCCAATCCCGCCTTCGTGCTCGAAGAGATCGACAAGACCTCGCGCTCGACCAGTGCGAATGGCAGCGCTGCCGACGCTCTGCTGCAGTTGATCGGCTCGGGGACCTATCACGACCTCTGCCTAATGGCGCCGGTCGACATCTCGCATGTGACCTACGTCGCCACGGCGAACGATCTGAGGACGGTGCAGCCGGCTCTTCGCGATCGGTTCTCGGTGGTTCAGGTTCCGGCGCCGCGCGATCAGGACTTCGAGATCCTGCTCGACAACGCGCGCGAGGATTTCATGATTACGCGTGGCATCCGGCCGACGCGGATGCCGCATCTCACGTCCAAGGATCTTCACGCCCTTCGCGCATGGTTCGCTTCGAATCGTTCTGCGCGGTCCTTTGCTGATGCCTACGAGACCTTGGTCTCGGCCGCGATCGCCGAGTTCGAGAACGCGGCGCCGGAGCCGGGAATGCTCCCGCACTGAAGGACTGAGCCGCAACGGAAGCTCAGTCCTTCAAATATCGTTAGAATCTGGTTGACACTCCTTGAATGTGGCCTGCTTATTCAATGCGTCCTTCATGGCCGCGCTGGATTGGCATGGATTCGTAAGGATCGGCTCCACGCGGACGCCGCTTGTTCAACCAGGAGACCCAGCAGATGACGTCGATCACTGCCAACTCGTTCAAGGTCCGCGCACGAGCCACCGCTCGCCGCGTTCGTCGCGGCCTTTCCCTCATCGAAGCCGCCGCCGTGCTCGGCCTGCTGATGCTGGTCGTCGCCGGCGCGATGCTGCTCTACCAGAATGCCAGCACCAACAGCCGTGTCGCTGAATCCGCAAGCCAGCTCGCGACCATCCAGCAGAACATCCGCTCGACCTACGCCGGCGCCGCCGGCTTCACCGGGCTGCAGAACTCGACCATCGCCAACACCCTGCCGGCCAAGATGAACGCCGGCGGCGGCGCGCTGCGTCACGCCTTCAACGGCACCGTGACCGTCCTGCCGACCAACACCGGCGGCGGCACCGACTCCGGCTTCTATGTCTCGTTCACCGGTGTTCCGGCCGAGGCCTGCCAGAAGCTCGCGACCATGGACATGGGCCGCGCGATCGTCGGCCTCGTGATCGGCGGCGCCACCGCTTCGACCACCACCCCGCCGCCCTTCACCCCGGCCAACGCCCAGAACGGCTGCGGCACCAGCGGCACCACCACGATGGCCTGGACCGTCGCCGGCTGATCGGCTTCTCCAGAAGTGCAAAAGGCGGAGGGCGCTGCTCTCCGCCTTTTTTTTATGGGGAGGTAGGGGCACGATGGCCACGATCGTTGAAAGCTATGAGCGCCTCGCCGAGGAGACGCAGCGCCCCTGCTATTCGGTCACATTCTGGAGGACCGTGGACGGCCGCTGGGGCGCTAGCGCTGGTCTCGGGCGTACCGAATTCGGTGACACGATCGAGTTGGCCATCCAGGCCGCGGTCACGAACGCAATCGCAAGGCAAATTGAGCGGCGTGAGCAAGATCTCCGCGGGCCAGCCAGTGAGGTTCCGCCAAGGGGGCAGATCATGAAATTGGTTGATGCAGCCCCAGCGCCGCCGAAGAGGCTCGACCCGTCCCAGGTTATCAAGGACTATCTTGCAGCCTTCGCCGAGGCTAACCCGCACAGCATGCCGCCGCTGGTGCAGCCCTCGAAGGCCGGCTGGTACGTCATCCGAAGCTATGGTGTTGTCGGGGATGGAACACCGCATCGCCTCAAAACGCTTGTGGCGATGACCGCGCGGCTAAGGGCGCGTGTTGCGAGCGTCAGCGGCGAGAACGACATTCCTCGATAGAATTGCACCATCGTTCCATTCAGGCGATGCTGTCGCCAAAGAATCGTGCGATCGGAGATCGATCTCCGACCATTTTGATCTTGTGAGGCATCATGACAGCGATCACCGACATCCAGCCCGCGGAAGACAAGCGGGTCCGCCGCATGAAACGCACCGACCTGATGTGGATCCTCTGTTTCTTCGTCCCGGTTCTGGCCCTCGTGGTCTATGGGTTCTGGTACGTCTGGGGCGAGTATGGCCTTCTGCCGTGGAATTATTCCGTCTACTACGAGGCCCTGCCGGCGAAGCGGGTCGTCGAGATGATGGCTGCTCCGTATGAGTCGCTCGACAAGGAATTCATCGGTCGACTGATGGGGAGCACCGTCTGGGCGATTGCTATACCCGCGCTGTCTCTCTTGGCTGTCATGGCTCTCTGGGCGTGGGAAAGCAGGTATGGCAAGCCTTTGCGCGACCACCTGATGTTGCTGATCCTCATGGTGGGCGTCCTGAGCTCGATTCCGATGTTCCACACGCAGATGGCGGTGAGCGAAGAGCAGGCAACAATGAAGGCAATTCGGGTGACGTCCGACCAGATCCGCGACGCCCTCAAGGCCGCAGGTATCGACGCTTCCGGGGTTGCGCATCCGTTGCTCGCGACCTCCAGGCCGTAAGCGTCGCGGGCCCTTTCAGGTGGTGGATGGGCGCTGGTTGAGGGTTGCCATCGGAGATCAAGTCGGCCCATCCTTTGCGTATGAGAAACATTTCCTTCAAGTCCGCCGACACCTTCCTCATCTACGAGGCGGATGCCTTTGTTGGCGACCTCCAGACCAAGCACGGCATCAGCTTGCCGACGGTGCTTCTCATCGGCCTGACCTCGCTGATCGCCTTGTTTCTCCTGTTTGCGACCGTCGCTTGGGTTTTGCTCGGTCTGACGGTCTGGAACATCGTGCCGCTTGCATTCGGGGTCTTCATCACCGTGCTCGGCTGGAAGAAGCTGGCGTGCCGTTATCTCGCCGACATTCGCGGCGAATGGACGGAGGCGAAAACCCGAAAGTACGCGGGGATCGCTGTCTACAATCGTGAAAACCAGGCATTTCTCCGCGTGGTAGCCCTCTGTTTGACGCCGCCCTCGATGGTGTCCTGGCTGCTGCTCGGAGGGGAATACTCGCTCATGGTCCCGATCATGCTCAGCCTCCTGGCAAACATGTATTTCGCCTGCGCCTTTCCGCGGACGCCGACCAAGCGGACGGAGCATCAGCTTTCGCCCTCGCCGGCCGCCGGCTGATCGAAAGGAATCGCGATGGCTAACTCGATGCTCGGTTACCTGGACGCTTGGCTCGTGAACCGGGCTGATCAAGCCATCGCGGTGGTTCAGGAGCGCGCGGGTGTGTCCCTGCCGACGGTGCAGATCGGATTCGTTCTGCTGAGCACGGCGACCTACTGGATTTTCATGATCTACATCGCTGTTCATCTCAGCGATGTATTGCCGCGCTGGGCTGCGATCGCATCGGCCTCGCTGATGATCGGCCTTGCGACCCTTGTGACCGCGTTCTCCTTCGCCAGGCGTATTCGCGTGCAGATGCGGGATGCCCAAGGCGAATGGACGGACGCCAAGCACCAACTTTACCTCAAGGCGGCGGTTCATTTCCGCGTCAATCGCTTTCGAGCGCGAATTTGGGGTCTTGTCCTGACAGCCTTGATTTCGCTCGGAGCTTTCGCCGGCCTCGGTGGCGGGATCTTCGCTTGGTTCTGCGCCGCAGCCGTTATCGAGGAGTTCTCGCTCTGCGCTTTCCCGCGCCAGCCCAAGAAGGATGAGGCCGCCTCCCCCGAACTCGCTACGGGCCGCGCCTGAAGGTTGTCGCATTCGTCGCGCCGTAGGATCGTCCCCGGATCAGGCGGCTCCAGCGGACGACAGGAAATGACCGCGTCCGCCGGCGCCTTCGAGCTTAGAGCCCACGAGGATTTGCATGCCCCTTTTTCTGATCCGTGAGCGCCATATCCCTGGCCCGATGACGGTGGCCGCTGCAGACCAAGTCATCGAGGTCGAAGTCGAGGCGACGGATGTCCTCGCCGCGGCGACGTTGGTGATGTTTCGCGAACCCGGGCCACTCGCCGCGGGCCTTGTCCACCGCCAACACCGAGATCCTTACACCGGCATCGCGATCGAGCCCGATCGCGCTCGCTACGGCGACTTCGCCGAGATCCACGCCGGCAAGCCGGAGACGTTGCCGATGGCGCATTTCGGCAAGGCGCGCCTTGGCCCGGATGTGGTCGCTGGTGAGACCCTGCGTCTGCACAACCTCATTGCTCGACATGAGAACGGCGACGTTTCGCTCGCGCTTCAAAACGTCCTGGGCTCGATGCTCGACTTCGCTCGCGCTAACAACGTGAACCTGCAGCACGTCCTGGATGCGATCTCATGCGACTACGAGACCATCACCGGCCGGGCCCCGCCGGCGTTAGGGGATCTCGGCTTCGACCGCGAGCTGCTTGCGCCCACTGAAGCCAGCACGCGAGCCGGGGCCGCTGCTGTCGCGATCCACACCCAGTTCGCCGACATCGTCGACGAGGATGACCCCGAGATCGGCCTCTTCCACCTGGCTTTCACGCTGATCGAGGAAGCGCACCGCCGGAATCTCGATTTCCCCGCGATCGCCGAGCAGATGCTGGTCGACCGCGCAGCTGCCCCTGCTCCTCGCATTTGAAGGCTGGGGCGAGACCTTCTCCGCCGCGCTCGTCCGGCGCCTGAGGTTGTCGCATTCGTCCCGCCATAGGATCGTCCTCGTATCAAGCGACTCCAGAGGACGATACGAAATGGCTGCGGCCGCCGGCGCATTCGAGCAGGCAGATTACCGGGATCTCGGGATCGACACGGCTTACGAGCCCGTGGCGGGCAGCCTGCGCGTGAGCGACGACGGCGACCGGATCGTCGTGCGCTATCTCGCTTTTGATCCGTGGCCGCCGATGCATTTCTTCGGTCCGACGTCCAAGCGGGGGCATATCGCAGACGCTGCCGATGGGCTTTCCGTTGGGCTGGTGAGGTCGCAGGGGCGCTATGCGATTGCTGGCCCTGGCGAGGCCGCTGACGCCTGGTGGCGTGCGCCGGCGGGCGCTGATGCCGACAATCTGATGGATGAGGCCAGGAAAGCGCTGGAGAGCCACGACGCATGGCTGGAGGGGGAGCTGTGCGGGATCGTCACCGAAACCTTCGCAGGGGCCTCCGGGCGGCTGAAGACGGTCGATCTCGCTGTGGAGTGGCCGCATGTCTCGTTGGTGATCGCCGAAGCGATGCTGCAGGAGCGGGACGAGATGCGGCCCGCTCCGATGATGCCAGGCTTCTAGTGGAGGTCTGTTGAGACCAAGTCCAGCTGGGCCAGCATCTCCTTCGTGATGCCGTCATAGTCGCGCCAGTCGAAGCTGCTCGACTGGGTGATCGACCCGTCCCGGTGCAGGCCGACAACCTGCACACCGCCGACCGGATCGCAGGCGAGATAGACCGGAAGCGTCAGATCGGTCTCGTCCTCATCCAGGTCATTACCAAACGGATCGTCCTCATCGGCGTCCTCGGCTTGCTGGAAGGAGATGAGCGTCTCGTCGTCGTCCGGGATCATGGCGCCGTTGCCCTCCGGGGGGACCACGACCGCCTCAAAATCGAAGCCGAGCAGGTGGAAGGGCAGTCGCGACTCCGTCTGGATCGAGACTTCCTCAATCAACTCGCTGAACCGGCGATGGGACATCGGAGCTCTGCTGCGACCTCTGGTGGATCCGCTGCTGTTCATGGTCGATCTCCCGATATGAGCCTTGACCCAGTCTGATCCTCGATGATGCAACCCAGAAGGTGGATAGCGGACAATCGGAGCTTGAGAGTCGCAAAGGATCAGTGCTGAATTCCTTCGAGTGTGATCCAGAACCTGGTTCGGCCACAAGGACTGATTTGAGAATGTCCCCCGAAGCTATCGTCGCCTTCTTCCACGCACGGCGCTTTCCCCTGACGGATGAGAAAATCCTGCAGGCGCGTATCGCCGAGTGTCTGGTGAAGGAGGAGATCGAGCACGAGCGCGAAGTGCGCCTGGCGCCGGGCGACATCGTCGACTTCATGATCAGTGGCGTCGCCGTCGAGGTGAAGATCAAGGGGGCGAAGCGCCGGATCTACGATCAATGCGCGCGCTACTGTCAACATGACGGCATCAAGGCGCTCGTGCTGGCGACGGCCGTGCCGATGGGCTTTCCGCCCGAGATCCACGGCAAGCCCTGCTATGTCGCCTCGCTCGGGAGGGGTTGGCTATGACCCGGACCTACGGTGAGGCCGCCTTCAATCCCCAGGCTCGCCGCTGGGAGCTGACCAAGGTCGAGCCGCATGTCGTGGGCCGCCTCAAGCGCGTCTTCTCCCGCATCGATGTCGCACGATCGGACGCGTTCCGTTTCCACGACGAGCCGGCCCAGTGCAGCGAGCTGGTCTGGTTTATGATGCGCTATCCGATGGTGATGTCTCAGGCGGACCGGGCTCGCCTCGAAAAGCGGGATCGCGAATTCGAAGCACTCAAGGACGCCTGCGAACAGATCCTGCTCCCCGACTGGAAGCCAGGCCCGCTCACCGGTTTGAAGGAGGGCGTGGAGATCAGGCGCTACCAGAGCAAGGCGATGAGCCTGCTCGGGATCAAGAAGGGCCTCTTGCTCGGGGACGACGTCGGCCTCGGGAAAACCCACCCGGCGATGGCGTTCCTAGCCACGCACCCCGGCGCCCTGCCTGCGGCCGTTGTGGTCGAGCCCAATCTGGTGCGGCAATGGAAGCGGCGCATAGAGGAAACCACGCACCTGCGTGTCCACGTCGTAGACAGCACCAAGCCCTATTCGCTGCCGACCGACTGCGACGTCGTGATCTTCCGCTACAGCAACATCCTCGGATGGGGCCCTGTAGCGAAGGAGGGTGTGTTCAAGACCGTCATCTACGACGAGATCCAGTCGCTGCGTCGCGGGCGGGAGTCCAGCAAGGGGCAAGCCTGCTGGGAGTTCTCGAAGAAGGCCGAGTATCGGATGGGCCTCAGTGCCACGCCAGTGTTCGGCTACGGCATCGAGATCTTCAACATCATCAGCTTCCTCTTTCCCAACGACAAGCCGCTTGGGACGCGCGAAGAGTTCGTTCGCGAGTGGTGCAGCGGCGGCGATCAGAAGGTCCGCGATCCCGACGCGCTTGGAGCCTTCCTTCGCGAAAATCACCTCATGCTGCGCCGAACCAAGGCCGACGAGGAAGTTCGTGCTGAGCTGGCTTATGCGCTCGTGGGCGATCGCATCAACCGCGTTCCTATCGAGGTGCCGTACGACGAGGGCGAGGAGAAGCGCGTCGAGGCGCTTGCACGCACTCTCGCGATCAAGACGGTGTCGGGGTCCTTCATGGAGCGAGGGAAGGCCGCTCGCGATCTGGACATGCTGCTGAGGCAGTCCACAGGCGTTGCCAAGGCAAAGGGTGTCGCCGATCTCGTCGCGATGCTGCTCGAATCTGGCCGTGAGCGCGTCGTTCTCGCCGGATGGCACCGCGACGTCATCGATATCTGGAAGCGCGAACTCGCCCGTTTCAAGCCTGTTCTGTACACCGGCAGCGAGGGCGCCAAGCAGAAGAATGCGTCAGAAGATGCGTTCGTCAGCGGGGACTCCCGTGTGCTGATCATCTCGCTCGGGTCGGGCGCCGGCCTCGACTCGCTTCAAGCCTGCTGCAACACGCTCGTCGTCGGCGAGCTTCCGTGGAGCCGCGCGGTGACCCACCAGCTTGAGGGACGTCTGGACCGGGACGGTCAAGAGGCCGAAATCATCGACTCGTTCGTCACATTTTGCGACTCTGGCAGCGACCCGGCGATCATGGAGCTCATGGGGCTCAAGGCCGCGCAGGCCAAGGGTATCAGCGACCCTTACGCCGAGGTTGAATTCGTCCAGCAGGACGAGGGTCGCATCACCGCGATGGCGAAGGCGTGGCTACAGCGCCGCGGGCTTGAAATCCCGAAACCCGCCGGGCCCGAGGCTGGCGTCGAGGAGCGCGAGCTGGAGGTCGCGTAGTCGCCGTTCGTTTCATGCATGCTCGCATGAGATGGTCGCGACATGACGACCGAAGCACAGCCCGACGATCCGACGCTTGGCGGCGAGGCCTGGTTCCTCGCGGATGGAACGCGCCACACCGGTGAAGTTTTCGAAACAGCCAGCGGAAAGCCGTTCGGCGAGGTCGAAGTTGATTGCCGAAGCTGCGGTGGCACAGGCAGATTTCGCTTCAACAAGCGCAGGCCCTGCCGGGTTTGCGATGGTGAGAAGGTCGTATTCGACCAGGCTCGCCTATACACCGAGGCGGAGATGGCAGCGAAGGAGTCGCGCCAGCGCAAGGCGGCCGCGACCCGTGAGAGCAAGCGTGTCGAGCGCGAAACGAATGCCTTGATCGGCCACCAGGCTTTCATCGACGCCAATCCCGAGCTCTGGGCGCGCATGCAGGCCAGCGACGACAAGTTCGTCCAGGATGTCTCGATGAAGTCGATTCAATGGGGCGGGTTGACGGAGGCCCAGCTCGACGCGGTGAGGAACACGTTCAAGCGCCAGGACGAAGAGAAGACGCTCTACGCAAACTCCGCACATGTTGGTGCTGTCGGCGATCGCATCGAGGTCGAGGTCGAATGCCGAGGCGGAACGAGCTTCATGGCAAAAGCGTTCAAAGGGGGCCGTATGGAGCAGATTTTCATCTCGGAATTGGCCGATAAAGCCGGGAACTGCTTCGTGACAATCACCTCTGCCTTCTCCATGGAGCGCGGCGAACGAGCGCTGATCCGAGGCACCGTGAAGAAGCATGACGAGCGCAAAGGCTGGGCTCGCACCCAGCTCAATAGGGTCATGATCCTGGAGCGCAAGCCGGTCCTCGAGGCGCTGCCGGCACCCGAGCCCGCACAGGTCGAGAGGCATGAAGAGGAGCTCGAATACGCCGCTCCGATGCCGGGCTTCTGAGGCACCTGGGAAATCGTCCTGCGGCGTCCTGTTCATTTCTCGATGACCAACGCGCAAGGAATGAGACCGCAGTCAGTGGATCTGGCTGCCTTTTCTCGCTGAGCGCTATCGACCTTTCTCAGGAATCGCCTACTCCTGCTGGGATGGCCGACCGTTCCGACGACAAACCATCCCCGATCCACGGCGACACCTCGCCCGATGCTACGAGTGAGGCAGGAGGGGCGAAGGTCACGTTCCCAAAGCCCCGGCCGCAGCCGCCAGCGGCCAAAGCCGCGGCCGTGACGAGAACGCTCCTCAACCCTCGACCGCCGCCGATCAGGAGACCGTCGCCAGCGAGCGGTGACCAACGCAACGCGTCTATCGCCAAGGGAATCGCGGCGTGGACGCCGGATCCGTCTAGGAAGCCGTCCCCGAAGCGAGCGATTGACGACAAGCCCGCCGATATCCTGTCGGCCTGGACCGCCCTCGAAGTGCTGTCGCCCACGACGTACCTGTACCCGAAGGCGCTCGCCGATGATGACGAGAAGCGCATCGCCAACTTCAACAAGCGCGAGCCTTGGGCTGGCGAAGGCGAAGGATACCTCCTCAACGGGCGCCCGAAGACCAAGTTGTTCTACCAACTGATCCTCGGGTCCGTCCGGATGGATTCGGCGACCAAATCCCTGCTGACAGCCTTCGAAGACAAAAATGCGGATAGGCAAGAGGCCAAGGGCTTCGCGCCGATCGCCGCCGTCACGATCGACGCGCACGGCGTGCCGCAGGAAGAGCTCCCGATCGCGATTTCGAGCTTCGCCTGGGGGCTTCCGAAGGCTCTCGATCGCGATCTCTCGGCACTGGGCGGCTGGCAGAAGGCCGAGGGCGAACTCGCTTCGCAGCTCGGCGAGAAGCTGCGCATCAAAGACGAAGATTTGCAGGTCATGCCGCTGACCTATGCGGTGATCGCCGATGCGTTCGATTGGCTGGTCGACGAGCTCGGGCTCCATCCGAGCCATGTCGTGAGGCCGTCCTTCGCCATCCGGGTGTATCACTTCGAATTCTCGAAAGAGCCTCCGGAGCCGCCATTGCTCGGGAGCTTTTATCTCACCCATCTGGCTGAGGCCGCCCAGCTGGAGGCCGCGGGCAAGCTTCCAAACGCGCTCAAGCACTATCTCGGCGTGATTGCCCCGCCGGCGCGCGAGGACGTGCTCAAGGACGACCAGCTTCTCGCCTCGACGCTTTCGCCGATCCTGATGCCGAAGGGGCGCTGGCCGGCGAAGGGGCGTCACCCCCTCGTGCTGCTCCAGCAGGCCGCTGTGAATCTCGCGGTAAACCAGGCCTCGAAGTCCGGCATCCTTGCGGTGAATGGGCCCCCTGGCACTGGAAAGACAACCTTGCTGCGCGATGCGGTTGCGGGGCTCGTGGTCGATCGCGCAAAGGCGATGTCCGAATTCGACGATCCGGCCAAGGCGTTCACGACCGGCACCTTTCATAAGTCCGGCCAGTCGCGCCTCACGGTTTCGCGCCTGGCGCCGAGCCTGCGCGGGTTCGAGATTCTCGTCGCCTCGACCAACAATGCTGCCGTGGAGAACGTCAGTCGCGAGCTTCCCTCGCTGAAGTCTATCGCGGCCGATGCGCCCGAGATGCGCTACTTCAAGACGGTGAGCGACCATGTCGCCGGCGACGAGAGCACCTGGGGCCTCGTCGCGGCGGTGATGGGGAAATCCTCAAATCGCCGGATCTTCCGTCAGCGGGCTTGGATCGACAAGGACCATGGCCTGAGAACCTATCTCGCCGAGGCCGCGGGATTTCGGCAGCTCATCGATGAACCTGCTGACCCGAAAACGGGTGAAGTCCGGAAGAGGCGCCCGAAGATCGTGCTGCAGGAGGATCCTCCCGCGGATCATGCAGAGGCGCTGCGGCGCTGGCGCGTGGCGCGGGATCGATTCGTCAAAGCGTACAGCGAGGTCGCTGGCCTGCTCATGAAGCTGGAGGAGGGCCGCAGAGCGCTCGGTAAATTCGAAGAGCTCAAGCAGCCTCTAAAAGAGGCGGAGGCGGGGATCGCTGCCGCACAAGTGAAGCACAGCGGTGCCGTTGCCAATGTTGGGAAATGGCAGGAGCAGATCGCGCTGCACGAGGCGCGGCTGAAGCAGGTTGAAGCCGCTCAGAAGCTGTTCGCACAAACCAGCCCGGGACCTCTCGCGAAGCTCTTCCGCACGAAGGCATTTCGCCGCTGGCTGGATGAGAGCCTCGAATACAGCAAGCAGGCGATCGGCGCCCACAACCAGGTGCTTCAGGCCGTTGGAGTACGGGCACTCGCGGCGAAGGCTGCCGAGGACGCCGAAGTTGATCTGAAGGCAGCCCGGAGTAGCTATATCGACATCGAGAAGTTGGTGCGCCATGCGGCAGAGCAGGCTGCGGGAATGCGCGCCATCGCCGGGGACCGGATCGTCGACACGGCCTTCTTCGCCCGAAGCCGAGAAGAGATCCAGCTCGACTCGCCTTGGATCAGCGACGAGCTCCACCGGAAGCGTGACGAGGTTTTCGAGCTCGCGCTGGCGCTCCACAAGGCGTTCGCCGGCGCGGCCGCTAAGCCTCTGCGCGATAATCTGGAAGTCCTGTTCCAGACCTTCGGCAGCGGTCTCGCATGGTCGGAAAAGATCAACCCGATGATGCCGGATCTCTGGTCGAGCCTGTTCCTGGTGGTCCCGGTGTTGTCGACCACCTTCGCGTCGGCCGAGCGGATGCTCGGCCACCTCGATGCCGAGGCGCTCGGGTGGATGCTCGTCGACGAGGCCGGTCAGGCCGCCCCGCAAGCGGCCGTGGGTGCGTTAGCGCGCGTAAAGAACGCGATCATCGTGGGCGATCCGCAGCAGATCGAACCCGTCAATTCGCTGCCGACCGCGCTCACAGAAGCGATCTGTCGCGATTTCGGGATCGATTCCGACAAATGGAGCGCGCCTGCGTCATCGGTGCAGTCACTGGCCGACGCGACATCGCGCTGGGGCACGACTTTCGAAAAGGACGAGGGCTCGGTGGACGTTGGTTTCCCGCTCCTCGTTCATCGTCGGTGTGCGGATCCAATGTTCTCGATCGCGAATGAGATCGCCTATGCCGGCCTGATGGTCCATGCGGTCCAGCCGGGGCACTCCGACATCCGATCCATTCTCGGGCCGTCGCATTGGATTGACGTGCGCTCCTCACATACCGTCGACAAATGGTGCGAAGCGGAGGGCGAGGCGGTGGTGCAGCTGCTGCATCGGCTCGATCGGGCGGGCCTGGACACGCTCGATCTGTACATCGTGACACCCTTCACCGTGGTGTCGAAGCGGCTGCGCGAGCTGGTGCTGCGTTCCGGCGCGCTGCGGAGATGGACGGAGAAGCCGGCGGAATGGGTGAAGGAGCGGATCGGCACCGTTCACACCGTCCAGGGGCGCGAGGCAGACAGCGTGATCATGGTGCTCGGCGCGCCGATGCCGGCAAATGGCGGTGCCAGGGCGTGGGCGGGCGGGCAGGTAAACCTGTTGAACCTCGCGGTTACCAGGGCAAAAACTAACTTCTATGTCGTAGGCAACCGGACTGTCTGGGAGGAGGCCGGCTACTTCAGGCGGCTAGCGGCCAGGATCACGACCGTGGCCTAAGCTGATAAAGCGTCGGCCCCAAGGTGCGCCCTCTGAGACGCACCTTGCGTGGCACGCGCGCTTAGCGACTGGCAACGCGGATGTCGATGCCGCGAAAAGTGGGGAAGGGATCGCACGGCAGAGGACCGGTGTCATCGCGGCGGTCGCAGTAGGCCACGATCGGCTGGCCGAACGTGGCCTTGAGCCGGTAGCCGGCGGCAGCGACCGCGGTCGCGACCTCCTGATTGGCGAAAATCTCGGTATTTTTCTCGTTCTGGCGAGTGTTGCTCCAGCTGTCGAGCCCGACGTACGCGAGTGCGCCGGCGCCGGTAGTCAGAGGGATGCAAAGCATCATCAGGAAGGTCTTCATGATCTTATCCTTGATCTGGATGATCAGCGGATCGCAGGCGAGCGGGTCGCCTTGGAACCAATCAAGCACCCTTCCGGCGCAACCGGAACAAGGAATGAGTCAAGATAGCTTCACGCCCGTGGATGACGGCGTCAGTATGCAGCCATCAAAGGATTCAGGGATGCAAAGATTCCGCCGGAGAGATGCTGCGCGGGGCCGTAACGGCCGGAACAGACCGGAATCCAGTATCGGTCGTCATCAGCGCTCCGGGCGATGATGTGGCAGCGGCCGGTTGCGGACAGGGTTTCGAGAAAGTCGTCGTCGAGAGCGGAAAGGCAGACGCAGCCGCCGGCCTCGAACTGGATCCAGGCCCTGGGCGTCAGGCCGTTCTGCACGAGAATGCGCGTGGCGCGAACACGGTGCGAGCCGAACAGCAGTCGCAGTCCAGCGTGATCGGGCCGCAGCTGGAAGGGCGCGTATCCTGCAAAGGGCGCGTCCTCGCAGGTGTCGAGCTGCAGTTGATCCCCCCAATAGGGTCCGGCGTTCCTGGTCATGATCCAATCTCCTTGAGGAGCGGTTTGGATCATGACCTTGAAAGTCACCAGCTACGCGGCAAGCGCCGGTCGGATCAGATCCCGGCAGTGTGTCAGGATAGCCTCCATCACCGGCGCGCAGACCCCGTTACCGATGACACGGATCTGTTCGCGCTTCGATCCGCTGCCGGCGTGGAAGGTCTCCGGCACTCCCATGGCGCGCTTCAACTCCGGGATCTGGAGCATTCGGATCGTGTGACCATCCGGGCCGGGCTCAACCAGCGCGAATCTGCCGAGCGTGGTAATCGTCCGCAGCTGGCGATCCAGGGGGAGATAGCCGAGGCCATCGCTGCCGTAAAAAACCGTCAGGAACGATTTGTCGTGGCCGAGAGCCTCGAAGGCCTTTTCGACGCGATCGCGCGTCGCCTTGACCTTCTCGGCTAGAGGGCGCGTCTTCCAGGTTCCCTTCGGATCCAGGATCGAGAGCACGGTGGGGCGGCCGGTGCGGAGTGCTGGTATCGTTAGCGGTGCCGCGCGCCCGAGCAGGCAGACGATGAAGAGGCGCGTGCGGGTCTGCGGGACGCCATAGTCGCTGGCATCCAGAACGTGCTCTGAGACCCCGTAGCCGATGTCGCGCAGACCCTGCAGCAGCTCCGGATAGCCGCGCCAATTCCGCATCTCGCGAACGTTCTCGATCACCAGGATCGGAGGAAGCATGCGACGGGCATAGGGCAGCACCGCAAGCGCTGTCTCCATGTTGACCAGGTCGCGGGGGCGGCTGCCCTTGGCGCGGCTGTGATCGGTGCACGCCGGGCTCGCGATGATGGCGTCGATCGGGCCGATCTCGTCGGAAAGGGCCGGGATGTCGATTTCCTCGACACGCGCGCAATAGGTGCGGGCCTGAGGATTGTTCACGCCGAAGGCCGACAGAGCGTGCGGATTGAAGTCGACGCCGGCGACGGTGGTGAAGCCGGCAGCGTGGGCGCCTACTGAGGAAAGGCCTCCGCCGCAAAAGAGATCAAGAGCTCGCATGATTCAGCCAGGTCATGAAGCGCCGCGAGGATTCGCGACCGCAATTCATGATAGGCTCGCCTCAATCATTGAATGTCGCGAGCTATCCTTCGTGCTCGCCCACGGATTTCGTGATGTTGACGGCGCGGCGAGTGAGTCTGATCCGCGGTTGCAGCCCGCTCTGATAGGATTGGCGGGTGGTCCGGTAGAAATCCTTGGACGGAGACGCACCATTTCGCATGTGCGTGCTTGACGGATAGGAATGTGGAATCGATCCTTTGGACGGATCGCTGGGAATCGCCCGGTTGGTCGATGTTTGCCTGGGGGTCAGCCTTGCTCAAGTCCGTCGCAGCCAATCCGGCGCAGCTCGCCGAGGACGTCGTCGGAATGATCCGTCAGCACGCCGGACATCTGCCGCAAGTCGAGCTCGATTTCGTCTCCGATCTGAGCCTCCTCTGGGTGACCATCGTCCCCGAGCCGAAGCCGATCTTCACCTTCGAGCTGCTCAACAGCCTCGGGAAGGTGCAGCAGGCGATCATGGATTTGTGGGGCACCCGCTACCTCGACTGCCCCGTGCGGTTCCTCGCCTTCCGCGGACGCGGCCCTATCTTCACGCTCGGCGGCGATCTCGATTTCTATCTCGACTGCCTGGCCAAGAACGATCGACCGGCAATGCTGGAATACGCACGGGTCTCGGGCGAGGACGCCGCGCGCAACGCCAGCTGCCTGGGCGGGCTGACGATCACGCTCTCGACGATCCATGCCAAGGCGATCGGAGGCGGGATCGACGCGCCCCGCTCCTGCAACCTGATGATCGCCGAAGAGCAGGCGTCCTTCAGCTACCCGGAGGTCAAGTTCAACCACTTCCCGATCACGGCGATCGCGGTGCTCGGCCGCAAGATGGGCAACAGCGCGGCGTTGAAGCTGCTCCATTCGGGCGACGAATTGACCGCGCGTGCGTTCTTCGAGGCCGGCGGTCTCGATGAGGTCGTGCCAAACGGCACCGGTGTCGACTGGATCGAGAAGTACGCCAGGGATACGCTGCCGATCCACGCCGCGCGCCTTGCCCTCTTCTCCGCCTTCCATCGCCGGACTGGCAACATGAAGGAGGAGCTGCAGCACCTCGGCGAGGCCTGGGTCGACAACATGATGCGCCTGTCGCCGACTGCGATCGCGAAGCTCCAGCGCATCGCCCAGACGCAGGACAAGATGCTGGCTCGCCTCTACGCCGCGGCGACGCCGGCGCCGACCCTCGCGCCTGCCCCTGAGATGGGCTGAGCCTGCAAGGGCGAAGCCCATCTGCGACCTATGTGTGCATCGGACAACGTATTGCTGTCATCCTCTGCGACCCGCGCTCATATTTCTCACCGTTGATCGACTGCTGTCGACGGGCAATTATATGGCTCCCACTCGCGAGCGAGAGCCATGGCAGATCCGACCGAGCACGCCCTCATCATCGAAATCCCACGCTCGTCTCTGCCAGATGCGGATGTCGTCTCCGAAATTGTAAGCCTCGAGGCAGAGCTCGCCGCCGCGCTGAATGACCTTGGAGCAGTCGACGGCCATGATCTCGGTCTGATGCTCGGACCAGAGACGGGCGGCGGGCTGACTGGCGCCAGCATCTATATCTACGGGCAGAGCGCGGAAGCCATGTTCGCGGCAATCCAACCTGTGCTCGCTGCGAATGCCATGAGCGCGGACAGCACGGTGCGCATGCGCGAAGGAAAGCCTGGCACGGAAGAGAAGCGGATCGAGATGCAGTCTCGAATCCCTCCGCCGGGCGTGCGCCTGCAGTGAAATAGTGGATCACCGGCAGGCTCGCCGCTTGAACCTGGCGCGGCGAGCGACGGACAGAAGTGGGGAGATTTTGATGGTGCAGGCGAGTGGGTTACTCAGCCGATCGACAGGCCTCCCTGGAAACGCATCTGCTTGCCGAAGAACGTTCGAAGGTAGCGATCGACCTTCATTTGCGCTTCCGGCTCCGGGAGTCTGAACCACTCGTCGAGCCTGAACGACAAGTCGGGATCTTGGCAATCGGGATGAAGCATTTCGAGAAGTCGACTGCCGGTCGGAGAAACCTCCAGGGGTTCGGAATCTCCGCTGGTGACGAGTCCCGCCTTCTGGAGGTTCTCGATGATCAGCAACCTTGATGCAGGGCTGCCGAAGCTGGTCATGCGGACAGAGCCATCGCCCCGCTTCGGATACCTTCCGGATCCGCTCCACCGCGACATGAGGTCGACGATTTTGCTTCCCGACAGTGGCCCGGAATCTCTGAGGGCGTAGAGAAGCTGGAGCGAAAAAGGCGACAAGGGCGGAGCGTCTGGCGCGCAACCCGCAGCTCGTTGCAGAGGCTTCAGGATCGCGTTGGAGTTGACCGTAAATCCGAACTGGAAACGCCACTTGGATCGGCCGTAACGGATCAAGTGAGCAACCCCTGCCCTACCCCGCTCTTTGTTTGCTAGCTCTAGAGCAGCAACTGTCACGCCGGCAGAATGGTCAAGCGCGAAGGGGGCCGCGATGGTTTGTTCAGGCCCGTCGCCGAAGGTTTGTGTCCAGATCAAATCAAACATCGCTTTGTCGGAAGGCCAAGGATCAGCCCCGTCCAGGATGAGGTCAGCTTCGTGCATCCGACGCACGACATCCGAGTGAGCCATGGAGATAGGTGCTCCGTCGAAATTTCGCACTTTCGGAGTCGAAACGGCGCCGTGCGTTCCGTGATATGTGGCCGGAATGCTCAGGTCGACCTCGGTGAAGGAAGGCGGGCCGGCAAACGGGAAGTCTGACGCGTTCAGCCGCTTGGGGAACGCGAAGATGCGCTGGGAGTATGGGTTGATCGTGAGAGCGATTGATCGCTGAAGGTCGAGTTCGGGGAAAACGGTCCGAGCTGCAAGAGCCCAAACGCGAAAAGAGGACAGCTTGTCCGCAATGATGACAATTTTCATGATGTCCTGCTCGAAGAGTAGGTGGTTCAGCGTGGCTTAGCCACGAACTGAGATCAGGCTACTATGGGAATAGGCGGGACGAAATAGCGCGCCGATCGCACCCGTGGATTGGGGCGCCTTCGGCACCAAGAGGCGGCCGCCGCTTTAGCGGAGCGCGAGATAGGAACCCTGACGCTCGTTGGCGATTATTCCGTCGAAATAGATGGAGGCCAGCATGGCAGACGACAAAAGCAATCGGGGCCCTCAGGACCGTTCGCGCATCAGCTTGAGCGAGGACTACGAGGTCCGCTACTGGACCGAAAAATTCGGGGTCTCGAAGGCGGAGCTCGAAGCGGCGGTCAAGAAGGCAGGACCATCCGCGGATGCCGTTGAGAAAGAGCTGAAGAAGCGCTGACGGCCAACGACTCTCCTCGGGACCTCAGACCAACAGATTGGTCTTCGTGCCCCCGTAGTCGCGACTGAACGGCCGGACAGGCTCCTCGCCGTACCAGTCGCCTTCTCGGAACACGTGGTCACTGCAGCCGCCTACGCGGCGCACATAGGCTTCCGGGATGTGCCCGGTGGCGATGCCGACGGTCTTCGTCCGATGCCCCTTCTGGCAGAGGCCGTCGAAGAGATTGCAGTTGCTGCAGGGTTCACCGAAGGTCTCGGCCATCTGAGGGATGTGGTCGAAGACAAGCTTCTCACGCGACATCGGGAATCCTTTCAGATCGGACCTGCTCGACCTGGTCAGAGGTAATACCGCCGTTCCGAACGAACCAGGACCAGGCGCCGACCCTGAGCAAGCCGAGAGCCTCGCAGCGCAGGACCGCGTCGCGCGGTTTCGTTCCGTCCATATCGGCCAGCAGGATAGCCATTCTGCGAGTGAAGAAGTTCGGCTCGCCGCGAACCCGGTCAGACGTGTGCGCTTCGAACGCCGCACGGAAAACCTCAGCGTCCATGCTGGACATCGCGGGCCTCCATTGCGCTCTCCCCTGGGGCGCCGTCGAGACCAAAGGTCGATCGAGCGAGCTGTGTGGCAACTGAGGCAATTTCGGACTTGAGGGCTTTCTGCCCCTCCTCGGTTTCGTTGATCCAGCTGGACGCCTCGATAACGGCTTCGATGGCAGCGCTCATGTCCTTCGGAGGTGTTTCGCAACGCCGGGCCACCAGGTTTGGCAATGCAACCCTGCGGGCCCGGCGGTCGAGGCTCGGCAACGCCGCGATAATGTCGTGAGACGAGACCTCAGGAAGATCGTCAAGAAGCCTGAAGACGCCCGGCATCGACCATCCATGGTCCTTCATGATCTCGTACCAAACGTCGCGCCGGCGGTCCCACTCCGCGCAGGAGACCCCCGAGGGCGGGCTGTCCGCATCGTACCAGGGCCAGCGCTCGATGCCATCGGTCGCGGCCAGCAGGTCGTGATAGTCCGTCATCTCGGCGTGGAGCAGAACGTATGTGCGCCCTTCGCGCTCGACATAGGACGCTTCGCACTGGATATCGTCCTCGGGCTCGCGCTGCTTCGTTGCCTGGCACTGTTCGTACCGAGACCTCATGTGTGCGATCGCGAGCTCGATGGGCGATGGGGAAGTTTTCGGGTCGCGACCGAGAAAACGGTCATCAGCGGTGGCCTGGGCAAGTTGCGCGAGCCGAGCCGCCGTCAGCTTGCAAGCTACCTGATCGCCTTCTCCCCGGAAGCGCGCGAAGAACTCTTCGGCTTCAACACCGGGCAGCAGTCGGAAGCCATGGCCGAATGATGCGCCCATCTATTGGACTGCCTCGACAGGCGTTGGTCTGCTGGCCGGGATCGTCACGCGAGGGCGATCCGCGTCGGTTCGTTCAGAACCAAGTTCGTGGCGGCCTCGAATTCGGCCTTTCGGTCGGGATGAAGCTTCACGATGGCCATGACGTGTGCGTTCCTGTGATTTGGAGAGAGGCAGTGGACCGAGACCAGATCGCCCTTCATTTTGAGTAGGGTCACCATGAACTCTCCCAATCGCTTTGCATTGAGGGCGAGATACTGACCCTTGCCGGCGCGATAGCCGTCAATTTCGTAGAAGTCTCCCGTATGCGCGGGAACTGGGAGCTGCACGACCTTGTAGTGTTCATCGAGCCTGCCGAAACCCGTGGTCAGGCCTGTGAGGATCTTCTGCCGGCGCGCAGCTAGTTCCTGACCCTTTTCGAGCGCGACGCTGAAGAGGTCTGTGTCGAACGCCTCTGGATCGATGGCGCGGCCGAGCTCGTCGATGAAATTCACGTCGCGGATCCTTGTGCGGCGGCTGGGGTGGCATCGGCGATCAACGCGAGCCAAGCATCTTCCGTCAACACCGGGACGCCGAGCGCCTCGGCCTTCTCCAGCTTGTCGCCGGCGCCTGGACCCGCGACGACATAGCTCGTTTTCTTCGATACCGATCCGGAGACCTTGGCGCCGAGCTCTTCGGCTCCTGCCTTCGCCTGGTCGCGCGTCATGCGCTGGAGCGTGCCAGTGAAGACGACCGTTTTGCCAGAAACCGGCGTGTCAGTCCGGGCGACTTTCAACGGAATTGCCTCGACGACGCTTCCGAGATCGATGGCGATCGCGGCGCTCGCCGGGTCTGAGAAATAGCGCGAGAGCGAGGAGATCGCCGCATCGCCGACACCCTCGACCCCGTAGAGCCGGGCGCGGCCTTCGGAGCTCGACGCCCCGTCAAGGAAGGCCTGGTAGGAGCCGAAATGGCGCGCGAGGCGCAGCGCGTTCGTGCGGCCGACATGGCGGATGCCGAGCCCGTAGATCATTCGTTCGAGCGGCGACTTCCGCTTCGAAGCGATCGAGTCGAAGAGCTTGCGAACGGAGACCGTGCCGAAGCCCTCACACCGATGCAGGGGATCTCCGCGCGAGGCATCGGTCGTTTCGAGGCGGAAGATGTCCGCCGGTGTCCGGATGCGACCGGTCTCGAAAAGGAAAGAGACCTGCTTCTCTCCGAGCCCATCGATGTCCAGCGCCTCTCGCGACACGAGATGCAACAGGCCTTCGACCGCCTGCGCCTCGCAAAGGAGACCGCCGGTGCAGCGGCGTACTGCGCCGCCCTGGTCCCCGACATCGGCCTCACGCTCGGCCGCGCTGCCGCAGACCGGACAGTGGCTCGGGAAGACGTAGGGCTTGCTGCCGGCGGGGCGGTTCTCCAGCACCCGGTCGACGATCTGCGGGATGACGTCCCCAGCTCGCTGCAGGACCACGGTGTCGCCCACCCTCAGGTCCTTTCGCTGGATCTCAGCCTCGTTGTGAAGCGTAGCGTTGCTGACTTCGACGCCGCCGACGATGACCGGTTCGAGGCGCGCGACTGGTGTCAGGGCGCCAGTGCGCCCCACCTGGATCTCGATGTCGCGCAGGATCGTCGTGACCTGCTCTGCCGGGAATTTGTGGGCGATTGCCCAGCGAGGCGCGCGCGAGACGAAGCCGAGCACCTCGCGCGCCGCGAGGTCGTTGACCTTGTAGACGACGCCGTCGATGTCGAAGGGGAGTGTCGCGCGCGCCTTGGCGATATGGCGATAGTAGCCGATCAGCTGCTCGGCGCCGACGAGGCGATAGGTCTCCGGCGCCGTCGGCAGGCCGAGCGCGCGAAACGAGCGGACCATGTCGAGATGGGTGGCGAGAAGACCTTCTTCGCTCACCTCACCCCAGCTGTAGGCGAAGAAGCGCAGGGGACGTTTCGTGACCTCTCGCGACTGGCGAATGCTGCCAGCGGCCGCGTTGCGAGGGTTGGCGAAGGTCTTCTTGCCGGCAGCCTCCTGCTGCGCATTGAGCGCCTCAAAATCGGCGCGTGTCATGAAGGCCTCTCCGCGGACTTCGAGCAGCTCCGGCGCGGAGCCGTGGAGCTGGTGCGGAATATCAGCGATGGTGCGGGCATTCGCTGTGACGTCTTCGCCGACCGAGCCATCGCCCCGCGTGGAGGCGCGGACGAGCAGGCCGCGCTCGTATCTGAGCGAGAGAGAGAGGCCGTCGATCTTGAGCTCGCCGACCATCTCGGAGGATTGATGACGAAGCCCGCGGTCGATGCGGCCGAGAAACTCGGCGACCTCTGATTCCTCGAACAGATTGCCGAGAGACAGCATCGGCACGGCATACGGGACCGGTTCGAACGCGGTCGAGGCCGGCGCGCCGACGGCGCGTGCCGGAGACGTTAGGTTGGCGAGCTCGGGATGGGTCGCTTCCAGTGCATTGAAGCTACGCCGCAGCGCGTCGTAGGCCTCGTCCGTGATCAGCGGCGCGTCATTGCCGTGATACAGCGCATCGTGCCGAGCTAGCTCGGCGCCAAGGCGGGCATGCTCGGCCCTGGCCTCCTCGAAAGAAAGCGTCATCGTACTCACCTCAGGCGAGCCAGGAAGCGCGGCGTTGCTCGAAATCCTGGCCAAGCAGGGCTTCGAGCGCGGCCATTTGCTCGACAATGCCGGCGCTGGCCGTAGGAACCTCCGGGGCCACGCGCCCGAGATCGTGCGGGGCAGGACCCGAAGCTGGACGAGCCGGACCATCTGCAGTCGGCGGAGCGGCGGAGATTGGAGGGGTGGCATTCGAGAGCGGCGGTGTTGACACGGGTGCCGGCATCAGGACGCGCTTCTCAACGCGAGCCGGGGCGACCGCTTCGATATTCACCGCCTTGAAGGTCGCGAGTGACAAGGCCAGCGCCGGGTTGCCGAGATGGCCTCCGACCGAGAGGGTGGCACCTGAGGTATCGTGGATCGAACAGACGATCGCATCGTCCCGACCTTCGAGGCGATACCAGCTCCCTTTCGGGAGGAGCGCCCTCATCAGGTTGGTCGCGGAGATCAGGTTGCCTGCGAGCGCGCGATGAAGGTTCGAGCGGAATGCATCGTCTCGGAGCCCGAACGCGCCGGCCGCCAGCGTAGCCAACTCCAGCGCCTGGTTGAAGTCGCCGCCCGAGAAATCCTGAGGGGCTGACTCGACCGCGCGAATGAGCGCGGCGAGGGAGGCTTGCGGGGTAGCAGAATCCAGGAAGGGCATGACGTTTACCAAGAACCAACAGACGATCCATGGACGCTACCGTCACCGCCGCCCATCTCGAAGACCAAACTCGCCGTCTGATGAAGGAATCCGTGGACGGGCCTTCACAGGTCCATGCCGAGCTCGGCCAAGCCGTCGTCTGCAACCTCATCGAGCCGACCGATGGTTGTCTCGCCGGGGAGCGCCGACGGGATGAGATTGGCCTCCAGCCCGATCTGCAGCAGGACACTCCAGCTGCACAGAGCCTCGGACGGTGAATGCGCGTTCCGCTCGTCGTAGCGAGGGTCGTAGACGCCGTCATACACCCGCAGGAGCGTCTGAAGCGCGGCGATCACATCTGCGGTGTCGCCGCTGGCCCAGGCGCTCACCAGGGACTGCTCGAAGGGCTTGAGCTCCTCGGCGACCTTCTTGTGGCTCATGAGCCTGCGAAGGTTCGAGCGCAGCGCCATTGCCGCAGTTTCGAGCGTCGCGCCCGCTTCCGGGACCGTGAGGTAGGCCGGGTCGACATGAGCCAGGCGCATCGAGTTGAGTTTGGGGCGTCCTTTCAGCGTGAGCTGCTTTGCGAGATCGTTTGCCGCGGCCTGCTGGTCGATCCGGAAGATGAAAGCGCCAGTCTTCGTCGTGTTGGCGCGCCCATAGTCCACAACGCCCCTGCCGGCGACCATCTCAACTCGCCAGACTGGTTCGGGATCTCTCTTCCAGAGATTGCCCTCGCGCATCATCAGGTCGGATGCGACACGAACCGCCCTCGCCTGCTGCCATTCCCGCCCGTCTCGCGAGATGTCGGCCATCTGAGCGATCGCTACGGCCTCATCGGGCAGAATGTCGCCCTTGAGGTCGACCGGCTTCTCGAAGGGCCAGAATTTCTCGAACCTCCATGCATTGGGGTCGTGAAGCAGGTCGGGCGTGACCGGGCGCTGATCCTGAAGCCGCATGGCGCGGCGGAGGGCGCCATCGAGCCCTTCGAGAGTGATCGAGACAGTCTGCTTCGGGGATTTGCCCCATTCACCCGTGTGGCGCTCGTACTGCAGCTCCAGCGCCTTTATGGGGTTACCCTCGGCAACCGGGATCTCAACCGGGGTCGAAGAGCGCATGAACTGCCAGCGCTCCTGACGGGCGCGCTTGCGCCGTCCGAAGACAGCGGAGCGGTGGTCCGCCCAGGCGACGATCTTGGCCATGTGTTCGACTCCCTGTTCGGCAAGGAGCCTACGATCCAGCGCTGCAAGCCAGAATGGCCATTGTCGGATGCGGAGGCTCACGCCACCTTGCCGGAAGCAAGGAGAATCTGATGCCCCGCGAATTCCGCAACACGGTCGAGCCGCTACTGATCCAGACCGCGAAGGGCCGGGTAAAGGTCACGCCGATCGCCAGCAACGAAGCCTATGTCCGGGTCGAGAATGACGATGGCGTCGTGATCCGCGGGATTCCCGTCACCGGCAGCGAGCACTTCGTCATGACGAAGGATGGGATCACCGGCCGCAATGAGATGCCGAACTCCCGTTTCACCTTCAAGGGAATGCGCAGCGACCGCGTCTACGAAGAAGCCCCTGCCGGGACATCTCGTGAGCTGCTTGAAGTGATGCGCGGGGCCGTCGAAACGGCTGCCCTGGAGAACGCACGCACCTTTGCCGAAGCCGGGACAATCGCTGCATCGAACAACCTGCTGCGGGTCGAGGAGAACATCGCCAAGAAGCGCGAGGAGCTCCAGGCCCTCTTTGACGAGCGCGCAAAGCTTGCCGAGATCGAAGCGGAGGCCGAAGAGGCTCTCGCGCAGTTCGAGCCTCAGGAACGCCGGCCCGGGATGTAGGTTTGTGACTTTCGAGCTCCGATCTGATCGTCCTCCCAGAGACCGAATTGGAGCCCGATATGCAACGCGCATTCCTGATCCAGACGCGCCAGAAGGCTGACGAACCCACCCAGCGTCGCGCGGTGTGCCGCGAGCACATCGTCGTCCTTCGTGAGACCGGCCCATCGGAAACCTTCCCCGTCGGCGCGACGTTCGCGACCCGCTACTATGGCGGCCAGGACGCGGAGAGGAAGGCGTCAGAAGATGCGGCCGCCGGCCTCAATCGTCATCACCAGGTCGATCACGTCCGCGCCTTCACCAGCACTGACGGCCTGCGCCGCGCCTGGGTGCAGGCGCCGGCGGAAGACCGCCGCGAGATTCGCGTCGCGACCGTCGTCGCGGGCGACGAAAACGGTGTCTGGATGAAGCCCTTCAGCGAGGCGGAGCGCCAGGTGCTGCGTACAGAACTCAATCTCGATCCCTCCGATTCCTGCACCGATCTGGCTGTCTTCCGTCGGCGCAAGGGCACAGGTATCGAGGCCGTCGCGCGAATCTGCGAGGATGTTGTTGTCGACTTCACTCCCCTGGCTGTCGACGTCAGCGCCGAGGCGCAGGCGCTGCTCGAAGCCCGCTTCGAGCCGGCGCCGCAGGCTGAAATGGCGATGTGACAGGCGCGGCCGGCTTAGGGGCCATCCGACTCGATCTCGAAACCGGAGAACTCAATCCGGAGCCGCATAACCTCATCCGCCGGCACGACCCGCGCCGCCGGCGGCGCAGCCCCCGCCTCTTTCGTCCAGAGGAACGGGTAGAACGACCAAGCCATCGAGATGGCAGGCGCAGGCTTCCTGAAGCCGGAAGCCGGGCGAACCGATCATAGAGTGCGTCGCGGTCGCCAGTCAGGCACCAGGCGACGAAATCCGCGTAACCGATATCGAGGCAGGACCAGGCGACACTGTCGGCTGCCAGATGGAAGATCTGCCCGAGATCTGCTGGCCCAAAGCGCCCTCCGTTCAGCGCGAAGATGCCGCCGAGCACGTCATCGGCGACGAACACCACATCTCCGAATCCATCGATCGCCTCGTTGACCGTCAGAAGTGAGCGCTCGCTTCCTGCGCCGAACAGGCGGATGCGGCCGGCATCGACCAAGATGCCGCCGGTCTCGTAGGCGACCGCGCCGAGCACCGATCGCGTCGTAACCTGCAATCGCAAAGCACCTTCTCGCGCGCCCTCATCAGGTGTGAGGATCACCGCGTCGTCTGAGGATCCGGCAGGGCCGGGTCGTCGACGTCTGTCAGTTCGGGCAGAGGGCGCATCAGACGGGTCTCATCGTGCTTCAATCTTGACGCCATAGCCAGTGTCGATGCCGGCGATTTCACCGAACAAGCTAAACGGGCTTAGCTTGCTCTTCCTTGCAAATCGCATTTTTCCGCTCCCACACTTCCATTTCGCATGATCGGCGCGCGCTACCGTGTCATCATCGCTGAAACCTGAGCTGCGACAGCCATCGCAAAGCTTCCGCCAGGTCTCGCCCCAGGCCAAGTCAACGATCGAGTCGCCGCCCGGTTGCGATCGGCCGGTGATGACGCCGATCGCCATGAGTGAGCCGCTTTTCATGGTAGCCTTCGCCATGGTGGAGCGCCTTTATTCAGCCCCCTCCATGAAGGCCATCCGAGTCTCTGATCGAACGGCCCTGAGGTCGCCTTCGGGAAAAGTGCGGTGCACTGCACCTGCACTGCACGCGCACTGCAGGTGCATAGGGTGTGCACAGCAGAAAACGCCATGAAAACCCCATGGGAAGGCGTCCTGGAGGGGCTTTTGTGGCAGGTAGTGAAGGGTGGGTCGAGCTCTAGGATGCGTTGTGCGAGGCTGCCAGAGGGTCGTCGAAATCTGGAAGTGACACGGATTTTTCTACGCGAAATCGCATTCTCGCGACGCGCGGGTGGAGCGCCTCGACCTCGGCTCAATGCTCATGAGGAGCCATGGTGTCCATGGCGTCCATGGCCCATGGAGGTGAGATCGAACCTCGAAGGCCATACGTGCGGACGAAGGTCGAGCCTATCCGGCGTCGCCGCAGCTTCCGCCATCAGAGGCGCTCGACCCGCCATCGCTGCAGCCGCCGCCGTACGAGACCATGGTCATGGCCGCGGCGCTATCGCAGCCGACAGTCGACGAAGATGAATAGCCGCGCGTGGATGAAGGGCCTGAGGGGCGACGGCGACGATCATCGACGATTTCATAGACCTCATCTGGCCTGCTGGCGGCCATCACGAAGTAAGCCACCAAGCCCAAGACGAAAACTGCGATCCCCATAACAGCGTAGATCGCCCGCTCGCGGACGTCGCCTTCCACCCAGACGATCAGCGTCACGAGGGCCGAGATTGGCGCGAGAATGCCCGCGGTCGCCTTGATGCCGCGGAGGGCTGCGTTGTTCATGGGAGGCCTCCAGGGAGCTTTCAGGGGCTCGTGGGTGAGAAACTGGAAGGTGCGCCGACGAGATGTCTGCGGTGCTGCCTTATCGAGCGAGCGACGATTCGTTTCCGCGCAGGCCGAGGACACCGCTCTGGGCGGCGATGTCGGAACTTACTCCCGGTCACACCAGATCAAGACCAGAAAAATCGCGATGCCGACGGAAAGGGTCATGACAAACAGCGCGATCAGGACCCAGAGCGGATCCTGCACGCTCCGGACAAACCAGGCAAAGCCGTAGAGAACGGCTGCTGCGGGCGCTATGGCAAGGCTGGCGATCTTCGCCAGTTCAAGGACGAGGGTTGCCAGAGGCTTGGTTCTGGGAGGCCAGACGACGAGGTGGAGGTGCCTCGTCAGAGGCGTTTCAGGAACCACCTGCAGCCACCCGTGATGCAAGCAAGCCCGGCCGCGGCCGTCAGGAAATGAACTACGGCCGCCGGCGAGGCGATCTCTCCGAGGCGGATCAGGCTACCGAACTCATGCGCGGAAGAGACCGCGACAAAGCCGATGCTGATCATCGCCACGAAGATCAGGAACTGGATTGGCGACATCGCAGCGTCACGGCTCCAGGTGGAAGGTTTTCAGGTCATCCGGGCGGCGGATATCGCCGCCGCCCGGAAGCGGGATCACGACCGAATTGTTGGTCAGCGCCCAGGTGCCGGCCTCTGGGACCGTCGAGACGCCGTCCTTGTCGCGCATCCTGTCGAGGGTCAGGCTGTCGAGTCGGACGATGCGAAGCTCCTTCTGGCCGCGCGCCTTGGCTGCCGCAGCCGCCTCCTCAGGGCTCGCAACGACGCCCGCTTCCTTGAGCTTCTGTGCGAGGTCGTGGGGCACGTTTCGGATCAGCTCCGGCGTGAGTTTCTCGTTGCTGTTCAGGAGGTCGAGCACCGCCTGGAGCTGCTGCATCTCGCCGCTCGCACCCTCGGCACCCTTCTCGGCGACCAGCTTGCGGGCGCTGTCGACGATCGTCTGGGTATCGACCTTTCCATCGGCCGCGGCCTTCGCAGGCTCTGTGGGCTTTTCGGGAGCGGTCGCAGCGGCCGGCTGACCGGGAAGCGGGGGGATGGCCGGCGCCGGCGTCTTGACCCGGGCGATTGTGGTGGGGAGCTGCTGCAGGGGCTCGCTGGCCTGGGTCATGACCTCGGGCGCCGTCGCGACCGCAATAGCGGCAGGCTGTCGGGGCATGACGCGATCAGCAATCAGAACGCCTCCGAGCATCAGCACAGCGGCCCACGGCAGCACCGTCGACGCCTTCAGAGGGAAGCGGGAGGCTTTCAGCGGCTGGGCAATGGAGACTGTGGGCTGCGCGCTTTCGGTGCTCTGCGGTGCGGCCGAGCCGCCGTGGAAGGTGGCGATGCCGTCGAGCGTCTTGCCGGCCTCCGCCTCGGAACGCCCGCTGAAGACGTTTTGTTCGGCGCCGGCCTTGTTCTTCACGACGGCCCACTGACCGTCCGCGCCGGAGACCGAGAACACTGCCGGAAGGCCGTCGGCCTCGATGATGGTCAGGCGCTGGCCCGCAACATGCTCGATGATCTGAGAGGTGGACACCGGCGACTCCGTTCGATTCGGACGCGATCTGAAGGATCGCACTATCTATCCTTGGTGACGCCCTACGAGCGGGCGTTCAACTCCTTTTTGGGCGGAACCTTGAGCTCATCCACGCCTCGTTCACCCATGTAGTGGGTGATGCCCTCGACGGCCTTGCCAACTTTGGGCTCGCTGATCGGCTTGCGGGCGATATTCTCGTGCCAATAGTGCGAGATCGCGCCGGCGCCCTCGATGTGGAATTTGCGCCGTCCGACGTTGTTCAGGACGTAATATAGGCTCCGATCGATCGGCTTCAGCCAAAGGAAATCGCTCGTCGCCAGAACGCCGGCGCCGTCGCGGGCCTTGAAAAGCAGGTGGATCAGCGCGGTCGAGGTCCACGCATGGTTCGCGGTGTGCTCGGCAACGAGCTCGCGGATCTTCGGGTTCTTCAGATAGGGGTCGATCAGCAGCTTCAGCGCCTCGTCCCGCTGCTCCCCTTCCTTGGTGACGTAGACGTAGGTGATGTCGCCGCGAAGCTTCTCGGCCTCCGAGCTGCCGCGCAGATGGAAATGGGCCCCGATGATCGCGACCAAGCACTGCATGTAGAGCGGGAGGTTGTCGATCCCCTGCCACGGCAGACCGAGCTGTTCGATGAACGCCTGCTCGGCCTTGGCGTAATCCTTCACCTTGCGGTCGACGACCTCAATGTTCCGCTCCAGGAGCCAGTCGTGGGGCTTGCGCTGAGGCGCCATCTCCGTCCAAGGCTTCTTCGGGTCGAAGCGAGCGCTAAAGAGCGCCGTGCGCCAATGGCGGGCGTTGTCCTGCGCCAGCGTCACCAAGTTGAGCTTGCGCTTGAACCCATCGCCTTTCATCCGGAACATCACCACAAGGGCGAGAGACCCGGTGATCGTCGCAACGATGTATTTCGCGCGCTCTCCGATCAGCGACTTGAAGGTGTAGAAGTCGGAAAAGCTGATCAGCCAGGGGTCCTGATTGCCCTTCAGCGTCGCCTCGATGAAGGCGAGGATGTTCTGCCCGGTCTGGCCGAGCCCCATCGTGAGCTGGATGAGCTTGATCAGAACCCAATTGATGGCGAAAGCCGGGTAGATGATCGCTGGCTTGGCGAGCATCCAGATGCCGATCAGCACCATCGAGATAACGATGATCGCGACGATGCCGGTGGCTTCGGTATGACTTCCGCCGGTCTGGTCGTTGCGGGCTGCCATCAGTCTCTCCTGGGGATTTCGTGCTGGGTCTCAACGCCCGGGAGGCGCTGAGACCGGTCAGGTGTCCGCGTCCTGCGGAAGCTCGACACGGCTCGACGGCATCAGGTTCGCGAGGCTGTCGAGGATGTTGAAAGCAGGCTCGGGCGGGAGCTCTGCAGTCGGCGCGACCGAAACGGCGTCGTACGGCGCGGGAGCCGGCTGAGTGATAGCAGGCTGGGGCTGTGCAACCGGCATGTAGCTCGCCGGGAGCGGGACGATGGTGATCCCGTCCGTCTTCTCGCGAGCGTTGAGACGGCGCTTGAGGCTGAGACGATCGACCAGGCTCGGCGGCATGTCGCCGGCCTCAATCATGGCGCGCAGGCCACGCTTGATGGCCTGGCGCATGATGTCGGAAGTCCTGCCGGCGGCCGACAGGGCTTGGGCGAGCTCAAGGACCGCCTTGTCGTCGTCGACATTGGGCCAGAAGTAGACGCTGACGCGCTGGGCCTTCCGGTTGATGGTCCGCTTGGTCAAGAGACTGCCTTCTCGATCAGGCCGCGTTGCGGCCCTGCTTGCGCTGCTGGAGGCGCGCGGACTTCCACAGACCGCGCGCGTTGGCGAACTCCGGGTCTTCCACGGTGACGCCGTTTCGCAGCTGCTTGGGCGCGTTCGGGAAGAGCGCGGCGCCGCCACCGACGAACACGACAGCGTTCATCGTCGCGGCCGAGGACAGCTTGCGCTCGACCTCGCGCTCGATCTGCGTCTCGATCTCGCGCACGGCCGCCTTCACGAGGTCCCCGATCTCCTCGACCTTGTTCCACATGCGGATCTTGTGCGTGCGGATCGCCAGGTCGAGATCTTTGATCGGCAGGCTGTCGCGGAAGCCGAACTTCTTGTGCAGCGCCTGCTCCAGCCCCTTGTAGACGTCCAGCACACCGAGGTTCGAGGTGCCAGAACGCTTGGTGTCGATCTTGCTGCCGCCGGAGATGACGGCGATGTCGGTGGTGCGCCCGCCGATGTCGACGATCGCGACCGGGCCGCTGATATCGACACCAGGCCGCGGCTTCAGATTGTCATCGAGCGCGTAGTCGAAAAGCGCCGCGACCGCCTGGCAGCCGATATCGGCGCCGACGACGCGGGCGAGCTTCGTCTCGGGAGAAATCGAGGCGACCGCCTTCAGCAGGTTGCCCGTTTTCGTGCGGATCTTCTCCTCGTTGATCGCGCCGTCCGGCGAGAAGTAGTCAGCAACCGGCAGGCCGGTGATCAGCTCGACATTGCGATCGCGATAGCCAGCGAGCGCGAGGCCGTGATGTGCCAGCACCCGGTTCATCGTCGAGGTGTGGAAGCTGTCGAACTGCGTGTTCTCGGACTCGACCTCCTCCGAGACGGTGTACTCGTCACCCTCTTCGGCGCGGTAGCAGTCGACGAAGCCGCCGCCGTCGATCGATGCGATGCGATGGCGCCCCGAGCGAACGGAGGTGCGGAAGACCTTCCGGATGGGCTCGCTGCCATCGAGCGGCGAGCCGAAAATCTTGATCTGGGCGTAGCCGTCGTCGATGGCGACGAGGAAGGGATTCTTGGCCATGGTGTCCTCTCTAGCCCTCAGTCCGGGCGGCGTTGGAAATCGATGCGGCCGCGTTCCTTGAAGCGGCCGAGAGCGGGGCGGTGATCCCCGATGAGCCAGGCCCGCAGGGCCCGGAAGGCAGATCCGAGCGACATTCCGCGTCGCTCAAGGAACCAGAACAGGAACAGGACCGCCGCCGTCAGCGTGACCGTCCAGACCCGAAAGTGGATCAGGGTGAAAAGAACGAAGACGCCCGCGCGGGCGTCGACCTTCCAGAAGCGCGCCGGCTTCGATGTTTCGCGCCAGTGAGCCATCAGGCCGACCTCTGACCGACAACACGTCCCGTCAGGGCTGCCTCGACGCAGCCGGCGATCACTGCCTTGTCGTGAGCCTCGAGGATCCTGACGATCGACGGCTCGCGACGAAGCGCGTTACGAACGTGCTCGGCGAAGGGGGCGACTTGCATGAGAGGCGAACTCCGTTTCGCGGTGGCACCAGAACGAACGGGGCGCGCACGCCTTGCCCGCGCGAGGCGGCCCGCGACACACTGGTCACAGTCGGTTCGCCACGGCGTCCCGCAGGAAAAATGGACGGTGCGATAACCCGTGTCGTTGCAGGCTTCGCAAGTGATGTGGCGATTGCTCGTGGACATCATGCAGCCTCCCGATCGGCGCGGACGCGGGCGTGCCAGTGCTCCTGCGACAGCAAGCCCTCGCGGTAGGCGAGATAGGTCGATTCCGAGAGGGTCCGGGACACGGCTCGCTTGCCGAGCATCATCTTCCGAGCAAGCGCTGGCCAGTCGTCCGGATCCTTGCCGAGGAAGGCGTTGCGCGTGGCGCTGTCGAAGATCATAAATTCTCGGCAGGCGATGCGGCCGCCACCGACCCGCGGGAACAGCAGCTGGGTCACGACCATGCGCAGCGACTGCATGATATCGTAGCCGACCGCTCGCTTGGCCTCGGCCGGGAACGGCTGGACCAGGCGCCGAAGCGTTTCCGGCACGCCAATGACGTGCGTCGTTGAGTAGACGAGATGGCCTGTGAGCGCAGCCTCGACGCAGCCTGAGATCGTGGCCTTGTCGCGGGCCTCGCCGATCAGGATGATCGTGGGCTTGCGGCGCAGCGCGTTGCGGACCGCGTAGGCGTAGAGGCTCTCCTGCGTGTCCTCCCCGCCGCCGTCGTGCGGCCGCAGGTGCCGACCGACTTCCGTTTGCGCGACCGAGGCCGAGGGATCGACGATGCCGTCGTAGACGTATTCGATCGGCGACGAGTATTCGAGCACCTTCTCGTTCGCGTTGGGCTTCGACACGATGTCGCCAATCAGCGAGGACAGCAGCGTCGACTTGCCCGAGCCCGTCGGGCCGGTGACGAGCACAAGGCCCTGGCCAGGGCGCATGTTCTGGATGATCTCCGGCTCGACATTGAGATCGACAAGCGGGATCGGCCGGCTCGGCAGCGTGCGAACCGTGATCTGGTAGCCGGTGGACTGCGGGATGCGGATGCCTGTGACGTTGACACGGTAGCGCATCTGACGCCCGTGGATTCGAACCTCGTGCGAGGGGTCGAGATCGTAGCCGGCCTGAACCATGCCGGGGCCGTGCGTCTGGTAGACGTAGCGGACCAAGTCCTCCATCTCGTCGTTGGTCAGCGGGCGCTGGGTGATCCGAACGATCTCCGAGCCGATTTCCGCCTTCACGAACTCGTTCGTCTGGAAGGTGATGTCAGACGCCTTCCGCTCACCGGCCCAAATCAGGAGCTCGTCGAAGCTGTCGCGGGTGAAGCGCCCTGTGATCGGCAGCACGCTGCCATCGTGCCGCCCCGCGAAAACATCGCGGCGCGGAACGGGAGCAGGGGCTTCGACGGTGAGCTCTTCCTGGGACATGGCGATCAGAACGTCTCCGGGGCCGCAGGAGCGGGTTTCGCGGGCGCTGCCTTCACGGGCGCGGTGGCAGGCTTGGAAGGCGCTGCACGGCCGTCCCAGACCCTCCGGTTCGCGGAAGGCCGGTGTGCCGGCGCCTTGGGGCGCTCCGACGCCGGTTTCGCCGCCGGCTTCGGCGGAGTCGCCCCGGTGGTCGTGCCGTTCGGGCCCGGGGTCGTGGGCGCAGCCTGCCAGTCCTTCGGCGCGTCGACCTTCAGGCTCGGATCGCGGGTGATCCGGATGGCGCGATCGTTGACGCGCATGTCCTGACCGGTGCCGGTGGTGCCGAGGCGGGCGTCGGAGACAACCGGGGCCGAAACCTTGTTCTGCTCCAGCAGCGACTTGTAGCGGACCATGCCGTTGAAATCGCGCTCCAGCCGCTCCAGGTCGGCCTGGAAGATCTCGCGAGCCTGCTTCTGGCCCATGGCCCAGCCTTCGCTGACCCAGCGCTTCCACTGCTCACGCTCGGTCGAGTCGCGCGGCAGAAGGCTGTCCGGCGGCGGCTCCGGCGTGCGGTAGTCGCGAACGAGATATGACTGCCAGATCGGCGGAACGGCAGTGAAGCGTGCCTGCTCGACGATTTCGTAGACGGTGTCGGCAACGCGCAGGGTCTTCCCCGCCTCGCTGGTCTCCCACGCCTCCTTGGCCTCGGCGATGACCGGCGGCAGGATCATGACGTTGTCAGGACCCTTGATCATCGTGCGCTGGAAATCATAGGTCCGCGCGATCTTGTTCGACTGCTCCTGCAGCATCCGATTGATCGTCCGGCTCTCCCACGCCAGACCGGCGCGTGCGCCATAGGACAGGGCGGCGTCCTTCATCGCGCCGCCGCGCAGCTTGTCCTCGCCCTCCTTGACGGTCTTCTGGCCGGAGGGTGCCTTGTTGACGACCTCCTCCAGCGACGGAACCGCTTCGGTCGGAATTTCGAGCTTGCCGGCCTGATAGCCCGGGTTCACCGCCGACGGATCGGGAGCGACCTTGATGGGAGTCGCGGCGCAGCCAGCCAGGACGAAGGCCGCGGCGGAGGTCAGCAGGAACGTGCGAACGGTGGGAATGAGGCGGACGCTCACTGATGCCTCACTTGGTCATCTTCCAGGCCGAGCCGCCGCGCTGCGGCCGGACACCGGCATTCAGGTAGCGGAACTCGATACGACGCTCGGATTCGATCGCCGCGACCTGCCCGAAGGGCTGGGTCTGGAGGCCGATGTTCTCCATGATCTTCACAGCGGCGACGTCGCGCATCGAGACGTTGACGATCACGGGGGTGGCCGGCGGGTTGCCGATGACGCGGAAGTCCCAGCCGACGAGGCCCGCCATGCGGCGCGCCGCCTCTTCACCCGGCCCCGTCCATTCCATGGTAGTGGTGCGACGAAGATCGGCCGGCACGCCGGCGAGGCTCTCCTGCACGGGCTTCGGCACCGGAGCCGTTCGGGCCGTCTGGATGCGAGCGAGCTCCTCCTGGGCGCGTGCGGAACGCGAAGCGGATTCGGCGAGGAGCTGGGTGGCGTCGGGCCCTTCGACCGCGATCGGTTCGACCTGGACCTTGTTGGCGCATCCTGCCGCCGTCAGGGCGACTGTCGAAAGCACGGCGCCGACAAGCGCTCTGCGGTTGAGCATCATGCGAGTCTCCTGGTCCTTCGAGGACCGAACGAAAATCCGAGGATCAATCCTTCATCACGAAGGATCGATTTCACGATTCATCGTCAGTGCAAGATCGCAATTTGGCAATCCTTATTTGCTTTGTCCCCGTGGATAGCCGGTGCAGAGCACGCGCAGTGCCTGCGCACTGCGCGTGCTCTGCACGACATGTGCACCCTCGGCTATGTCGTTACCGTTTGATGGAAACGCGATTCAAACCCTCGGCGCGCCGTTACCATGTGCCGGAAAAGCCGAGCAGTGTTCCGGAAATCTCGCGCAGACTAGCGGGAACGCGATTCCTTCTGTCGGAAGCCCGTTACGAAGTTGCGGAAACGCGTTACCTCATGGGCCTTCCATGGGGCTTCATTCCCTTGGAAGGCCCGTGCGTCACGGATTTTTCGACGCCAAACTGGCGCGGCATTTGCGCCTCACGAAACGACGGGGTTTGCACCCTAAATCGGCCGTGTGATGGGGCTTTAGGGTCCTTCCATGGGCTAGTCATGGCAGTTCATGGGGATTTCGATGGGTGCTCGGTGCCGATTTAGCGATCCTGTCGGGGTCGTTCGGGCCATGGAGCGAAATTCGTGGCTGCGGAGTCCGATGGTGACAGTGGATCGGTCGCTCATGGGGTGATGGGGCTGAGTCCGATGAGCTCCTGACGGGGCGCGAGAACCTCGTGTTTTTGGCCATGGGCGCCATGAGAACAATGCGTGAATCTCGGAGCAATCTCGGCGCCCATGGCGATGGATTCATCGGTTCAGGTGGTGCCGCTCCATATCCTTTGCGGGTCGAGGAGGTCGAGGAGCGGTAACGCGTTTCCGCATATCTGTAACGGATTTCCGCCATGGCGCCCCATGGGCAAGGACTGAGAGCGGGTGCCGAAGGACCCGGTAAAGGATTGGATGCGGTAATCTGTTGCACAATTGCGGAAACGCGTTACTTTTTTGGGAAGTAACGGGGGGACGAGAATTTCTCTCTGAAAACGATTCTTCGATGGAGCTTCCAAGAAGCCCACGAAATCGCCCTCATCAATCAGCCCCCTAGGCCCCTCTCCGAGGACCCATGAGCAGCAGCAATCCCAAGCAAGAGCCTTCGTCGAACACGCCCAGCCAGGCGCGTCCACGACCGGCAGCTGTCGCCGCCCGGCCGGCCGTCGCAGGCGCCCTGCTGCCCCGGCTGCGCGGTGCCGGCACGATCGGC
The DNA here is from genome assembly GCA_930633495.1 of Hyphomicrobiales bacterium. Classification (NCBI taxonomy): domain Bacteria; kingdom Pseudomonadati; phylum Pseudomonadota; class Alphaproteobacteria; order Hyphomicrobiales; species Hyphomicrobiales bacterium. Next base: position 497,949 of record CAKNFJ010000002.1, on the reverse strand, counting down.
TGGGACGTCGCCCTCGTCGGCGGCGAGCTCAGCCGCGATCCCTCCAATGTTGACACCATGGCAAGCCGGGAAGTCGCCCAGGGGCGCGCGGAATTCCCCAATGTTGACACGAATGCGGAAGGTGCAGCGACATCTGATAACAGGCCTTCGCCTTCGCCCAAGCCGAATGGTCGGCCGGGCAAGGTGCCGGGAATACCCGGGCTGGGCGGCGTAGACGTAAAGCCGGAATCGGCTCCTCAGCCTCGCCGCGTTCCCGGTGGCATGCCCCGGAAGCCGGGATCTCCGACCCCGTTTTCGGTTCGGCCCAGTGACGAAGCCGTGCGGGATATCAGGAATTCGGCCAAGGCCGAGTTGGAGCGCGCGGCGAAGAGGCGCCGCGATGGCCACGACGGGACCGCGACTGCACCTAAGCGGGCTGCGAGCACGGTCGCGATGTATCACAAGCGAGGGGAAGATCTCGTCAAACGGTTCCGCCGCGAGCGCGGGCTCAGCTCCGACGTCGAGGCCTTCGACCCTGTCGAATTCGCCCACTGGTGCCGAGGGCTTCGCTACTCTGTCGCTCCGTCAACCTGGCGGCAGTATCGGCAGGCGATCCTGATGGTGCTGGAACCTCTCGCCTCGGAGAAGGTCGAGGAGGCGATCGCGCTTATCGAGAACGATGACCGCGGCGACATCGAGATGGGAACCGCGGAGGCGGTCACAAGCGATACGGTGCCGGAAGAGAGCCGGCGGCTGACTTCGGCGAAGAAGGCCAAGCAGGTCAGCTTCGACGAGTTCCAGCGCCTGCTGCTTTATCTCAAGGTCCGTCGTCGCTCGAAGAACGCGGAGATCCTCCGCGCCTGGATGATTGCGGGCATCAGCACCGGTTTGCGGCCGGGTGAGTGGCAGGCGACCGAGCTGCGCATCTTTCCGATGACGGGGCCGGAGTCTTCCGGCGTCGGGGTGCCGCCTGACAAGCGACGTAAGGCCTTCCTGTTCGTGATGAACGCGAAGACCACGAATGGTCGCGGGAACGGCCTGGTCCGGACGCTCGATCTGACCTTCTGCAGTGATGCTGCTCTCAGCGCGATCCGACGTATGTCGGAAACGGGCCGGCGTTGGCACGCCGAAGGGCGCTTCAGCGACGAGATGGAGAATGTGGCGAGGACGCTCTATCTGTCTGGCAAGCAGATCTTCCGGAAGAAGAAGCTCCAGATCTCCCTCTACACGTTCCGGCACCAGTTCATCGCGAACATGAAGGCGCTCGATCTCCTGCCTGAGGAGATTTCTGCGATGGTCGGCCATGTGAGCGATGAGACGGCGGCGCACACCTATGGGAAGAAGCGCAGCTCCTGGTCGATCGATCGTATCCTGGAGCGCCCGCGCCCGATCCATGAGGAAGTCCAGAGCGTGAGGCGGACGCTGAGGTTCCACCAGGATCGCATCACCTTCGACCGTATCGTTCGCGGCGAGAGGGTCGGAAGCGACGCGATCAAGGGCGCCTTGCCGGATTGAGGCTAACAGGCGCGTTGTCGCCTCGCCACCAACCTGCCGAACCATAGCGCCGGCGCGACTGCCCCTCTCTCGGGTGCGCCGCGCCGGCGTTTTCGTTTTCGGCTCCCGTCGATGGGTATCGAGCGCCTGACGGGGCTTCGGGGCAATCGCTGACGCCGTCCCTCCGGACGGTATTCGTCGCACCAGCTGAGCAATCGCACAGGGACGGGCGGATTCTCACGCAGGCGGTCGAGGCCTTGGCCGGGATTGCGCGATCAAGCACACATTGAGATCGTCGTTGATCAGGACCGAGGGCTCCTATCGAAGATGGGGTGTCGCGGGGCCGTCGAAGAGATCCGGGGCACCGAGCGCGTCATCGTCATGACGAAAGGTCGCGAGCAAGGCTGCGCAGTCAACATTGAGAGGCCGGGAGCTCGTGGTGATCGAAGCGCATCGTCCGGCCGATCGACGGCATGGAGCGTCTGGAGATATGGGGTGTGCGCGAGCAGGAGCGCGAGGAACCCCACAGAAGCTCCGTGAGGGGCTCAGGCGGTGTCGACAGGAATTGGATCGAAAGAGCATGGCGACGGTGCTGTGCGGCCGATTATGAGGCTCGTTTCTGGATTGTGGTCATTGCTGCCGTGTTGACACGGAAGCGCGATGCAAAGCGAGTTGACATGGCAGCGTTCGCGAGGTCGGTCAGTTGACACCGAGGCGAATGTGGTGAGGGGCATGGTCGTCGGTGGGCCGAAATGCAGTTGCGCATGAAGGGCAAGCGAAAGGGCTTTAGGTTGCTCGATTTTGAGCGTGATCCTTGACGGCATGAAGGATTGAGCGGACGCTTCTTCTCGACACCGAGGAAGGCATGAATCGCGACACGCTCAAGAACCTGATCGCGGCTGGCGTCGCCGGCGATACGATCCTGCTGAAGGAGCTCGCTCAATCCGCGGCCGAGCAGCTGGGGGATCGCGAGCTGATGGCCGAGGTCGACGAGATCTTCGGGTTGAGCCGTGAGCTCCCGATCGGGCTGGCTCCCCTGAAGCCGAAGAAGTCGCTCACCGATTTGAAGCTGCCTCCCGAAGTGGCGGTGATCGTCGAGGAGTTCATGGTCGAGGTTCGCCACGCGGAGGCATTGAAACGGCGCAAGCTGGATCCGCGGCACAAGGCGCTGCTGATCGGTCCTCCCGGCAACGGTAAGACGGTGTTGGCGACGGCGATCGCGGTGGAGCTCGGTTTGCCGGCCTACATGGTCCGCTATGACGACCTGATCTCGAAGACGCCTGGTGAGACATCGCGCAATCTCCTGCGCCTGTTCTCGTACGCCGCGCGGCAGCCGAGCATGCTCTTCTTCGACGAGTTCGATGCTCTCGGTCGCGAGCGCGACAACGACCAGGAGAGTGGCGAGATGAAGCGCGTGGTCTCCACGCTGCTGGTCCAGCTCGATGACGTGCCGTCGCACGTCGTCTGCATGGCCGCGACGAACCACGCGGGAATGCTCGATTCGGCCATCTGGCGCCGTTTCAACATCCGCATCGAGTTGCCGCGTCCGAAGCTGGAGCGCTTCGCTCCCTTCATGGAAGACGAATTCAAGCGCTATGGCTTCGAGCCCGACCCAGGCAAGGTCGACCTGCTGGACGCGGCCATGCGGATTCAGCCGGACCACTTCTCTGACGCCGAGCTGTTCACTCGAAACGCAATGCGCGCCTTCGTTGTCGCAGAGGATCGGGGAGCGCCCATCACGATCGAGGATGCGATCGCGCGCGAGCTCGACACCTGGGCGAATGGCCAGACGCGCCTTGTCTAAGAGGGACGATCGCACCCGAGAGCAGCCGGCCGTTCAGCCTTGCATGTTCGCATGGCAGGCTTCCGGTATGAGCACGCTTCGATTCAAGATTCGCTTCCCTTATCGCGTCCGAGCCGTACAGCCGCGCAAGCGAGAGCCGGTGACCTTTGTCCTGCAGGGCCAAGCCGATATCGACATCCGAAGCTTCTCCGCGGAGCAGGTTCAGCTGGCTGTGGATCTCGTCCACCTCAAGGAGGGGAAGCAGATCAATCGCTACGTTCGATATGCGGTGGACGATAAGCTCTATGGTCCTCACCTCGGCGTCCAGTATGGGGTGGCCGCGCCGGGCGGGCGAATTCAGCGCCTTGAAAAGGGTGGCGACTGGAGAGAGTTCCTGAGCGCTGCTTGGACGGCGGAGTTGACACGGTCGCTTATCGAAGAAAACCGCGTGGGAACCTCCCCTCTCCCGGCTGGCGAAGGCGCGCTCGACGCTCTTCCCGCGAACGTGACCAAAATCGTTGACGACGAGGAAGCCTCGACGCGCGATCTGGTGATGAAGGTTCTCGGTGAGAGCTTCATCTTCGTGGATGGAGTGCTTCACCGCGAGCGCCGGGCCCCGCAGATCGAGATCTACCACCAGATGCGAAACGGGAGCTACCCGACGATTGCTGATGATCCGGACCGAGCCGATGTCCTGTTCAGCCCCCTGAGGGCGCAAGAGGCGTTCAAGTTCCTCGAGGAGGGCGCGCCGGGGATCCGAGCCAAGATTTTCACCCCTTTCCCGGGGACGCTTGAAATCCGGAAATGGGACCGCGAGCTGGTCGGGCCGTTGGGTGAGCGGGAGCACAATGCAGCACGCATGCTGAGCGTGATGCTCCATCGTTTCGGTCCCTATATCGGGCAGATGCCTGCGGAACGGATCGATCAGCTCGCGCAGATGTCCCGCTTGCGGGACCGAGCTCGCGACGGCGATATTGAGGCCGGGTCCGATGCGCTCCCCCTGCTCGAAGGCTTCAGGAACGTCGGGCTGGCGATTCCGCGGCTGAGTGGGGAGGCGATGGCCGAGCTCATCCGAACCGTCGAGCTCGCGATCGAGTCGATCAATCGCTCGCCGTTGACGCCTCAGAAGATCGAGCCGGGTCTCGACGAGGACGGCCTCGGAGATGCTATGGCACTGATCATGGCGCCTTGAGGGAAGCCAGAACGCCTCTTGCTTGACACCTGGTCGCTCGCCGAGCAGCGTTCCGGGATGGCGAGGGGACTTGGTCGATGTTCTGGCAGAAGAAGAAGGCCGGGTCTGAGGACATCTCTCGGCTCGTCGCGCAGAATTTCTACCCGTTCTTCAATCCGGTCTTCCCCGCCCTAGTGAAGGCTGCGAAGGCGAATTCCGGAAATGAGCCCGTCCAGAACGCGCTGGCGGCGGTGCGCGCCCTTCATGTCATCAGCTGCGTTTACTCGGGCCTCTGCATCATGGAGACGGCCGATGCAGGGCTGAGAACGGCCGATGGGGATGCGAGGATTGATGCCCTGGTGCGGGCCGGGATGAAGGACTTCATGAAGGAGGCGCCGGACCTCTATGTTGGGCTGACAGCGCTCTTCGAAAGCAGAGTGTCGGAGATCAACGCAGTCCTGCAACTCTGCGGCGGAAAGCAGCGGAGCGAAGGCGAGAGCCTTCTGATCATGTACGCCTTCGATCGCATTTTCGGGAGGGAGGGGTTCGCCTCCCATGCAGATGCCTTGCACGCCGAGATCGAGGTGCTCACCAGGGCAATCTTCGATCTCCGCATTGCCTTCAGGAATGGCTTGAAGCGATAGCAGGGAACGCTGAGAGGGTGTCGTGATGGCGAAGGACAATCGCGCTCTATCGAGGGGCCTGATCTCAATCGCGTTGGCGACGTGGGTATCGCCGGGTCAGGCTGATGACTGGGTGATCGCAAGCGAGGCCGTCGTCAATGTGAAGGTCTCCTCCGACACGAGCCCGATACCGTCGGCGTTCCCAGCGGCTTTCGAGCAGACGAGAAAGCTCTGGCAGGCCCATCCGAAAGCGACGCAGTGGCTCGTCAATATCGACTGGCCCGCGGCGCCGACCGGGGTGCAGTTCGCCCTTCGAGGGAAAGTCGTCTCGTTTGACAAGCGGGAGCCGACCGAATGGATGGGTCAGTTCGTCTTCAACGGGGGCTCAGAAAAAGGCGTCGTCGAAGCTGGACGTTGGTGTCGTGGTGGAGCGGCGAGAGACCTGCCCATGATCTGCGCGGAGGTCGAGAAAGCGATCGATCGCCGGAATGTGCGGCATCTGGTTGGGAAATAGGGTGTCGGCTTACGGCCGGGGCGCAGCCCTCGTCAGCGCCATCTCAAGCCGTTCGCGGATCTCGTCCATGCTCGCGAGCTGGGCATGAAGCCTCTCAACTTCACCATCTCGAAGTTCGCGGTCGTCTTCAGCCCGAGCGATGATCTGCGCACCGGCATTTTCGATTGCGAGGAGACCGGCTTCGATCGCATCCAGATGGTTGACGCGCTGGCCGTGTTTCTTGGAAGGGCCAAGGGTGCGGCCGATGACGTCGAGGCCCTGTTCGAAGGCGAGGAGGTCCCACAGGCCTTCAACGATAGCGCGGTCTGGCTTGTCCCGGGTTTTTCCGAGCGGGCCCGCAGTCGTCAGCCAGCGAGCGAAATTCCCAGACACCGGTGAGCCGCATTCCTGGTGTTCGAGCACGCCGGCCACCATCGGGATTTCGGTCTCGTGACCACTCAGGAACGAGTAGGGCCGACCGCGACCGAGTCGCAGGTCCCGAAGCAGGATGAGTTGCATGGTCGCGAGGTCGTCTTTCGTCGCCGAACGTTGGGCGAGGTCGTCCGCAATGGCCATTACGGTATCGACGTCGTCGTCGCGCTCGCCCCGGGCCCAGCGCAACGAGACAATCTTGTCCCATGACGAGCGAGCGAACACTGCAAGGCCAAGGATCTCCTTGATTGGTTCCTTCTGGCCCATGATCGCAGAGATGCGATCGATCGGGTACGCGATGCCGCCGTCGCGGAAATTGGTTGCGAGCTCGAAGGCGTCATCGAATTTGGGGAGACCGACCATGCTCGTGAAAAGCGAAGCGGCGACCTGCCCCGCATGCGGCACGATTTCACCCATGTCGCCCATCTTCCCGAAGATCGGGAGGCTTGCGGGCTCGAACATGTCGGTGGGCTTGAGCGGACCGAGCGCCAGAGCCGTCAGCGCATCGGGATAGCCACCGGTGCGGCGTTCGACCATAAGGCCGACGACCTCCTCGTCGCGGTCGATGGCGAGGCCGGTGACGCCGTCGTTGACCATGAAGCTGCCCATCTCGCCGCCCGCTAGCAATTCGAAGAAATCGGGATCGATTCCTTACCTTGGGCGCAGGATATGGGGCAGATCCGAAAGCGGCAAAGAACAGGCCGCGGCGATCAGCCGAAGCGGGGCTGGGGAGCCTGCGGCTCGATTGCGAAGGCCTGCGCGCGAGGGTCGTCGCCGGCGAGGACCTCGGCGACCTTGTCGGGTCCGAACACCAGAATCTGGCCGGCACGGCTGCGGAACGCGAACATGGATCGCGCTCCGACCGGTCGGAGCTCCTCAGAGACTGCCGAGAGTTCGGACCAGGATCTCCGGCCCACAGGCAGTGTGATGCCGGTGATCGATTCGATTGGCTCACCCGCCCACCCAGAGAGGCACTGAGCGTCAGTGACGTCGTGGACCGCGAGGAATCGAGGATCGTACGAGGCGACGCTGATGAGGTCGTCGACCGGGACGGTGGCGCGCGCGATCGTCGGGTAGTCGGCGACCAACTTGCCGGCTGCCACGACGAGCTTGTCGTGGAAGGAGCGGAGGTTCTCCGCGTCGTGGGTGTTGCCCTCGAAGTAGCAGGAAGCCATGTCGGCCCCTTCGTCGATCGCTGCCACAATCGCGCTATGAGGACGAACCATGGCCTCGATGGGCGAGCCGGGGCGCGGGACATAGATGCCGATCATGGGGTCTCCGAGCAGGGAGCTTCAAGGTTTCGCCCATACTCGCTACTCTGGCTGCAGGTTTCAATCTGGGATTCGGCAATGGCTCTCGTTCTTCCCCCCGGCTCGCCAACCGGGCGCCATAGGGGCGCACCGGCATAAGTCGGAGGACATCGTGCATCACAAACGTGTTTCGCGGGCGACCAGGCGCTGCTGTGCGCTGTGCAAGCCCCACAAACAGCCTGGCTGCAGTAGGCCCGGCAAGGATATGCGCTTCGGAAATCGTCGCCGTTACGAGGCGGGGCGCGCTCAGCTCAAATGCGAAGGTCTGCGCCCCAGATCTTAGTTCGAGCGAACGGGCTTGAAGGAATGGATTGTGATCCTACATGGATCGTCCGCCCATTCCTGTGGATACCTTCCTGCCGTTGGTTGGACCCAAGAAACGAATCCTTTACCAAGGTAAGGTCTTCGCTAAGGGTCCAGCCATGTCCGCGCTCAATCAGACCGTCGTTCCCTTTCCTGCTCTGAAGCCCGGGGTCATCTCCGCGGAGCAGTCCAATATCGTCGACCTCGATGGACGCAGAGCTGAGCGATTTCTGCTGACTTCGCTCGACATTTTTCTCAAGAACCCACCATCCAATGAGTTCGAGCGCGGATTTTTGGCTGCTCTGACCGCTGTTTACCGGCAAGGCCTGCGTCGTGGAGAAGGCGACGCTCGGCTCATCGCGGCATCTCGCCTCGTCGGCGTCGTGTGATGCTCATCCCCGGCAAACAGAGGCGGGCAGATTGTGTCTCGCATAGGGATAGAGATCAATATCATTGATTGAGGGCGCATTCCTTGCGGCGCCCTGAGAGGTGTCGTGATGCCCGTATTCGAACCGATTGACCAGTTCGTCCTCGCCCAGGTCATGTCCGCGCCGTACCTCGGTCCCGAGGAAGAACGCGAACTCGTTCAGGCCTTCCAGGAGACCGGGTGCACCCGTGCCCGCGATCGGATCGTCCTGTCTCATGGGCGCCTGGTGCTGAAAGCCGTCAAGAAGATGGCGGGCTACGGCATGTCGGAAACTGATCTCTTCCAGGAAGGCCAGATTGGCCTGATCGAGGCGCTGAAGCGTTTCGATCTCGGCAAGCGCGGGGAAGTCGAAGGCGCTTCGGGACCGGCGGCGGGCTATCGCTTCGCGACCTATGCCTCGTACTGGGTCAAGGCGATGCTCAACGACTTCATCATGCGTAATCAGAGCCTCGTGAAGATGGGTACGACCGCTGTCCAGAAGCGGCTGTTCTTCAAGCTGAAGGCGACGGTGCGCGCCATCGAGGCTGAGTTCCCTCATCTGCCTCGGAAGGCGGTCATCGAGCGGGCCGCTTTGCAGCTGAACTGCCTCCCCGCCGAGGCAGCTGCCATGTTCGATCGGCTGAGCAACGCCGACACCTCCCTAAATCTGCGGGTGGGTGAGTCGGAGGATGGCGCTGAGCGCGGCGATTACCTCGTCGACCCGTCCGATACGCCGGATGTCGTTGTTGGTCGCAAGATTGACAATGAACGCCGCGGCGCCGGTCTCATGTCGGCTGTGGCCGAGCTCGACGCGCGCTCCCGCCGGGTGGTCGAGGCGCGCTACCTCGTCGATTCCGACGATGTCGCGACGCTGGAGACGCTCTCCTTCGAATTCGGGGTGAGCCGCGAACGCATCCGTCAGATCGAGCAGAAGGCGTTGCAGAAGCTCAAACGAGCCCTCTCCCGCGCGGCCGCGGAGCCTGAACCGCAGCCGGATGTTGAGGTGCCTGCCGAGAACATCGCGCCCGCCAGGAAGAGCTTCCAGATCGCCGAGCATGAGGTCGTGCCGGCGAACGAGGAGGTCGATCCTGCGAGGGTGAAGTACTTCCTGGGGCTGGGCATGAGTGCCTCGTCGATCGCGGCCGAGATCGGTGCCGAAGCGGCCGATGTGATGGCAGTAATCGCGCAGCAAAACATGCGCCGCTCCCGGATGGCGCACGCGGCCTGAGCCGCTCGTCCACCATTTCGGTGGTCGCCGGCTTGACCACGCGCAGAAGGATTGTCATCCTCGCAGCAGGTTTTGGATCACCCAACCTGCTGCCGGGTTAGACGATCCTTCTGATCACCAAGAATTTCGCTGCAACTTGACCTCGCGGTCCTTTGTGGAATCGGCAGACGACGGACCTCAAAGGTGTTGCATGCGCATTCTGCTCTCTGATGAGATTGTTGCCTCCGTTCGCGCGTCGATCGGCGAGGCATTCCCCGGGACCAAGGCGTCCCATCGTGCCGAAGCCCTCGCTGCTGGGTTTGGCTTCCGCAACAATGCGGCCCTTCTCGTCTATCTGGCGTCCACGCCGCGTCATGAGGTGCGGGCACGCGAAGTCGTCACCGGTGCCTTCCAGTCTCGGCTGGGCGAACTCTCTGGGGCTGAGATCCGCGACAACGGGGCTCTAGCGGGAGCTGCGGATGCCGCGGGCGCGACCATTCGCACGGCGGGCTATGACGAGCTCTCGAATTCCGGGCGCGAGAAGTTCTTCGGGCAGTCCCAAGTCGGTGACTGGCGCGCGCCGGACATGAGCAATGCCGAGCGGTTCGCGTACATGGCGTTCCTGTTGCGCTGGCGGATGATGAACGCCGGTATTGCGAACTTCGTCGCCGACTATGCCGATATCGTGCCTGTCCATCTGCATCTCGCGGCGGCCTGCCAGGCCAACCCGAACTATGATCCGGAGATCTCGGCCTTCCTCGCAGATTGGCTCGTTGCCGCCGGCGAGCAGGAGGAGGCTGAATGGGGAGATCGGATCTACGAAGCCATGCGCTTCCGGATCAACGCCTACCTCAATGCGCTTTGTCTCGCCTGGGACCAGGCGGTCGATCCGATGAGCCTCATGCCGGTAGGCCAGCCCGAGCGTCCTCGCATCAAGGGTGTGCCGACGATTTCGTTGTCACTCGCGCCGGGAGAGCCGCTTTCCCTGTTCGAGGCGGGGCAAGTCGAGGCTTCCTATCTCGATCTCACCGGGCTGGCGCTGATGGCTCATTGGCGCACCGGGGTCTCGCATGCGGTGCTCCGTCAGATGACCGAGAGATTGCAGCAGGTTTCCCTTGGTATCGGTGTGCCGGCCGGGACCCGGATCGTCAATGGCGCGGGAGCTGTGGTCTCTTGGTCAGAGGCACGCCAGCTTATCCGCCCCTCTCACGCGCTCGACCCAATGGCACCAGGCAAAGGGGTCGATTGGGACAAGCTGGAGCTGTTGCCCACGGATCGAGCCGGCGCGGCGAAGGCTGCCGAGCTGCTGGAGGCAGGGGGATTGGATTACGCCGTGATCCCTGCCGACGACGGCTTCATCGCCGGCCTGAGGTCGGCCGCGCGTCGTCACGCCTATGCGGTGATTGTCGACATGACCGGGCGCGAGGTCTCCGAAATCCTGCCGATCATGATGTCGGGTATCATGGTGATCGCGACCAATTTGGATGTGAACCAGCCGGGCACCCTGTTCCAACTTCGGGGCTGCAAGGTCCTATCGCCGGACGGGGTCGTCTTCCTGGCGTATGGTGTGCCCCCGGAGCTTCCTCCGGGTCACTTTGATGAAGCCGAGGCCAAGCCGGTGCTACGGGCCTCGCACTTCATCAAGATCGGAGATCGGCCGTCGCCTCGCATCATCGTCGACGACGAAGAGCCGCAGGATGGGCTCAAGCCGCCGGGGCGAGGCTAGGCGCTGCCCGGAGTTCATCGACGCGAGCTCGAAGCTCCGCGGCCCACTCCAATAGGTAGCCGCGGTGCCGAACGGGGTCGTTGGGCTTCAGCGAATCCATGGATCGCAGGCCGAGATAAAGGTCGGTCTGCGATCCGCCGTTTCCGGACGGATGCGGGAACGAGCCGAGGATGTTGCCCTCAGGGATCAGCTTTCGCTGGACGCACCATTTCAGCGCTTCATGCGGGGTCGGCCCGAGGCCAATGAAGAGGCAATCGGCAGGCAGCTGCTGAAGTGAGGGTACGAAGTCCTTCTCGAAGCTCGACCGCATCGCCTTCGATTTCAGGACTTCGGCGAAGGAGCCGTTGAAAGGCGAGCCTCTCTGGGAGAAGGCGGCGTGCGGCACGACAGATGTCGCGTGTAGAAGATGGGCGCCGGCGTCCTCCCAGAGCTGCTGCCCGGATTCCAGGCCCATCAAGTCGGTTACGCCGGTCCCATCCAGAAGCTTCACCAGGTTGGGGCGGACAGCAGAGCCGCTGAAGGTGGCGTAGCGCTTGATCTTCTCGAAGTCGGCGGGATCCTCGGCGCGGATCGCTAGCGAGCGAATGCATCCGTAGGCGTCGATGACTTGGGTCGGACCCGGCGTAATCCCAACTAGGCACAGCCGTGCATGGGGATTCACGCCCTCAAATGGCGTGTAAACCAGATAATGCCCGGCGTCGCGCTGGACGACAACGCCAGGCATAGTTGCGGCGTCGACCCCGAAGCGGGTGATTGTGTCTTTGAAGCGGGAAAACAGAGGACGCACGCAGGCTCTCCACGGTGGCGTCCCCATAAGTTTCCCGGATCCTCAGCCGCGTTCAAGGGGCCAAGCAAGAACGCTTAACGAGGTCTTTCGGGCTTCGTAGGATTTCCGAGGGTCGCAAGCCAGTTTCGAAGGAGCGGCGGGTCGGCCGTTAGGATCTGCGGCTTGCGCAAAGCTCGCGCCAGCGACGGGACGAGAACGTAGACAGGCATGGGCGCGAGGTAGAGGATATCGCGACTGCCGTAGCTCGTTTCGGTTGCGACATTGACCCGGGATGTTGGTGTTCGAAGGTCAATTCTCTCGATGAGTCGCTCGCGGGCCAGTCCGGATGCCGGGCGCCACTGGGACGAGTATTCGAGCCTCGAGGTCGAAACCGAGGGGACCTCGACCTCGTCACCGCACTCCGAGCCACAGGCGATTGTGGGCAGAACCCTCAGAATGGTCTGGCGCTGAAGATAGAAGACCGCCCCGACCTTGCCGCTCTCGGCGATCTTGCGGGCGATCGCTTTGCCATCTTGCGACTTCACCAGAACGCTCTCGACGCCTTGCGGGAGGTTCGGGACCTGGTGAGGCGCCGAGGAAGCGTCACGGCCAGGCCCGGATAGCCCGACCACCGCGATCGTTGAGATGAGCGTGTAGATGACCGGCGCGACCGCGATCGCAGGCGAGCGAAGCCAAACCGAGACAGCGGCAATCCCGATGAACACGGCTGGCATCGCGCCGTAGTAGAGCACCTTGAGCCAGAGCACGCCTAAACCTGGCACGAATATCTGGCTGCCGATGACAAATGCGGCAAAGCCGGCGAATGCGAAAGCGAATCGGATTGGCTCTGAATGCAGCCATGCACGCCAGATCGATCGTGCTGGCTGGATTTCTGATTGGGTCACGCTTTTCTCGATGCTGTTTCAATTCGGAGGCGGCGGACGGCGATTCACAGCGGGATGCGGTTCTGTCTCATCGCGTGCTTTTTGCAGCCCGACACCGCGACGATTCTTGTTAACGGCTGTGAAATCATCCTCGCGATCGAAATTTTTTGGAAGTGGGGATGAGCAAGCACCAAGGATTGTGGATTCAATCCTTCGACATTAGAAGGATGGTTCGTTGTTTGTGGTGGTGGTGCTCTGATGGCAAAGAAGAATGAGCTGAAGGTGATCGAGGCGGAGCAGTCGGCTTCTCCGGAGACCGATCTCCAGCTTGCCCGCGATCTCGCGAAGGTAGAGGTCGACGGCCTCCTGGCAGATCTCAACTCCGCGTTCGCCGAGGGCATCTCGTCCACAGCTCTGCAAACCGCCGTCGAAGCGATCGACGCGCGAGCCTTGGCGCTGAAGCCGATGGTCGCAAAGCTGGAGCGCTGCGAGGCCGCTGTGGCACAGGGGAACGGCTCGCTGGATCGCCTTCGAGTCTTGGTGGATGCACTCGCCACCCATGAAGACAAGGCCCGCAAGGGGGATGAGCGGAGTTGCTCCGTTCTGAGGACCGCGCTCGCAACTGCACCAGCGTCCGTTGCCGGAGACAAATTGGACCATCTCGCCAGGGTGGTGGAGGAGGTCGGAACGGCTGCCGAGCGATTGGCTGCGCTCACGCTCGAACTTCAGCGCAGCTTCGATCAGCTCAAGATGCTCGCGGTTGCGGCGGCAGCATCACAGCTCGCGACGCTTTATGCCGGCGCTTATGACGGACTCCAGGAGCTCCTGTCCGAAGCGGGCTCGTCCTCGGTTCCGGGGATCGTGGCCCCGCCGCTCCTTGAGGTCGTCGCTCTTCAGGAACCGGAGGTCGACCTTCCCGGGAAAGTCTTTGACGAGGCGGTGGATCTGGTGACTGAAGTCCTCGCTCAGCCCGCAGCCTTGGCGCCGGTCGCTGAGGCCGTCGAAGCAGCCCACTCGCTGCTGCCGAGCGACGAGTCGCGGCGCATGTTCAAAATCTGCAGTGTCGGCGAAGCCGTCGCCGATCCGGCCCCTGTTGCCGTCGCTCACGCGATCGAGACCGCTCCGGTCGCGACGAAGGCGAGGAAGAGGGTCGAGGTCGCCGAGCCGCAGCCCGCGACGATGCCGCAGGAGTCGTGGGCGGCGACGTTGGCCGGTCTGGTGGCAAACAGCCAGACGGCGCTGGCGTGGCATCTCGCGCGGACGGCCGTGGCGGAGAATAAGGTGCCGGCCTTCAGCGCAGGCGAGCTCCGGCTGGCTACGGTCGTCGGCAAGCTGAACCTGTCGACTGTCTCCGTCACGGGCATGCCAGTGGAGATCCGCGAGGCTCTCGAAGAGGTGCTCTATCTGGTCGAGCAGGATCGCCTTGGAGAGGGTGCGCTCGGCGATGCCCGCAAGCTCCTCTGCTTCGCTGGCGCCTTGGAGCCGGCCCTGATCGGGCGCGATCACGCCGCGATGATGATCATCGAACGGCTGACGATCGACGGCGATTGGAACAAGGCGGCATTCGGGCTGAAGGAGTGCATCCGAAGCGTCGGGCGCACCGGCCAGCCGCTGACCATCGAGCTGTTCCGGGGCCTGAAGGAGGCAGAGAGCACCGCGAAGGATGTCGAGAGCCACAAGGCTGACATCAAGGATGCCGTTGCTCGCATTGGGCGCCTGAGCTTCAGCAATTTCAATGTGGGAACGAAGGTTGCATCCAACCTTGCGAGCAAGGCTCAGCCGCCCGGCTCCCTGGCGCTGCAGATCGATGGCACGGCCGTTCAGGCGTATAACGCCGCGAAAGACTTCGCGAAGCGATACAGCTCACAGGAAAATGCGAACGCGCTGGTTCAGCGGGCGAAGCAGGAGACGGTCACGTCCGGGCCGGACAAGCGCACCCCCCTTATCGGTTCGGTTCGCGAGAAGCTGGTAACGGAGATCACGGATCTCGCTGCATCGGCCGCGGATTTCGTTGCAGCCTGCGATGCTGCTCGCGAGGTGGAGGGCGAGCGGCGCGGTCATTACAACGAATTGCGCAATCAGCTCCTCCAGGCAATTGAAAGCGCCTCCAAGGCCACGAAGGCCCATGCGAATGGCAACATGCTCCTTCGGGCCTGCAGCCAGATCGCACAGCAGGCACTGGATCGGCTGCGCGACGTCATCGACGGAACCGCACAGAGCTCGGGCCTGATGAGCCATCTGCTGGCACTGCACGGGCCAACCGCGTTGGTGCCGAAGCTCTACCACGGTCGCACCTGGCTCCCGCGAGGGCTGAGGACCGCTGATGAGATGGCCGCCGCGCTCTCACCCGCGATCGGGCGGGAGATTGACGAAACCCTGATCCGCGAAGCTCACGGCAGCCTTGTCGAAGCGGGAGCGTTTTCGTCGGCGACCATCGTCGAGGAATTTGCCAGAGATTGCGGGTACGGCGAGTCGATTGAGACCCTCTGCCGCGAGAGCGCAGAGGCGGTGGAGCCGCACCGCGCGGCGATGGGCAAGAAGCTCGACAAGGCGCGTCGCATGCTCGAAGCCATCGAGCGAGGCGGGAACCCGTCCGAGCAGGAGCAGGCCGTCTCGATGGCGGAGCAGCTCGACCGGATCGATATCGCGAAGCTCCCGGTTACCGTGGCTGCTGAAGTGCGCACCGAAGAGCCGGAGGCGGTCGACAGCTTCGTCGATTTCGCGAGTGTCGCGGAGCTGGTTGCCGATATCGACAGGCGCGGCGACGTCATCAACGCGAAGCGGCGCGAGATCCTTCACGCTCAGCTGACGGAGCTCGACACCCAGAAGATTGCGTCGTCGGAGGCGATCGAGCGGGTCCGCAAGATCGTCGACGAGAACGATCTGATCATCGCCGGCGAATGGCTTGAGATGCTGCGTAGCGGCGTTGAAATCCAGGAGCAGCGGGAGTTCGGCGACAGCTTCCGCGCTGCGTTCCCGGGTATCCCTGATTTCCTCTCGTCCGTGAGCCCCGCGACGATCGTCACCGAGATGACGAATGCTGCCGAAGCCGGCCAGGATCTTGGTCCGCTGAAGTTCGGTCGCATCGGGCCCGGGAAGCGCGCGGCTGCCCGCGATTTTCTGGCGGCGTTTCAGAAGCTGCGCCGTGGTGTCAACGATGGTGCCGGTCTTCCAGCTGGCGGCGTCCTCCGGCTTGCTTCGGAAATGCTCGGCCATCTCGGCATCACGGTGAGCCAGCCCGAGAGCGTCAAACAGCTCGTGATCAGCAATTCGCGCGCGGTCACGGCCCAGCTGATGCTGGACGTCCCTCAGGACGAGCACTCGAACATCCTGCCCGATTTCGGCAGTCAGACCAACGGGAGGTGGCTCGTCATGGTCGCCTCCCAGCTGCCCACGGAGCAGGAGATTTCCCGCTTCTGCGCCGGCCAGACCTATGGCGGGGCGATGATCCTCGTGACCGGCCTTGTGGGTTCGGATGAACGCAGGAAGCTTGCGTTGGCGTGCCGCCAGGCCCGCAGGAAGCTGCTTGTGATCGACCTTGCGGCTATTGCGGCTGTCGCTTCCGAGCCGTCGCTGCGCGCAGCCTATCTGCTCGAATTTGCCCAGCCGTTCAGTTATGCGACACCGCTTCGTGATTGGGGGAAGGCGGCCGTGCCCCGAGAATCCTTCGTGGGGAGGGTTCGGGAGGTCGCTGCGATTCTCGACGCAAATGGGCCCAATGTCGTGTACGGCGCCCGTCGAAACGGCAAGACAGCCACGATTTTGCACATCGTAGACCGCTACCACGCGCCTGCAGACGGCTTCATCGCAGCTGCGGTTTCTGTGCAGGGCTGCAGCCGCCTGGAGGGCGGCAAGGTTGCGGATCTCTGGCCGCGGATCGCCGAGGCCATGCCGGAGGTGTTCCGGCCGGGCCGGGTCGTTGCGACGCCTGAGGCTTTCGAGGACGGCATCAAGCGTTTCCTCGCGGGCAACCCCGGGGCGCGCATCCTCCTGATGCTGGACGAAGCCGATGATGTGATCGAGGCCGACGCGCAGGCGGATTTCGGCGCGTTCCTCACGCTGCAGAATCTGATGGAGGGTTCGGGTCGTCGCTTCAAGGTCGTTTTCGCCGGCCTGAGGAACGTTTCGCGCCTGGCTCTCGAAGGCAACGCGCCCCTGAGGCAGATCGCCTCGAACCCGATCCGTATCGGTCCCTTCGCGGGCGACGAGCTGAAATACGCCGAGATCATGCTGCGGAAGACCTTCGCGGCACTCGGTCTCTATTTTTCGGGCCCGGAGCATGTCTGGCGGCTGGTTTCTCGGGCGAACCATGCCCCGGCACTGATTTCCGTCATGGCAGGAGCCATCCTTCAGGCGATTTATGCCCGTTCGATGAACGTCAAGGCCAATCCTCCGATGGTGATCGACGAGGCGGTGGTCAACGACGTTCTCTCGGACCCCACCGTTATGGACACCGTGTCGAAGACCCTCGGGATCGCGATTGAATACGACCGTCGGTATGTGCTGATCGCCAATATCATCGCCAAGGTCGTCGCAGGCCGTCAGAGCGAGGGCTTCTTCGCCGAGGGCATGTCGATCTCGGAGATCAGTCGCGAGGCCGCGCTCTACTGGCCGGCGACTTTCGGCGGGGTCAGTGGCACTTCGCTGGTCGAGGATACGCTCGACGAGATGGAGGGCCTGGCGCTGATCCGCCGTGTCGGCGAGGACCACTATGCGCTCAAGTCGCCGTCGCTGCGGAAGCTCTTCGGCAGCCGCGACAAGATCGAGACCCGACTTGATGGTTTCATCAATCAGCCTTCGATCTCGGAATTCGATTTCCGGTCCAACCGCAAGTCGGTCCACAAGGCGGCCTCGCAGGACGAGGAGCCCGATCACCTGTCGCCGCTGACCGGCGGCCAGGTCGGGACGATCTTCCGCGGACGCAGCGCGATCATGCTCGCTTCGGGAAGTGACGCGACCGATATCAAGCTCTTTGGGACGGCTATCGAGGAGCATGCCGGATCGTATCGCGGCAAGATCACCCGCCTCATCGAGCCGCCGAAGCGAGCCAGCGATGTCGGTATGATGCTCGGTAAGCTCAGCGAGGAGACCTCAGAGCATTTGGTCATCTTCGATGGCGGCGCCTGGTCGGGCGAGCACGTAAGCGCGGCGGTCATTGCGGCTCACAACAACAAGCGAATGACGGGCGAGCGCCCGGCGGTTCGCGCCCTCTTCGTTGTGGGGCCCCAGCAGGTCGTCACGATCTCCAATTATCCGGAGAAGCTCAATGTCGACTGGATCGCTCCGCGGCAGTGGGCCGAGGGGCTGGTGGATCGCGCGGGCAGCAAATTCGGGGCGGCACTGCTGGGCGAGGACCGCAAGCGCTTCATGCAGCTGACGGGCGGGCTCAACGGTCTGGCGGTCAGTGCGATGAACGCAATTGCGGGGACGTCGGACAAGATCGCCGCGCTGAATATGTGGGCTGACGGGGTCTCCCAGGATGAACTCTTCAGCCAGCTCGGTATCGTCTCGGCCTATCGGGAGTACTTCCGCCAGGTCGCCGTACTTGGGGACACGGGCGAGGAGCTCACGCTGAAGCTTCTGAGCGATCTGGTCGGGGTCAAAAAGCCGAATGAGCTCGTTAGGTTCGCCCGACTCATGGGCTTGGCCGATCAGGGCAAGGATGCGCTCGGGGAGACCTATGTGAAATTCAACCCTGTTCTTGGGAGGCTCGGGGGCTGATGGCCTTTCGCGCGGATCTCGCGGCCGAACTCGGTCGTCTCCGGGAGCTGGCGACCGCTGGCTCCAAACCGGATGTGGTTGAGGCTCTCAGCCAGGTTGAGCGTTTCGTGACCGAGTATGGTGGCGAGCCGGTCCCCGCTTCGGATTTTGGGGAACGCGAAGAGCTCGTTCCGGCGGCCAAGGTCGTTGCTGACTGGATCGGCTATGTCTGGAGCAGCATGGATCGCGGGCGCATCTCAGACCGTGGTCACAGGCCGTGGGTCTATGCGCAGTGGGGAGGTCAGAAATTCCAGGGGGGTCAAGCCGACCTTCTTGATCTGGTCGCTTCCATCTCACTGAAGGTTGAACGCGGGCAGGCCCGCGCCGGCGGAAGCGCAGCTCTCCTCGGCGAGGTCGCACGCTTGCGGCCGCACTATCAATCCTCGACATCGACAGACCAGGCGCGGCGCCAGCTGCTCGATCACTTCGAGAAGTTCGGGCGGCGCGGGGCGGAGCCGACGTCAGAGCCCCTCCTCCCAGTCTTTGCTCCAGGCCAGGTCGGCTCGGATCTTCTGGAGGCGGCCGAGCGCTACCTGGACGGCTACGTCTACTCGACCGATGACACCGAGCACGCGCCGAACGAGTTCGAGCGGGGGATGCTGGAGGATTTCTCGAACGGGTTTCTGTCGCTGCCGGACGTCAATGGAATCCTGCAGAAGGTCGCGCGTGCGCAGAAAGTCGGAGGAACCGATGTCTGAGTTCTACATCGTCGACGTGCGCCCGGCCTGGGCGGCCGAGCCCTACCTGACCATGTGGCGGGCGAATGACGCGGGCTACGCGCAGTCGGTGCCTTGGGCGGGTCTCTACGCCCTGGAAGAGATAGCGTCCGGCCGGCGTTCCTACTGCAAGAGCGAGGGGCGCCGGATTGTTCGCATGGCTGTCCCTGCTGATGTGGTCAGGAGGCTTGCCGCACCGCCAATCCCGGAAAGGCCGATCGATGGCCCTGGACCGGTCCTGCACAATACCCCGGAGGTCGTGAGGGCGCTCAAGCGAGCCAGGTTGACCTTCGAGCCGGCTGATGTCGTCGAGACCTACCCGATCGGAGCACAGACAAGCATTTTGAGCCCGGCCGGCCGAGGCATGCTCCACGCGATCGAGGCGGATCGACGAAAGCGCGGACGACGCCCGGTCGCTTCAGTCTAGTGCCTTTCAGGGCCGCGGGATTTCATTGATCGCAGTCCAAGGACCCGAGTCGATGCACGCAATTCACGCTACCGCCGCCAGGAACCGCCCTTTCTCGCCCGCGCCGGAGCGCCCTCATATCCTGCGCCGTTTCTCGGTGAAGCTGGTCGAGTTCGTAAGGCCCGACAGTTTCTGGCCGAACCCGTACAGCCTGGAACAGGCTTTCTGCACGCTGCAGCACTTCGTCCGGACCGGCAGTGAGCCTCAGTACCAAACGCCTGGTCAGTGGGGCCGATCAGGGCCGTGGGATCTCATGAACGGGCGTGGCGTCGTGAGCAGCCCCGGCTTGGAAGCGATTACCAGCATCGCCGGCCTTCGGGATGTATTTCATCGCGCGTTGCTCGGGCGCGCCGCCTCCGATGGGCAAGCGCAGTGGCGTCGGGACCATAAGATAGACGTCACACAGTCGCTCGTGATTTCGCATCGGGTCTATCGTCCCTTCGATGGTGCCAAGCATCTCGGACTCGCTTGTGAGGCCGACATCCACAAGCGGCTCGAAGAGATGTTCGGCAAGGATGACGCCGGCAAGCAGATGGCGATCTCGCTCAATTCGGTCCACAAGGACGTCGGCACGCTCCACGGCATGTCGGTGAAGGTCACCTCGAACGGGTTTCTGTTCTCGCTCAAATATGGCGATCGGCATCCGTCGGAATTCGGCAGCGCGTGGGAAGAGATTCTCGCGATGACTCGCACCGGTGAAACGTTCGTCGATACCTTGGACCGCGCCTATCGCGTCTACCGCTGCATTGTTCATGGCGAGGCGAACAACTGCGACGCCGGCGACATGCATCGCTTCTACCGCCAGGACTATGTCTCGGATCAGATCGTGGCGCTCCACGAGGGAGTTGGCGCCGGCTCCTCCCCGAAGCCGTAAAACTCGTTCGCGGCCGCGCGATAGGGCTCGGTGAGATCCATCAGATCTTTCGGCGTGACCCCCTCGACCCGAGCGAAGGACCTCGTCCATGGCAAGGCCGCGGCGATGGAGCGGATGCGCGCCCGTTCTTCCGCGTCGAGGAAGTCGTCGTCCCAGTGCTTGCCGACGGCGATCTCTACCTGGCCGAAGGCCTTTTCAAGTCCAGCAATCGCTGTGCTCAAGCTCATCCTGCCCATGACGTCGACGCAGTCGCCCCGCGGGCGTTCGTTCGGATACTGCGGCGCGCAGGCGAAGACGGCATGAAGGAGGCGTCCGTCCGGTCGGGAGATTGTGACGACATGATCGGCGCCTGAAACCTCGCCAAGCACTGCAGCGAGCTTTAGGCAGTCACCGAGCGTGAATTTATGCGCCAGGGAGAACACGGTCTTTGCGACGAGATCACCGGATAATCCGAGCTCGTCGCGCAGCTCGAAGAAGTGGCTCATCAAGTCGCTGGAGAGAAGCCTCTCATGGAGCCAAGTTGTCGCCGAATCGGAATCCATAGGCCGAGATTGCCGGCTCGAAGCTCTGCCGACAACCGCAAGGGCCCTAGGCAGCGCTGGAAGCGACCTCGAACCCTTCGGTCCGGAGCAATCGGGAGATCGATTCCGCGCGCGCGACTTCACCCGCCTCGAGGCATCTCTTCAGCTGGCGCCGAAGCCCGCATTCGCGTCGGTAGGCGCCCTTGTCTCGGCGCGGGAGATCAGGCCGGAAGGAGAAGAGCTCGTAATGCGAGAGGTGGGTGAAGTCTCGCTCGCCCGGGCCGTACACTGCCAGCCATCGTGAGTTGATCCCGCCGGCGACGACCGCGCGCGCCAGGCATCCGTTGCGGGTCCGGAAATAGCGGACCGCACTGTGTTCAAGTCGATTGCCGTCCGCGTCGTTTCGATCCCAGCAATCGATTTCGCGGTCCGAAGGCCAGCCATCCTCGCGACGCTCGAAGCGATTGCGGCCGGCGCGCACGTCATGCGTGCTATTCCAGGTGGCGTTGAAGTAGGCCAATGCCGATGGGTTGGCCGAGGCCGGGGGATTGATCAGTTCCATCCCTTCGCGCTCCCAACTCGCCAGGATCTTGCGCGAAATGCACTCAAAGGCCTTCCGGACTAGGTAGGGCATCCGAGCGAGCTTGTTGAAATCGTAGCGGCCACCGTTGCGGTTGATCACGACCAAGTCCTGCCAAAACTCGGCGATGACGCTCATCGAACAGATCTCGATGCGGACCTTCAGGTCGCCGCGTCGGCCGGTGAAATAGTTCTTACTGATGCAGCGGTGGCGCCTCAGCACCTCCGGATCGAGTTCGATGCAAAAGCCGTTGGCTCGCATCAGATCGATCATCCGGTGGGCGAGCTCCCTATGGCGCTTCTCGCCGTCGTCCCGATGCGGGATGTCGATATAGGCGATCAGGCTCGTGTCGTAGGTCTTGAACGACCCGTGGGTGAGATGGAAGTCCGTAGCGAGCATGGAGAAGGCTCCTTTCCGCCTGAGACATGAATTGTCGACCCGATTCTTGAATGCATCTAGAGGTCATGCGGGCTTCATCCACCGAACGCATTCGCCGAAGGCGAATCTGCGGGTAGCATTGTGGTGTCGCCATCGAGTCGGGATCCTGCCTGTGAAGATTGCATGCGCCGTATTGGTCTCTTTGGCCTGCGTGCTCGGAGCGGTGAGTTCCTTCGCTACCGAGATCGGCATCCTACGGAGTTGCTCGTTCGGCGCATTCGTGACGGACAGTGATCCGGCCGGTCTGAATGTTCGCGCGGGACCCGATGTCAGCTCGCCGATCGTTGGCAAGCTCCCTCCGCCGGCGCTATCGGACGATGACCCGCCGATCCATGCCTTCGTCGAAGTGGAGGTCGTCGCCGCGCAGAACGGTTGGTTTCGGATCCGCAACGCGCGCGACAATGCGCTCCTCGCGCCACCTGGGCGAAAGGTCTTCAATGGCGCGGGCTGGGTATCGGGACGGCATCTGAGCGTGAAGTCGCAGGCCCCAGTGGGGCGCGACGTCGCCAGCGCCAAAGGGCGTCCGGTTCGGGCTGCAGTCGATTTTGACAGTGACAGCTTCGTCAGGTCAGCGCGGCTGCATGACTGCGTCGGGCAGTGGGCGTTTGTTTCGAGCGTGGAGCACCGCTTCAGCGGATGGCTCAACCGCATCTGCGCCACCCAGGAAACGAGCTGCGACGGCGTGTAGTGGCGTCCACTGCTGTGGGAAATCAGTTACGGTGCTCTTCAGGCGTGGTCGCAGCTCCCTTAGTGCCGATGTTGCAGGCTCTTTCGCGGTGTCGGTCGCACTGGTTCGGAGGCCACCTCCTGCCTTTCAAAGGGATGTGTTACGTTTTTTCCGCGGAGATTACGATTTTTCCGCAGAGGGAAAGCCATGCTGATCCGCGCCATTCGTGAGACCGGTCGCCACGGGTATCGTCAGCCGTCAGGGACGGTTCTGACGGGCTATTCGGCGCTCATCCATCATTTCGACCTCGAAGTCCCGATGCCGGATACCCTCGCGGTGACGTCGGATGCGCGCCAGCGAACGGAACGAGGTCGAAACCATGCCATGGCCCCCGGCGGATATGCCGTCTACGAGGTCACCTATCGGGGCACCGATGATCGTGAGCGAGGGAGGCTCTCGCGAGGCGACATGACCTTCGCCGAGCACCTGGTCTTCGCGTTGAAGCACGAGGCGACGGATCTCCATGTCCTGCGCAAGCTGTTTCTCAAGGTCGACCCCGAGCTCGTTGCCGACATGATCCGGCAGAGCCCGACGGGGACTTATGCGCGCCAGGCGTTCTTCTTCTACGAGTGGCTGACCGGCCTGAAGCTGGATGTCCCCTCCGCCGGCGGCGGCTACATCGACGCGCTGGATCCCGGGGTGTGGCACACCGCGAGCCCGATCAATTCGCCGCGGCATCGCGTTCGTGACAACATTCCCGGTACGCCGGTTTTTGCGCCGCTTGTTCGCCGCTCCGCAACCTTTCAGGGAGACCTGCGCGAGGAGTGCAACAGGAAGGCTAGCGCAGCCTTGGCCGAAGGTCCGCCCGGCATCATCACGCGCCTGAGGCGCCGGCTTCTTCTCAGGGATTCCCGCTCGACTTTCGCGATCGAGAACGAGAATCCATCCGTCGACAAGCTCGAAAAATGGAGCACGCTGGTCAGTGACGCGGGTCGCACCCGGCTCGACCTGCCGCTACTCCTCGGGCTCCAGAAGATGATCATCGACTCGCGTTGGGTGAACACCGGGATCCGACATAATGGGGTGTGGCTCGGCGAGGAAGTTGACGGCTCGCTCATTCCAAATTGGCTTGGAGCGGCGCCCGACGATCTTGAGATCCTCGTCGAGGGCATTTTCGCAGCCGATCGCAGGATGGGAGAGACCCCGGGCTTCGATCCCATCGCCCACGCGACGGCGGTGTCGTTCGGCTGGCTGATGGTCCACCCCTTGGCCGACGGCAACGGCCGGACGCACCGCTACATCCTCAATCACATCCTGAACCAGCACGGGATCAGGCCTCAGGGGATCACGCTACCGATCTCGAACGCGATCTTCGCTGACATGGACGGCTACCGCGAGACGCTGACCAATTTCGATGAAAAGCGCATTGGGCTGATCAAGTGGGAAAGGACGGCCAATGGCAACGTGATTGTCGTGAACGATACTCGCGACCTGTACGGCCATTTCGATGCGAGCCATCAGGCAGCCTTCGTCACGAACCGCCTCGCCTATTGCCTCGACTACAGCATCCCGGAGGAGATCACCTCGATCGCGCTTCGAGACAGGATGGTCGCTGGCATGAGGGAGGTGGTCGACATGCGGCCGGAGCGCCTCGACCTCTTTGCCAAGCTCGTGATGCAGAACCATGGCCGGCTATCGAAGGCAAAGCGAGAGAAGATGTTCTCGGAGCTCTCCGACGACGAGCTTGAGGGCATGGAAGCCGTGGTGCAGGAGGTCTACAGCGTCGATAACGGTTCCTCGAACACGTTCAAACCGTAAGCGGATCGATTATCATTTTTACGCAGAGCCGCGAAGAAATTCGCGTTTTTACGCAGATGTTTCGATTTTTACGCGCTGTTCCCGTCTACGCCGCGAGGCGCGAAAGCGTGATCGCGGCGTTATGTGCGGCGATCAGGGCAGCCGCAGCGTTCTGGGGAATGCCGGCGGCGACGCTGGAAATGGGCATGCAGCCAGCTTGAATCGCCGCCTGGGAGTTCCACTGCCAGATCTCGACCAGACCGGCCTCGTCCGGGTCGCTCGCATACCAGAGGTCGCTCGCATCGTCGGGATAGCCGTGCGGCAGAACTTCCTTGGCGAGGCACGTTGCGTCGGAGGTGGCTCGGTCGATCGATGTTGCCCAGGCCGGGGTACGGTTCGCCGCGGCGCGGGTTGCGGAGAGCAGCATCGAGGCTGCGCTGATAGCCCGGGTCAGCAGCTGATTGCGCTTGATCTCGCTGTCGACTGAAATCGAGGTCATGCGGCGATCCTGGCGTCGTCGGCAACGAAGGCCTTCCCCTCCAGCAGGATCGATTCCGGGACGGGCACGGAGAAGGCAATGGCGAAGCCGCCGGGGAACTGGCGAGCGACGCGACCGAACAGCCGCTTGCCGACCACCACAGTGTCACCGATGCCGGCGGATAGGGTTGTTTTGAGCGCGATGCCGGTTCGGGAGACGTCGATGATCATGGCATCGCGGATGTCTTTGCCGTGCGCGACGGTTGCGGCACGATCGTCTGGTACGAAGCGATCGTTCATGCGGTGTTCGACGCGCTGCGCAGCAGGGAGGCTCACCAGATGCTCGATCTGGCTGGCGAGTTTCACGCGTTTGCGCACGCTATTGATCAGGGTGACGGCGAAGGCGCCATTCGTTGCCCTGATGATCGATCCTTCCAGCCGGCCAAGCCGATCCAGATAGATGACGACACGGTCGCCGGCGCGCGCTGGATGGCTGCAGGCAACCGCAAGGCCTGTCGCGGAGATGTTCACCGACTCACAAAGATGCTCGCTCATGTTCCCGAACATGCAGCGACCCTTCAGGCGCAGGTCGTGTCGAGGATACATGCGGCGGGTGGCCGGATCCTGGTCTGCATCGAGACGCAATACCGTCTGCAAGATGCGAGCTACGGGAGTGTCGGCTGGGCGGGTCAATTCGCGCTCTTCAGAAGTGGCAAGGATAGGCGCTCCTGGGTGAAGGATTGCCGGACAATCCTTTCAGGCGGCTTGCAACAATTAGCTCAGATTGCGCGTACCCGCAGGCCCTGCTCCTGTTTTCGAGCGGTCGTCCCCTTGTTTTTTGGCGACGGTCGAAAGGGCAGGCGCTCGGCCGCGCGAGACCGGCATCTCTGTGATACTGATCTAAGGCAGAAGCGGATTTCGCCTTAGATCAGTATCATCCATCGACCAGGCGTCGCGCCTCTCCCCTCCGCTTGCGCCGAAGAAGCATCACCCGTCATGAATGGGGGAGTGAGGCCCCAATGAATGCTCGATTCGCCGCGACGGTCGCTCGCGCCCCAGAAATTTTCCGCGAGCTCGAAGCCAGCGAGCCTCTCGATCTGAAATCGATCGGTCGCCGCAAGGCGCCAGGGATCTACGCCTTCTTCGAGGATGGAGTTTGCGTTCACGTCGGCCGGACGCGCGATATCGTGCAACGCATCAAGGGGCATCGCGCCGTCTCGCACCTGAAAGCCACCTACGCCTTCAAAAGGACGAGAGGTGTTCTCGGCCATGTCGCGACCTACAAGAAGGAAGGATCGCGAGGGCATCTTATGCAGACGGAGGCCTTCGCGATTGAGTTCCGCCGCCAGGTTGCGCTGGTTGCCGCGATGACGGTCAAGTTTGTCGAGGTAGAGGATCCGCTGGAGCAGCACTTCGCTGAGGCGTACTGCGCGCTGGAATGGGGTCTCGATCTCAGCGAATTCTCCACGCATTAGGGGCGAAGGACGTGGATGGCGCCCGGGCGGGATGTGGCCTTTGGCGCGGCTTCATGCGCCAATCGGCGAATGAGTCTTCCGCAAATCCTTTATCATGGCACCTCGACCAAATACCTGCGCCGCAAGCTCGGCGAGGGCCTGCTGCCGTCCCATATGACAGGGGCGGTGCTGATGACGTGCCTGACGGACGAGCGCGAGGCGGCTGAGTATCACGCGCTCTGCATGGCGGAGTTCGAGGCCGCACGCCCGATCGTTTTCGCGATCCCTGTCGAACGCCTGGATCTCTCAGCCTTCACCCTTGAGGACAAGTTCGTTGAGCTCGGACCGTCCGCGGGTCGCGGGCTGTTCGCGACCGATCTCTTAGGCTTTACGAGATGGCGTGACGCGCCTTGGACTTGGCGCGCGATGCTGTCGATCGCCGGGGCCGTGGGCTACACCCGGACGATTGCGGTGACACGCAAGGACATTCTCCCGGTCGTCGGAGAGATCCAGTGAGCAGCCCCTCTCTTTCCAGCCTCATCTCGCGCGTCGAGGAAGGCCGCGGTCCAGACGTTGAGCTGGAATCCCTCGTGTGGCGGGTTCTCGTCGCGAAGGAAGGCGACGTCTGGGTCCAGTTTGAGGATCGCTGGCTCCGGCGCGATCCGAAGGACCTGGTCGCCTACGACAGTGCACCGGCGATCCTGACGAGCTTCGATGCCGCCGTCGCACTGTTCAGGGAAGTCTTGCCGGGCTGGTGGTGGCGCGGCGGAACGTGCTGGGTTTCGAGCGAGGCCCGTATCTGTCCGGATCATGGCTCTCCGGAGCATGCCCTGCGTCTTCATCGAGAATTTCCGCCCGAGATCGATGTCTGGAACGAGGGGCTTGAGGTTGAGCTGCGGCCGGGCTCTGACGAGACCTTGGCGAGGGCTTTGATCGCAGCGGTGCTTCGCGTGCGGGCGATCGTCTCTTGCAAGGGATGCGAGCAGACTGATGTCCAGCAGGAGCAGCCATGACCATCCACATCGACTTCAAAGACAAGATTGAGGCAGCTGACATCGCCGACGCCGGGCGGCGAAAGAATGTCTTTCGTGCGATGGCTAAGGATTTCCTGCTCGCAAAGCGCGAAGGGGTCATCACCGATGGACCTGGAAGCATCGCCCGCATGATGGAACAGGCATATAAGGCAGGCCTTGCGGGCGCGAAGCTCGATCTCTCAGTCGGACCGGCTGCTTCGTCAGCGCCCGCCAGGGTGACGGAGATCGATCTCCCAGCCACCTCCAGAGAGAGCCTGAGCTACCTTCGGCGGCATCTTTTCGATGCGTGGGCGATCGAGGACATCAGACATCTCCCGGAGCCTGGTCGCCTGTTCGTTTTCAAGAGACCCCAACTCGACGGCCTCGCAGCGTCTCTAACGCGAGACGAGTGGCTGGTGTACTGGCTTGGCGACGATCCCAGGGGAGTGTCGAACAAGGCTTTCCTGCCGATGATCCGAGCGGGGCTGTTCGAGTATGTCCGCGGGGTTCTCCGGGGAGGATGGGATGTCGTACGCCTTACCGAGAGAGGCTACGAGCTTCTGAGGACTGGTGATACCTGCTCCCTAGAGGGGTATCGGCCTGGGACGACGAGGACAGCTCGCGAATGGGCCAAGATCGCCCCGCCAGAAGATAAGCTGCCGGCGGCGGTTTATATGGCCGGCGTCGCGTACAAGCTAATCAAGCCGGAGCCGAACGCGGAGCCGGCACCGAGGCTGTAAGCTACAGCCCGAAGATCGCGTGCGTGCGGCAGTTGCGAACCATATCCACGCGCGCGCCGTCCCAGTGATAATCGTAGTGGTCGCCCTGTAGCGGGATCGGGATCAGGTTCGGCCAGAAGATGGCTGCACACTCCCCGCCGGCGGCCCGTACGCTCTGATAGACGATTCCGTTCGAGCCGTTTGCCCGCAGGCCTCGCGCGAGCGTCTGAGGAGCTTGGTAGCTCATCGCATGATGCATCGCCGGGATGGCTCGGACATCATGCAGGTCGAGATCGATCGCATTGATCAGAACGCGAAACTGTGAGGTCCATCCGGCCGTCTCGCGGCTGTTTGCCATGGCGCGGCCGAAGTGGTGGGCGACTTCACGGATGGCGACCTCCTCCGCATTGGCGGCGCTATAGACGCCATAGGTGCCATCGGTGAAGCGGCCGGGCCGGTCCGTGCTGATATGGACGAAAGGTGCCATCAGCAGGCTGGCGCCCGGGCCGTTCACGCGGCGAGTGGGCGGTACCAACTCAAGCCGGCCGAGCTGCTCCCAAATGCGTGGATTGGACTTCGACTCGATGGAGGCGAGCGCTTCCCAGTCGCGCGGGTCGGCGATGTCCTCGAACAGATCGATTGGCGGGAAGGCAGAGCGGATGATCCGGTATGCGCGAGGCCACTGGATGCGGGTGATCGCGGGGGCTGCAGTGCTCACCAGCCACCGCGCTCGGCGTCGAGGTACGAGCGGACGCGCGCCAGCGAGAAGATGCTGCCCTCGGCCATGATGTCCACCGGCGTCCGGCCGCCGAAGGCGTCGTTGGGCTTGCTGACCCAGGCGTAGCCGCGCTCGGGATCCGTGAAGAGGATGCGCAGGCTCTTGTGAATGCCCATCAGGAGCGAGAGCCGGGTGGCAAGATCGCGATCGATCCGGCCGAGCTCGCCGGTCTTCCACCTCGCGTAAGTCCTGGCAGGCATTCCGCCGAGGATCTCGCGAGCGATCGTGTCGCTGACCTTCCACCTGTCGAAGAGGTTGATTACGGCTCGCGCTGCTGCTGCGGCCTCTTCCGGGGAAATCTGCGGAACGTCCGGTTGCGCGGCGGTGCGGGGGATCTCGACAAGCATCGTTCTGCCTCACTTTGGCAGAATGTAGTCTCAAAAATGCCAAACGGCAAGAGGCGGTGTCAGGGGCGGGTGTCGCCGCGCCGCCAGAGTTGCCACCAGCGCGGAGGAGTCCAGCCGAGCTCGCGCATCGATGCGAACTCGGCAGAGCGGGCTGCCTCCATGGCTTCGCGGCTTTCGAAGCCGGAGGCGGAGATCGTCCTGTCGCCCCAGCGGATCGAGAAGCCGTGCTCGACCTTCTCACTCATTTGCGCAGTCCCGCGCGGGCGAACGCTTCTGCAAACGCATTGCCCGAGTTGGAGCTCTGGCTCTGCATGGGCTTCTTCGGCATCCGGCCCGGGGCAGCGGCCGTTTTGGGCGGCGCCGGATCGTTCGCCTCGCCGAGGCGCATGCTGAGTGAGATGCGCTTGCGGGGCAGGTCAACCTCGACCACGCGGACCCTGACCGCCTCGCCGATTTTCACGACGGAGTTCGGATCCTTGACGAAGCCTTTCGAAGAGAGCTGCGAAATGTGTACCAAACCGTCCAAATGAACACCTAAATCGACGAAAACGCCGTAGTTGACGATGTTCGTCACGATTCCGGGCAGGACCATGCCAGGCTCCAGGTCCTTGATGTCCTCCACTCCGTCGGCGAATTCAACAGTCCGGAAATCGGGACGCGGATCGCGTCCGGGCTTAGCCAGCTCGGTCAGGATATCTGCCACGGCAGCAGGCGGAAACCTCTCGTCGGCGAAGTCGGACGCGCGCAGCTTGCTGAGCCGGGCAGAGTTGCCGAGGATCGACTTCAGCTCGTCGCCGAGCTTGCTGAGGATGCGGTCCACCACGGGATAGGCTTCCGGGTGGACGCCGGAGCGATCGAGCGGCTGATCGCTATCCTGGATGCGCAGGAAGCCGGCCGCGAGCTCGAACGCCTTGGGGCCGAGACGCGGGACGTTCCGGAGTGCCTCGCGATTGCGGAAGGGGCCGTTCGCGTCGCGATAGGAGACGATGTTCTCGGCCAGGCTTTCGCCGATGCCTGAAACACGAGCGAGCAGCTTCGAAGAAGCGGTGTTAAGCTCCACGCCGATTGCATTGACCGTGTCCTCAACCGTCGCATCGAGGCGCTTGGCGAGAAGGGTCTGGCTGACGTCGTGCTGGTAGCTACCGACACCGATGCTGCGCGGTTCGATCTTGATCAGTTCTGCCATCGGGTCTTGGAGCCGGCGTCCGATCGACACCGCCCCGCGGATCGAGACGTCCAGATCAGGAAGCTCTCGGGAAGCATATTCGCTGGCGCTGTAGACGGAGGCGCCGGCTTCAGACACCACCACTTTCGTGGCCTTGATATCCGGCCAGCGCTTGAGGATCTCGGCGACCAGGCGCTCGGTCTCGCGGGACGCGGTTCCGTTGCCGATCGCGATGAGCTCGACACTGTGCTTGCGGATGAGCGCGCGGATGCTCTGCTGCGCCTCCTCGCTCCGATGATGAGGTACGAACGGATAGACCGTCGCGAAATCGAGAACGCGACCGGTCGCATCCATCACGGCCATCTTCACACCGGCCTTAAAGCCGGGATCGAGAGCCAGGACACGCTTGGATCCGGCCGGCGCAGCGAACAGCAAGCTCCGGAGGTTGACAGCGAAGAGCTCGATCGCCTCGCGTTCGGCTCGCTCCCAGAGATCCATGCGAAGTGCCACGTTGAGGTGGAGCTCGATCTTGGTGCGCCACGCCCAGCGGGCGGTGTCGAGAAGCCAGCGGTCGCCCGGACGCCCTTTGTCGGCGATCTTGAAGTGGCTTGCGATGGCCGAGATATAGCCGACCGCGCCCTCCTCCGGCTCGGGGCGCAGCCGGACGTCGAGGAAGTCTTCCTTCTCGCCCCGGAAAGCTGCCAGCACACGGTGCGAGGGCGCCTTCATCAACGGGCTGGCGTAGTCGAAGAGGTCCCGGAATTTCGAACCCACCTCCTCCTTGCCCTCCTTCACCTTGGCGACGAGCTCGCCCTGGCGCCAGTAGAGGTCGCGCAGCCGGCCGAGCAGCTTGGCGTCCTCCGAGAAGCGTTCGCTGAGGATGGCACGCGCGCCTTCGAGCGCCGCCTGCGGCGTATCGATCGCCGCGTCGGGCTTGAGGAAGCCGCCAGCCTGCACATTCGGGTCACGCTCGGGGTGAGCCAGCAGAGCATCCGCCAACGGCCCCAGGCCCGCTTCCAGGGCGATCTGTGCCTTGGTGCGCCGCTTGGGGCGGTAGGGCAGATAGAGATCCTCCAGCTCGGCCTTGGTCGCGGCGCGAAGGATCGTTGCCTTGAGCTCGTCGGTGAGCTTTCCCTGCTCCGAGATGGTTCCGAGAATGGTCTCGCGGCGCTCGTTCATCTCGACGAGGTAGCCGCGACGCTCCTCGATGACGCGGATCTGCTGATCGTCCAGATCGCCATGGAGATGCTTCCGGTACCTCGCAATAAACGGAACCGTGGCGCCCTCGCCGAGGAGGTCGATCACCGCTTGGACCTGCTCCGGCCGCACCGCGAGCTCGGCGGCAATTTGATTGGTGATCTGCGTCATGGTCATGAAGCCTTCGTTGTTCCGGCACCGTCGATTCTCAGGCCGTTCTTCCTTCGTTCAGGGTGAGGTGCCCTGAAGCGAGCATCAAGCGCCGAATTCTGGCCCTACACAGCGAGTGCCAAGTCGAGCGCTTCCTCCAGCGTGTCGACCGCTCGAACGAGCGGGTGGTGTCGGAAGGAGGCATGGTCCCAGCCGACGGCAAAGACGGGCCGCCCCTGCCGGATCGCGCAGCCAGCCTCGATGAGAGCGCCGGCGTGCTGCTCCTCCGGAAGTCGGAAGAGGATGAGTGCGCGCGCGGCGGCCGCCTCCTTGGCCGAACGGACCCAGAGATCCGACCAGTCATTGGTCAACCCCACCTCGGCCTCGTCGATCCAGGTCGAAATGATCGGGACGCCGGATGCACGCAGCTCCCGCCAGCGTGGACCGTGAATGGCCTTGGAGGCGATGTAGATGCCCTCCCCGCCGGTGTCGGTCATCCAGGACTGGTCGACCGTCATGATTGGCAGCGTGGTCACGAACTGGCCGAAGTAATCCAGTGCGACGAGAAGCGCGTCTCGATCGACCGGCGAAAGATCGGTGCGTGCACCGATCTCCGCCAGGAAGCGAGCGTACGCCTCATTAGCGGGCTCGGTTTCGGCCTCAGCCCGGGCCGTGGCCAGTATTAGCGCCATGCCTTCCGCGGGGAGGTTCATTTCCTCAGCGCAGCGGCGGATTTCGTCGCTCGCGTCGGCGTCCAGTTCGATGGTGTCAGTCAGCATGGGTCCTCACTCGTTACAATCGAGCATCGGTGGCTGTTGGGCGCGCCACAAGGAGTGACGGGGAGAAAGACGTGGACTGGCGAGAATTTCATCGGGAGGAGCGGCTATCCACCGAATCCTCAAGGAATCGATATGCAATCCTGTTGGCTTTCAGCGTTCTCATGGATGATGGGTGGATTCGATTTGCCGGAGCCGCATGTGGACGCCGTCACCCGCGATGACAGATCGCTGAGCCCGAATTTCCTGCTGGTCCTTGGGGTCTTCGCGGGAGCGGGTCTTTCGTTGTCGCTCGGCTGGCTGCCAGGGATGCCGCTCGTCTTTGTCTTCGTCGTTTTCGGCTGGCTCCTCGGTCTTTGTTTCCACGAAGGCGCGCATGCCTGGGCGGCGGTGCGATCTGGCGACGATGAAAGTCGGCACAGGCCGCACCTGGCGCTGGATCCTGTGAGCTTTACGGACCCGCTCGGGACGTTCCTGCTTCCCCTGGTTTTCCTGCTAGGTGGCTTCTTCGTGTTGCCTGGCGCGCGGGTATATGTCGATCTCGGCGCAATCAGTCGGCGGTTAGACCGCTCTCTTGTCTATCTCGCCGGCCCGGCGGCAAACTTCGTGTTCCTGGTGGCTTTGGCCATTTTCCATGCCTCCCTTTCGGATGACGCGGCGGTGGGACTCCGGGCGTCGATCGTTCTCATGGCATGGCTTCAGGCGAGCTCGATCGTGATCAACCTTTTGCCGGTGCCATCCTTCGACGGCTTTGGAGCGATCGAACAGTGGCTACCGGAAGCTTGGCGGCCGGACGCTCTGACGCGGTCGATCGCCGGGTTCACGGCGATATTCTTGATCTTCATGATCGATCCGATGGCGAAGGCGATGATTGTCCTGATTTATCTGGTCATCGCGCCCTTCGGCTTCGATCTCCACGATATCCGGACTGGGTATTCCGAACTTGCGTTTTGGGCCCGGTAATGGAGCCACCCGAGCCTCGATGCTGCCACATGCCGCCTCGCATGAGCGCGAGCATCATTCGTCAGCGCCCGCGCCGCGGCGCCCCAAACTAGCCTGAGAGTACCATGCAACAGGACAACGCCCCCGCAACCGAGCTCCCGCCGGTCGCCTCCTACGTTTTGCTCGCGGATAGCCGCGGAGCACCACAGGTCTTCCTCGAACGCCGCGGCTATCACGACGAGGACTATTGGGCGATCGCCCGACACGGCTTCGTCCTGGACCGCGAGCATCTCGACTTCGTCTATGAAGGCCTTCCGTCCGGCAGGACCGAGGAGCACCTGAAGGCGACGCGCTTCACGCTCGCCGAGGCACTGAACCTATGGAAGGAGGTCGTCGGCTCGCCGGAGCTGCTGCAGTACGGCACGCCGCGTTACGCCTATGGCCGGCCGGCTGCCTGATTAGCCTGCCGTGAGACCCAGGCTGGGTCCGCCGGCAGCGCAGGCGGCTTCGATCGCTTCATCACACAGCGTCGGCAGTGGCTCGATCTCGCGCAGCTCGGCGATTGTCTGCGAGACCTGTTCGGGTGTGAGGCCGAAGCGCAGCACGTCAGCCGGCGTCGCCGGGCGCCAGGTTGCGTCGATCCCGAAATCGACTTCACCCTCGAGGCATTGATGCGACCAGCCGGTCGCCTGCTCGACGATCCATAGGCCGGGTGCGCAGCGATGGTTCGACAACGTGTCCTCGGCCGCGCCGGTATCGAAGAAGAGAGCTCCCCTCCCCGCTACGATATGGGTGCCATCGTGCTCATACCGGTAGACGATCGCCTCGTTTGGCTCCGTCCTGGCGCGCGCGGCTCCGAGCAGGCGGTCGAACTCCCGGTCGTCCGCCGGGCCGAATTCGAAGGGATTGACCGCCGAGACGGACCAAGTGGGCAGCGCTTCGCCCAGTTCCTCACGGCTCCTGAAGAAGCGAAGGATCACGGCATCCTCCAGCTCGGCGAGGAAGGCTCCTTCCGGTGTCATTTCCAGCTTGATCGATGCGGCGCCCACCAAGTCTCCTGGGCGAGCGTGAAAGCCGTCCGGCAACGCCACAAGAACGTGCTGCCGGTGGAACGCGGCCGACCCGACGATCTCGCCCTCGAACGGCTTGTCTCTTTCGGAGACCAAGTTCGTGAAGTGATCCAATCCTTCATGCGCTTGCGCAGCATAGGCTGGGAAGACGAATTCAGCGGTCGCGTGGGCGCCGTCAAAGCGCAGCATGTGCAGCATGACAGCTGAACGTCCAGCGGAATTCAGAAGGCGGGCCCACGCGATTGGGAACAGCCCCGTTTGCGGCGTCGGCAGAGGCCCGGCCCAATAGATCTCGCTTGTCAGCGGATCGGTCGGACGGCCTTCGTGGAGAGGATGCTTGTGGATCTCGCCATGGTCGTCGCGGAGGCTAATGGCGTCGTCGTCACGATCGACCAGGACATACGACTTGAGACTGTGCTCGAAGCCAGGCCAGGGCTTGGCGGACCCGAGAAGGATACGCGCGCCGGCAGAGAGATGTTGGATGGCGAGTCGCGAGACGCGGCGACGCATGGGAATTCCCGTTCGATCCAGAGATAAAGGGGTCTGCCTCACTTTGTGTGGTTAATAGATCGTTAGCAGGCACTTCGCTATTGGCGTGCATGAGAACAAAATCAAAATGGTCGCCCGGTCCGGGCATCAAGGTCCAAAGCATCGCAACCAACGGCGACGGTGACTGGGTTGTGTCGGCTTGCGGACCATCCTCGGGCATTTGTCCAGATTGCAGGAAACAGAGCGCACGTCGGCACGGCTGGTCGTACCGCAGTCTTCAGGACCTGCCGATCCAAGGCAATGAAGTGACGGTAAGGCTTCGGTTGAGCCGCTGGCGTTGCAGTTATCGGCAGTGCGGGCGGCAAACATTCTCGGACCCGATCCCGGATATTGCCTCGCCCTACGCCCGCAGGACAAAGAGGGTCGCCAACATAGTCGGCCTTCTGGGGCACGGCACAGGCGGACGCCCGGGAGAGCGCTTGATGAACCAGCTCGGGATGCCGGTCAGCGACGACACCATCCTTCGGCACTTGAAGCGCATGGCTTTACAGATCGACGACGAGCCCCCCGCTCGGATCATCGGTATCGATGACTGGAGTTGGAGGAAATCGTGGCGCTACGGCACGATCATCGTTGATCTCGAGCGCCGAAAGGTCATGGACATTCTCGAGGACCGGAGCGTGGCGAGCGTTGCACAATGGTTGAAGCGGCATCCCTCCATTGAGGTGGTCAGTCGAGATCGATGCGGGCTATACGCGCAGGCTGCTCGTGAAGGTGCCCCGCAAGCGTCTCAGGTGGCTGACCGCTTTCATCTCTTCCAGAACCTGCGTCTTGCGATCGAGGAACAGATGAGCCTCTCCGGCCGAGCTACAGGCAGGGCACTGCTGCCAGACGAGGACATCGAGACTGATCATGACGATCGAGCTTTGCATGAGGAGGCGCCTGGAATGCGGTTGCGCAATCAGCTTCGACGGACACATAGGCAGTCCCGGAAGGAGGTGTTCGAGACGGTGCACGCCTTGAGCAAAGAAGGCCTGACCTGCTCGGAGATTGCGCGTCGCACTGGATATGGCCGCCGCAGCATCGCGAAATGGCTGACGTTTGAAACGCCACCCGACCGACGCAGGGGAGCGTTGCAGCCGACATCTCCCCTGTATTTCGAAGCCTTTCTCACCCAATGTTGGAAGGACGGCAACCGCCGTGGGCGGCATCTGTTTCATGACATCAAGCATCGCGGGTACACCGGCAGCTTTTCCAATCTTGAACGCCTCCTGGCAACCTGGCGCCGCGCCGAGAGACCGGAATCGGATAAGGATAAGGATAAGGATAAGGATAAGGATAAGGATGATGCGGCGCCGGCTCGGGTTGGCGTCGTCGACAGTACATACGATAATGCGCCTGTGCGTGATCCGCACACTGGCCACTGGATCTCGCCGGTTGTCGCCGCTGCTCTCTGCATCAAGCCGCGCGGCGCGCTGACCGTCAATCAAGAGCGGAAAGTGGACGCCCTCAAGCAGGGATCAGATACCTTTGCGACTTTGCGCAGCTTATCCATGCGGTTTCGCGGAATATTTCATAGCCGAAATTCGGCAAGGCTCGAAGATTGGATTGATGATGCCATTCATTCTGGCCTGGTTTTCCTGGCCCGTTTTGCCCGCGTCCTTCGCCGCGATATCGACGCCGTCTGTAACGCCATCGACCTGCCTTGGAGCAATGGTCAAGCGGAAGGTCAGATCAACCGACTGAAGACGATCAAGCGCGCTATGTATGGCCGAGCGGGTGCAGAGCTTCTCAGAGTGCGGATGATGCCCATCCAATTGTCCGATCTCCACACAAAGTGAGGCAGACCCGGATTATTGTCATTTCTCACTGATGTCTTCGGCAAACACCCTTGTTCTTTTGGGTGCATGGAGCCAAAGTTTGCTTCAGCAGCACTGTGACTGGTTGCATTTTTTGGGCGAATTGCCAGATACAATTCCAGGATCAAGCAAGATCGGACGCAAACTAGGCGCCGACCGCTTCGGGATAGGGCATCGCGGCAACCGCAGTCACTAGGCACGCCAGCGTTGACCATGCGGTGATGATCGGCTCAAGATAGCACCAGCTCAAGAGGATGCCAGTCAGGCCGACGCCCATCGATACCGACTAGACCCATGAGGCGGTCAGCTCCGGGCTCAGACCGGCGAGGCCCGCGGCGTGCAGCACGAGGATGAACGTGCCGCCATAATTGACGATGACCGAGATCAGGCCCGCGACTACTGGATGGGTGAGATCGTTCAGTCGAACGAAGTGGATGGTGAGGTCGACGGCATGATCCTGGCGGGTCTCCTGAACGGAACGGGCGAAAGCCCAAAAAAACATGCCTTGACACATAGCCCGTCAATGGCCTGATTGTTCCTGCCAATTATCTTGCGAAGGGCAGGCCATTTGTTCAAGCACTCACAGCTCGAATCCGTGCAGGCCTGGATGGCCCATCCTGCCAATGCGACGATGCCGCTGCACGCCCGGATACAACGGGCGATCCGGCAGTTGATCCTCGACGGCGTGCTGGGACCGGGCAAGCCGTTGCCGGCCACCCGCGGGCTTGCCAAGGCACTTGGCGTGTCGCGTGATACGATCGAGGCGGCCTATATCCAGCTTCACGCCGAAGGGTTCATCGAGCGGCGAGTCGGCAGCGGCAGTTTCGTGGCCGAGATCTCGGCATTTCAGCCCGGCCAGCGCAGATCGCGGCGGGATTCGCTGTTGCGCAACCAGGCCCCGAACCTCAGCAAGCGTGGAGCAGCCATGTTCAGCGGCGGCGGCGTGCGTGACATCCTCGCGCCACGGCCGTTCACGCATGGCATACCGGAAACACGGGAGTTTCCGCTGCAATTGTGGGAGCGCCTGGAGCGGCAGGTCCTCAAGGACTACGGCACGAAAGCCCTTCTGCACGGCGATCCTCAGGGCGCCGAACCGCTCCGGAGAGCCATCGCCGACTATGTCAATCTGGAGCGCGGCGCGCGTGCCACGGCCGATCGCGTTCTCGTCCTCACCAGTTCGCAGCAGGCGATGTCGCTCTGTGCGACGACGCTGCTCGATCCCGGCGCTCTATTTCGTCGAACAATTGTAGCCGCAAAACAGTTGTACGGCGTTCGTGGAACGGTTGATGCAGCTATCGATGGCATATTCGGGATAGTGACACATGATCCCATGGTCAATGGTATCCCATGCCACCATATAGCAAATGAATGGTTCCCTGCTTAGAGCTACGAACGTAACGAACCAATTTATCGTCATTGTTCCAGCGAGGTGTACTATCTCCGCGCCAAAATGCGAGGCCGCCTCAATTCATCCTATCCTAACACCGGTTGGGGGAGCATGACGGCACGCAGATCCTTGAGCTGTGCGCCTGCAGAATGACTGAGATTGCCACCTATGCCACAGGCGGAAGTCATGCTTCCATTTACCCCATGCACCTCATTCGACAGTAGCGGTCCAAACAGCTTACACCGCCTCATGCATAGGATTTTTAGAGCGTAGCCGCTTTGAATCCGCCGAGCCAGATCCAGAACCCTTCGTGCAGCTCCGGCTCAGAGTCGCCAGGCATTTCTAAAGGTGCGAACCAGCATTGCTGCGTCGTAGAGACTAGCCGCATGCAGGGCTGGGAATTCGGCCCCCACCCGCTCCGGGGGCGATGCTCGTAAGCTGATAATACACTTGCTCCCCTCAATGACGCTCATTCTTCGCAGCTACGCATCGATTGGGCTTTTATCATTTACGTTCAGCGTCAACGATATTTCTAACCTCCGTCGATAATATAATATTTGATTATAGATAGCGCAATAATTGGCATTTGACTAAGCGTTATCATGTTGAAATATTATGCATATAGGCGGCATGAAGGCAGCCAGGGCTGAGGTGTGGAGCCGGACGTAGCTGCAGTGCCTAACACCGAATCCTGCCTACAGCGCGACCTGTAGTTGGCACGATTCCATGAATGCAGGAGCAAGACGATGATCACACGTCGAGACAGAACACCAATCATGCATCGGTCAGTTGAATATGCTGATGTGATTTACTTCGGTGGCGTGCTGGCCGATGAACTCAAGGGCGCCTCGATGCGGGCCCAAACGACGCAAGTTTGTGCCAAGCTCGACAAATTCCTCGCAGAAGCGGGAACCGACAAGACGAAACTAATTTCCGCGACCTTGTTCATCACTGACATGAACCTGAAGCAAGAGATGAACGACGTCTGGACTTCTTGGCTCGACGCACAGGATTTGCCCGCGCGTGCGACGATAGGGGTTTCAGATCTTGGCCAGGACGTCCTGATCGAAATCGTCGTTACCGCAGCAAGGTAAGGCACGCCGAATTTTATCACCTACCGCGAAACGGTGGCTAGGCAGCGAGAGACTGTCGGCTCCGCGGGAGCATCCTATGTCTGAGAACCACAAAAAAGTAGGCATCGCTGGAGCCGGAATCGTCGGCGTATGCACGGCGCTGATGCTTCAGCGCCGCGGATTCAAAGTCACCTTGATTGACCCGAACCCTCCTGGCGAAGGTGCATCGTTTGGGAATGCCGGATGCTTCAACGGCTCAGCCGTCGTCCCTATGTCCATGCCGGGAAACTTGACGAGCGTACCGAAGTGGCTCCTTGACCCGATGGGGCCGTTGTCAATCCGGTTCAGCTATTTTCCAACCATCATGCCCTGGTTGATTCGCTTTCTGTTAGCCGGAAGACCAAACAAGGTGAAGGAGCAGGCGAAAGCACTCCGCAATCTCATCAAGTCCACGGTGCCTCTGATCAAGTCATTGGCGGAGGAGGCTGATGCGAGCCATCTGATCCGCCATGAAGGTCATCTGACCGTATATCGTGGAGAAGCAGACTTCGCCAAGGACCGCGGAGGTTGGGAACTGCGGCGTCTCAACGGTGTTCGCACGCAGATCCTCAGCGCCGATGCGTTGCGGGATTTCGATCCGAACTTGTCGCATGCGTTTACCAAGGGCATTCTTATAGAAGAGAACGGTCACACGATTAATCCGCAAGGGCTCGTGACCCTCTTGTTTCGGCGTTTTATCGCGAACGGTGGCGAATTCGTATCTGCGCGTGTCATCGGCTTTGAGACTGAAGGTAGGGCGCTTAAAGGCATTACAACCACGAACGGCGTTCTGGCCGTTGATGCAGCGGTTGTCGCAGCCGGCGCACACTCGAAATCACTTGCTAATTCGCTAGGCGATGACATCCCGCTCGATACCGAACGTGGATATCATATCGTCATCGCGAATCCGGAAGCCGCTCCACGCATTCCGACGACCGATGCGTCAGGAAAATTCATCGCGACACCTATGGAAATGGGGCTTCGCGTGGCGGGTACGGTTGAGTTCGCTGGGCTCACAGCCGTTCCTAACTGGAAACGTGCGCATGTGCTCTATACGCACGCTCGAAAACTTCTTCCAGCCCTCGCGCCTGCGAGTTCTGAAGAACGATATTCCAAATGGATGGGGTTCCGGCCGAGCATCCCGGATTCGCTCCCCGTGATTGGCCGGGCAACCCGGACACCCGACGTAATCTATGCTTTCGGCCATGGTCATCTCGGCATGACAGGGGCGCCGATGACCGCAACGCTCGTCTCAGAGCTCCTCGCAGGCGAAAAGACCTCAATCGACATTTCGCCCTTCGCACCAAACCGCTTTGGTATTGGCAAATCCAAGCAAACGGGTCCGGCAAGTTAAGTACTTACGCGGTCGTGAGTACAGCGCAGAGCCGGTGTCAAGATCAATCTGCACCTCGCAATCACCTCGGAGACGCGAAATGGCGCAAATAGAACACATATTAACGAGTCACGCCCCGAAGCCTTTGGGTCACTACAGTCAGGCGGCCCGAGCGGGTGGATTCATTCATGTTTCCGGTCAGCTTCCGATCAAACCAGAAGGCCAGTCGGAGCAATCTGACGATCTCTTCGATAACC
This sequence comes from Hyphomicrobiales bacterium, assembly GCA_930633495.1. Classification (NCBI taxonomy): domain Bacteria; kingdom Pseudomonadati; phylum Pseudomonadota; class Alphaproteobacteria; order Hyphomicrobiales; species Hyphomicrobiales bacterium. Next base: position 457,028 of record CAKNFJ010000002.1, on the reverse strand, counting down.
AGGCCAGTCTCGTTCTCCGGAATTTGCTGGCCGTACTCGAGGCGGCTGGTGCGACGCCTTCTCATGTCGTGAAAGTCACAGCTTACATCGTCGGCGTCGAGCATTGGAGCAGCTTCAACGCAGCATATGCCAAGGCGTTCGGTGAAGCGCGTCCTGCCCGGTCGGTCGTTCCAGTGCCGGCGCTTCATCATGGATACCTCATCGAACTTGATGCTGTTGCTCTCGATCCGAGCGATACCGATCGAGGCGCCGCAGCGATTACAGCGTAAGGAGCGCGCTTGGATATGTACATTCCGAATCTTACCGACGTGCTTGCAGCACGAGCCTTAATCGAACCCCATATTCATCGCACACCCGTTCTCACATCGACATTCATCAATGGACTTGCTGGCGCCGAACTCTTCTTCAAGTGCGAGAACCTTCAGAAGGCTGGGGCCTTCAAAGCGCGCGGCGCGTCGAACGCGGTGTTTGGCCTGAACGACGAGCAGGCGAAGAAGGGTGTTGCAACGCACTCGTCCGGCAATCACGGAACCTGCCTTTCCTATGCAGCTGGTCGGCGCGGCATTCCCTGCACCGTAGTGATGCCGCGCACCGCGCCGCAGGCTAAGAAGGATGCGGTCCGGGGCTACGGCGGTCGTGTCGTCGAATGCGAGCCGTCAACCTCGTCGCGTGAGGCCGTCTTTGCCGAGGTTGTTGCCGAGACCGGCGCGGAATTCGTGCATCCCTATAACGACCATCGTGTCATCGCCGGGCAGGCGACCTGCTCTGCCGAGTTGATCGAGCAGGTCGACGGTCTCGACGCCGTGGTCGCGCCGATTGGCGGCGGCGGCATGGTGTCGGGAAGCTGCCTGACGCTCTCCAATCTCGCGCCCGGCGTAAAGATCTACGCCGCCGAGCCCGAGCAGGCCGACGACGCCTACCGTAGCTTCAAGGCCGGCCGCATCATCGCCGACGACGCGCCAGAAACGGTCGCCGACGGCCTGAAAGTGCCGCTGAAGGAACTGACCTGGCATTTCGTGAAGAACAACGTCACCGACATCCTGACGGCTTCCGAGCAGGAGATCGTCGACGCGATGAAGCTGATCTGGAAGCGCATGAAGATCGTGATGGAGCCGTCCAGCGCCGTGCCGCTGGCGACCATCCTGAAGAACCCTGATGTCTTTGCCGGCAAGCGCGTCGGCGTGATCGTGACGGGCGGCAATGTGGATCTCGACAAATTACCGTGGAACTGAGGAGAAGAGCATGAACGCGACGACTCAAACTGAACAACTCGACGTCGGTTTCGACGTGCCGGCGGTCCCCGGCATGGACGAATCCCAGATCCAGACGCCCTGCCTGATCCTCGACCTCGACGCGCTGGAGCGCAATATCCGCAAGATGGGCGATTACGCCAAGGCGAACGGTATGCGCCATCGCAGCCACGGCAAGATGCATAAGTCGGTTGACGTGCAGAAACTGCAGGAGAGGCTCGGCGGCTCGGTCGGCGTCTGCTGCCAGAAGGTCAGCGAGGCGGAAGTCTTCGTGCGCGGCGGCATCAAGGACGTGCTGGTGTCGAACCAGGTGCGCGACCCGGCCAAGATCGACCGGCTGGCCCGCCTGCCCAAGCTCGGCTCGCGCATCATCGTCTGCGTCGATGACGTTGCCAACATCGCTGACCTGTCTGCTGCCGCCGAAAAGCACGGCACGCAGCTCGAAATCTTCGTGGAGATCGACTGCGGCGCCGGCCGCTGCGGCGTCACCTCGACCGACGCCGTCGTGAAGATCGCCCAGGCCGCCGACGCGGCGCCGGGCCTCAAGTTCACCGGCATCCAAGCCTACCAGGGCGCGATGCAGCACATCGACAGCTATGAGGCGCGTAAGGAGAAGCTCGACGCGGCGATCGCCATGGTCAAGGACGCCGTCGAGGGCCTGAAGGCTGTCGGGCTGGAGCCGGAACTGGTTTCCGGCGGCGGCACCGGCTCCTATTATTTCGAGACGGGCTCGGGCGTCTATAACGAGCTGCAATGCGGCTCCTACGCCTTCATGGACGCTGACTACGGCCGCATCCTCGATAAGGATGGCCACCGCATCGACAAGGGCGAATGGGAGAACGCGCTGTTCATCCTGACCAGCGTGATGAGCCACGCCAAGCCCGACCGCGCCATCTGCGACGCCGGCCTCAAGGCGCAATCGGTCGACAGCGGCCTGCCCTTCATCTACGGCCGCGACGACGTGAAATACATCAAGTGCAGCGACGAGCACGGTGTGATCGATGACCCCAAGGGCGTGCTGAAGGTCAACGACAAGCTCAGGCTGGTGCCCGGCCATTGCGATCCGACCTGCAACGTCCATGACTGGTATGTCGGGGTGCGCAACGGTAAGGTCGAGACGGTCTGGCCGGTGTCGGCACGCGGCAAGGCGTATTGAGAACGTACCTGCGAAGCGCAACTGGGCGCTCCGGTGTTATTCTTGGAGGAGTCAATCCATGATCATCGTACCGGAGCGTCTGATCTCCGACCTCATGAGCGAGGCCGCTGTCTTTGAAGCCATCGAAAGCGTCTTCGCTGCCATGGCGCGAGACGAGGCCCGTAACTTCCCCGTCATCCGAGAGGCGATCGGCTATGCCGACGCGCTCTACGGCTTCAAGGCTGGCTTCGACAGTGCGGGGCTCGTCCTTGGGGTCAAGGCGGGCGGCTACTGGCCGGGCAACATGGCGAAGGGCTTGACCAACCACCAGTCCACGGTGCTGCTGTTCGACCCGGACACCGGCCGGATCAAGGCGGCGGTCGGCGGTAACCTGCTGACCGCGCTGCGCACGGCCGCCGCCTCGGCGGTGTCGATCAAGCATCTGGCCCGCCCCGACGCCCGCGTGCTCGGCATGGTCGGGGCCGGTCACCAGTCCGCCTTCCAGATGCGCGCCGCAGTGCGGGCGCGCAAATTCGACAAGGTGGTTGGTTGGAACTTGCACCCCGAAATGCTGTCGCGGCTGGCCGACACGGCGGTCGAACTCGGCCTGCCTTTCGAGGTGGTCGACCTGCCACAACTCGGGGCACAGGCCGATGTCATCATCACGATCACATCCAGCTTCGCACCGATTCTTCTTTCCGGGCATATTCGCCCAGGAACCCATCTCGCTTGCATGGGGACCGACACTAAAGGGAAGCAGGAAGTAGAGGCGGCTCTTTTCCCACGCGCTCGGCTCTTTGCCGATGAGGTTGAACAGTCCGTCACCATCGGTGAGGCGCAGCACGCGGTGGCGCAGGGATTGATCGCGACCGGCGACATCACGCCGCTCGGCGCGGTGATCGCCGGCCTGGCGCCGGGGCGGACCTCGCCGGAGGAGATCACGTTGTTCGACGGCACGGGCGTTGGCCTCCAGGATCTCGCGGTGGCGTCAGTTGCGGTGGATATTGCTCGGGCGCGAGGGCTCGCCCTGGAAGTGGAGCTTTAGTTCTGCGCGCGATTGACATTGAGGGAGATGGCTTGACGTCGGACTTGGATTGCCAGATCAGCCCGCACTCTGTAGTGACCGCGCTGAAGAATGTGCCCCCAAACCCATTTTCGCGATATCAGTCGTTCATGACGATGAGGATAACATACGGCTAGGCAAGCTTTGCTGAAGTCGATCGCTCCGAAAGAAAATTTCGAAAGCTTTTTCGAAACTCGACTATAAACTCGTTCGTAATCGAAGACGCTTTTATGTGCGTCGGTAGCACGATTGTCCAATTGATAGAGATTGGCGGATCGATTGGCCGAACTACCAAAGATGAAGAATATCTATCGGCAGTAAACGGATCGACGATCGAAACGCCGAATCCTGCTGAAACCATACCACAAACAATCATGGAGAGTGGAGTTTCAGCCTTAATACGTCTGATTATTCCTCGCTCGCGCATTATGGCATCGACCATGACATGCATTACCGACGGCTGTATGAGTGAGATGAAATCCTCATTGTCAAAGTCCTCGGGAACGATTCGCTCGCGTTCCACGAGCCGGTGTTGGAGAGGGAGCACCGCTACCATATCGCAGGGTGGCAGTTCTTCGATGGTGACGTTGGTGAGTTGCGTGTTCTCGACGATTCCGAGATCACAATGGCCGGTGCTGATCCATTCGAGGACGAAATGAGAATTCATGCCGTGAAGCGACATATTTAACGATGGCCTTTTGGCAAGAAAACCTGCGGCAAAGGCCGGCAGGAACCCGTTTGCTAGTCCCGGCAGTGCCGCGATGCGCAGAGAACCTCCTCGTCTTTCTCTCAAATCGCGCGCCAAGTCGGCGATACGCTCAAGTCCAACAAATGAGCGGTCGATCTCGCGATAGAGGGCCATCGCGTCGCCGGTTGCAACAAGTCGACCTCCAGAGCGTTCGAACAAATTCAAGCGCGTCTCGTATTCCAAATCTTTCACGAGCCGACTGACCGCAGGTTGAGTGATTCCGAGAATGTCCGCCGCAGTCGACACTGAACCGCTGATGATGACCGCGCGGAACGCCTCCACCTGCCTATGCTTCAGCATAATCTTCTCCATCATATAATATTTGCACATAGATCGGCCGCTATAATGCATTTGATCGGCAGTCACCTATCGCATTTATTATACCCTCTAGGAAGAGGCAGCGACGGTCAAAATGGTTTGCGTGAACGTCACATGCGACTGACCGTGTTGTGAGGCGGTGTGTCGTGGCCGGTGCCTTTTCTGTTTGGGAGCAGTCGCAAGGCAACGTACCAATTGGATATTGAACATCCGCCACATGGGTCTGCAACGCGACCAAGAAACCAGCAGCCAGCTATCTCTTTCTAATTGCAACCTCTGGAGGAATACGATGTTGAAGAAACTTTGTGCTTTTGCAGTCGTCATGACAGCAATGTGTGGTGGTGCGTCGGCAGATGATCTCACCGGAACGCTGAAAAAGATCAAGGACACAGGAGTGATCACGGTCGGCAACCGCGACTCGTCCGTGCCCTTCTCATATCTCGACGACAAGCAGCAGCCGGTCGGTTATGCTGTTGATATCTGCCTGAAGGTCGTCGACGCCGTCAAAGAGCGGCTCAAGCTTGATAAGCTTGAGGTGCGATTTAACCCCGTTACTTCGGCAACGCGCATCCCGTTGATCGCAAACGGGACCGTTGATCTCGAGTGCGGCTCAACCTTCAATACTGCAGAGCGCCAGAAGCAGGTGGCGTTCAGCAATACATACTTTCTGACTGCAAACAGGTTCGTTGCCAAGAAATCGAGCAATCTCAGCTCGATTGCCGACCTCAAAGGCCAGTCAGTCGTGTCGACATCCGGAACGGTCAATATCCAAGAGCTGAACGAAGTGAATACGGCGCAGCAACTCGGCATGAACATCATTGCCGCAAACGACCATGCGGAAGCGTTCCTTATGGTCGAAACGGGTCGTGCGGCAGCATTCGTGATGGACGACATTCTGCTGGCCTCGCTCGTTGCCGGGTCGCGCGATCCGTCCGGCTATGCAATCTCGCAGGAGGCATTTTCCAATCCCCAACCCTATGCAATCATGCTCCGTCGCGACGATGCGGAGTTCAAGGAACTCGTAGATGACGCGACCGCCGCGCTCTACAAGAGCCCGGAGATGCTGGATATCTACAACAAGTGGTTCAACCAGGCCATCCCGCCCCGCGGGCTTAACCTGAACGTCCCGCTTGACCCGGCATTGAAGCGCGCGTTCGAGAACCCTTCCGACTCCGCCGACACGGCCTCCTACCTGCAATAATTCCAACAACTGCCTCATGGCGAAAGAACGTCGCCATGAGGCTTGGAGCGTACGGAGGGCTCTATGAACTATAACTGGAACTGGGGAATTCTCTTCCAGCAATCGCTGGATGGGTCGGGTAGTTACTTGGAAATGCTGTTGCGGGGTCTGCAAGTAACGCTAGTCACCGCAGTAGGTGCATGGCTTCTTGCGCTGGCACTGGGTCTTGTCGTCGGGGTGATGCGGACGATGCCGTCCGGGCCTGCCCAAAGGATTGCGAGCGCATATGTGGAATTGTTTCGCAACATTCCTTTCCTTGTACAGCTTTTCCTTTGGTATTTCGTGTTGCCTGAACTGCTACCGCAAAGCATGGGCAACTGGTTGAAAGCGTTGCCAAATTCGGCGTTCTGGACGACGGTCTTGGGGCTCGGCTTTTATATGTCGGCACGAGTCGCGGAACAGCTCCGTGCGGGCATCAGCTCACTGCCCCGTGGTCAGAAGCTGGCGGGTGCCGCAATCGGGCTTACGACACCGCAAACCTATCGATATGTTCTGCTGCCAATGGCATTTCGGATCATCCTGCCTCCACTGACGTCTGAGTTCCTGAACACGATCAAGAATACGTCGGTGGCACTCACGATCGGACTGGTAGAACTCACTGCCCGCGCCCGAGCCATGCAGGAATTCACCTTTCAGATATTCGAGGCGTTCACCGTCGCGACTGTCCTTTATCTCACTGTCAACATCCTGGTAACGATCGGGATGCTCTACCTTGAACACCGGGTTGCTGTACCTGGCTATACTGCGGGGCGTTAACGATGTTCTATAGTTTTGACTTCGACGTCATCGCCCGTTCTCTTCCCTATCTATTCTGGGATGGCATGCGTTTCACGCTGCTACTGACCGCGCTCGCCACCATCGGGGGGATCGTGCTTGGAACCCTCCTAGCACTCATGCGGCTTAGCTCGATCAAAGCCTTGTCGACACTCGCCGGCGGGTACGTGAACCTGATGCGGTCTCTTCCGCTCGTACTTGTAATTTTCTGGTTCTACTTCCTCGTCCCCTATATTGGGGCCTGGCTCATCGGAGCGAGCCAGCCGATCGCCGTGGGCGCATTTGCGTCGGCACTCATCACGTTCACCCTTTTCGAGGCAGCATACTTCTCAGAAATCATGCGAGCCGGAATCCAGTCGATCCCTCGCGGACAGACCGGCGCCGGGTATGCAATAGGGTTAAACTACTCACAGGTGATGGGCTATATCGTTCTGCCGCAGGCATTCCGCAATATGCTGCCGGTCATGTTGACGCAAACGATCATCCTCTTTCAAGATACATCTCTCGTATATGTCATTTCGCTGACAGACTTCCTCGGTGCTGCTTCTAAAGTCGCACAGCGCGATGGTCGCCTTGTGGAAATGTATCTCTTCGCGGCGATCATATACTTCGTGATCTCATTCGCCGCCTCCTTCCTGGTCAAGCGCCTCGAAGCGCGCACAGCAATCATACGGTGATCAAATGTCTGCTACGATCCAATCCCAAGTGTCCCCCAACACCTCGCGTCCGCTCGAAGGAGCAGCCATGATCGAACTCAGCCATGTTAGCAAATGGTACGGGCAGTCTTTTCGCGTGCTGACGGATTGTTCGACAAACGTCAACAAGGGCGAAGTTGTCGTGATTTGCGGTCCATCCGGGTCCGGGAAATCAACGCTCATTAAATGCGTTAATGCCTTGGAGCCCATCCAAGAGGGGAGAATTGTTCTCGACGGGGTTGAAGTTACTGACAAGAAGACGAATCTTACGAAGCTTCGCTCCCGGGTGGGTATGGTTTTCCAACATTTCGAACTTTTTCCCCACCTCCGAATTTATGAGAATCTCTGCCTGGGTCAGATGAAGGTACTTGGCCGGCGCCGCGATGAGGCGATGGCAAAGGCTATGAAACTCCTTGATCGAGTTGGGCTGAAGGCGCACGCGGAAAAATTCCCTGGCCAGCTTTCGGGAGGCCAGCAGCAGCGCGTGGCGATTGCGCGTGCGCTTGTCATGGACCCGATTTGCATGCTTTTCGATGAACCCACCTCAGCACTCGATCCTGAGATGATCAACGAAGTGCTCGACGTTATGGTCGAACTCGCGCAGGAAGGGATGACCATGATGGTTGTCACGCACGAAATGGGGTTTGCGAAGAAGGTAGCAGACCGCGTAATTTTTATGGACAAGGGCGAAATTGTCGAAGATGCGACGAAGAGTGACTTTTTCGGCACTCCTCGAAGTGAGCGAGCGCAAATGTTTCTTTCGAAAATACTATCGCACTAATGCATCCGACCGCCCAAACCCTCAATTACCTACATCGTTCATAGTCTTTGTGCCCTATGAATCGACTGTGATTCCTTCTTTCACGTCGATCACGGAGGCGTCAGAGATACGAGGGGAAGCCGACACCAGAGTGCCTGGTAAACGTCCGGTGAGGGTGCTGGGCGATGTACTACGGCAATAGCCGTTGAGCTTCGCGGTTTCGATGAGCGACGAGAGCGACGCCCTTGTCCGCTTCAGCAAACAACCGGTCCTTAGAGCCGAATGCGATTGGCCGGATCGCCTGTTCGGTGGCGCTATTGCCGATCTCGACAGTACTGTAGTTGAAGAAGCGGCACGGGGACGCCCAGCGCGTACTGGCGAATCGGCTCCGCCGTGCTGCTTGAGTGCGGCAGGGAGGCGTCGCCTTAACCGGCTGGTGCGGATCGAGGCAATAGTCTATCGGCATGACTGACGATGCGTCCGCCCGATACAAACGCCACCGCTTTCCAGCCGAGATCATCGCGCATGCGGTATGGCTCTATTACCGGTTCCCGCTGAGCCTGCGCGATATCGAAGACCTGCTTGCCGAGCGCGGCATTGCCGTCTCGTTTCAGACCGTCTCAGAATGGACGACTAAGTTTGGCCTGAAATTCGCCCACCAACTCAAGCGGCGGTCGATCGGCAACTTCGCAGACAAATGGCATCTCGATGAGATGGTCGTATCGATCAAGGGCAAGAAATACTGGCTGTGGCGCGCCGTCGATGCCAACGGCTACGTTCTCGATGCTCTGCTGCAAAGCCGCAGAAACAAGGGAGCCGCTCTTCGGCTGATGCGCAAATTGTTGAAGAGCCATATGTGGACGGCCCCCTCTTTGCAAGAATTCCTATGATGGTTTTGATCGGATCGCTTGCGTTCATATGTCCGGCCTGTTGTTGCGCTCGCACATGAACGCTGGCCAAGATGGTTTCCGCGACGTGGGGTCCAAACAGGTATTCGACCAGGTTGGCCATTGGCTCTTACGGAGTATCCCGCGTCTTGGATCGATCGATCACACCATCTCCTCGTTTCCTGCAAGTTCACGCGTCAGAGCAACACGGCGGCTTCTATCGTCAGTTCACCATGGCTGCCTGGTCTCTTATGCTGCGGTTGCCAACTTTGTTGTCCCATCGTCTCGGCGGTAGACCTCACCAGTCACCATCAACTTCCAGGCAATCCGGGCAATCTTATTGGCCAGCGCGACAGCGACCAGTTTAGGGGCCTTGCGCTTGAGTAATTCCGTGAGCCATGGCGAAGCATTCCTTCCGCGTCCCACTCTCACATGCCGAAGCAATGACGTCGCGCCCACTACCAAGGTTTTGCGCAATACCTCGTCTCCGGCCCTCGTAATAATACCGAGCCTGACCTTGCCCGCAGTGGAATGGTCCTTGGGCGTTAATCCCATCCAGGCGGCAAATTGTCTGCCAGATGCAAACAATTCTGGCGCCGGTGCTTTCATCACCAGGAGTGCTGCACCAATCGGCCCGACACCTGGGATTTTTGCGAGACGGCGGCAGCATTCATTGTTCCTGTACCAAGCCATCAGCTTTCCCTCCAGTTCCTTGCGCCGCTCATTCAACTGCACAAACTCAACTGCTAGTGATGCAAATAGGTCTCGTGCCAGATCAGGGATTGCGTCATCGATCCTGATGCGTTCCAGAAGCAGCGGAATATGAGACATACCTTTGGCGGCGGTCAGCCCAAACTCGGCTGCATAACCGCGAATACTATTCGCAAGCTGCGTCTGTGCGGCAACAACACGTTCTCGTAGGCCAACCAGCATCACTTTGCGCGAGCTCGAGCGGTACATCGCGCTGGACATTGTCGGCTCCTATCACCATTCGATACACGCCAGCTTGGGCCGGCCGCCGATTGCAGTATGGCGGGAGCACGAGGACGTGATACCGCTTCGACTTCCCCAGGGCCGGATGCGTTTCTGGCTGACGTTCCTGCCTGAGCAGGAACGCACGCTGCGGCCAACCGGGATTCACCTGTTCGGGCTGCGTTATTGGTCAGCTGCCCTCACCGCCGATGTTGGGCGCTCTAACCGGCGTCTCCTTGTAAAGGGGTCTGCCTCACTTTGTGTGGTTAATAGATCGTTAGCAGGCACTTCGCTATTGGCGTGCATGAGAACAAAATCAAAATGGTCGCCCGGTCCGGGCATCAAGGTCCAAAGCATCGCAACCAACGGCGACGGTGACTGGGTTGTGTCGGCTTGCGGACCATCCTCGGGCATTTGTCCAGATTGCAGGAAACAGAGCGCACGTCGGCACGGCTGGTCGTACCGCAGTCTTCAGGACCTGCCGATCCAAGGCAATGAAGTGACGGTAAGGCTTCGGTTGAGCCGCTGGCGTTGCAGTTATCGGCAGTGCGGGCGGCAAACATTCTCGGACCCGATCCCGGATATTGCCTCGCCCTACGCCCGCAGGACAAAGAGGGTCGCCAACATAGTCGGCCTTCTGGGGCACGGCACAGGCGGACGCCCGGGAGAGCGCTTGATGAACCAGCTCGGGATGCCGGTCAGCGACGACACCATCCTTCGGCACTTGAAGCGCATGGCTTTACAGATCGACGACGAGCCCCCCGCTCGGATCATCGGTATCGATGACTGGAGTTGGAGGAAATCGTGGCGCTACGGCACGATCATCGTTGATCTCGAGCGCCGAAAGGTCATGGACATTCTCGAGGACCGGAGCGTGGCGAGCGTTGCACAATGGTTGAAGCGGCATCCCTCCATTGAGGTGGTCAGTCGAGATCGATGCGGGCTATACGCGCAGGCTGCTCGTGAAGGTGCCCCGCAAGCGTCTCAGGTGGCTGACCGCTTTCATCTCTTCCAGAACCTGCGTCTTGCGATCGAGGAACAGATGAGCCTCTCCGGCCGAGCTACAGGCAGGGCACTGCTGCCAGACGAGGACATCGAGACTGATCATGACGATCGAGCTTTGCATGAGGAGGCGCCCGGAATGCGGTTGCGCAATCAGCTTCGACGGACACATAGGCAGTCCCGGAAGGAGGTGTTCGAGACGGTGCACGCCTTGAGCAAAGAAGGCCTGACCTGCTCGGAGATTGCGCGTCGCACTGGATATGGCCGCCGCAGCATCGCGAAATGGCTGACGTTTGAAACGCCACCCGACCGACGCAGGGGAGCGTTGCAGCCGACATCTCCCCTGTATTTCGAAGCCTTTCTCACCCAATGTTGGAAGGACGGCAACCGCCGTGGGCGGCATCTGTTTCATGACATCAAGCATCGCGGGTACACCGGCAGCTTTTCCAATCTTGAACGCCTCCTGGCAACCTGGCGCCGCGCCGAGAGACCGGAATCGGATAAGGATAAGGATAAGGATAAGGATGATGCGGCGCCGGCTCGGGTTGGCGTCGTCGACAGTACATACGATAATGCGCCTGTGCGTGATCCGCACACTGGCCACTGGATCTCGCCGGTTGTCGCCGCTGCTCTCTGCATCAAGCCGCGCGGCGCGCTGACCGTCAATCAAGAGCGGAAAGTGGACGCCCTCAAGCAGGGATCAGATACCTTTGCGACTTTGCGCAGCTTATCCATGCGGTTTCGCGGAATATTTCATAGCCGAAATTCGGCAAGGCTCGAAGATTGGATTGATGATGCCATTCATTCTGGCCTGGTTTTCCTGGCCCGTTTTGCCCGCGTCCTTCGCCGCGATATCGACGCCGTCTGTAACGCCATCGACCTGCCTTGGAGCAATGGTCAAGCGGAAGGTCAGATCAACCGACTGAAGACGATCAAGCGCGCTATGTATGGCCGAGCGGGTGCAGAGCTTCTCAGAGCGCGGATGATGCCCATCCAATTGTCCGATCTCCACACAAAGTGAGGCAGACCCTATAAACGCAAGATTGCCCGGCCAACCGCGGGATTGGATGTCGCTAGATCGCTGATGTCCTGGTTTGTCAAATCGGAGTCGGCAAAAAGATCGTCGCCGAACAACTCCATCAAGTCTCCCGCGAGCCGGGGTTCTTCGCTTTCCGCGAGCTCTCCAGGTTCCACGCCGAAATAGGCCGCCGCCTTGAACAGCAGCGGAACGGTCACCCGCCGGCGGTTGTGTTCCAGCAAATTGAGATAGCTCGGCGAGATCCCCAACGCCTCAGCGAGAGCCGCCTGGCTGACCTTCCGCAATCGACGGAAGCGTTTGATCCTGCCTCCGATCTGGACATTCATCTGCTGCACACTTGACCTTTACAAGATTGACTCAATCGACGCAAAACTTGACAGCGATTTTCTCATTAACACATTGATTTACCAGTAATTCTTGCGCCACCGCCGCTCCCTGTCAATATATAGACAACCCGGTGAGCACGCGGGGAGCAGCCGACCGCAAAGCGGCGCTTCTCGCTCATGTGCTCGCGACCCGAAGCCAATGGAGTGATCCATGACGCGACATCAAAATCCACGTGAGCTCATCGAAAGCTGTCTGAAGCCTCTGGGCTTGAACGAGCATTCGCCCGCAATCCAGGAGACGGTTCGCCGCCTGATCGACGCATTCACTTCGACGAAACCGGACAATGGAGCCGACACCCGGCCTCTCGAAGGTACCCGGGCGCCCGTGATCGTCATCAACGAAGCCGCCCACGGCTACGACGCCTGATCCGGCTATCCACAACCCAGCGCAGTTTGCACCCGTCGCGGGGCGGGCGCGAGGCCGTAGAGGCAGTTCCAGTGGATCGACTCTCGATTTTTGAGACAGCCTCGGCGATGCGCGAGGCTGTCGATGGATGGCGCGCGTCGGGAGAGCAAGTTGCTCTCGTTCCCACTATGGGAGCGTTACACGAGGGGCACCTTTCGCTCGTTGAAGCCGGTCGTCGCCACGCCAGCCGGATCATCGTCTCGATCTTCGTGAATCCGACGCAATTTGGACCAAATGAGGACTTCCAAAAGTATCCTCGAAGCTTCGAAGACGACTGCTGCAAGCTAATGGCTTCGCAGGTCGATGCCGTCTACTTCCCTTCGGTTGGGGAAATGTACCCTGCCGATTTCGCTACAACCGTGCGTGTCGTTGGACCGGCGGCGGTTGGTCTTGAAGATCAATTTCGTCCCGGTCACTTCGAAGGTGTCGCGACAGTCTGCTGTAAGCTGTTCGCCCAATCCCGTGCTGACTTCGTGGTTTTTGGCGAAAAGGACTTTCAGCAGCTTAAGGTCGTGACACGAATGGCGTCGGACCTTGGGCTTGGCACCCGGGTGATCCCCGTCGAGACGCTGCGTGAACCTGATGGGCTCGCGATGTCTTCGCGCAATCGGTATCTGACGGCCGAAGAGCGCTATCAGGCACCGACGCTGCATCGTGTCATGCAGAACCTGGCGGCGAATATCCGTCTACGGAAGTCCGTAGCGCAGGCGATCAGCGCCGCCCGCGACGAACTCACTGCGTCCGGCTTCGCCGTCGACTATCTGGAAGTTCGGGGCGCCGAAACCCTGGAGCCGGTCAGTTCACTCACCGGAGGCTCCGTTCGGATTCTGGCGGCCGCGCGACTGGGCGGCACCCGACTGATCGACAACATCGCGGTTTGAAAAGCTGAGCGCGACCGTCGCTCAGCGCCAGCGGCATATCAATCCTGAAGAGAAGGAAATTGCCATGAACGCCATCGCCCAGCAGCCAAAGTCTTTTGCCCCGACGGGCACCCGTCGCCCCACCTACGCGGAGCTCAGGAGCGAACTCCTGGCCCGTTATCCTTCGGGATTTGCCCCAGGCGGCGTCGCCATCGATGACATCGCGCAGCTGCGCCTTCAAAACACATTTGACACCCATCTCGATATCGCTCGCGAGATGGCCACTGTCATGCGCCACGACATCGCTGCCTATGACGCCGACACCTCAAAGTTCACTCAGTCGCTCGGCTGCTGGTCAGGGTTTCACGCCCAGCAGATGATCAAGTCTGTGAAGCGACTCCGCGGCACGGCCAAGGGCTCTTACGTCTACCTGTCGGGCTGGATGGTCGCAGGCCTTCGTAATCGCTTCGGCCATCTCCCCGACCAGTCGATGCATGAGAAGACCGCAGTCGCGGATCTCATCGAGGAGATCTATGTCTCGCTGCGCCAGGCGGATGAGGTAGCGCTGAACGACCTCTTCAAGGCTCTCAAGGACGCTCGCTCGGCTGGCGATGCCAAGGCTGAAGCGGCCGCTGTAGCCGCAATCGATGGTTTCGAGACTCATGTCGTTCCGATTATCGCCGATATCGATGCTGGGTTCGGCAACGAGCATGCGACCTATCTCCTGGCGAAGGAGCTCATCCGCGCCGGCGCTTGTTGCCTGCAGATCGAAAACCAGGTCTCGGACGCCAAGCAATGCGGACACCAGGACGGCAAGGTTACCGTCCCGCGCGAGGACTTTATCGAGAAGCTGCGTGCCTGCCGTCTTGCTTTCGAAGAACTCGGCGTCACCGATGGAGTTGTCGTCGCCCGCACCGATAGCCTGGGCGCCGGTCTCACGCAGAAGATTCCGGTTAGTCAGAAGCCCGGCGATTTGGCGTCTCAGTACACCAAGTGGCTCAACACCGAGCCTGTGTCCGATGCCTCCCCGCTTCAGGAGGGCGAGGTCGCGATCCAGCTCGAAGGCAAGCTCGTGCGGCCGACGAGGCTCGCCAACGGTCTTTTCCAATTCAAGGCAGGGAGCGGCCGAGCGCGTGTCGTCGAAGACTGCATTGCCTCCATCAATGAGGGCGGAGCCGATCTCCTCTGGATCGAAACGGATACCCCCAACGTCAACGAGATCGCTTCGATGGTCGCGGAGATCCGCAAAGCGGCCCCGGGTGCCAAGCTGGCCTATAACAACTCGCCTTCGTTCAACTGGACGCTCAATCTGCGTAAGCAGGTCCGTGCGGAATGGCTGAAAGACGGTCGTATCAAGGCCGACGACTACCCGGATAGCAATGCGCTGATGGCCGCCGATCTCGATGACAGCGAGCTCGGCCACGAGGCCGATGCCAGGCTCGCCCGCTTCCAAGTTGACATCGCCGCCCGTGCCGGCGTGTTCCACAATCTCATCACGCTGCCGACATTCCACCTCACTGCCAAGAGCGTCGACGAGCTCGCACGCGGCTATTTCGGCGACGATCGGATGAAGGCTTACGTCAACACGGTTCAGCGCGAGGAGATCCGTCGGGGGATCTCAGCTGTGAAACACCAGCACGAAGTCGGCTCTGACCTGGGCGACACTTTCAAAGAGATGGTCGCCGGCGATCGCGCGCTGAAGGCGGGCGGCCACGCCAACACCATGAACCAGTTCTCACCAGCGTAACCGGCGAGCGGCCGGTGCCCAAGCACCGGCCGCTCTTCAAGGGAGAGCACAATGAGTCAGCCAGAATTCAAGGTCCTCCAGACACCTGAGCTTGGAGCGGAGGAGCGGGCCATTCAGCGATTGGCCGATGCGGTTCACCGGCTCAACGAGGCCGTTCAACGGGCGGTCGAATCCGGATTGTCGATTGAGTTGGTCCGGGTATCTCGCTTTCATGATGGCAGCGGGAACTGGGGCGATCAGATGGTCCCTTTGGTTAGAGCACCCGCGCAAGTCTGATCCGCGCGAACGATACCAATTCGAGGGCCGCCCGAAACCCCGGGGCGGCCTTTTCCGCTCTATCTAGTGCCCGGATAGAGTTCCGCCGCGAGTTCTTTCAACGTCTGACGGCCATCAGGGCGCAGATACATCATGTGGCCGCCGTCGACCACGGCGGATCGAACGGGTCTTGCTCCAGCGAGCGTGTTGATCTGGTTCAGCAGATACCGAGAGGTCATGTAGGGCGTCACGAGATCGGTGTAGCCGTTGACGAGCAGGACACCCATCGCCGGGTTCAGGCTGCGCGCCCGTTGCAGGTCGCCCAGGACCCCGGCAAAGCCCTGGCGGGACGGGCTTGTCCCATAGTCCCAGCTTCGGGCGATCTCCCCGTTTAGCAGCCGATAGGACATGTCTGTCCGATAGCCCAATTCGTCCCGGACGTAGCCCGTGAAGGCTGAAGTCAGAGCGGACACGCTGCGATCGAGAATCGGATCGGGACCACGATCCCTCGGACTTTGCGGCGCAATGTCGCCGGTTTCGACCAGGCCGTCATACGGGCTTAGGACGTTTCCTCGAGGCCGAGCGAATTCCTTCGTAAAAAGGCTGGTGGAGACCCGGGCGAAATTCCGCTGCACAAGCTCAAGAGGCAGCCCTGTGATCTCTGCCACGCGCTGGCTGACAGCGCGCCCACCCGCCTCCAGGCCGCCTGCGAGCGCAACGAGATAATCGCCGAGCGCGAAATGTTCGATCTCGGCGATTTTGTCTTGGAACGCTTGGCCGGCAATACCGGCGCGTCGAAGGCGCACGGCTGCAAGCGAAGGAAGCTCTAGCGCATAATGAAGGATGTCGAATTCGTCGGGCCGCAGCAGGGCGAATTCAAGCGCAGGTGAGACAAGAACGATGCCGCTCGGACTGATCCCGATATCCTGCTGAAGCGTTCGAGCAAGCAGCGCTGCCCGAAACCCACCGTAGCTCTCGCCTGCCAAAAAGACTGGAGACCGCGTACGGCCTGTCTGCGCTAGATATAGACGGACGAATGCTCCCATAGACGCCGCGTCCTGGTTGACGCCCCAGAAGTTCCGCGTCTGCTGGCCGGAGGCTTCGCGGCTATAACCTGTCCCTACGGGATCTACGAACACGAGATCGGTCATGTCGAGCCAGGTGTCCGGATTATCGATTAGCCTCTGAGGCGACGGGAGCAGGCTTCCATCGGTCCCCGTCATCAGCACCCGCGGCCCCATGGCCCCGAGATGAAGATAAGCCGCAGCAGCTCCTGGGCCGCCGTTGAAGACGAACGTCAGCGGCCTTTGCGAAGTCTCTCTCTGTGGCTCCTCCGGGTGGAGCGAATAGGCGACATAGAAGACCTCGGCAGTCGTTTCGGCATTGCCCCCGAGCAGCGACAATGTAGCTGCGCGTGCCCCATATCGGAGGGTGCGGCCCCCGACCTCGATCGAGTGCTCAGTCGTTTGAGGTGCCGGCAGCAGGGAGAGGAGCCCGGTTGTGGCCGAGCCACGCTCCGGGTTTTGGCTTTGACTGGAAAGAGGCGCGCATATGAACAGCGCCAAGGCAGTTGAAATAGCCAGAGGCAACCTGCGCATCAGCCACCCTTTCCCGCAGTGACGCCGCTTCCGGCAGCACGATCCCGAAGCCGGAAGCGGTCATCAACGGACGCGCATTGTCCCGTGTTCCTGGGTATGGCCAAGGTACTCGGCCTCCGACACATCCTCCAAGCAGGTCACCGAAGCGCCGTCCAACGCAGCTTGCACGGTGAACAACACCACGCCGCTTTCCGGCGATGCGCCATGCCAATGCTTTTCCCCCGGAGCGATCGACACTACATCGCCGGGCTGGATTTCTCGAAATGGCTGCCCCCAGCACTGCATGCGACCGCATCCCTCTTTGACGATGAGGGTCTGGCCGCGCGGGTTGGTATGCCAGGCGGTTCGCGCGCCAGGTTCGAAACGAGCATGCGTCCCGGGCGATTGACCCAACCGCGTGGTCGGCGGTCTGCGGTCAATGCGCGCCTTTCCGGTGACGCGGAGAACGAATGCCTTTGCTCGATCGGATCCGCGGGATTCGATGGTGCTCAACATGCGTCTCCGATCTTCCAATTTTTTAGAAACGTGGCTCAGCGTTCTCGGGGTTCGCCAGCCTGGTGACGCACACAGGCAGGTCACTTCTCCTCGAAAATGGGGACGGGTCTCAGTCGGGATTACCCCGCAAAAGCCGCATGCGCTTATGAGCCCAGCTAATTAATTGCCCCAGCTATCATTGTAAAACCGGCGCCAGGACAGTCGCTTAGGCTGATTCAGGACTGCCCCCCGGTCGAGCCTCACCGGTTCTGACGCGTTCGTGCGACGGGCAGCTTAGAATCAGAATGAACTAGTCACTACCTCGCCCGTTCTCCCTGCAATGCCTCGTGATCGCAGGACGCAGATCACCCGGCCGTTTTGCCACCATCGGAGGCGGATATGCCAACTCCAGGAGAATTCAGAATGAACAGGCGCGACCTGATGGCTGCTGCCGGCGCCTGTGCTGCACTACCCATGATGGACCGTGGTGCCCGTGCTCAGCCTGTTCCGATCGGCGAGCCGGTGAGAACCGGCGTCTCGCTGAATGTGAACGGCGAGAAGCACTCGCTCGATCTCGATACTCGGACGACCTTGCTCGATGCATTGCGGGAGCATTTGCACCTGACCGGGACCAAGAAGGGCTGCGATCATGGTCAGTGCGGAGCCTGCACAGTGATCGTCGATGGCCACCGGATAAACTCGTGCCTGACACTTGCGGTCATGCATCCAGAAGCCAAAATTACGACCATCGAAGGCCTCGGAAGCATCGATCGCCTTCATCCGATGCAAGCTGCTTTCGTAAAGCATGACGGGTTCCAGTGCGGCTATTGCACACCCGGCCAGATCTGCTCGGGCATCGCCATGCTCGAAGAGATCAAGTCAGGGATCCCGAGCCACGTGACCTCGGACCTGAACTCACCGGCACAGGTGTCGGAGGCGGAGATCCGCGAACGCATGAGCGGCAACATCTGTCGCTGTGGCGCCTATTCGAACATTGTCGAGGCCATGCTTGAGGTTGCGGGGAGGCGCGCATGAGAGCCTTCACATACGAACGGGCGGAAACGTCAAAGGCAGCGGCGGCGGCCGCGGCTGCCAAACCGGAGGCGAAATTCATCGCGGGCGGCACCAACCTCCTCGACCTTATGAAGCTGCAGATCGAGACGCCGGCCCATCTCATCGACGTCAATCCGCTGAAGCTCGATACGATCGAGCCGACGGCGGAGGGTGGGCTGCGCATCGGCGCTCTCGTTCGCAACACCGTCCTGGCTGCTGACGAGCGGGTACGTCGCGACTATGGCGTTCTGTCCCGCGCGCTGCTCGCCGGAGCCTCTGGCCAGTTGAGAAATCGGGCCACGACCGCCGGAAACCTCCTCCAGCGGACACGCTGCCCCTACTTCTATGACCCTGCCCAACCCTGCAATAAGCGTCAGCCCGGAAGCGGGTGCTCCGCCTTGGGCGGCTTTACTCGCCAACTTGGTGTGATTGGCGTCAGCGACGCCTGCATCGCTACCCACCCTTCCGACATGGCGGTCGCGATGCGGGTGCTCGACGCACAGGTTGAGACGGTCAAACCGAATGGGTCGACAAGGACCATCGCGATTGCAGATCTGCATCGGCTGCCCGGCGACACTCCTCATCTCGAAACCGCGTTGGAGAAGGGCGAGCTGATCACAGCGGTCACTTTGCCGAAACCAGTCGGCGGCACCCAGATCTATCGCAAGGTCCGCGACAGGGCCTCCTATGCATTCGCGTTGGTCTCCGTGGCAGCGATCGTGCAACGCGACGGGTCCGGCCGCGTGGCGCTCGGAGGCGTTGCACCTAAGCCATGGCGGGTGGAGGCGGCGGAGGCAGAGCTGCCGCGTGGCGCCAAGCCCGCGGCCGCGGCGCTGCTTGATGGCGCCAAGGCCACCAAGGAGAATGCATTCAAGCTGCCGCTGGTCGAGCGGACGCTCGCAGCGGTGCTGGCCGAAGCGAGGGCTTGAGCCATGAAATTCGACAAACCCGCTTCCACCAACCCGATCGACAAGCTGAAGGTTGTCGGTCATCCGCGCGATCGCATCGACGGCCCGCTGAAGGTCACGGGCGGCGCGCGTTACGCCTACGAGCAGCATGATGTCGTCGCGAACCAGGCCTATGGCTACGTCCTCGGTTCGGGCATCGCGAAGGGGCGGATTTCGTCTCTCGATGCAGAGCCCGCCCGAAAGGCTTCCGGTGTCCTTGCGGTAGTCACTGCCAAGGAAGCGGGCAAGCTCGGGAAAGGGAAGAGGAACACCGCTCGGCTGCTCGGTGGCCCTGAAATCGAGCACTATCATCAGGCGATTGCGGTCGTGATTGCCGAGACCTTCGAGCAGGCGCGTGCTGCTGCGAGCCTGATCCGGGTGGAGTACGCCCAGACCGCGGGAAGGTTCGATCTCGATGCAGCCCGGAGCGGCGCCACCGAACCCGAGGGCGATGATCCCAGCCTGGCTGATACGCGGGTCGGTGATTTTCCCGGCGCCTTCGCCGAGGCCCCGGTCAAGCTCGACGAGACCTACAGCACGCCGGACGAAAGCCACGCGATGATGGAGCCCCATGCCACCCTTGCGGCATGGGAAGGCGACAAGCTCACATTGTGGACGTCGAACCAGATGGTCGCCTGGGCTGTCGCGGACATGGCGGCGACGCTCGACATTCCCAAGGAGAACATCCGCGTCGTATCGCCCTTCATCGGCGGCGGGTTCGGCGGAAAGCTGTTCCTGCGTTCCGATGTGCTCCTGGCGGCGCTCGGAGCACGATTGGTGAGGCGCCCCGTCAAGATTGCGCTTCAACGGCCGCTGATGATGAACAATACGACGCACCGGCCGGCGACGATCCAGCGCATTCGGATCGGAGCGACCAAGGACGGCAAGATCACTGCGATCGGCCATGAGAGCTGGTCGGGGGATCTTGAAGGAGGCGGCCCCGAAGTTGCCGTCCAGCAGACCAGACTGCTCTACGCCGGCCCGAACCGAATGACCGCGATGCGTCTGGCTGCACTGGATCTGGCTGAGGGTAACGCGATGCGCGCGCCCGGTGAGGCGCCGGGTCTCATGGCACTCGAAATGGCCATGGACGAGATGGCCGAGAAACTCGGCATGGACCCGATCGCATTCCGCTTGATCAACGACACGCAAGTCGACCCGGAGAAGCCACAGCGGCCGTTCTCGATGCGGCGCCTTGACGAGTGCTTCAAGGTCGGATCGCAGCGTTTCGGGTGGGATCGACGCTCGCCGAAACCCGGGCAAACCCGCGATGGCCGCTGGTTGGTGGGGCTAGGTGTCGCCGCCGCGTTCCGCAACAACCTGGTCATGAAATCCGGGGCGCGAGTACGGCTTGGAGCGGACGGCATCGTCACGGTCGAGACCGATATGACGGATATCGGCACCGGCAGCTACACGATCATCGGCCAGACCGCGGCCGAGATGCTTGGTGTCGAGCTGGACAAGGTCGTGGTGAAGCTGGGTGATTCACGGTTTCCTGTTTCCGCAGGCTCGGGCGGCCAATGGGGCGGCAACAGTTCGACGGCCGGCGTCTATGCGGCCTGCGTGAAGCTGCGCGAGGCGATCGCGCAGAAGCTAGGCATCAATTCCACCGAAGCGGTCTTCGCTGGCGGCGAAGTGCGTTCGGGCAATCGCACCGTGCCGTTGGCGAAGGCCGCCGAGGACGGAACGCTGACTGGCGAGGATCAGATGGAATATGGCGACCTCGATAAGACGCACCAACAGTCGACCTTCGGCGCACACTTTGTCGAGGTGGCAGTCGATGCGGCGACAGCAGAGACCCGGATCAGGCGGATGCTGGCGGTCTGTGCCGCCGGCCGGATCCTGAATCCAAAGACAGCGCGCAGCCAGGTGATCGGCGCAATGACGATGGGTGCCGGTGCCGCACTGATGGAGGAGCTTGCCGTCGACAAGCGCCGCGGCTTCTTCGTCAATCACGACCTCGCTGGCTACGAGGTGCCGGTCCATGCCGACATCCCACATCAGGAGGTCGTCTTCCTCGACGAGACTGATCCGATGTCCTCGCCGATGAAGGCCAAGGGCGTCGGCGAGCTCGGCATCTGCGGTGTCGGCGCTGCCGTCGCGAATGCGATCTACAACGCCACCGGCGTTCGTATCCGCGACTACCCGATCACGCTGGACAAAATGCTCACGCGGATGCCGGACGCGGCGTGAGGAAGCAAAAATGGAGCGCCCGCTTGAGAGGCGCTCCATCGTCTGCAGGCGTTAGGTGCTACCCAAGTCGATATTCTTCAGCGGCATATTGCGGACACGCTTCCCGGTCGCCGCGAAGACCGCGTTTAGCACCGCCGGCGCCGCTACCGCGATTGTCGGTTCGCCGACGCCGCCCCAGAAGCCACCCGAGGGAACTGTGATCACTTCGACCTTCGGCATCTCGTCGAGCCGCATGACGTTGTAGGTGTCGAAGTTCTCCTGCTCGATCCGGCCGTCCTTCACGGTGCACTCGCCATAGAGCATGGCCGAGAGCCCATAGACGAAAGAGCCCGAGATCTGGGCATCGACCTGCTGCGGGTTCAGGACATGGCCGCAATCGGTAGCGGCCACGATGCGATGGATCTTGAGCTTGCCGCCCGTCACCGAAACCTCGGCGGCCGCAGCGACGTAGCTGCCGAAGCCCATAACTTGCGCGAGGCCGCGATGCACGCCCTGCGCCGGTTTGCTCGTCTCCCAGCCGATCCCCTTCGCCGCAGCTTCCAGCACCGCGAGATGCTTGGGATGCTTGGCCATGAGCTTGCGGCGGAAAGCGAGCGGATCGGCCCCGACCGCATGGGCAAGCTCATCCATGAAGCACTCCAGATAGAGCGCGTTCTGGTTGAGGTTGACGCCACGCCAGGCGCCGGGACGCACATGCGGATTATGCATCGCATGATCGACCAGCACGTTGGGGATGGTGTAGCCGATCGCCATCTCGGCGCCGCCAGGGATGAGCCCCTGGAAGACCAACGGGTCGCCATTGGCCGTCATAAGGTTCGGGATGGCATAGGCCGCGATCGACTGCCCGGAGATGCGGACATGCAGCGCCTCGACATTGCCGTCGGTATCGAGCGCAGCGCGCAGCCGACACTGCGTCACCGGGTGGAAGCGGCCTTGCGCCATATCCTCCTCCCGGGTCCACATCATCTTGACCGGCGTGTTCGGGATTTGCTTGGCGATCAGCGTCGCCATTTTGATGTAGTCGGTCTGCAATCGGCGGCCGAAGCTCCCGCCGATGCGCATCGGGTGAATTTCGCACCCCTCGATCGGCACGCCCGCGGCAGTCGACAAGGTCGTTAGCGCCGCCGCGGGGACTTGGGTCGGGCCCCACATCTCGCAACGCTCCGGCGTCCAGCGCACCGTCGCCGAAAGCACCTCCATCGGCGCATGGTTCTGATAGGGATAGCTGTAATCGGCCTCGATCACGCGTGCCGCCTTGGCCAACGCGGCCTTGGCGTCACCGGTCCGGTTGCCGACGAAGTTGGTCTCCGCGCTCAGCCCCTCGCGCAGCTTGGCCGCGATCGTCTCGCTGGTGACGGCAGCGTTCGGACCCTC
This sequence comes from Hyphomicrobiales bacterium, assembly GCA_930633495.1. Classification (NCBI taxonomy): domain Bacteria; kingdom Pseudomonadati; phylum Pseudomonadota; class Alphaproteobacteria; order Hyphomicrobiales; species Hyphomicrobiales bacterium. The sequence continues at coordinate 433,852 of CAKNFJ010000002.1, read as the reverse complement.
GTCCCACTCGATCGGGAGAGCCTCCAGCGCGGTCTTGGCGCGCCAGAAGGTATCGGCGACCACCGCAACCGTCTCCTCGTCGACGCGCAGCACATGCTTGACGCCGCGCATGCCCTGCACCGCCTTGGCGTCGAAGCTCTTGAGCTTGCCGCCATGGACGGGGGACGCTTTCGGCACGGCCACCAGCATGCCGTCCATCTTGAGATCGATACCGTAGACGAGCGAGCCGTCGAGCTTGTCGAGCGTATCGATCCGCTTCACCGGCTTGCCGGCGATGGTCCAGTCCTTCGGATCCTTGAGTTTGACCTCATTCGGCGGCGCCAAAGTAGCCGCCCGCTGAGCCACCGCGCCGAAAGTCGTCGACCTGTTACTCGCCTTGTGAGTGATGACGCCCTTGGCGACGCTGCACTGGTCTGGGCTGACACCCCATCCTTGGGCTGCAGCCTGGACCAGCATGGTGCGTGCGGCTGCGCCGCCCATCCGCACGTACTCCTGCGAACCGCGGATTGCCCGCGAGCCGCCCGTCGACTGATCGCGCCACAGGTTCTGGCGCCGCCGGTTCTCGCCCGGCTTCACCAGCTCGAAGCGCACCTTGTCCCAGTCGCATTCCAACTCCTCCGCAACGAGCTGGGCGAGGCCGGTGAGGGAACCCTGCCCCATTTCGATGCGGGCGATGCGAATGATGACGGTGTCGTCCGGCTGGATTACCACCCAGCCGTTGACATCCTGTGCAGCGGCGGACTGTGCCAGAGCTTTATCCGGCATCGGAAAGGAAAAGCCAAAGCTGAAAGCGCCCGCGACGGCGCCCGCGCCAGCGAGGAAGCCGCGGCGCGACGGGCGTTCTGCCCGGGCGGCAGCGGTGGGGTGCAGTTCGGAACCCATCTTCGCCTCCCTCAACCCTTGTTCAACGCCATGCGCTCGGAGGCGAGCTTCACGCCCGCCAGAACGCGCCCGTAGGTGCCGCAGCGGCAGATGTTGGTGATCTCGGCCCGAATCTCATCGTCGCTCGGCTTGGGATTCTGCGCGAGCAGCGACGCAGTCGCCATGATCATGCCGACCTGGCAGAAGCCGCACTGCGCGACGTCGAGCTCGGCCCAGACCTGCTGAACCGGATGCGGTCGCTCCGCGCCCAGTCCCTCGATCGTGACGATCTTCTGGTCCTCGGTTACCGCGCTGAGCGGCAAGGCGCATGAACGGGTCGCTACCCCGTCGATGTGAACGGTGCAGGCACCGCATTGGGCGACTCCGCAGCCATATTTCGTGCCGGTCAGGCCGATATGGTCGCGGATGACCCAGAGTAGCGGCGTGTCGTCCTCGACATCGACATCGACGACCTTCCCGTTGACGTTGAGCTTTGGCATTCGCTCCCCTCCGTGAAATTGATCGGTTGCGGTCAGTTGGCTGCGGTCAGGCCCTGGAGATACGCGACGATGCTGCCGCGATCGGCCGCGTTCGGAACGCTGACGGACATGGTCGTGCCGGGGGCGACGCCGCGCGGATTGGCGAGATAGGCGTCGAGGCTGGCAGCGTCCCAGTTGGGTTCGATTGCGCTCAAGCCCTTGGAGTAGCGGACACCTTCGACGCTGCCGGGCTTGCGGCCGACGATGCCGGACAGATGCGGCCCGATCCGGTTCTGGCCGGGCTGCACCGTGTGGCAAGAAGCACAACGTTGGCGGAAAAGTCGCTCGCCGGTTGCAGCGTCCTGCGCGCAGACCGGTTCGATCAATAGCATCGGCGCAGCCAGCAAGCTGGCCGCTAAGGCGGCAATCTTCATCGAGCCATATGCTCCTATGCGGCCGCCCTCCGCACACCTCCACGTGCCATCGCGCGCGAAGACCTGGCAGCTCAGGGCAGACAGCGGCCTTCCAGTTTAGGATGCCACGCTAGATGCGAACCGTGCCCAAGATTACCCAGTCTTTCCTTATTGGACTTATAAACCGGGTTCATAAATCGCATGTGCCCGCTAACCCCGATAGCGGAGCGCATCGACCAAGAGCGAGAAAGCGGCAGATGGCTGCCGGCGGCTCGGATAATAGAGGTGATAGCCGGAAAACGGCGGACACCAGTCATCCAGAACGCTTACCAAAGTGCCCGCGCGAATTTCATCCGCGACGCGATCTTCCATCACGAACCCGAGGCCGAAGCCGGCCTTCGCGGCGCGAACAATCATGCCGACGTTGTTGAACGCCAGCTGACCGTCGACCCGCACTTTTAGTTCTCGACCGTCCTTTTCGAGCTCCCAGGCATAGAGGCCGCCCAGGGTCTGCATCCGCAAATTTATGCATTGATGGGCAGGCAGATCGTGCGGGGTTTGGGGGACCGGGTGCTTCTCGAAATACGCTGGAGCGCCCACGACAATCATTCGGATGTCGGGGCCGATCCTCGCGGCGATCATGCCGTTCGCAACAGCTTCGCCAAGCCTCACACCGGCGTCGAAGCGATCTCTGACTATATCGCGCATCCCAGAATCGATGCTGATTTCGACCTGTATGTCGGGGTAGCTGGGTAACAGCTTTTCGAGGGCCGGCCAGAGGACGGTCGTAGCGGCATGCTCTGCCGCCGTGATGCGGATCAGCCCCGCAGGCCTATCCCTCAGCTCTCGGATCGAACTGAGGCCTGATCCAATGCTCTCGAAGGCGGGCTGCAGGGATTCCAGCAGCTTGAGGCCAGCATCAGTCGCCGCGACGCTACGCGTTGTCCTGGTCAACAGGCGAACACCCAACCGGCTCTCCAGGCGCCTAACGGTGTGGCTCAATGAGGACTGCGAGGTGCCGAGACGTGCCGCCGCTTTGGTAAAGCTCTGCTCTTCGGCAACCATGAGAAACGCGTTCAGGTCGAGAAGATCCTCGCGCCTCATTCATGATCCCCGAATATGAGCATGTGCGTCTCTTATCACGTAATCCACTTCTGGAATGCCGGGTAAAGTACCAAGTCTGTGAGTGCTCGGGTGCACCCGAACAAGGAGACGACATGAGACCCCAGGTGGATTGCGCCCGGTCCCTTAGACACCGCCGACCTATCCTTGGACTGCCCCCGGCTCGTTAGACACCGCCGACCTATCCTTTGAGCATAGGAGGTTGGTCATGAGTTCGCAGAGATTTGCACCGGAGTTCAAGGAAGAGGCGGTCAGGCAAGTCGTCGAGCGGGGCTACTCCGTCCCTGATGTCGCAGCCCGTCTGGGAGTGTCCGCGCATAGTCTGTATAAATGGGTGAAGGCCGTTTCACCCGACCGATCCGAGCAGCAGTCGAAGGAGTTGCTGGAGGCCAGGAGCGAGATTCTTCGCTTGCGGGCTGAGATGCGTCGGGTCGAGGAGGAGCGAGATCTGCTAAAAAAGCCGCGCGGTACTTTGCCAGGTAACCCGAGTGAAGTACCGCTTCATGAATGAGCACCGGCATGACTATTCCGTCACGCTGATGTGCCGTGTCCTGCGGGTTGCCAGGGCCGGGTTTTATGCCTGGCTTCATGCCCCGGTATCGGATCGCGACATCGAGGATGCCCGATTGCTGGAGCTCATCCGGCACTCCCATGCGGGCAGTCATGAGATTTACGGGGCTCGCCGGGTGTTCGGCGACCTGCGGGAAGTGGGCGAGACCTGCGGCCTGCATCGTGTCGAGCGGCTCATGCGGCGCCACAAGATCCGGGCCGTCCGCGGCTACAGGAAGCCTCGGACGCTTGCCGGCCGCCCATCCCTCCTCGCGCCCAATCGCTTGCAGCAAGCTTTCACCGTCGACGCGCCCAACAAGGTCTGGGTCACCGACATCACCTACATCCGGACATGGCAGGGCTGGCTGTACCTTGCCGTGGTGCTGGACCTGTACGCCCGCAAGGTGGTGGGCTGGTCCATGAAGCCGACGCTGAGCCGCGAACTGGCGCTGGATGCCCTCCTCATGGCCGTCCGGCGCCGCAAACCCGACGGACGCGTCCTGGTGCATTCCGACCAGGGTAGCCAATATGGTAGCGACGACTTCAAGCGGTTCTGCGCCGCCCATTCGCTCGAAACCAGCATGAGCAGGCGCGGCAACTGCTGGGACAATGCGGTCGCCGAATCCTTCTTCAGCAGCCTGAAAAAGGAGCGCATCCAAAACGCATCTACAAGACCCGCGCCTTGGCGCGCGCCGATATCTTCGACTATATCGAGACGTTCTACAACCGAACCCGCCGCCACAGCCATCTCGGCGGCATCAGTCCCGAGGCGTTCGAACGCGCTTCGGCTTGAGGCTCGGCTTTGTCCACGAAACCGGGGACCGTCCAACCGACGCTCCCTCGCGCCGCTCACCACGCTCCGCGCTCTGCGTCGAGATATGATCGCATCCTCGCGAGCGCGAAAATGCTGCCCTCCGCCATCATCTCGGCAGGCGAGCGGCCGTTGAAATGTTCATTCGGCTTGCTCACCCAGTCGTAGGCGCGTTGAGCGTCGCTGAATAGAATGCGCAGTGCCTTGTGGATCCCCATCAGCAGGGATAGGCGCGTCGCGAGATCCCTGGTGATCCGGGGATGATGTCCTGATTTCCAGCGGGCATGAGTTCTTGGCGAGATACCGCCGAGAATTTCTCGCGCTTTAGCATCGCCGAGGTTCCATTTTGAAAACAGCTCGATGACTCCCCGAGCCGCTAGCGGAAGCCTCCTCAGCCGTGATCTGCGGGAGTTGAGGATTGGAAGCCGCGCGAGGGATTTCAATCAGCATCGAACCGACCCGTTGTCCCCACGAGGCTATACCATCCGGCGTTCAAGCCGCAATCGAGCGAGACTTTGCCGTCATTGTTGCCGCCCAGTCTTGTCCGCAGTCGGCTGCTCAGCACGAAGCTAGCTCTCCGCTATAGCGCGACTAGTCCAAGCTGAATATCGGAAGTGGCGCGCTTTCGCGCAGCGATTCGAGCGGCGACACTAGGCGCGACGGATGGGCGGTGTCACAACCCAAATTATCCGAGCTTCATCCTTGAATGGGTTTTCGAGTTTGTGTTGGAGCAGGCTCGAAAATCGGAAGCTGTCGCCAATCTTCAAAACGGTGGGTGTATTATCGATCCAAAGGTTGATCCGACCAGCTAATACGACGCCCGCTTTCTCTCCCTCCTGATTCAGCAGGTCGCCGCCCGAAGATCCATTCGGGGCGATACGGAACTCCCACATTTCGACCGTCTCCCCTCCTGGAGGGACCAGAGACATTTTGACGACGCCCGTCTTGTTCAGCTGAAGGCTTTGCCGATCCTCTACCCTAACGATATGGGGCGATACGGGCGCAGCTGTCGTCGTGGGTGGATCGAAGAAATGAGCGATGGGCGCTTCGAGCGCGGCTGACAAAAGCCGCAGCGACCTCAGTGAAGGTGTGGAGAGGCCGCGTTCAATCTGGCTGATCATCCCTACGGACAACCCCGTTCGTGAAGCTAGTTCGGCAATGGGCCACCCGCGTGCTCCTCGAAAAGCTCGCACAACCGCTCCCATTCGAAGATCGTGCGCCGAATCCTCCGAATTTGCAGCATCAGGCTCATCCACGGCCAGCTCAGCGGCCAGCGATCCCAGTGTGTTGTCTGCCGACATTTTGGCCAAAAGAGGCCTCCCATAGCCAGTTTGAAACGACGAATAGGCGCGCTGAAAATTGCGATCAACCCTGCTTGACACATTTTTCACTGTATGCGAACGTCTCCTTCAATTAATTTCACGCCTTTTGAAAATCCCGGACACGGCGATTGATGGGGCGATGAATAGAGGGCAGTTCTGAAATCAGGCCGGCGTCCCGTCACGCCGCGATCAGGGGAGCATCCTAAAATGTCAATGGAAGGCAAGATTTCCGACGCATACGCTCAGAGCTTCCCGCAGCGCAGAAGCGTGCTCTTAGGGCTGCTTGCAGGGGCCGCCCTCCCAATATTGCCGGTAGCCGCGCAGAGCGCACCGCGACGCGGTGGGACGCTTAGGGTCGCCACATATACCCAAAGCACCAACGACACCTGCGATCCCGCCAAGTTCGTACAAGCGGGCGATTATATGCGGGCCCGGTCCTTCTACAATACACTGACATGGATCGACGGCGACGGTCGCGCTACGCCCGAGATTGCAGAGGCATTCGCTCCTATGGATGACTCGCTGAAGCGCTGGCAGTTCAAGCTAAGGTCGGGCGTTACGTTCCACGACGGGTCTAAGCTCGTTGCCGAAGACGTCCGCTTCTCAATCCTTCGGCACAAAACTTTGGCGTCCGCGGCCAAGCAGCTCGTCGCGAACATCGCCGACGTCAAGGTGGATGGACCAAACTCGATCATCATCGAGCTTGTGACACCCGACGTGGACTTTCCCCTAGTCGTGGGAACCTACCACTTCTCAATTATCCGCGACGGCACAACGGATTTCGCGCAGCCGAATGGAACTGGTCCCTTTCGCGTTAAGGAATTCAAGCCAGGGCTTCGCACGTCAGGAACGCGATTTGACGACTATTGGCGACCCAATCTTCCATATCTGGACGGATTTGAGCTCTTCACGATTCTGGACCCCGAGGCACGGGTAAACGCCTTGCTTTCTGGTGACGTTCACGTGGTGAACGAGTTGCGTGGCCCCCCGATTGATCATGTCCAGAATTCCTCGGTCGCAAAGACGTTGGTGACGCACACCCGCCGCGTGACGGGAATCGTCTACCGGATGGATTTGGAGCCCTCCGCCAATCTCGAATTCCGACTGGCGATGGCGCACTTGATCGACCGCAAGCGGTTTCTTGAGACTATCCTCAAGGGGCGCGGTGTGATTGCCAACGATCATCCATTCATGCCGGGCACGCCTTTTTACAATGCTGAGCTGCCACAGCGAGCCCTCGATCGCGATAAGGCCAAGTTCCACTTCGCAAAATCGGGGGTAGGCACGACCCCCGTTGAAGTTCATGTGAGCGAGGCTTCTCCCTTCAGCATCGACATCGCCCAACTGCTTCAACGGGAAGCGAGCCGCATCGGCCTAAATCTAGATGTGCGGCGAAATCCATCCGACAGCTTCTACAACAACGTCTCTGGCTTCCGGCCGGTCAGCGCAAACTCGATGCACCCGCGCCCGACCGAGGGGATGAACCTCAACCTCAGCTGGAGGTCCGGAGCGGCCTGGAACCGACCAAGGTTTGCAAGCCCCGAGGTTGACAAGCTGATCGACCAGGCGAGCGCCACAGCCGATCACGATGCTCGGAAGGGGATGTATGGTCGCATCCAGACCCTGATCTACGAATCCGCAGCAATGACGATCCCGTCTTTCATCAGCTACGTGGATGGCCTCTCTAACAAGGTCAACGGACTGACAGCGCTGCCGATCGGCCCTCTGAATGGACACGATTTCGCGAACAACGCTTGGCTGAGCGAGTAGCGCAGGGGTCGGGAGAACGGCATGATTAAATTGATCGGGCTGCGTCTTTTCGCAGCCCTTGCAACCTTGGCTGTCCTCTCGGCGGTCATTTTCTCGGCGACCGAAATCCTCCCCGGCGATGTCGCTGATCTCCAGCTCGGCCAATACGCCACAAAAGAGAGCACCGAGCAGCTTCGCAAAGAACTAGGGATCACGGGGACGCCAATTGAGCGCTATGGCCGCTGGCTAAATGGCATTGCTCACGGCGACTTTGGTAAGTCGATGACGACGCGTGGCCCCGTCGCGGATCTCCTCGAGGAGCGGTTGAAGAACACGGCCACGCTAGCCGGCTTCACCGCCTTAATCGCCGTTCCGATCGCCGTGCTTCTCGGCATCTCAATGGCTCTTTACGCGGGCACTCTCTTCGAGCGCATCACGTCGGCTGTGGTCATGGCTTTCGCGGCGGTACCAGAATTCCTTGTAGCAACGGTTGCCGTAGCCGTTTTTGCGGTGAGCCTGAAGTGGCTTCCAGCAGTCTCATACGTGACTCCAGGGCTATCCCTGAAGGCGCTGGCGGTTGCGTTGGTGCTGCCTATCCTCACGCTCGTTCTCCACATCACGGCGCAAATTGCCCGGATGACGAAGTCGACAATCGCAAACATTTTGACGCAGCCGTTCATCGAAATGGCCGATTTGAAGGGCCTGTCGGCATGGAGGAAGATCGCGTTCCACGTGGGCCCAAACATGGCTGGGCCGTTGGCCAACGTCATTGCGCTTAACGTCGCGTATCTGGTCAGCGGCGTGGTCGTCGTCGAGACGGTCTTCGCTTACCCGGGTTTGGCAAGGCTGATGATCGACGCTGTGAACGGCCGCGACATGCCAGTCATCCAAGCCTGCGCGATGATCTTCTCAGCTGTCTATATCCTGCTGATATTTATCGCGGACCTATCGGCTGCAAGCGCAAACCCCAGATTGAGAAAAACAGTGAGAGCCTAAAGTTGTCGCCAATCTTGTGCGACAGCGCGGAAATCTCAGATAATCTCAGGCAAATCTATGAATTATTTTATCCAAAGCCTGCGGCGTCCCGGAATCGTAATCAGCGCAAGCATTCTGCTCTTCTGGTTAGTGATCTCGCTCGCTGGCGGCTTCGTCCTCCCCCACGATCCCACCGACTTCATATCCGATGACGCCTTCGCCGACGCCGTGGGAGCGGCACTTGGAACGGATCACATGGGCCGAGATGTGGCTTCTCGGTTGCTCGCGGGAACTCAACTCACCATCGGCATGAGCGTAGCGGCCGCGGCTCTCTCGCATCTTGTCGGCGTAAGCCTCGCCCTGTGTGCAGCTGTGAACGGAGGTTGGATCGACACGGTCAGCAGCCGGCTGGTTGATATCATACTCTCCGTCCCGAAAATCATCGTTGGCTTGGTTGTCGTCGCGGTACTTGGGCCCTCTCTGACGGTGCTGATTGTGATGACTGGCACCGTTTACTCCGGAGGCGTCTTCCGCATCGCAAGAGCGTTAGCCCGTGATGTCGTTGGCCTTGACTACGTGCGGGCCGCCACAGCCAGAGGCGAAGGGAAGCTCCACATCATGATGCGAGAAATCCTCCCAAACATCCTTTCGCCTCTCGCCGTTGATTTCGCGCTCCGGGTCAGCTTTGCGATCCTTTTCATCAGCAGTCTCGGCTTCCTTGGCTTGGGCGTTCAGCCCCCTAAAGCTGACTGGGGAACCCTAGCTCACGACAATATCTCAGGGCTTTCATCCGGCTCACTGGCCGCAATTTGGCCGGCTCTGGCGATCGCGAGCGTGACGATCAGCCTCAACTACCTCGTCGATACGCTCTCTCTGGCTGGCGAGAACGGACGCAAGCAATGAAGCAGCTCGTTCTTAGCATCAGGAATCTCACCATTCGATCGGAAGGTGGCGGCCACGCCATCGTTGACAATATCTCGCTGGACGTCGCCAAGGGGGAGGTCGTGGCGTTGATCGGAGAGTCGGGTTCGGGGAAGTCGACGATCGGACTAAGCTGCCTTGGGCTGTTCCGGCCTGGATTGACTTACGTGGGGGGCGATATCGAACTTGAGGGGAGCAATCTGCTCGCCCTGCCGCCGCGCGAACTTCAATCGTTGCGGGGACGTCGCGTTGCATACGTTGCGCAGAGCGCGGCGGCTTCATTCAATCCGGCGATTAAGCTGAATAGCCAGGTCATTGAGCCTTCAATTGCCCATGGCACACGGAGTGCCAGCGAAGCGCTCGACCGCGCTATCTCCCTCTATGCGACGGTCCGCCTTCCTCAGCCAAACCAGATTGGCAGCAGATATCCCCACGAGGTTTCTGGCGGGCAGCTGCAGCGATTTATGCTCGCTATGGGGATGTTGGACGCTCCGGCGCTACTTGTACTCGATGAACCAACGAGCGCGTTGGATGTCACGACTCAGGTCGAAGTCCTGATGGCTATGAAGTCGGCGGTCAGTGCTCAGGGAACGAGCGCACTTTTTATCAGCCACGATCTACCCGTTGTAGCGCAGATGGCGGATCGAGTGGTTGTGCTGCGAAATGGCAGGATCGTCGAAAGCGGCCCCACCAACGAACTGCTGCACTCGCCAAAAGAAGCTTACACACGAGAGCTAATCGCCGCATTTCGAAAGATCGATCAGAAGCGGCTGGACATCAGCCAAGAGCAAGATCGAAAAACGGTACTATCAGTCCAAGACCTCTCAGCGGGCTACGGCGGGCGAACCCGTGCGGGAAAGCCTAGCGTGCTGGCTGTCGAAAACGCCAGTTTCAACTTGGCCCGCGGCGAGGTCTTGGCTGTGGTCGGGGAATCTGGCTCCGGAAAAACGAGCCTTGCGCAAGCAATTGCGGGTCTGTTGCCACGCTCGGTAGGCAGCGTCCGGTTGCATGACGTTGAGCTTAGCGCGTCCCTAGGCGGTCGGACGAAGGACCAGCTTCGGCGAGTGCAGATGGTCTTCCAAATGGCAGACACAGCGCTCAATCCGAAGCACACCATTGCCCGAACGCTGGAACGTGTGCTGGAGCATTTTTTCCGCCTGCCTGCAGCTCAGCGAGAAAAGCGGATCGAGCAGTTGCTGGCATTGGTGCAACTGCCCCCCGAAATAGCAGCGCGCTACCCGAGGCAACTGTCGGGTGGCCAGAAACAACGAGTCAATCTGGCGCGTGCGCTGGCTGCGGAACCAGACGTGTTGATCTGCGACGAAGTCACCTCGGCTTTAGACACTATCGTGTCGGTGGCAGTTTTGGATCTGATTCGAGAGCTCAAGGCCAAACTTGGTTTGGCTGTCTTGTTCGTAAGTCACGACTTAGCCGCGATCTCAGGCATCGCCGATCAAACCATCGTAATGCGCCGCGGCAAGATCGTGGAAGCCGGAGAAACGGCGGTCATCCTGGATAGGCCCAAGCATCCCTACACGCAGCTCTTGGTCTCGTCGGTTCCCGAATTGAGAGCGAATTGGCTGCAGGAAGCGGCGCCGCGAAACGAAGCCTTAGCTAAGCGGATTGCCGCGGGCGTCTGATCCTCAAACTGCATTTGGATTGAAAAGCATGATTCAAAGTCATGAGGCCAACTTCGCCGGCGAAGAGGCAAAAGCTGTTCGGGTTCCTCTCAGCGCCCTTCAGGGTCAAAGCTACGACGTACTCGTTATTGGTGGAGGAGCGAACGGCGCTAGCACGGCCCAGCATCTGGCAGCTGATGGGTACAAGGTGCTTCTTGTGGAGAAAGGAGACTTTGCGTCCGGATCGAGCAGTCGATCGAGCCGCCTCCTCGGCAACGGAATGCACTATCTCGCGGGTGGGCATTCACCGTGGGATTTCATCCTCAAGCCTCGCCGCTTTCTCTCGGGATGTCGCATGGCCAGGTTCGCGCTTTCGAGCCGAGCTCAGATGGTCAAGACGGTCCCGGAACTCTTGGAGAAGGTGAAGTTTTGCTTCCCGATCTATAAGGATAGCATCTACAAGCCTTGGCAGTTTGACGCCGGGATGAATTTGCTCCGACTCTTCGGAACCGGGGGGGTGGATCTCGGCTACGAGAGGATAACCCCGGACGAGGCAAAGCGGCGGCCGCTCCTAAAGTGGCTGCGCGACTCGGACAAAATCGCGAGCGTCGCGACGTTCGATCATTTCCAGTTTCGATGGCCCGAGCGCATAGTCGTTGACGCTGCGCTGGGAGCAGAAAAGCTAGGGGCTACGATCCGAAATTACACCGAAGCTGTTGCCCTAAAACAGGTCGGTGATCAGCTCTGGAACGTTGTACTCCAGGATAGATTCGACAATACCCGCACCGATATCAACGCGAGAATCGTGATGAACATGGCGGGGATCTGGATCGACCAGGTCAACAGCCGAGGCCCGTCAAAAGTATCCCGCAAAATAACCGGAACTAAGGGCATCCATATAGCATTCAGGTTGCCCCCCGAGTGCCGAGGGGCAAGCGTAACATGGCAAAACCGACACAATGAGCACATGTACGTCTTGCCCTGGTACGACTATCACTATGTCGGTCCCACTGAAGTTCCCTACGAAGGGAACTTGGACGACATCCACCCGACAGAGAGCGAGATTGCCTGGGTCATTGACGAAGTTCGACACATGCTGCCGGAAATTCCCCTCAAGAGGGAGGACGTTCTGTACGCGTGGGCTGGCGTGCGACCCTGGACATCAGGGCCTAATGCCCCGAAAGGACTGAGAATCCGAAAGCTGCACGATCTCGGCGCTGAAGGAATGCCTGGTGTTATGGCTCTTACCGGCGGGCCGCTGATGAGCCATCGGTCCGCCGGAGCGGATGCAAGCGCAGCGGTGGCGCGCGTACTTAAGCCATCTGGCGAGGCTCGGCCGATCGATTACACATCGAATCGCTTCAAAGACGACGGGGTGTCGCCCGCTCTGGTCAATTCTGAGCCTCGGATTAGCGTGGCCGAGATCCGCCACGCTGCTGCTCAGGAGCATGCTGCGACACTGACTGATTTGCTGTTCCGCCGTGTCCCCGCTGGTTGGACAGAGCAGATGGGACTGCAGGTCGCAAGAACCGCTGCGGAGGCCGTCTCGGATATCCTGGGATGGGACGAAGCGCGCGTTGCTGCCGAAATCGACGGCTTTCGAAAGCACGTTCAACATCTGCATTTGCGCGGCGAGTGACAGATGACAAGTCAGAAAAATGTCGTCGTCATCGGCGCAGGCATTGTTGGGCTCAGCATTGCTTGGAGGCTGATGCGCGCGGGATGCGCTGTCTCAGTGATAGATCCCGAGCCGCCTGGTATGGGGGCTAGTTTCGGGAATGCTGGTGCCATCGCATCGAGTGGCGTCGTGCCACTTGGACTACCGGGCCTTGCCCACTCTGTCCCCAAAATGCTGATGGATCGGACAAGCGCGCTGCACTTGCCAGCTACTTACTGGATCCAGGCTCTTCCATGGTTTCTGAGATTTCTCAGCGCGTCGCGGATTGACCGTGTCGATGCCATTTCGAAGGCGTTGTATGACCTTCACTGGGACGCGGTTGAACTCCACCAAACGACAGTCAACGAACTGGGCGCTCCGGAACTGATTGAACGCCGTGGCCACCTGTATCTCTACAGAAATGAAGAGCAGCTCGCCAAGGACAGCTTGTCCTGGGAGCTCCGTCGCCGGAGAGGAGGGCGCTTCGAGAAGATCGAGCATGCCGATGTTCGAGAGTTAGAGCCGGCAGTCGACGCCAATTACACTCTGGGAATATTTCTGCCGGAGCTCGCTCACTGCATAAACCCGCACCGGTATTGCCAGAAGTTGGCAGAGGAGCTGTCTTGGGGCGGCGGAAAAATTATCCGAGATAAGATCGTCCGGCTCGACACCTCGGATGGCAAGATTGTCAGCGCGCGAGGCACGCTGTCGACCTATCACGGGGATGAGTTCTGCATAGCCGCAGGCGCTTGGTCCGCTCAGCTGCTCAGACGCGTCGGCCTCAGGTTGCCGCTGGAAAGTCAGCGAGGCTACCATATAATGCTTCCGAAGCCCCGGATCACCGTGAATAGATGCCTGGTCCCTGCCGACCGGAAGGTCTTCATCACGCCGATGGAGGGTGGGCTGCGAGTTGGCGGCACGGTTGAATTCGGTGGAACAGCCAAGCCTCCCAACGCATTTCGCGCCGACTTGCTCAAGGAAGACCTCCGGCACGTCTTGCCAGGCGCCTCTACTGAGGGCGTCGACGGGTTTTGGATGGGGCACAGACCCTGCTTCCCGGACTCCCTTCCTGCGATTGGCCGGAGCCGCAGATTTTCGAACATGTCTCTCGCGTTCGGCCATGGACATCTGGGGCTGACCGGTGCCGCTCGCACTGCACGACTAATCGAACGGGTGGTTGCCGAGAGCGCTTCTGCGAATGCTGACTTGGCCGCCTATTCGCCAGATCGCTTTGGATCTCACTAACGAGCGTCCAAATGCGCATTCTCGTCGTTTTCGCGCGCCTCCCAAACCATCGGAACGGGGCGCTTCATTCCAAGGAGCCAAATATGGAAGTCTCTCGGTTAATGCCGACACCAATCATGCATAGGGCCGTCGCTTCGAATGGGTCACTATCGCTCGGGGGCATCATCGCCGACGACAGGGCGCTACCGATGTTTGGGCAAACCTCGCAAATTTTGGCGAAGCTCAAGGCGATCCTGGAGCAATCCGGCAGTTCGATGGATCGGCTAATCTCGACCACCGTGTTCATCACCGACATGGGTCAGAAGGCCGAGATGGATCGCGCTTGGAAGGAGCTTATTCCGCAGAATAGCCTGCCGACCCGCGCTACAATCGGGGTCAATGATCTCGGTAAAGGCGTCCTGATTGAAGTTGTCGCTACAGCGAGTGTCTAGCAGTCCCGATCTGGTTTTACTGCAATGCGTGCAAGCTTCACGGCGGTCCCCTATGGGGGCCGCCAGATCGAAACGCCCGGGTCGTCGAAGGGCGATCTCAGCTTTGGTCGAGGTCCGCCTTGTCGGCGACCCAGCCTTGGACACGACCGAGATGGGCCCTCAAGACGATGAGTCAAGCTTTTGCGAGGCACGAAGCTACGAGTCGCACAAGTGCGTTTCGCGAGTCAGAGATAGCCTAGCACTGAAAGATCAAGCCCATTGATATTTCTAGGAAACCTCTGCAGAGAGAGTCAGAGATTTATGTTTCCCCACAATATCGGAGGCGATCCGGTGATCGTCCTGCTGGGACAAGAGGTATCCGACGGCCATTTGGCGGAGCTTGTCGCAAACGGGGTCTCCTACCTCGTTTCCGACGATGCCACTATCGATTTGGCGCGGATGCTAGAGCGTCTCGGCCAACTCTTCTCCATCCGCCGTCTTCTCCTGGAAGGGGGAGCGGTGATCAACGGGTCGTTTTTCGCGGCCGGGCTCGTCGACGAACTCAGCCTTCTCATTGCTCCAGCACTGGACGGTCGCGCCGGGCGCGAAAGTTTCATTGTGTCGGGTGCGGCCGGGCTCGCAGGTAAAGTGCAGTTGTCGCTCAAGTCCTGCGAGGCTCTGCAATCGGGCGTCGTCCATCTCCAGTACGCGGTGAGGAAGGCGTAGCCCTGCTCGTCACGTGCGCTTATCAGCGCCCCGGACAAGCAAGGTGCAGGCAAAACAGCCGACGCCGGAAATCGCGATGACCAAGCCCATAGGCCATGGAGTGCCATCCGCGAACCAGCCGACGAAGGCCGAGCCAATCATGCCGCTGCCATAGTGGATTGCACCCACGAGCGCGGAGACAGCTCCAGCGCGCTGAGGAAAATCCGCCATCGCGCCCGTAATCGAGTTCGCCACGATGAGGCCGTTGAGCGAGATAAAGACGAAAAGCGGGACAACTAGCCCCCAAAGCCCGCCAGCGTCCGTTCGTGAAGAGATAGCGACAACCAAGCCACTGGCCGCGGCGATCGCCGCGCCTAGTCTCAGCAAACGATCCGAGCCAATCCGCGTCACCAACCGCACATTGAGCATGTTCAGCGCCATAATGCCCAGGATTGCGAGCCCAAACAGCGCACCGTAAAGCGAAGCCGGAACTTGGTGGTAGGTGATGTAGGCGAAGGGCGAACCTGCGATGAAGGCAAACGCGCCCGCATAAAAGAAGGCACCCACCCCCGCATATCCAAGCAATCGCTGTCGACCGAGCAATTCGCCGTATCTTACGAGAGCCCGCACAAGCAGGTCGCGATTTCGATTTCGCTCCGGAAGGGTTTCCGGGAGAGTTGCGACGAGAACCAGCGTCCCAAAGCCAACCGCGACAAGAAGCCAGAAGATTGCCCGCCAGCCCGCCGTCGCGAGGATTTGCCCGCCGAGCAGTGGACCCAGCAGCGGCGCGATGGACATGACGGTTATCAGAATCGAGAGCATCCGAGCTGCTCGCGCCCCCTCATAGAGGTCGCGAACCATTGCACGGCCTAGCGCCACTCCAGCACAAGCCCCAACAGCTTGTACGATCCGCCAAGCGATCATGGCACTCGCGCTTTGCGCCATCGCACAGCCCGCAGAGCCGAGGATGAATAGCGCGATGCCGGCCGCGATTGGCACTCTGCGGCCATATTTGTCGCTGATCGGCCCCCAAATCAGCTGGCCAACACTAAAGCCTACCAGGAACCCGCTGATCGTTAGTTCGATACTCCCCGCATCGGCTTTGAGCGCCTGGCCAATCGTCGGCATCGCCGGCAGATAGAGGTCTGTCGAGATGGCACCAAAGCCCATGAGGAGGCTTAGGGTTATCAGCACGCGACGCGTTGGCGCAGGAGCGGCCGATTTCTGTTCCGCTCCCGATGTGATTGACGTTGTCGCGGAGGGGCGCCCCTCTGCCAAGGCTTGGCAACTAGACTGTTCGGACATCGGATTTCCTGTGGCTGCCCGCACCTATTTGCGGGCTGGGGCGTACCAACAAGGCGAACCTGTTATCGCTACGGAGGCGCGCACGCGGGGGCTCGATCGCGAAATCACGCTTGCGGCTTTCAGAGGCCGGTCATCGCCATGAGATGAGCGGGATAGCGCTCTCCCTCGACCTCGATAGCAGCTGCAGCCTCCTCAATCCTGGCGAGCTCTGCATCGCTCAATTCAACGTCTGCAGCCCCCAGATTTTCCTCGAGGCGATGCAATTTCGTGGTTCCCGGGATGGGAACGATCCAAGGCCGCTGTGCGAGCAGCCATGCCAGGGCGACTTGCGCAACCGTGGCAGCTTTCTCGGCGGCGACGACGGTCAGCAAATCAACCAACGCCTGGTTCTTTTCCATAGCAACCGGCGTGAAGCGGGGAAGACTGGCGCGGAAATCCCCCTCGCCCAACTTCGTTTCCTTGCTCATCGCACCGGTGAGAAAGCCCTTGCCAAGCGGGCTGTAAGGCACAAGTCCGACCCCGAGCTCTTCGCAAGCCTGCAGAATGCCATTGGTTTCGACACCGCGCGTCCACAGCGAGTATTCGTTCTGGAGCGCCGCGATCGGCTGGATAGCGTGCGCGCGTCGAACCGTCTGCGCGCCTGCCTCCGACAGACCGAAATACCTGACTTTTCCCGCGGCGATCAGATCTTTGACAGCACCCGCTACGTCTTCGATCGGCACATTGGGATCGACGCGATGTTGATAAAAAAGGTCGATGACCTCGATCCCGAGCCTTTGCAAGGAGGCGTCGGCGACCTGCTTGATGTGCTCGGGCCGGCTGTTCAATCCAGCCTGCTTCCCGTCGGCAATGTGGAAGCCGAACTTGGTCGCTATCGCGACTTGGCCTCGAACCGGCCGAAGCGCCTCTCCGACCATCTCCTCGTTCGAAAATGGCCCGTAGATCTCAGCGGTGTCGAAAAATGTCACACCACGGTCCGCAGCTTGGCGGATGAGGGCCACACCTTCCTGCTTGGTGACTTTATTGGCATAACCAAAATCCAGCCCCATGCAGCCATAGCCAATGGCTGAGACAACAAGGCCATCTTTTCCGAGGGTTCGTGATTTCACAGCTCGCGCTCCGGCGAATGGTCGTGGGCTGGCGCCCGTTCGTCAGAGAGATAGTCGGAAACCGACAATTCAATTAGCTGCCATAATCTGCATAAAGACATACCGCGGATTCATGAATATGGGATCCACGCCCCCCATCTGAGAGGCACGTTGGCTGTTCCGTTGTTGTCGCAGGGCGCTCGTTGCGCACCATTGCGAAATGCCCCTGGCGCACCATCTCTCAATACGCGTTCAAGCACAGTCGATGCCGTTGGTAGACAGTCACGCGCTACTGTCATCTACTGACACCGTAATGCGCTCCTTATCTTTGGCGCCGTGCTCCTTCCCAATGAGGTGAGTCCGAATGGCTACAGGAAAATGGCGGGATCCCGGGGTACCTCACAAGGGCTGGGACTATGTGGGATGCGAAGATTCCGGATCGCTCAGCATGATCTGCGAGATGTGCGAAAAGGAGGAAATTCGGCACATCCACACCGTCACCCACCCAGACTTTCCGACAGAGCTTCACGTCGGATGCGTGTGCGCGGAAAATCTGACCTCCGACTACGCGAAGCCACGTGCTGCCGAAGCGGCGCTCAAGCGGCGGCGCGCCAGGCTCAAGACGTTTCTGACCAAGGGATGGCGGCAAGGGCTTAATGGCTCCCTGTCGCGAGCTTGGAAAGGACGGCGCGTTCTACTCGCTCCGAGAGGCATCGGCTGGATAGCCAAGGTCAATGGCGCGGGTGGCCGCAAGATTTTTTCAGCCCGTGACGACGCTGGTACCGCGGTCTTCAGCTATTTCGATCGACCACCTGCGCCTGGGCGATGATCTATGAGAGCCACGAGAATCCGCTGAGGGCCGCGGTTACCGTATAAACCTGAGCGAAGTCCCCTTGTCATCTGCTTACGCCGAGATCTGGAGCGATCATCAAGCAGATGGCATCCCAGTGTGAAGCGCTCCAAGGCGGATCTCGGCCAATCTTCCCTGTTCGTGGAACCACAGGTCAGCCACTGCCGTGTCATCACTTCGTGGTCGAGGCGAGGCGTCGCCCACCCGGAAAGTCGTTGGCAAATTAACAGCGGTACCGAACACCAAAGCGTGCTGACGCGGAAGCGACGGCAAACGCTTCAAGACCGCATCCGAAATGAAGGGAGTCATCTGGCGAATCTGGGATAGATCGTCGGGATTCTGGATACGGTGAACGAGAAAGTTCGAGCATTGACTAAGGACGGTTTTGGAAAGCTCGTTTGGCCGTTGAGACGCCAACACAACAAACATGCCATATTTTCGCCCCTCCTTTGCAATGCGCTCGAATATTTTTGAAGCGTCGATCGAGAACCGGGAGGGTGTGGACGCGATGTAGCGATGTGCCTCTTCCAGCAGAAGATGGATCGGGAAGCGATTGCGCGGTTCGGCCTGCCGAAGCAGCCGGAAAAGCATCCGGGCAACCACTGCGCTGACTAGCTCTACTACTTCGTCCTCAACGGCGTTCAGGTCGAGAATCACGATCTGATTGCTTTTGAGAAGTGTTGATTTCCGTCGAGAATTGACCCGTTAGGCGGGGATTTTTCCATCGAGAATTGACCCATGTTTTGACCACGTCTCACGCGGGCTATGCGGGGGACCTCGGAGTGATCGACATGGAGTTATTGAGTGTCATCCGCCGCTGGCATGGGCGGAATCATCTTTCGATCCGGGAGATTTCCCGGCGCACGGGGCTCTCGCGGAATACGGTTCGCAAGTATCTGCGTGCGGATAGCGTCGAGCCCCGGTTTCATGTTCCCGACCGGCCGAGCAAACTCGATCCCTATGCCGACAAGCTCTCGGCGATGCTTCGGATCGAAGGCGGCAAGTCGCGCAAGCACAAGCGCACGGTCCGCCAGTTGCATGCCGATCTGATTTTGCTCGGTTATGAGGGCTCCTACAATCGGGTCGCGGCCTTTGCCCGGGACTGGAAGGCAGCCCGCCTGCGCGAGCAGCAGACCAGCGGCCGTGGCACCTTCGTCCCCCTGGCCTTTGTGCCGGGTGAAGCGTTCCAGTTCGACTGGTCGGAGGACTGGGCGATCATCGCTGGCGAGCGCACCAAGCTGCAGGTGGCGCATGTGAAGCTGTCCTACAGCCGCGCCTTCACACTGCGAGCCTACCCGCTGCAGACCCATGAGATGCTGTTCGACGCCCATAACCACGCCTTCCGGGCGCTGGGCGGCGTGCCGCGGCGGGGCATTTACGACAATATGAAAACGGCCGTAGACAAGGTCGGCCGCGGCAAGGACCGCCAGGTCAATATCCGCTTCTCGGCCATGGTCAGCCACTTCCTGTTCGAAGCCGAGTTCTGCAATCCGGCATCAGGCTGGGAGAAGGGGCAGATCGAGAAGAACGTCCAGGATGCCAGGCATCGACTCTGGCAGCCTCTGCCGAACTTCCCGTCGCTGGAGGCACTGAACGACTGGCTGGAGACCCGGTGTCGGGAGTTATGGTCGCAGACCGCGCACGGCACCCAACCTGGAACGGTTGCCGATGTCTGGACTGAAGAGATCCGGCACCTGATGGCGATGCCGCGCCCCTTCGATGGCTTCGTCGAGTACGCCAAGCGCGTCTCCCCAACCTGCCTGGTCCATCTGGAACGCAATCGTTACAGCGTGCCGGCGTCCTTCGCGAACCGCCCGGTCAGCTTGCGCGTCTATCCCGATCGCATCCTCATTGTCGCTGAGGGACAGGTGATCTGCGAACATCGCCGGGTCTTCACCCGCTCGCATGATCGTCTCAGCCGGACAGTCTACGACTGGCGACATTATCTGGCGGTCCTCCAGCGCAAACCCGGGGCTCTGCGTAACGGTGCTCCCTTTGCCGAGATGCCGCCAGCCTTCCGATCCCTGCAGCAGCATCTGCTCAAGAGCCCGGGTGGCGAGCGGGAGGTGGTCGAGATCCTGGCTCTGGTCCTGCAGCATGACGAACACATCGTGCTGACGGCGGTCGAACTGGCCCTGAAGGCCGGCGTGCCGACCAAGACCCACATCATCAACCTCCTTCACCGGCTGGTCGACGGCACGCCGTTGACCACGCCGACGGTCGACACCCCTTCGGTCCTTGCGTTGACCACCGAGCCGCGCGCCAATGTCGAACGCTATGACGCCCTGCGCCAAGCCGAGGACGTGCGCCATGCGTCATAACCCTGCGAGCGGCGCCATCGCCATCATGCTGCGTAGCCTCAAGATGCACGGCATGGCCCAGGCCGTCGGCGAACTGACGGAGCAGGGATCGCCGGCCTTCGAGGCCGCCGTGCCGATCCTCTCGCAACTCCTGAAGGCGGAGATGGCCGAAAGAGAGGTCCGATCAACGGCCTACCAACTCAAGGCCGCGCGCTTCCCGGCCTATCGCGACCTCAACGGCTTCGACTTCGCCAGCAGTGAGATCAACGAGGCGCTCGTTCGCCAACTGCATTGTTGCGAGTTCCTCCAGGACGCCGACAACGTCGTCCTGGTGGGAGGGCCGGGCACCGGCAAGACCCACGTCGCCACGGCTCTCGGCGTCCAGGCCATCGAGCACCATCACAAGCGGGTCCGCTTCTTCTCCACGGTCGAACTCGTCAATGCCCTCGAGCAGGAAAAGGCCCGGGGCAAGGCTGGACAGATGGCCGCCAGGCTCGCTTACGCCGATCTCGTCATCCTCGATGAGCTCGGATACCTGCCCTTCAGCGCGTCGGGTGGTGCCTTGCTCTTCCACTTGCTGAGCAAGCTCTACGAGCGCACCAGCGTCGTCATCACCACCAATCTCAGCTTCTCCGAATGGGCCACCGTCTTCGGCGATGCCAAGATGACCACCGCCTTGCTCGATCGGCTCACGCACCACTGCCACATCATCGAAACCGGAAACGACAGCTTCCGCTTCAAGAACAGCTCCGCGAAACCCGACAAGCCAGCCAGGGAGAAAGCCAAAAACTTGACCGCAACCTGAACCACAAACACCATCTGGGCGGGTCACTTCTCAGTGGAAACCCCGGGTCACTTCTCGGCGGAAATCAACAATCAGGGTCTCAGGTCACCGGATCTGACGGTTTCCGTGCGCTTCCTCGTAGAGAATGGCGAAGTCCAGGCACTCGTGGAGCTCATCAAACGAGAAGGGCGTTCGGTCGTAGGCGGGGAGCGGCACGTCCTCGCGTATCTTCTTTCGCACTTCGTTCAGAAACAGCGTTTGGCCATTTGAAGAGCTAAAATTGCCGAATTGAAAGTTGGGATTGAACCGATTTAGCAGCCCCATATTAAGGTCGTCTGTCGGATACTTTTGTAGCAGAGAAACAACCCTCTGAAATTTCGAAACTGGGGAGTCGCCATCAGCACCCCTGAAGCACTCGACAATGCAAGTTGCGATGAAATGCTCTCTAAGCGCGAGGGCGTGTGCCGACTTGGCGTGGAACAGGCTTGTCAAACCTAAGGCTGTTCGCAGCACGGGCAGCTGGGTCCGCTCGCTGGCTTGCAGAAGCAACTCCCACTCCGACATGTCCAGAAACCAATGGGGCATCCGAAAGCCAGTCTCGGAACCGTCCAGGACGACGCGCCTGACTCCAATTTTCCCTGATTTTGTCAGGGGAGTTAAGGCCTCCCCATACTCTCCATTGACGTCTAGTACGATGAATGTGGCGCCGCGTGCATGATGCTCCGTTGGCTTCCGGAAAAGCGCCTGGAGGATGGATGCGACCGTGCAGGACTTCCCGCTTCCGGTATTTCCCAGGACCGCCACGTGCCCTCCAAAGAACTCACTGAGCCTAACTTTGACCTCGTAATTCTCGAAGACAACGGACTTGCCGATTGGCAGCGCACGATACCTGTCTGCATTCGTCGGAACAGGCGGTTTACCGGCTACAGCCGGCACGGGTTCGACCGCTCGATCCGTATCAAATATCCGGTCCAGTTCGCCATCGAGCGCATACAGTGCATCAGCGTACAGAGAGGGAAAAGTCGACACGCCGAAGCGGAACGCGCCCCCCTTTACCGGAAGCATGCCGACTGGAACCACGTCGAGGTACTTGGCTGAGCTTGCCCGATCGAAATCGCCCCGGTCGGAAGGCACTCCAGCCTCGCGATCGCGCAGACCGACCACCTCTACCACCACATATTCGCCGGATGTGGGGACCATCAAAAATGAGCCTAGACGAGCGACGTAGTGGACGTCATCGAAACCAACGACGGTGAAATTGTCCGTGCCGGCGTGCAACTCCACCACGAGCCGGTCCGCAGCAACCGATACGACCTTTCCAATGGCGCGCCTTCGGTCGTCGTGGCTCATGCTGCCTGTTCCTTCTTTGTCGGCGCTAGATCAGAAAGGACGCGGCGAACCGCGTCGTCGATCCGATCTCCCGGCCGCTGCGGCATGAACTGCTCGACGATAACGTCGAAGTAGTGCGCCCATGTTTTCTCGACAGGACCGTCGCCCCCAATGATCCAAATCCGGGAGTCCTGAAGCGCTCTCAGTTTCGCGATCTCACCGGCGGCATCGGGGGCTGCGAAGATGACCAGGCGGAACGTCGGGATGGTCAGTGCTTGGTAGATTATGTTGTTCAAGTGCTCATCTGCGAAGGCATATCCGGCTGTGAACAGGACGCTCTGTTCACGCACTATCCGCCCCTGGAATTCGCGAAACAGGTCAGAATATGGAGAGCCGAGCGAAGAATTTTGCTTCGCAGGCGTCGGGTATATGAGCATTCGACCCGCATCGCCAGGCGGCCAGACCTCTCGGATCGGGAAGAGGCCGTGATCGTCCTCCGTCCACGAGACAGAGCCGTGCAGCTTGGCCAGATATACGAACGCGTCGACAGCACTCCATTTCCGACTGGCCAAATCCAATTGCTCGGCTAGGGCATAGCGAAAACTTGCTGGATTGAACCTCCGCTCGACCACCCCCGAGAAGCCATTCGCGTAAGGAATGCCGAGGCGGTCCATCGCGACTTCATTGAAATGATCGTAGTTCGTCGTGAACACCCATGGTCGTGGCAGGGCGCGGTCTCGCAGCACGAGCTTGCGGTAGAACTTTTCGTATAGCTCTGTGACAGACGTATCGTCGTCAGAGAAACGACCCTTCGTAACGCGTTCCCAGAGGAAATCTTGGACCTTGCGGATCAAACCCTCCAAATGGACGAGTATGCCAGCGTGACTTTTGACTGTGCTAAGGCGAAGGACGAAGCGCTGCGCAAACAGCACCTCCATCAACCGCTCCAGGTTGCGCGAGTAGTCGCCCGACAAATCGACTCCGAGCTTATCGAGCACGGCGAGTTCATCGGCATTCGGAGCCCATGTCGGTGGCTCCGCGCTCGCCTCCTCCGCCCCGCCGAGTAGGTCGTCATTCGGATCGAGGATGTCGGCTGCCTGCCCGCTATCACCGCCGAGATGATCATCGGAACCCTCGGCGGCACGGACCGCAGCGGCAGCGTTGCAGAATTCCTTGGCCAATGGCGCCATCGTCGGAATTCCGACCTCGATGTTGTCTTTGACCAGAGAGGAGCAACCTGCGCCAAGCAAGAACGCGACATTCTTGGCGTTCAGAGCTTCGGAGATCGCCTGTCGCGCTGTCTCGATGCCCTTGTCCCAGTCCAAAATATCAGGAACGGCATTGCCGTTCCGAAGAAACTGGAACGACCTTGCAGCCACTCCTTCGCCCATTCGCGCTCATCCCCGGTACCGGGTCCTTGGAATCAGCCGGACCACCTCGTTGATTTCCAAGTGTTATCGTTGCTCTTGACCGGGAGCCAGCGGCTGAAGCGCAAGCCCCCGTTCTGGGGTTTCGACGTTCTCAAACTCCAGCGCGAACGCATGGTCGTAAAGGATCGAAAGAGAGATCCTTCAAAAAGCCCATTGCCCTTCCGCGCGAAGACCCGCTAAATCACGAGGTCCGCGCTTTTGGGCTCGCCAAGCATCTGATTTTGTTTGGCAAACTCCAGTATTGAGCCCAACCTTTCTACGCCTCCCTTCGTCTGACAATAATAACCTCAACATCAACAGGTTGTAGTGATAATTGTCGCAAGAGCAACGCCCCGTAAACCCGGCCATGATTGGTTCACTCCGGTGTACGGCGCGTCACACCTCGGCACGAGAAGGCGTGAGTTGCTGAGAACGACGTACGGAACGCGGAATTTCAACATGTTCCACATGGTCTCATTGGAAGCGGGAGAAGTCTGATGGGGCCGCAGAAGGCGGGCGCTCATATGCCATCGGTCAAGAAGCGTGGCTCAAATTCTGCGACTTCGAATAACAAGCCTCGCGCGTATTCCTACGTCCGGTTTTCCACCCCCGAGCAGAAGCTTGGCCACAGCCTTCGCCGGCAGATTGAAGGTGCGCGCGCTTTCGCGGCAGAGCACGGCTTGGAGCTGGACGAGTCCTTTAAGGACGAGGGAGTCTCGGCGTTTCGCGGAATGCACCGAAATGAGCGCGCCGCGCTGGGGGCGTTCTTGAAGGCAGTTGAAACTGGCCAAGTTGCTGCAGGATCTTACCTGATTGTTGAAAGCCTCGACCGACTTTCACGTGAGGAGGTCATCGACGCGCTTGAGCTGTTTCTGAGCCTCACGAGGAACGGCATCATTGTCGTGACCCTGAGCGACAAGCAGATCTATTCGAGGGAGACGCTACGCGCGGGGCCGACCCTCCTGATCGTGAGCATCGTGGAGCTAATGCGCTCACACGAGGAAAGCGCGCGCAAATCGGACCGCGTGGGTAAGGCGTGGGCGAGAAAAAGAGAGCTCGCCGAAACCGAGAAACTCGCAATGACCGGCCGCTGTCCGGGCTGGATGAGGCTGGTCGGCAGCGCCAAAGATGGGACGTACGAGCTGATCGAGGACCGCGCGGCGATCGTTCGCTCGATGTTTGCGGATGCGATCGCGGGGCTGGGGAAGCGCGCCATCCAGACACGGTTGAATAAGGCGCGAATCCCAACCTGGGGACCAGGGAAAAAGAAGCCAAACTTTTGGTACGAGAGTTATATCGGCAAGATCCTTTCCAATCCCGCGACGTACGGCCAATTCACACCTCTCGGGAAATTGGCCGGAGGCAGCGACCTCCAAGCCTCCGCTCCAATCGAGGATTACTTTCCAGCGGCCATCGACAAGGACACTTTCTGGGCCGCTCAGGCATCCATAAAGTCCCGCCACTTCGGCCAAGGTAAGCCCGGAGCCCGCCGCAATTTGCTAACGGGGCTCGTCCGCTGCAGCAATTGTGGGAGCAATATGGTCTTGATCGACAAGCGCTCCAAGGGGTCCGAGCTGGTGCTAAAATGCGGACGCGCACATGCGAGCGCGGGATGCGATCAAAGGAAGACCTTCAGCTACCTCCAGGTTGAAAGACAGGCCGTTTGGGGCCTAGGAGGGGTACGAAGGCAGAGCTTGGTCGAGGCGGCAAACACCCAACAAAGCGATCTCTCTGAAGCCCTGGCAGGCGCCAGGGCTCATCGGGACGAGCTGCAACGAGGTTTCGACAATCTGATGAATCTCGCGCAGGCGACGGGATCCACTCGACTTGCAGTGCGTATCCAGAGCGAAGAGGCTGCCCTCGATGCTGCCGAAGATGAGGTGAAACGCCGCGAGCGAGCGTTGCAGGCCAGCCGACCGGAAGAAATCTCGGGTGCCACCGAGAGCATTGAACAGTGGATGGAGATTCGAGAGAAGGCCGGGCAGGACGAGCAGGCACTTGCGGGTCTTCGACGCAAGCTAGCGCTTTTGATAAGCCATATCGTCATTGGCGACGGCAGTATGGTCGTCGTCCATAGAGACGGCAAATTCTCTCGCAGCTACCTTTTTGAAAGGGGCAAGAGGCATATCACGCCGGAGGAAAAGCGTGCCGCGGTGAATCGGCCCATAACAATTTGGGACACCGATCTTCGACGCGATTGATCCGAGGCCCTTGAATGGGGCCTGGCCAGCGATCACTGCGCCGCGCGATAGTACCCCTCGACCTTGATCACGTGCTTTTGGCGCAGGTCGCGCTCGTAAAGCCGTTTGGATAAGGTGCTTCGGTCTAGGACCTCCCCTTCTAAATTGGCACGATCTCGGAGGTCACCCGGCATCCAGTCGAGCAACTGCTCCAAGGTCATTCCTGGATTTCCCGGTGGAAGCTCTATGAGCATGTCGCGAATGCGGATGACCAGATCGTTCCAGAATGCCCTGGAGCGTCTCCGTTCGGCTTGTCGCACACCATCCGGATCCGCAGGATCGCCACGGAGCTCCATAAGCTTCGCCAGGTACCCCGCGGACTGGTTGTGGGCGGCTGCCAGTTCGGACTTCAGGCGCTCGATCTCGGCGCGGAGATGCCCAACGCGCGCCTCAAGGACGTCGGCTGCGGCCAGTGCTTCGTCACGCATCTCCTGATCGACCTTGGCGACCGCCCGCGCCTGCTCCCTTTCGGCGCTCAGAAACTTTGTGGCGTCCTGTAAGGCTGCCTGCCAAAGGGTGGTCCCCGCTCGCGCCAGCTGCGTCTGGATGTGATCCGGCAGGCCAGAGAACTCGATCACCCGTGTATAGCTTCGCTCTGCCTTCCAGTCCGCAAGATGCGGTCCGATATCGCGATAGGAGCCGCCATAGGGCAAAGCAGCTCGGACGCTGCGAACGGAAACTGGCTCCGACTTCTCCCGCAGACGGTCTGCAGCAAGCCAAACCTCACGCTTGGTAGGCATGTTCGAACTCCTCAGCCAATCGAGAGCTAAGGAGGAATGGGTAAAAGGCGCGTTGAAATGAGGTATCGGTCCTTGTGATGATCACGACAAGAAACTCTGCCGTCCCCAAGGTTCTCGCTACCGAATGAGCTCGTCCTCCAAGCCGATTTCGGGCCGCTCATGGAGAACAGCCAGTTCGATGCCGCTCACCCGCCTCTTAGGATAGACGTCGTAGACCTTCGGATCATGCCCGGGCACGATGTTGCGGACGTCCCCGGCCAGGTGCCGCAGCTTCCAGTACGATGCGAGCGAGGCTGCGACATCGACCGTCACCTTGAAAGGCTGTCCCAGGAGGAGATTGGCATAGAAGTGCGTCACATCCGACGCCAGAACGACCGGGCCACGCGGTGTGATGACGCGGACCGCCTGGATGCCCAGTGTGTGCCCCGGAAGCGTGACCACTGAGATGCCGGGGAAAATCTCCCCATCACCGCGTTGAAAAGACACCCGGCCTTCGTAGAGGCGTCTTATCAGTGTTACGACGTCTTCGACGTCGTAAACCGCCCGCAGCATGGGTTCGCACATGCACGGCCCCGCGGCGAACTGGACCTCCGCTTCCTGGATGTGAAAGCGAGCCTTCGCAAATCGATGCAGGTTGCTCGCGTGATCAACGTGAAGATGGGTGAGGATCACATCTTCCAGCTGGTCGCAATCCACTCCGAGCCGGCCCAACGCATCAATCGGATCGTAGTCTAGGTTGCGGCCGTGCTTCGCGGCCGTCTCCGGACTGAAGCCGGTATCCACGATGACCGTTCGCTTTTGCCCGTGGATGATCCAGACATAGTAGCTGATCGGCATTACGCCGCTGTGCGCCATGCCGGCTGGAGACGGCAGGAAGTTGTCCTGGGCCAGGCGATTGCTCAACGTGGCATAGCGCAATGCGTAGAGATGGTAGACGCCATCGTCCAAGTCCGCAGGGACATTCAGCACGACACGTCACCGTTCTTGAGAGGCAGCATCCCATCGGCCCCTTTTTGCCGGGGGGATTGGGCAGCTGACCTTTGAAAGCTCATTCCACCTTCGCGCCCGAAAGCGTCACCAACTCCCGATAGCGCTCGCGCTCCGAGACCGTGAAGGTGCCGAACTCGCCGGGATTGCGATAATCGAAATTCGCTCCCTCCACGGTAAGGCTCGCTTGGAGTTGCGGGTTGGCCATCGCTTGCTTGAAGAAATCTGACACCCGAGCGACCCGGTCACTATCGGTACCGGCCGGAGCATAAACGCCATTCCACGCCATGCCGATGGAGCGCTGGTAGCTCAACTCCCTGAGCGTGGGGACATTGGGCAGCCACTTAGGACGCTCGATTGCAGCGGTGGCGATGGCGCGCAACCGGCGTGCTTCAACGTGAGGCCTCAGCGGCGGATAGGGATAGAACATCATCGAGACCTTGTTGGTCAGCAGGTCCGAGAAGAGGCTCCCCATGCTCGACGAATATGGGACGTGCAGGAGCTTGATGTCGGCATCCCGCTGGAAGATCTCCGCGATGAGGTGAGCTGTCGTGCCGATGCCGGGGGAGGCATAGGTCAGATCACCGGGTTGAGCCTTGGCCAACGCGACGAGCTCCTGGACACTGTTCGCCTTCAGCTCAGGCGAGACGACCAGAACCATCGGGAAGCGCGCAAGCCCCGCGACCGGCACGAAATCCTTGGCAGCATCGTAGGGGAGCTTCTGGAACAGCGCCGGATTGATGCATTGCGTCTGATCCGTTCCAACGAACAGGGTGTGGCCATCGGGATTGCTTCGCGACGCCGCTTCAGTCCCGATGATGGCGTTGGCGCCTGCCCGATTTTCGATGACGATCGGCTGACCCTGCAGACTAGGATTGCTTCCCAGCAGCTGGCGCGTGAACCCGTCCGTGGCGGAGCCGGCACCATAGGGAACGATCAGCCGGATAGGTCGGTCAGGAAACGACCTCTGTGCGGGTGCACCGGTTGATAAGATTGGCAGCGACGCCAACCCGCCGAGCACGGCGCGCCGGCTCAATGGCTTGGGCATGGAGAATGGGCAGCGGATATCTTCGCGATCCAACGAGCGTCCTCCCTACGTTCCTCCCGCCTTTTCCACGTGACTCTCCGTTGATCGCGGCGGCAAGGCACGCGATCCGGCGGCTGGCGGGTTTTCTGTAAGAGCGAAGCTTCAGTGACGTCTGCCGGGACGTCCAATTGCATTCTCAGAAGGCGGCGATCTCGTTTCCGGAATGCTCGCCCCCAGATGCTGGCAAGCGAGCTTTTCGACGGGCACGCCCCTGACAGGCGCGGAGGACCATCGCCCCCCGCGGCAAGCCAGCGACTATCCCCAAAAGCCCTCCTGGTAGTCCCGTGGCGAAACGGGCTCCGGTGCGTCGTCCGGTTCGGGCTGCGGAGGCGGGTAGGGCTGCTTCTGGTCATCAGCGCCGTGCTCATCAACGAGCGGGCGCTCACGATCGTGCCGATCCAGCATAGGCTCTCCTTTCAGAAACTGATGGGCGAGATGCCTGAGGCCGGCGGACCTTATCGGCTATTTGCTGCACCGCACAAGGGGCGTTGAGCACGACGTTCGTCGGAGGCAATGCGTGCCCACCGTCTCACCTGTTGGAAGACGCTCTCACTATATGGGATGGTAACGAACTGGTAAGGACCTTGGAGATATGGTGGCCTCAGGTTCGCACTAACGCTTATTCGCAAGCTGACGCGCGAACCAGGTAATGGCTCCTGCGGCTGCGACCTCCCGAGGCCACCCAGCACGAGTAGCACGCTGGAGTACAGACCGAAGGGTGACGTCCAGAGCGCGGGCTGCGTCGGAGGTACCAGCGTCCTCCGTGTCGAACTCGATCGCGCCAGGTGGCGTGATCTGCTGGCGAAGCATGGTGCTCAACATGAGAGCCATGTGCTCAGGAGGGCCGCTTCTGGCCCAGTTTTGTATCGTTCGCACGGGCAGTCGATGATCCCGCGCAAAACTAGACTGAGTGTGCCCCAGCTCGGCCAAAGCCTGTTTGAAGGCAGCTCCGTCCATCTAACGTCCTGTTGCGTCGAGCAGCAGCGTGAATCGGCCAGCCAGTCCTAAACCGGTACGATCAGCGCTTCCCACAAACAGTGCAAGCAGGTTGGTTAATGAGGCGTTGAGCTCAATCCTTGCTCCGCCTCCATCGATTCATCATCCGATCATGGATTGCACCATTTTGGTGGAGTTCATTCCTGCTGCCGCGGCCGCCCCAAGGCGCCACGGCCCGCGTTCGCGCCTTCCGACCGCCCCCGCAACTGGAGAACTCGTATGAACTTCGAAGACCCGAATGCACGCGCCGTCGCCGTGAAGAGAATTGCAGTCCTCCAACGCCTGGTTGACGATCTCTCGGATATCGCCGCCGGCACCAGGCCAACAAATCTCGACACTGATCGTGCAATCGTCCTTCGCGACTTCCGCCTCTCCGCAATCCCCCTGCCCTGCCTGGTCGGTTACGCAGAAAATCATCCGCGCCTCGGCAGCAAGATCATAACGACCTCGCAGCTCTTCGCCATGGATCCAGAAGGGAAATGGGCCCGAACTCTCTCCCGCTTCTATCGGCTGGAACGATTTGACTCGCCGTTCAACGCCACGCGCTCGGCGGACAATGGAGCATTCGAATGAGGCTTCGCCCCACAAAGGCTGCCGGGTCCTTCGACCACCACTGGGAAGGCAGCTTCGAGCTCATCGTCCATATGGAAGCGGATCCTCGAACCCTCTCCTTCGCAAGCTTCAACTTCCAATCCATCCTGTCTCGGAACAAGGCCAGGGCATTTTATGGTTGGGCTGCGTATCTGCTGCGGCACGAGCTCGGCCTTTTCGTCGTCGCGGTCGCACCGACCGGCTGCAGCTTCTCGAACAAGCTTCTGGCGCTTTGGGACGAGGCGGATCGTATCCTCGCGAAGCGTAGCACTTGGCTCTTCTGGACCACCACCGATGCGCTCCTGCAGGAACCTCATTGGTCGAACGCGCAGAAGATCGCGGAATGCTCTCACGCAGAAGTCGATCCACGCGATCAGGAGCGCGTCATCGAGTTCCTGACCGAAGCCGGCCAAGCTCCTCTCTTCGACTGCGCGAGGCGCTGCGGGCTAAGCCTCGATAGTTGCGACGCCGCCCTCAAACTCGTCTCCAGCGGCGTGCTACATTTCGACGCCTCCAAACCCCTCTCCCTGAATAGCCAAGTCCGTCTCCAGCCTCGCAACGCGGCCACTTCCGTCACCTGGCTGCAACCCCCTCTCACTCTCCCCGGCCCTGCAACGCGCGCGCCCGGTTGGTAGCAGGTGACGGAGAGCATTACTCGATATCCGCTACCCACGACTCGCACACCATCGTCAGGCGAGAACCCTCTGGACGGTATCAGGCCGACCAGATCTCGTCAGTGAAAGCCCCCCAGCCCCAGTCCATAAAGATACCAAAAATCGGTCCCTCACCTTTCGAGTGAGACTGCAGGCTGCGCCACGTCATCCGCGCCTGACCGGCACCATCCCAGCACAGCCAAGGCGCTCTCTCGGCCATCAATGCGGCGAGAACGCCGCATTGCCCCCCTCAATCCAGCGAGACGAACATGAGCATCACCGTTCCCATGCTCGACGATCTACCTGTCAAGGACGATGACGGTCCGGATCGCATCCGCCCGACCCTGTTTCTGCCTACGCGAATGCTCGCCGACGCCATTCCGCGCGCGATGGCCCGTGATCTGAAGCGCAAGCGCAGCCTCGTCGCCATCATCGAAGTACCGTCGGAGGACTGGCTGGAGATCATCCGCCCGATCGCGCTGGGCTGGTTCCGCCCGGCAGAATTCATCACCCGGAAGGAGAAGCTCGCCCAGGGCAAGTCGCACGACCAAAACCATCTGCTGCGGTCCTCCGTCGAGGCCGGCCACTCCCTGGTTGCCCTCGTGACCGATATCGAGACGCAGCTCTCGCCCGAGATCCTGGCATCGGCGGACTATCGGATTCGCGTCCCATTCCCGACGAACACACAGCTCGTAGCCACCCTTCGCGCCCTCTACGGCAATGCGCGGGTCGGCAAGCTCCCTCCGAATTTGGGCTCCCGAATCCACGCCAGCGCAATGTTCGCGGCAATGCGGCCTAACGAAAATGCCGGTCGAGCAGTCGGCCGCTTGAAAATGCT
This sequence comes from Hyphomicrobiales bacterium, assembly GCA_930633495.1. Classification (NCBI taxonomy): domain Bacteria; kingdom Pseudomonadati; phylum Pseudomonadota; class Alphaproteobacteria; order Hyphomicrobiales; species Hyphomicrobiales bacterium. The sequence continues at coordinate 401,817 of CAKNFJ010000002.1, read as the reverse complement.
CGATAAGGGGATCCGCGGCGGCACCCCCCCGCTCGCCAATCTCGGCGGCCCGTCTCTTTCAGAGCTCACCGGCTACGGAGCGGCCAAGGACTGGGGCTTGACCCTCGCCAAGGATCTCCAGGCCTATCGCCGCGGCGACGTCGCCTGGGCCGAGCTCAGCACAGCCGCGCTCCTTCATGGCGCGCCCGGAACCGGTAAGACGCTGTTCGCCTCTGCACTCGCACGAACATGCGGCGTGCCGATCGTCACCACATCACTCGGACAGCTCTTCGCCGGCACCGATGGCTACCTCAACAGCGTGATCAAGAGCCTGGACCAGGTGTTCAGGAGCGCGCGGAACCAGGCTCCCAGCGTTCTCTTCATCGACGAAATCGACGCCATACCCAATCGAGCCACCCTGGACGCCCGCCACAGGGATTATTGGACGAGCTTGGTCACGCACTTGCTGAAGCTGCTCGACGACGCCCGCGATGGCGTCATCGTCGTTGCCGCGACCAATATGGTTGGTCATCTCGATGCCGCTTTGACCCGGTCAGGGCGCCTCGAACTGCACTTCGAGATCAAACCGCCCGACGTCCATGAACTCGTCGGCGTGTTCCGTCACCACCTGGCTGGACGCCTCCCCGAGCCAGAGCTCGTCTCCCTCGCTCAGATCGCCCAAGGCTCGACCGGCGCGGACGTCGCTTTCCGCTCGAAGGCCGCGATCTCCGAGGCACGCCGCGCCGACCGCCCCCTCACCTTCCAGGACGTCGCATCCCAATTCCTGAAGGACGACGTCGAGGGAGACGAACTCCACCGGATCGCAATCCATGAGGCCGGACACGTGGTTGCCGCTTTCGCACTCGGGCGCCGGGTCGATCACGCCTCAACGATCTCGATGGGCACTAGGGGCGGCGGGATCCTGACGGATGGTGTCGGCGCCATCGGCACCCGACAGCGCCTCGAGGATCAGATCGTGATCATGCTCGCCGGCAGGGCCGCCGAGATCCTGATGCTTGGCGACGGCTCCTCAGGTTGCCACGTCGATCTCGCGCTCGCGACCACCTACGCCTGCGGCATCCATGGATCGTTCGGTCTGGGAGCAAGCCTGCTTCACCGCGCCCCCGCCCACGATACCGCGCGATCCCTCAGTGATCCGCAGTTCCGCGACCTCATCGAAGCCGAGCTGCGCCAGCTCGACGAGCGCTGCGTCAAACTCCTGTCCGACCACATGCCCCAGCTCGAAGCCATCGCCGGCGCATTGGAACGCAAGCGAGCACTGACGGGCGAAGAGCTCGGAAGGCTGTTTGTATGACGCCCGAGGAGATCGCGGCGCTCAACCGCGCGATCGTCCAGCTCCTTGATCGCTGGAAGGTCGACGACGAAATGGGCGCTCGCATCCTGGCCCTCGACCCGCAGGCCTATGAAGCCTGGAAGCGCGCCGAACCCGCTGGGTTCAACGACGACCTCAAGCTGCGGTTTGTGCTTTTGCTCCACATTCACGTCCAGCTGCGCACGCTCTTCACCGACCCGAGACGCGGCTACAGGTGGATGAACCGGCCAAACGCCATCTTCGGTCAAACTCCCCTGGACTTGCTCGCCGCCGGCGATCTGAACGCAATCCTACGCCTGCAAGCCTATCTGGCCGCCGAAATTCAGGCGCCATTCTAGCTGCTGTACGGCAAGTGGCAGGAGTGGTGCCGAAAAACGCTGCTCATAGTTTCATGGGATTTGGATGCGTCGATAGCACTGACGCGGTGGCCTGCGCCGCCGACCGTGCCACCTTCTTCGCCACTGGCCGGCTGGGACCCGATCAGAATGCCACGATCCTGCTGCCCGTCCCGATAACCATCGGCGGGAAAGCGCGCCCGCACAAGCCTGTCAGCCACGCTGGCCTGGTTCACGCCCGTGGCGCCCGGTCGGAGGAGCTATAGGACATGTCGCCTGAAGATAATCGTGCCCGACGGACTCGGCGCGCTCGGGGTGGCGACACACGGCTGGCAGCCGGATGAAAATCAGACCAATCGGGGAACCATCGTTTCCCGATGCTGGGAAGGCACCAACGCTCCTGCCGTGACCCCAGATATGACGATCCCGATCATTGTCCAGCGCGAGCCAGATCAGGGCAATCCTATCGATGAGGCGGTCGTTTTTGCACTCGCGACCACTCTAGCGATGCCAGGAGAGATCGAGATTTACGACGAAGTCTTTGCGCGCGTACAGCCGCCGATCAGGGCAGCTGCCAACGCAAGATAAGTGTCCGACCTGGCATAGAGCGCCACCTCCGGGAACCTCACCTTGCGGCACGTCGTCCCTATCACCCCGCTTCCGAACCACCCCAGAGCGGCCTCCGTCGCCGAGGAGATGGATTGGTCTACCTGCGGATGAGCCCTTGCATCGGGCGCTTTTCCTGGATCGCAACCTGGAATCGGCGTGCGATTTCCTGAAGGAAAAGCACGCTGAACTGCCCCTCTGGTGTCGTGCTTTCGAAATCATAGAGCTCGTCCTCGCGCACTCGATTATAGTCATCGAGGATCAGGTAGCTCGGATGATCCTGGTTCAAGCCAACGCGCTGCCGCTCGATCGGCGGGATCTCAAGATACATTCGCTCCTCCCCATCATCCTGGGGCTGAGGCTCCAAGCTCGTGATCGGGAACAGGTACAGCCACTCGTTGACCTTCATCGCCAAACAGACGCGGCGGATCTTGCTGCCACTGACGCGGTTCTTTTCGGCTTCATGACTCCACAGATAATTGAAGCGATAAACCTCGCCGCGCTCCATCAGCGTTACCCGCGCTCTGCGTCATCGAGGATTTGCTGGAATCCAGCCGTCAGGTTCTCGATATCCTCATCCGGAGCCGTCCGAAGGCTAAACGCCCGTGGCGCATTGATCCGGGCTCGATTTTGCAGCTGCTCGTAATGCTCAGCTGACAGCATCACGATCTTGGTCTTACCTCTTTTTTGAAGCGAAACCGGTTCGACCAGTGCTGTATCCAGTACGTCGCCAGACCGCCGGCTCAGGTCGGAAAACGTGAACGCTTTCATAGCCACCTCCAAATCTGTATTTTCTGTATAATACAAATAATGCAAATCATCAAGCAAACAAGACCTAGGGTGATGAAGCGAGGCGGCGCGACTTGGCCCTACCCCGGTCATATCACAGCGCCGGCAGGGGCGAGGCCGGATGCCGGGGCGATGCCTCGCTACGTCACCGGGAAGCGGGGCCCCGAGGCACCTGACCGATGGCCCTCGCAGCTGGTAGCTCGACTACGATCCTGCTGCTGGCGTTCCTCGCGGGCGAGCTTCTGGCGCCACAGGTACTCTTCGAGACCATAAAGCCCTAGGCGGCCCGGGATCAGCGGCGCGTCGCACAGAGCCTCCAGGACCGGGCTCCTCTCCTCCTTCGTCAGAACGACCACGTCGGCGATTGCCTGCACAAAGCCCTCCGTCTCGCCGACACTGGCCCTGAGCGCATGGTCCATTCCGTTTGCTTCTTGCCGATACGATCGCCAGCACCCCGCTGCTGGCCGCGGCTCATATTTTGCGGCCACAGCTCTGCAGGCGTAGCGCTTGAGCGATAGGGCAGCTCTGGTAAGTTTAGCTTATGGCGGAGAAACATGCTGTCGAGGTTCCGGTTATTAAGCCCACCACCCTTGTGGTGAGCCCGGATGCGCGCGGCGATGCCGCACTCCGATTCGAAACTGCTGCTGAGTCCGACATCGTGATCGTTCTGCCAATGACTGCGCTGGCCGAGCTTGAGGCCATGCTGGCGCGTGCGAGCCTCGAACAGGCGAAAACGCAGCCGAAGCAATAATCGACCGATATGGCCTCGATTTGCGAGAAGTGGCGCGACAACGCCCGAGAGGCCAAAGCAGCCTCGACAGCGATGCTCGTAGTCCGTTCGCGCGTCAGCGGCACGGCAAGATCCGGGTAAGGGCGCCCAGCATCATCGAAGAGCGCGGCCGCTGAGTTGCGCTTCTCGGCGTCGCAATCTGCGACGCCGACCGAACTCACACCTTCCGGCTCTAGGCCTCCTAGTGGAACAGGCTGAAGCAGCCCCAGCCCGCGATGGCCCGCAGCGTCATTGCGGGTCGGCTTTTCCGGTGCTGATCAACTCGGCGACGGTCGCACCGATCTCGCGTGTGCCGTGACGGCCGCCAATGTCATAGCTGCGAAGGTTCAACTTGCCGAAGGCATGGTCTACGCTGAGCTCGATGGCACGTGCCGCGTCCCGCGCTGCCGTGCTGTCGTGGCGCTCGCCGAGCCAGTCCAGCATCATTGCGGCGGAGAGGATCATAGCCGTCGGATTGGCAATGCCCTTGCCGGCGATGTCCGGGGCAGTACCATGGCTTGGCTGGAACATGCCGTTGACCTCGCCAATATCTGCAGAGGGCGCGAAGCCCATGCCACCGATCAGTCCTGCTCCCAGATCCGACAGGATATCGCCGAACAGGTTCTCCGTCGGCAGAACGTCGAAGTCCCAAGGCCGACGGACGAGGTCGAGCGCCATCGCATCGATGTAGTGATGGCGCGCATCAATATCTGGGTGCTTTGCCGCAGTCTCGTAAAAGACCTTTCGCATGAAGGCGAAGGAGCGGAACACATTCGCCTTGTCGACGAGCGTCACGCGCCCTGGGGTGCCCCGCGTCTCGCGCCGCCGGCGAGCCAGCCCGCAGCAGAATTCGGTCAGTTGCTCGGTCACCTTGCGGGTGATCACCTGGGTATCGCGCGCTTCCTTGTCGTCGATGATCTCGCCTTTGCCACGAGAGGCGAACATGCCCTCGGTGGACTCGCGCACGATCACGAGGTCGATATCCTTCCAGCTCTCATGAGCGAGAACTGGCGGGGTACCCGGAATGGCGCGGATGGGGCGCACGCCGGCATAGAGGCCGAACTCCATCCGGATATCGAGCTGTGGCGCGATCTCGGTTCCGTCGGGAAAGCGGATGTCCGGCCAGCCCATGGCGCCGAACAGGATGGCGTCGGCTTGGCCGGCACGCTTCAGGCCGTCCTTGGGCAATATCGCGCCGGTGTCCTTGTAGTGATGCGCGCCGCCCGGAATATGCTCCTGCCGGAAGGAGAGATCGAAGCGCTTTTCGACCGCGCCGAGCACGGCCTCCGCCGCCTCCATGACTTCGATGCCGATGCCTTCGCCAGGCATCATCGCGAGATGGAAGGAGTTTGACGTCATAGCCTCTGGATTCCGTGTCGTTCGATGATGGTGGTGAGCTCACGGCCGCCGCGCTTGCGGTGGGCGTGGTAGATTTCGCGGGCGCGATCAACGTCACTCGTGAGAATGGCTTCGAGCACGGCGCGGTGCTCGGACGTGGATTCCACCGGCAATGGGCGCAGTGAGAGCGTGAACATCCGGGCGCGATGCGCCTGATCCCAGACCTGCATGATCATCGCCGCCAGCCGCCTGTTGCCGCAGAGCCGGGCGAGATTGAGATGGAACGCCTCGTCGGCTTCCGCCCAGGCCTGCAGATCTGGCTCGCCCGCGAGCGCCGCCTCCATGGCGTCGCATGAGGCGATCAGGCTTTCGAGCTCCGCCCGATCCGGCTGCCGGGCCGCGAGCAGCTCGACCGCCGTCGGCTCCAGCGACATGAGCACCTCATAGATCTCGCGCATGTCGTTGGGCGAGAGCGCCGAGATACGTACGCCATGACGCGGCACGATTTCGAGCAGTCCTTCCTGCTGCAGTCGCACGAACGCCTCGCGGACCGGCGTGCGCGAGGCATTGAGTTCGGCCGCGATCTCGCCTTCGAGGATCTGAGCGCCAGGAGGATAGCGGTTGTCGAGGATCTGCTGCTTCAGCCGGGCATAGACCGTGTCGGTCGAGCGCGGAGCCCGGCCGGTCGCAGCGGTATGGGGCTGGTTCAAATCCATGCGCATCCAACAACGTATACGTTAACCGATGCGTTAGTAGGAGCATGGAGCAGGCTTGGCAAGTCCCCTTACGAAATCCGATGGATCGCTCAGGCTGCCTTAGCCAAGGACAGGCCGAATTTGGCGCCGACCTCGTTGAGCTCATCGAACACGGCGGCATTGAGCGGGATGCCATTTCGCCGGCGTTCGACCAAAGCGAGATACTCCCGCTCGCCCGGCAAGTAGATGCGCTCGATGCCGGGAGCCCTCTTCGTCCCCTGAATATCCTTCAGCGCCTTCGACATGCGGGCGTAGTAGTGGTCAAGGTCCTCGAAGGCTGCGACTGGTAGCACGCCGAAGAGATGCCCCACATTCTGCGGCGTCGTGGTCTGCTCGTACATGTGCGTCACCTCGGAGCCGAAATAGGCCCCCGAAAGCATTGTGCTGAGCAGGCCGATGCCAAGCGTCAGTGCATAACCCTTCGGCCCGCCAACCGGCAGCACGAAGCCCTTCAGCGCCTCGACGGGATCGGTGGTCGGCGCTCCGTTCGGTCCACTTGCCCAATCGGCCGGGATCGGTGTGCCGTCCTTGGCCGCCACGATGATCTTTCCTCGCGCTGCGACGCTGCAGGCCATGTCGAGCACGACCGGGAAACCGTCCCGAGTGGGGAAGGCAAAGGCGAAGGGATTGTTACCGAGGATGGCCTCGGCGCCGCCCCAGGGCGTCATGTGGTTGATGCCGCCGATGGTGAAGCTCAGCCCGATCATGTCGGCTTTCGCTGCCATCTCGGCATAGTGCGACGCGGCTCCATAATGGTTGCTGTTGCGCACGGCCACGAAGGCACAGTCTCCATCGCTCGCCTTTTCGATCGCGATTTCCATGGCTCGGATCCCGACGATCTGGCCCATGCCGTTGTCGCCGTCGAGCACAGCGGTGGTCCGCGTCTGGCGAATGATCTTCGGCTGTGGTGCCGGGTTCGAACCACCATCCTCAATGCGCTGAACATAGATCGGTAGGCGGACGACGCCGTGCGAGGCGACATTGCGCAGATCGGCCTCGACGAGGTTATCGACGATCAGGACGGCCTCATTCTCGGGAACGCCGACCTGGGTAAACATCGCCCGACAAAAGTCCTTCAGTGCCGCCTCGGTCACGGTCACGGTCTTCTCGCTATCCATGGTGTCCCTATCCCGCATCGACGGCATCTCCAGCCGGATGCCTTGCCCCGGGGTTTGACACATCTGGTATGACAGGTCTACACGTAGACCAACAAATGAGCCGCAGCCGCCTCGCGAGCATGCGGCAACCGAGGAACAATTCAGGGAGAAGGGCGTGACATTGTCAGCCATCGCACACCCACGACCGCTTCACGCCCGTGCTCCCGACTCAGTCGGCGGAGCGTCAGTCGCCCCAGCGGGCGTCGTGATGCCCAAGCTGCTAGAGGTCGAGGGACTAACGCTCCAGTACAAGACGCCGCAGCATCTCGTGACGGCGACCTATCGGATCGATTGCGCTGTCCATGAGCAGGATCGCTACGTCATCCTCGGCCCATCCGGCTGCGGCAAATCGACGATGCTTAAGGCAGTCGGCGGTTTCATGACGCCGGAGGAAGGTCACATCCGCTTGCGTGGCCGCGAGGTCGTCGGGCCGGGCCCAGACCGCATGATGGTTTTCCAGGAATTTGAGCAGCTCATGCCGTGGAAGACGGTGCTTGAGAACGTGCTCTTTCCGATGCGCGTCTCGGGTCGATTCAAGAGCAAGGACGCGATGGAGCGTGCCTTGTCGGTTATCGACAAGGTCAAGCTCACCAAGTTCCGCGATGTCTATCCGCATATGCTCTCGGGGGGCATGAAGATGCGCGTTGCGATCGCCCGCGCGATGGCGATGGAGCCGGACATCCTGCTCATGGACGAGCCCTTCGCCGCACTCGACGCTCTGACCCGCCGGAAGATGCAGGAGGAGCTGCTGCAACTCTGGGAGCAGGTGCGCTTCACGCTGATGTTCGTGACGCACTCGATCGAGGAGGCGATCGTCGTCGGCTCCCGCATTCTCGTACTGTCACCGCATCCTGGCCGTGTGCGAGCCGAGCTCGACGCCTCGCAACTGGGATTCGGCGCGATGGGAACGCCCGCCTTCGGCGCGCTCTCCGAGAAGATCCACGGTCTCTTGTTCGAGCACGAACTCGGCCGGCCCGTTCAGCAGGACGAGGAGACCCACTCATGAGCATGGCCGCCTTGGGACGCAATGAAAGCGCGCCGCTTGCACACCGCCCCGAATTCGAGATCGAGCCCGCTGACGCTAGCGGCATCGGCGAGGTTGCGCGACCGCTCTCTGCCACGGAGCGCATCCTTAACAATGACGGCGTGCGCAAAGTCGGGATCCTGATCGCGCTGGCCGTGGTCTGGGAGCTCTACGCGCGCTGGCTCGGCAATCCGCTGCTGTTCCCCTCGTTCGGCGAGACCGTCACCACCTTCATCGGTGATCTCTCCAGTGGCGTCCTGATCGACCGCGTCTCGACCTCGATGCGTTCGCTGATCTACGGCTACGGCACGGGGCTCATCCTGGCGGCCGTACTCACCACCGTCGCCGTCTCGACGCGCTTCGGCACTGACGTACTGAACACGCTCACCGCGATGTTCAACCCGCTGCCTGCGATCGCGCTCCTGCCGCTGGCGCTGATCTGGTTCGGTCTGGGTATCGGCTCGCTCATCTTCGTGATCGTGCACTCCGTGCTGTGGGCAGTCTCGCTGAACACGCTGACCGGCTTCCGCGCCGTCCCGGAGGTGCTGCGCATGAGCGGGCGCAACTATGGCCTCAAAGGCCTGCGCTACGTGCTCTACATCCTGATCCCCGCCGGTTTTCCGGCGATCCTTGCCGGTCTCAAGATCGGCTGGGCCTTCGCCTGGCGTACCCTGATCGCCGCAGAGCTCGTCTTTGGCGTGTCGTCCCGCTCGGGCGGCCTTGGTTGGTACATCTTCGAGGCGCGCTCCGAACTCGATACCGCGCGAGTTTTCTCGGGTCTGCTGGCCGTCATCCTGATCGGCTTGTTCGTGGAGTCGGTGATCTTCCGCGCCATTGAGAAGCGCACCGTTCAGCGCTGGGGCATGCAGCACTGATCAAGCCCGATCAGCGGGCGACGCAGAGAAATAGGGAGAGGAATGGTGAAACGGATTCTCGGCTTTGCGGCCATGGCCGCGCTGGTTTCGCTCACGAGCGGGCCGGTGCGCGCGGAGGTCGACGAAATCAAGGCGGCTCAGCAATACGGACTCAGCAGCCTGCCGCTGATGATCATGGAAGATGGGAAGCTCGTCGAGAAGCACGCCCAGGCGCTCGGGCTGCCGAATCTAAAAGTGACCTGGGTGAAGCTCGGCAACCCCGGCGCAATCACGGAAGGGCTGGTTTCGGGTGGGCTCGACTTCGGTAGCGGCGGTGTACCGTCCCTCCTGACACTATGGTCGCGTACCCAGGGTACGGCGATGGAGGTGAGGGGAGCCGGTGCCATCGTCAACATGCCGATGGAGCTGCTGACCACCAATCCAAAGGTCAAATCCATCAGGGATTTCACCGATCAGGACCGGATCGCCGTGACCACGGTGAAAGTCTCCAACCAGGCGCTGCTGCTGCAAATGGCGGCGGCCAAGGAGTTCGGCGCGAAAGAGTACGCCAAGCTGGATCCGCTCACCGTCTCCCTGCCCCACCCGGAGGCAACCTCGACTCTGCTCTCGGGCTCCGGTGTGATCTCGGCGCATTTCTCCGCTTTACCCTTCCAACACCAGCAGAAGCGTGACCAGCGCGTTCATAAGGTGCTGAGCAGCTACGATGTGCTGGGCGGCCCAGCCACGAATACCGCCGTCTATACGACCAAGCGCTTTCGCGAGGGCAATCCGAAGGCCTACCAGGCTTTCGTCCTGGGTCTCCAGGAGGCGGTCGAGCAGATCAACAAGGACAAGCGCGCCGCCGCGGCCACTTACCAGCGCATGACTGGCACCAAGGAGGGCGTGGAAGAGATCTACGCGATGATCGCCGCCCCCGAGGTCGAGATGACGGTCACGCCTCATCAGACCTTGAAGATGGCGAGCTTCATGGCTGAAACCGGCCGCTTGAAGAAGGCTCCGAAGGATTGGAAAGAGCTGTTCTTCGATAACGTCCACGCCTTGCCCGGAAGCTGAAGTCGGGCAAGTACGGCCGACCACTCCCGTCAAGGAAAGCAACATGGTTTCCGGCGCAATCATTCCCCACCAGCGGCCGATCCGGCGCCGCAAGCTCTACGAGGAAATCGTCGAGCGACTGGAAGCCGCGATCGCCGACGGACATTACGCGCCAGGCGATCAGCTGCCGGCCGAGCGCGAACTCATGGAGGCCTATGGCGTCGGCCGCACAGCCATCCGAGAAGCGCTGTTCGCGCTGCAGCGCATGGGTCTGATCGCAATCAGCAGTGGCGAGCGAGCTCGTGTCTCCCAACCCAGCGCCGGCACAATGGTCGAAGAACTCTCAGGTGTCGCGCGCTATCTTTTGGCACGCCCTGACGGCGCTCATCATTTCCAGCAAGCTCGCACGATGTTCGAGGTCGGCGTGGCCCGCCTCGCCGCGGAGACCGCGACGCCAGAGGATATCGTGCGGCTGGCGGATGCCCTGGCCGCGAACAAGGCGGCCCTGGAGCAACCGCGCGGCTTCGAACGTACCGATGTGGCCTTCCATTTCGTGCTGGCTGAGATCACCCGGAACCCGATTTTCACCGCGCTGCATACAGGCCTCACCGAATGGCTGACCGAACAGCGCACTACCTCGCTCAAGGCGCGCGGCGCTGCGCAGGCCGCCTGCGCAGCGCATGAGCGCATCTACCGCGCCGTCGCCGCCCGTGACCCGCAAGCCGCGGAGGACGCGATGCGCGCTCATCTCGCCGAGGTCGGCGACTTTTACTGGAAGGCGTCCGACGTCTGAGCGTCACGCCTCACGCAACAAGGACATGCATGGCCAAGTTCACGATTCTCGTCCGTTTCCGCATCACCGATGGCCGGATGTCCGCTTTCCTCCCGCTGATGATCGAAAACGCTGAAGCTTCGCGCCGCGACGAGCCCGGCTGTGAGCGTTTCGACGTTCTGCAGCCGGATGGCGCAAAGGACATGGTCCTACTCTACGAAATCTATTCCGACCGGGCAGCCTTCGACGCGCACTGCGCCAGCCCGCATTTCAAGCATTTCGACGTCTCGACCAAATCCATGGTCGCAGAGAAGGAGGTCACGGTGCTCGACCTCCTGGCCGAGCCGTGAGGTCGCCACCAAAGACAGAAGGCGAAGAACGCCTCGCATCGCATGGGATGAAGCGCGCCGCCGGCACGGTACAGCCGGGGCCAAGAACAGGAGACAAAGATGAAGCGACTGCTCATGGCCGCCACCGCGGCCCTGGCCCTCTTGGGGACCGCAAGCGCGGCGTTGGCGGAAGCCAAGACGCTCCGCGTCGCCAAGCAATACGGGCTCGGCTACATCCAGTTAATGCTGATGGAAGACCAGAAGCTGATTGAGAAGCACGCAAAGGCGGCCGGTCTCCCGGACGTCACGGTCGACTGGTCGACCTTCCGCTCCAGCGACGTGATGAACGACGCCTTGATCTCGGGCAGCCTGGATTTCGCCAGCCTCGGTCCGACCGGCATCATCACGATCTGGTCGCGCACACGCAACAATGTCGATGTCCGCGTCGCCACCGGGATCAATGCAATGGCCTGGACCCTCAATGTGCGCGATCCGGCGATCAAGTCGATCCGCGATTTCAAGCCCGATCAGCGCATCGCTGTCCCGGGAGTTAAAGTTTCCGGGCAGGCTACGGCACTTCAAATTGCCGCCGCCAAGGAATGGGGTGACAAAGAATACGAAAAGCTCGACGGGCTGACCGTCTCGCTTTCGCACCCGGACGCGACGGCGATGATGCTCGGCGGCAAGTCCGAAATCGTCGCCAATTTCTCGTCGCCTCCCTACGCGAATATTCAGCTCAAGGACCCCAATATCCGGGCGATCCTCAATTCCGACGACATCCTCGGCGGCCCGATCTCGTTCAACGTCATTGCCACCACAGCGAAGTTCCGCAACGACAATCCGAAGCTCTACGGTGCCTTCCTCGCAGCGCTGAAGGAGGCGACGGAAATGGTGAGTAATGACAAGGGTGCGGCGGCGGAAGCCTATCTGCGCCTCACCAAGGATCGGTCCTCCAAGGAAGAGCTCGTCGCAATTCTTACCGATAAGACCACGCGCATCACCACCGACGTGCTCAATCTTGGCTCTTTCACTGACTTCATGGGCAAGGTCGGCCGGCTGAAGAACCCGCCTGCGGACTGGAAAAAGGAGATGCTCTTTCCTGAGGCGACGGCGCGATGAAAAACAGCTCGGAGCTTGAGGGTGAAAACCGCTCCGCGAGCGGAAGCGCTTAGGCGACCCGCAGATCGCTCCACTCTACCGAGCCTGTCGGAATTGCTTAAGCCCCCGAGAGATCAGATCTTCTTCATCGACAGCGATCAGCGCGAAGCTCGCGATGATATAGGCGAGTCGCGTCCGCTGCTGCTCCCAATCCTTTTCGGGAACGGAGTCGCGAACTTGCTCCCAGACGGCGTCTAGCGCCGCCTGGGCGCGAGCGACATCCACCGGATCTGTAAATGACGAAAACGGCATGGCTTCGTAACTTGCTGATGCGCCCGACTAGCGCTTCACCCGGGTTACTCGCAATGGGCAGAAGGGCGGCCGTCGCAGTTCGGGCCGCCCCGAGATCAAGCTGATCTTCTCACGCCACAGCGTCTGCAAGGTCCTTGGCGACCTTGAACTTCACGACCGTCTTTGCGGGGACGTCGATCATGGCGCCGGTGGAGGGATTGCGAGCCTGACGGGCATCGCGCTTCGCCGAGGAAAGCTTGCCGACGCCGCCGAGCGTCACGTCGCCACCGGACTTCAGCGTCTTCGAAACAACGCCCGCAAGCGAAGCCAGGACAGCCGACACGTCGGCCTTGGACTTGCCGGCGTCTTCGGCGATCGCGGCGATCAGTTCGTTCTTGGTCATAAAAATCGTCCTCTCTGGTGTCAGCTGGCTTTGGCTGTCTTGCCGCGCGCAGGGGTTTTCCGCCGCTGCTGTCCCAAGCCCATCTTCTTGGCCAGTGTCGAGCGAGCCTCAGCATATGCAGGTGCAACCATCGGATAGTCAGGCGGCAGGCCCCAACGAGCCCGATAGTCCTCGGGCGACATGTCGTAGGCGGTGCGCAGGTGGCGCTTCAGCGACTTGAACTTCTTGCCGTCCTCGAGGCAGATCAGGAACTCCGGCGTAATGGACTTCTTGATCGAAATCGCCGGCGTCGGCTTTTCCTCGACGGGCGCCGCCGGCTCCGAACCAAGACCGGTGATCGCAGCGTGGGTCGTAGCGATCAGCGCTGGGAGTTCGCCCGCAGGGACACTGTTGTTCGACACGTAGGCCGAGACGATATCGGCTACCAGAGCAATCAGGTCATGCTGTTCTTCGGCCATTGAGATCTCCTGAAAATAGCGGGCCGCTATCAACGAAACGGACTTAGCTTCAGGAGCCCAGTTAAGAGGGTTGAATCAACGATTCAAGGCGCGCACCCCCCCCAAAACCCAAAGAAGCGGAGTTGACCCACAGCAACTTTTTCAGGTTTGATACCTCAATCTCGTGCAGTGGTGTGGGTTCTGATGCAGAGCACTTGGCTTTTTTCGTCTCGACTGCGAGCCGTCTGGATGAGAACGCTGATCGTCGCAGCGATGGCTGTCGGAGTGATCATCCCAGCCTGGCTGTGGCGCTGAACGGAAGCGTTCAGGCGTAGGTTGGAGCCATCGCCGTCAATGGATGGGCCGATGCTTGGCCTGCTCTGCGCTCAACCGCGCCAAAAGCGCCTCCAGATCGGCGAAGTGTCTGAGGGTTCAGCGACAGGCGAACATCCGCTTTCCAAGCGGTTTCCAGTCCGATGATGACGTTCCCGTCAGGCTGTTCACCCGATGCCATCATAACAATTCCCACCACAGGAATGTCGATAATCGGCTTCTAAATCATCGCTGGTCCAGAACCTCCGCCTCCCCTTCACCTCAAGCCAACGCAGGCGGTCGCATAGCAAAAGAGCAGCCTCGCGGGCTGCTCTTCTGACGCGCACACCCGGTCAGGAAACCCGGAGGTTGTCCGCCGAGCTCTTCCCGGACCTACGATCCGCCACGAGCTCGTATGAAATCTTCTGCCCCTCCATCAGCGTCTGCAGCCCCGCACGCCCAACGGCGCTGATGTGCACGAACACGTCCTGCCCTCCATCGTCGGGCTGGATAAACCCGTACCCCTTGGTCTCATTGAACCACTTCACAGTTCCAGTCGGCATCACTTGTCTCCACGCGGCGTCGTTCCCCCGCCGCCGTAGAAGAGGCAAACCGATCTCGGATGACCAGTCCCCCATGAGTCGGAGCCAAGGCAACTCACGCGAGAACAGGATGCGCGCGGCAAGGTCCCCCTCTGACCGCGTTCCGGCACAGCGGTCCCGAGTGGATTAGCTGGCACGCGGAATGCCGCTGCGCCTGACGCCCGCTGCAAAGAGACGACCGAGCGCGATCACATCGAAGGCCGCCCGCCATGGTAACAGGTAGCAGGTAACGACACCCGCTACCGGATACCCACGAGTCGCGCACCACAGCCCAATCGCGGATTCTGGGCACTCAAGACCTGGGATCGATCGTGTCGGCCACGGCGTCTTTTCTCGGCCGGGGCAACAGCGTCATCATGAGGATGAAGGCCGACAACACGAAGCATATGCTGTTGGTGACGATCAGCGGCCACTCCCCCAACCCTACGCCGTAGGCCGTCCAGAGAGCGAACCCCGTCACCGTGAAGCTGTAGGTCACGGGGGAAATCGCTCCCGTGTCCCGCGTCTTCACGATCCGCCAGGCCTGGGGAACGAAGCTAATCGTGGAGCACAACGCCGCGAGCGTACCGGCAACGGCGACCCAGTTCACCTCGGAAGCCTATTTCGACAAGCGGCGGACGTTCGCTCGCACCTTGCGCCGATAGCCGCGAGCAATACCAACAGGTCCCGTCCCGGTGGCCGCCTTCAACACGGCGGTCTGGGCCGCCGTGACCTTCTCCTTCACCATCAGGTTGGTCTCGCGCTTCGCAGCACGGCCGCCGGCGGCGATCTTCATGCTCCTGAGCCAGATGGCCTGCTGTGCCTCGAACGCCAACATGGACATCTCCATGAACAGCTTAAACATCTGCGGCCTCACCAGCGGGTTTCTGCGCTCGTTTCGTACCCTTTCGCACTCGGCTCCGCGGAGACTTTGCAGGTCGAGCTGCTGGGCGTGCGCGGCGTTCCGGCGTCACATCCCGCGCCCTCATCGCCCGCGCCTCCTGGCTCATGCGATACCAGCCGTAGCCTAGTGCTCCAGCCAGGATCAGCGGCGTTGGAAGCCGCGTCGCCAACATCGTCAGCGGGACCGCAAGCCGCTCGGGGATTTCGCCCCTGTCCACTTTTCCGGCAATCCAGGCGCCGGCCAAACTGAAGAACGCTGCCCGGATCATTTCTTCTCCTCCGCGGCGCCCGGTGTAATCGGCACCTGTTCAGCCACAGGATCGCTCGCCGGAAACGTGTCCTTCAGCGCCCTTTCAAGCTTCTGATCGGGCGTCAGCTCCCACTCCTGCTTCGCTTGAGACTTCTGCTCCTTACGGAGGCTCTCGACTGCCGGGCTGCGAGCGTCTGCCATGGGTGACTCCATCAACTGTCTGCGCGCAGATTGAACGCTCCCAGGCCCGCTGCCGTTCCTCCTAAGACAATTGATCGCGACCTAACGGCTTGCGGGAACCAAAGCTGCGCTTATCTCGTTATCCGCGCGGTGCCATGCGGCACCTGCCTGCTCTCCGGTTGGATGCGTCCCGCGGATGTACCGGCCGCAGTCCGACAGGAGAGCAAAGCCAGTTTCCCGGCGATCGCCGGAACCGCCAAGTCCTGACGCAAGTCAGAGGCCCGCCGCTTTCCTCAGCGGCGGGCTTTTCCTATTGCGTGCGCGGCCGCCGCAAGCCGTGGAAAGCAAATTGCGGGGAGGAACGCCCTCCCCGCGTGCCTGCAGCTCCGTTCCCCTTCGGCTAGCGTCTGGCGAAGGAAATTCGCGTAATCTCGACTTGGGATAGAATCACGCCCTGCGTCGGCTCCAAGCGCCGCCAATGTTGGTTGCACAGGGCCCTTCGGAGACAAGCATGTTCACTCACGTCATGATCGGTAGCAACGATCTCGAACGGTCACGTACCTTCTGCGACGCCACATTTGCGGCGCTGGGAGG
The DNA here is from genome assembly GCA_930633495.1 of Hyphomicrobiales bacterium. Lineage (NCBI taxonomy): Bacteria > Pseudomonadati > Pseudomonadota > Alphaproteobacteria > Hyphomicrobiales > Hyphomicrobiales bacterium. Next base: position 385,675 of record CAKNFJ010000002.1, on the reverse strand, counting down.
CGCGCCCGGCGAGGCGGACGCCCGTGGGCGCCTTATCTATTCCCACGAGGGTGGTCGGCTGATGATCACGAAACCGATCGATGGCAATCCGGCAACGGTGGCCAATGGTGGAACCATCGGCATCGCCGCTGAGAGCCGTGACCATGTCCTCGCCTGGCATAAAGCCGGCACCATGCATGGCGGTACGGCGATCGAGAGCCCACCTAGCGAGCGCCCAAACGGAGCCTTCGTTGCCTACCTTCGCGATCCCGACGGAAACAAGCTTACCGCGCGCTCCCTGCCGATGAAGTAGATGTCGCCGTTTATCGTTATGGCGCGCCGACCCTGCAGGGCATACACAACTTCGACATGAAGACCAGCTCCGCTCAAATCGACCTGTTCGACGACGCGCCGGGTTACCGGGAGGCGCCAAGGCCGGCACCGAGGAAGCGTCCGGCTGCGGCACCTGCAGTGGCCGGTTGGGACGATGAGGAAGCAGCTCAACGCTTGGAGCTGAGCGGCCGCTTTCGGATCCTCCGGAAACTTGTGCCGCGGCCCATCGTTCCGCGGGTAGAGAGCGCGTTCCCAAATCTCGCGATTCTGATCGACACTGAGACGACTGGTCTGAGCCACTCCAAGGACGAGATCATTGAAATCGGGGCAGTCGCTTTCACCTACGATGATGAGGGCGTGATTGGCGATGTCGTGGGCGTCTACAGCGGCCTGCGTCAGCCATCGGAGCCTATCCCGGCGGAAATCACGCGGCTGACGGGCATAACCGACGAGATGGTTGCCGGGCTCGATATCGATATCGCAGCGCTCGATGCGCTGGTTGAGCCGGCAGACCTGATCATTGCGCACAACGCCGCGTTCGATCGACCGTTCTGTGAGAAGCTATCGGTGACCTTCGCGTCCAAGGCCTGGGCGTGTTCCGTCAGAGAAATCCCGTGGGCGGATTTCGGCTTCGAAGGGAACAAGCTCGGCTACCTCGTCGGCCAATCGGGCTTGTTTCATGAGGGGCACCGAGCGACGGACGATTGTCACGCGCTGTTGGAGGTACTGGCGAGGCCGGTAGGAGATCATGGCGATCGGCCATTCTTTGCCCTCCTGCAGTCCAGCCAGCAGAGCCGTGTCCGGATTTATGCCGAGAACGCGCCCTTCGACATGAAGGACCACCTCAAAGGCCGAGGATATCGCTGGTCTGACGGAAGCGACGGTCGGCCCCGAGCGTGGTGGATCGAGATCAATGAAGAGCTCTGGGACCAGGAGCTCCGATATCTTCGGACCGACATTTACTGCTGGGAAGATGCAGAGCCGCTCACGTCGCGGCTTACGGCGCACGATCGATATCGGGCGTAACGCCTCCGCCCCTGGCCGACGCGTTTCGAATTCGCGTCCTCTCAAAGACCGAGGCATTAGTCCCTGAAACGAACCAGGAAAGGAACGTCTTTCGCATTTTCAGCGCATTTTAGAAGAACATTTGTTTGATTTAAAGAACGATCCTTTCTCAGAATCTGGGATCGCCGTCTCTTCGAGTCAAAGCGGCCGACGGGAACACCGAGCAATAGGTCAAGATTGCGGGGGCATACTTCAACGTCCTTCCCGGAGCCGACGCCCCTGTACAGCCACTTCACGCCTGCTTCCTGGCTTCTGCAGAACCCGACGCGATTGCTGGAAACAGTCGGTCGGTGCTAGCTACACTCGAACGGGCCGGGGTTCTCTTAAAGCGTTGAACTGCCTCGTCGCCAAATAGGAGAGCGTCGTCGCACGACTGCGAAACGCGCTGCGGAGCCGGTGAAGCGGCCAGAAAACTGCTCGCCCCTACGCCGTCAGCGCGACGTCGCGAGGCTCGGCGCCTCTTGCAAACATGTATGCGCCGGCTTCGAGGACGAATAGGTATCGCAACCGAACAATCAGCAGGGCTGAGAAATCGATATCTCGCTCGCCCTCAACCAAGCGCTGCATAGACACACGATCTTCTCGGCTTGGGAGAACGGGAAAGCTCGGGTGGGAATGCCATTCCCCCAGATAGTTGAACCGCGCAAAGTCCGATCCCGTCTGCTGGTAAAACCGTTGGAGCGCCTCGACATGATGCGCAGGGCTACGGACGAAATGCGCAGGTGTTCCACTCGTCTCGTCGATGGAAAAGTCGACGATACGGAAGTGATCCGCTTCAATCTGTTCGCCCATCAAGATCCCGCCAATCTCTCGATTTCCAGCACGCCGCAGGCATCGTCGAAATCGGGCTCGTTGATCACGCGGCAGGCTGATTGTCGCCATTGAACGCCTGCGGAAAGAGCTCTCGTATCATTTCAAGACTTTCTTCTGCCGTTGCTGCATCCTGCTCAACCTTCCACGGAGCTACGCCGACCAGCCGTATCGGCCGAGTGTCGAAGGGCTCCGTGAAGATCCAGCCTTTGCGAAGGCCGATCGCGTAGGCGGGCACAGAAAAGGCGCTGTCATCCGGACGGGTCAACACATCGGTGACGAAGCGAGCAATGTGGCCTGCTATGATGGCGACTTCAGCATCATCAGCGACAAGTGGCGCTCCACCATCATCGATTGTCGCGTAGCGCTCCGCAGAAGCATCCACTGGTGCTGGTACTCCTTGAGCGTCACACCATGCGCTAATTTGATTGCGTGCGAGTTGAGGTTCCGGTTCGTAACCTGGCCTGACGCGCACGACCAGGCCGCCGATACCGCCGCCATAAACCTTCCCCCAGACCAATGGCGTCAGGCTGTTCTTGGCGACAGCGGAGCAGAAATTAAAGCAGTGAGCGTCGGCCGTCGCGTCGACGATGACGTCGCAAGTCCCCAAGGCCGACATTACCGATTCGGTTGAATCGGCACTCTCCTGACCGCCCAACGCTACCCGTCGAATGGTGACCTCGGTTGTACCGGCGATCTCGATAATCCGAGCTCGGAGAGCATCGACCTTATGAACCCCTACAGCTGTGATGCCGAGTTCGTTTCGCACCGTGTTGTCAAACAACAGGACGTCGTCATCGATCAGCAGGAACTCTCGAACACCAGCCCTGGTAAGCATGGCACCCACTTTGGATCCCAACGATCCGCAGCCGACGATCCCGACCTTCTTCGCCGCAAGCCCCACGTACGATTCAGGCAGCCGCTTTGAGGAACTAACCTTCATGGTCTTAGAACGTCCGAAGAGCCGTCGTTCGCTTCCGTCATACGCGTAGAAATGCGCAATTTCGTTCCCCGCGACGACAACCAGATCGAGTTCGCCCGAGGTAGCGAGGACCTGTTCGACATTGTCCGACAAGCCCAGGTCGCGCATCAGTTGGGCGATCGCATCCTGTTCTGCGGCAGGCAAAGCCATCCCATCAGGGAGCCGAATCGCCGTCCCGCGCTTGTTCACCTCTCGGTTGCCCGCGGGCCAAGCGCGATGGCATTCGGCGCCCGCAATCTCTGTGACAGTTATGGCAAACGTGCCGGCATGGAGCTTTTCCGCAATACCAATATCGGCGGACAAAGCCGCATCCAGCGACTTGAGGCTCTCCTCAGTTCCAGGAGTGAGCAAGAACCGGAAGATGGTTCCGCGGAGGCTTTGGCCAAGCGATACAAAATGCGCCGACGGCAACTCAGGAGCATCGACCTCGCGTTCACCGGCAATGAGCCGATGCGCGCTTTCGATCATCATCGCGCCGGTGATGGACGTTTCCCAGTTGTCGGCGCGATACTCTAAGCAGAGATTTCCGCCGGCGCCGTACTGATGACTCGATAAGCGGCTCCCGTCGCGGGGCACGACATTGGGCGGAGAGTTCGGGTGAAACCCGGCATATGTCAGTTTAAGCGGATAGTGTTGACCGGCGTGTTCGATCTCGAAATCAACAGAGAGCGCCGCCCCTTCTGACAGGTGCCAACGCAGGCCACTGAGCCAACTCACACGCTCGGCGAGCGCAGCTATATTCTCGCGCTCGGACCGTGCCCGCGCGACATCGTCGAGCCACCAAATCATAGCTCGCTGCCAAATCCCTGCGGTTCGGTCGGCACGCGACTTTTATCTGGGAACGATAGACCGGCTGTCGCCGGAGCTATGGATGCCGCTTTCAGAAGCGATGGGCTGCCCGAAGACTGCCGGCGCCGCGCCGCGCGATCGGCAAGAGAATTGCCAACGCCCTTGCTGATTTCCTCGGTAATCACCCTCCGGTCGCTGGAACGGGCTGCCAAGGCAAATTCAGCCTTGGCCTTTTCCAGCCATTTGAAGAAGGCGATCGCGCGCTCCGGGTGGTCCGCCCATTTATCAGCAAAATTCTCAAGCTCGTCGGTCGGATTAGGAATCCAATATTTGCCGCCGCGCATATGAATGTGGCTATGCATCCCTTGTAGGATCGCCGCTAGCGCCTGGCCTATGGTTTCCTCGCCGTTGTAAGAGTGCGCCGCCAGCGTGGTGATAATGACCGAGATCGGCCGCACCTCTTTGCGGCCTTCGAAGCTATGGTCCCGATGGCGCTTCAGGATCATCACGGCTGCTTGCAGAGGCGTCCTGACCTTGTAGTCCGGGATATCCTCTACACGTGCACGAGCACTTTCCGCGATAGCACGCTTCCGCCGCTCAAGAATGACCGCCATTCTGCTTTTGAACCACTCGCCATATCCTTTCGGATTCGACCGCGGCCACTCGTCAGAGACAAAAGTGTAGGTAGGATGCTCGTTGTCGGTGATCGCGATTGCCGTGGAGGCCCAGCGGGCGTCGAGTCCACGAGCCTCCAGCAAAACGCGAGCGTTTTCCCCGTTCGGAACGGCTGGAACGATGTCCATATGGAACTGAGCACCATCGGCATATCGCAGAACCCAGCAGCGGCGCCCCTCACGCAGCGGGCGGCTCATGTTCTGTGCTCTTCGATACCCCTCGATCTCAGCACCAAGGAGCTCCTTCAGACGCTGTTGCGTCAAGGAACCCTTTGAAAGGTTCCGGAACTCGCAGACAGAATCGATGTCGTATTCTTCGGTTTCATTCGCTGGGCGTATCGTCGTGCCTAGCCGAAAAGAGCCCTGGACATACACGTGCGGTCCATAAATCCGGACGCTCGACGCATCGCGCGAGAGCCACTCTCCAAGCGACTTGTATCTTCCTTCAGCCTGCTCATAGCGGCCCGGTGGCACGCTCAACTCGTCGGCTAGGTCTTCAAGATACTCTTCGCTTTCGCGGGTCAGGGTCTGCTGATTCATGTGGCCTCCAATTGAAGCCCTGGCTGGTGGTGGGATTGTCAAAATACGGAGTTGTGATCAGAGGGCAAAACAGGAACATTGTATCTCGACGAGGCGGGACTTCACCATGGCTAAGACAGCAATCCCAAACAAAATTCAGATCGCGCTGTGGGCAAAGGCTGCGGGTCGATGCCAATATCGTGGTTGCAACAAGGAACTTACGGGAGACCTGATCGCAGGGCGCGAAGATGGGAAGTTCGGTTTCATCGCGCACATTGTGGCGGACAGCGCTGACGGTCCACGCGGCGATCCGATTCGTTCGCCAGCCTTGGCGAGGGACCTCGACAATCTGATGCTCCTTTGCGCGACGCACCATAAGGGCGTCGACGTGGACTATCTGGCTGATCATCCGGAGCCGGTGCTTCGGGAGATGAAGGCCGAACACGAGGATCGGCTCGCCATTGTTACTGGGATGGATCAGGAGCGGGCCGCTCACGTGCTCCGATTCTCCGCCAATATTGGCTTGCGGGATTCACTCGTCTCGACGCGGTCAATCTTTATGGCAATGCCGCCGGACCGGCACCCGGCGGAAGGCCGAACGATAGATATTGAGCTCATTGGTTCGGACTACGCCGACCATGAGGAGCGGTACTGGCAACTCCAACAGGACAATCTTCGCCGCCTCTTTTCGAGGAAGGTGAAGGAGCGGATCGAGCAGAAGGAGATACGGCAGCTGAGTGTCTTTGCGCTGGCGCCACAACCACTCTTGATCGAGCTGGGCCATCTCCTCGGGGATATCGTCCCGGTTTCGGTTCACCAGCGGTATCGCGAGCCGCAGACTTGGCGCTGGCAACCCGATCAGGCCGCAATCTCATTTAGCATTGAAGAACATTCGGGTCGGGCAGATGCACCCGTAGCCCTCAAGCTCGCGTTGAGCGCGACAATCAACGACGAGCGGATACGCGCTGTGATGGGTGAGGAAGTCGCGATCTGGTCCTTAACCGCCCGAGAGCCTCACAACGACATCATGCGTCGGCCAGAGGATTTGGTGGAGTTCAAACGTCATCTGCGTCGCTTGCTCGACAGGATTAAGGCTCATCACGGCGAGAAGGCGGAGATCAATATCTTTCCCGCTGTACCAAATTCGGCAGCGGTGGAAATTGGGAGAATTCGGATGCCCAAAGCCGATCTCCCGTTCAAAATATGGGATCAGAACCAGTCCCTCGGCGGCTTCGTTCCGACCTTGGAAGTTAGAGGTTGAGTCACAAATCGCCGATTAACACTTTGGTTCGGGTGACAGAGGCAACGGCATCCGGAGCGGATTGGCGGCAACACGGTGGGCCTTCGCGAATCTAGTCAACCGCTACGAACTCGACGATATCGCGATTGCTAGTACGCCTTGAAGGACCCGAATTATGGGCAATCCTCTCCTCGATCTCATCGGCTCGCGCTTGGCGGCGTCAGATGCCCGCTTTGCCAAGGCTGATGACGAACGGAGTCGTACATCCAGCGCGATGCTCGTAAGTTCCGCGCGGTTCGCGAACGTATTGCTCTCTCTAGGCGTGAAGCCGGGTGACCGCGTCGCGGTGCAGGTAAAGGATAGCCTCGAGGCGTTGATGCTTTATCTCGGCACCATGCGGGCCGGCGGGATCTTCGTGCCGCTGCATACCGCCTATACCGCGGCGGAGATCGAGTATTTCCTGAACGATTCCCACCCTGCCGTCATAGTCTGCGATCCCAGCAAGAAGGCTTCCCTGAAACCGTTGGCCAAAAATGCTGGTGCCAAACTTGAAACGCTGGGTGCAAGGCATCCTTGGAGCCGGTCAACGGCAACGCTTTTCGATAAGGAGCTCTTAGCATCTCGACACTTTGTAGACGTCGAGCGTGAGTCGGACGATATCGCCGCGATGCTCTATGCCTTCGGTACGACCGGGCTCTGTAACGGAGAGATGCTGAGCTACAGCAAACTGTTGTCCGATGCGCTGGCATTGATGGATCATTGGCGCTTCACGAAGGGCGACGTGCTGCTCCACGCCCTCCCGAACTTGCACACTGAAGATGTTTTCGCCGCGACGAACGTGACCTTGCTCGCGGGCGCGACGATGATCTTGCTACCCGATTATGGCACCGACTGGTTTTTCAGACACCTGCCGCAGGCGACGAGCGCGATCGGCGGGCCGGCCTTTTATGGCCGGCTGCTCAAGGATGCCCGCCTGAACAAGAAAGCTACAAAGCACATGCGCCTCTTCCTTTCCGGGGCAGAGCCGTTGCCATCCCAGATCCATCGAGAATGGAAGGAGCGCACGGGCCACGCTATCATTCGGCGCTATGGCCTGAACGAACATCACATGAACATATCGAAACCTCGCGAGGGCGATCAGCTGTCGGAGGCAGTCATGTCTGACGAGGTGGTTTTTCCATCGGCGGGGCGAACGTGAGCCTATAAGGAGCCGGCAGTCGCCAATCGGCATATCACTCTCGCCCGAGGGCTTACCCCGGAGTGCTAAGCGGGAGGCCGCTCGGCGGCGAGCGACAGCGTGAGTTTGAGCATTTGTCTCTTGCAGGCATGAGTCGACGCAATCGCCCGATGAGAACCAACGCGTTCGAGGAGCGTTTAAGGCTTCTGAGGAATGCACCGCAGGCGCCGGTAAAGAGGCTCGATATGATCAGATTGATCTTGGCTGGCGCGGCTGGGTGGATGCTCGCTACACGCCCCGAACTCCGTGAACGCGTATTCGGCGTAGCCAAGGATATCTTCCAGCCACTAACCGCCCGCTGAGCAAATTAGCCAGTGCCCTTTAACCCTTCATCCTCGCTCACGAAGCTTTTGAACGCACAGGTGAGAGCGGGACAGGTTGTCTGGCTTGGCATCCGTCCCGGCCGTCGAGAGCCCATGCTGGCGATCGAGACTGCCAACCTCGATGTTGAGAGAGGGGTTGTCGGCGATCGTTACACCCGCCCGGCCGGCAGCCGTCAGGTCACCTTGATTCAAGCCGAGCACCTGGCAGCAATCGCCAGCCACCTGGGCCTCGCAGAAGTTTCTCCAAATGATCTACGCCGCAACGTCCTTACCCGCGGCATCAACCTCGTCGCCCTCAAGGAAAAGCGTTTCAGGATTGGCTCCGCTATCCTGGAAACCACGGGCGAATGTCATCCCTGCTCCCGAATGGAAGAGATCCTGGGTACCGGCGGATACAACGCCGTCCGCGGTCTCGGCGGCATCACAGCTCGCATCGTCGAGAGCGGTACGGTTCGCCTCGAGGACGACCTGGTCGCACTTTCCGCTCGATCGCTGTGCTGATCAGGGATGAGCGAATGCTACCGGCCTGCATCGGATCAGCGAACGGCCGGCTCGACTGCTGCGGCATTCCTGTCGCAGGCACCGCCTGCCTCGGAACCTCACACGCCGGAGAGGGAAATGACGATCAAGCGGATGGATAACGTCGGAATTGTCGTCGAGGACCTGGAAGCGGCAATTGGATTCTTTCGTGCACTCGGCCTCGAATTCGAAGGGCAGGCTACGATCGAAGGCGAATGGGCAGGGCGCATCACCGGATTGGGCGACCAGCATGTCGAGATCGCTATGATGCGCACACCCGACGGCCATAGCCGGCTCGAACTCTCCCGCTTTATCAAGCCACAGGTCGAGGCTGATCACCGGAAAGCACCGGTCAACGCATTGGGCTACCTGCGGGTAATGTTTGCCGTAGATGATCTCGACGCCACGCTTGAGAAAATCCGCCCACTTGGCGCACAGCTTGTAGGCGAGATCGTCCGATATCAGGACGCCTATCTGCTTTGCTACATCCGCGGCCCGGAAGGTCTCCTCATTGGGCTAGCTCAGGAACTTGGAGCCAAGCCGCCAGCTCAGAGCTCGATTGAACGGGATAGGAGCCAGGATCAGGCTAAGCGCTCACCCGCCTCGAACGCCCTTTGACCTCTTACACGTTCTCAAAGAGCCAACGCCTGATCGTCGTTCTCATGCGCGGATCAAGCTGCTGCCTCTTGTACAAAATCGTCGTCACCCGTTCCCACGCCTCCTGCATGCCGGTTCGAACCCTTCGAGGATCGCCCCAATGCATCCCAGCTAACGTATCGGATCGCTCAAGCCTGCGCCCCGCGCTGGCCAAAATGCAGATGGCTACTTGCTGCTGATCCCTCCTTCGAAGGACCGTCGGGTCGAATTCGACGTCCTGACCGAGCTCCAGATACCTTTCGCGCAACTCCCTTTCGATGAACTCGCGCGCATGTTCACGCCGGTCCAGCCGGAACTGATATCCCGCAAACCAGAAGTTCGGCGGGGTGACATTGCCAATAAGACGCCGTCCCTGATCGTCCATCGCCCGCACATCAAGCACCGGCTCCTCAGCCTCGACCCAAAGCCATCCCTCGGAGCTCACGAGCGCGTTCGGATAGAATGCCCTGGCCTCCTCCGATCGAACATCGAAGGCGTCACGCGTGCGCGGGTGATAACCCGGGTCGTCCCGGCGATCACAATCGAAGTCTATGGCATTCTGAAATCGAAACCGCGCTGTTCGCATATGGGGGAGCGCTGGAAACCGCGCCGGGTCCGGAGCGCCCTCTCCACCCGGCAACTCGTCGATGCACCGCTGCGCAGTCACCCCGGCCAGCGGGCCTCCTCCGACATATTGCCAGCGCCGGTAGAGGCGCCCGTTCCAGGAGTGATACGGCTCGATGTTCCCATCAATCGCGATCCGGTGGCTCAGGTCAGGCACCTCTGCGATCTCGACCTCAACGAAGCTCCGGAAATTCCGCCTGGTCACATTGCGAGAATATTCGCTCCATCGGTCGTGCTCGTACGCGAACGGTAGTCGAATCCGCATTGCGAAGCCCCACCCCGGGGATTTCCGGGCACTCAGTGACCGAAGTAGGCCGCAAGTTGTTTCGAAAGCTTAAACCGCGCAATTCTCTCAGAACCGAGCACCTTTTCACGATTGGATTCCATGCCAAGCATGAGAAACCGCGATATTAAGTTGTATTATGTATACTCAAGATGAGAGCTCCGACACAGACGATTTATCCGTTCTCTACGCAATGATGCCTGGGGATGCATTCGAGCCTCCCAGCGCGCACCAACGCCGCACCATAATCCCCCACTGAAAGGATGCGCGATCGGAGAGGCTGAATTTATCACGCAATTTCAATGATTTACGACATGGTGCGGATGGGTGTTGATCGCGCTGCCGTCCAAGCTGCGACGTGAGAGGCCCGGCTCCACCGATGATCGCGCTGGAAGGCCGGCGTACCGGTCTCATCCATCATAGCCTTCGCGTAACGTCCCTGGATCACCATTGCGCCGGCCGTGCGGTCCGGCTGCTGTTCAGGAGAGAGCCTTGTCGAAGCGCGCAGGTCCGCTTCGGAGAGATCCGGATTGATCAGCTTGGCCGAGGTGAACATCGTGTCCCGAAGCCTCGCTCGTTTGAATGAGGTCCGCTTGCCCGAGCTGAAGGCGAAGGAAGCGCGCGAAAGCCCCGCGTCGTCGAAGATCGCCCCATCGAGCTGTGCGCCGTCGAATTCGGAGAATGCCAGCCTGGCACCATCGAAGCGGGTGGCGCCCCTCTCGGTCCGACCGAGGACCACATTGTGAAAGCGGGCGCGTTCCGCGTTCATGCCCTGGCAGAGCGCCCCCTTGAGGCAGGCTCCGGCGAGGGAGCCATAGCGCATCGAGGATCCCCGCAGGTCGGCGTCCTCCAGATCGGCGCCGTCGAAATCCACGCCATCGAGATTCAGCCCAGCAAGGTCTCGGTTCGCGAGATCCGCGCCTGCGAGCGACCTTCCGTCTCGAACGATGGCCTCGACGAACGCTTTCAGCGTGGCCGCCGTGCCTTCGACCAGGATCTCTCCGGACCGGGTGAAAATCTTCTGCGGTTTGGCCTTCACGAGTCGTCCGAATCCTTGTTTCCGTCTCCTGAGAATTCACCACGGAGGCCTGAAAGTCGGAACGCCGGTTCAGCCTCGCGCGGCTGCGTAAACCTTCCACGCCACCGCCCGCGCGCCAGCGAGCGCAAGGAAGGCGAAGCCGGCTGCGAAGACATAGGCTGCCCAGGCGAACGACCACCAGACCAGTCGATCCTTCAGACCCGCGGCCGCTATGACGCGTCGCCCGTATTCCAGGTTCAACTGCGGCCAGCCCCCGGCATTGATCATATAGGCCGCGCCATAGTTCCAGAGCTTCAGAGCGACGATCGCGCAGACGACAGCCAGGACGGCATTCAGTCCGAGCGAGCTCGTTTTGAAAAACAAGCGGAAGCCGGTCAAAAGCGCATCGCGCATTGATTTGATCGCAGGGTTCATTCGACCTCGAATTCCTCGTAGGTTGGAGCTGCAGGCTCCGAACGGGACGTGGTGATGGCGTCGCCGGCGCAGGGGCCGAGCTGTCGGTCCTTGCGGTAGATGTCGTCGTAATACTGGACCACCCCGGATGCATCGGGCCAGGCTGTGAAATAGGTCGTGACGACGCGAACCGGCGGAGCCCGGCGATCGGTGCGATCACCGGAACGCTGCAGGCGAGAGATCTCGCCTTCGCTCATACCGAGAACCCAGCCGGCGAGCTCCATCGCCTTCTCTACTCGGATGCAACCATGAGACTGCGCGCGGTCGTCCTCACCGAATGCGTCAGCATCATTGGTGTCGTGAAGGTAGACGCTGTTTCCCGCCGCAAGGCCGATCTTGACCACTCCGAGCGCGTTGTTGCGACCTGGCTGCTGGACGAAGCTGGTCGGGCGAAGCCCGCGCTCGGCGGCTTCTGTCGGCGACATCGATCGGCCGCCGGCCACGACCCGGAAATCGAGCCTCTCGAAATACCGCGGGTTGTTGGCCAGCTTTTCGCGCCACCGGCGTGCATTGATGATACTTTCCGGCACTGTCCAGGTCGGATTCACCCTGACATAGGTCGCGCTCGTATCCAGGTCTGGCGTGCGCCAGCCCTCATCGCCAATCACGACACGGCTTTCCATCACCGTGCGCCCGTCCTCATAGGTCGCAAGCTGCTGGGACGGGATATCGACCGTGATCGTCTTTCCCGAGCCTGGTGGGCGCAGGCGAGCCAGGCGTGCAAGCGTCGCCTCGATCGCCGCGGCGCGCCGGCCGCATACCCTTGGAAGCTCTGCGCGCAGCACATCGGCCGTGGTCCCACTGGCTTGGGCCGCCGGTTGGATCAGGAGAGCGCTTGCGCTCAGGAGGAAGGATCGCCTGTTCATGTCCGTCGTGTTGTTCGAGCCGCCCAGATCAAGCCGGAACGGTAGCCTCGGTTCCGCCCTGTGCCAGGTCTGCGAGGCGCCGACGCAGGATGCGGTCAGCCTTCTCATCAATGGGGCGTGCCGCCCCGGTTCCGCGGTGGATGATGCGGCTCTGCCAGCGCGTCAGCGTGTCGATGATCTCCGACCAGGCCTTGGCTTCATCACCGTGCATTTCAGGGACATTTCCAGCGAGGGAGAGTTCAAGTGCTGTGGCCAGGAAACCAGACTCGGTGCGAAGGATAATTTCGTCGGACTTGCCGCCGATCCCAAGCGAGCGAACCGCCTCTAGGCACCCGTCGATCTCGCCCAACTTCATATCGTGCGAGTTCGAGATACCAGCGATCTCGCGAACCTCGGCAGTCCGCCGGCCGGCATTCGACAGAGCAATGACAGCAACCCAGACCACTTGACTCCTGTAGGGAGCAAAGGACATCGACAGCTCCGCCTTTCTTGCGGCGCGAGAGAAGCGTTCGGGCTCTACCGTGGACGGCCGGCGCAGGGCGGCGGAATTGAGTGTCGATGGCTCTTCGGGAAGGACTGCACGGTCCGCGCCGACGCCAATGGCCTCGATTTGACCGGCGATCGCCCTGCGAAGATGAAGCGGCCCCCATGCCTCCCGGAGAATGGCTATGGCTTCATCGAGAATGACCTGAGGGGAAGGGTCCCACTCATCACCCGGGTCGATGGCAAATTCCTCAAGCGAGTTGTGAATGATCTCGGCCGCGTACGCCGCTTCCATCGCTCGGCGCTTCACCGTGTCATCCGTCAGCCGTATGACAGCGCTGTCTGCGTTATGCCCGAAGCCTCGGATGTCGATCGCGCGATTTTCAAGCAGGGCGATCGCGTCAGCAGGCTCCGCGGCTTCCAGTAGCGTCCCGATCGCCACAATCCACAGGGCCAGGAAGATGGGGCCGGCGGTGACACCCCTCCCCTCCGACGTGCGCATCCCGCGATGCAATGCCTCGCGAACAGCCGCTTGCACGGACGCAGTTAGCTCGTTTGCGGGGGCAGAGAGGTTTGACAAGGCGAATCCACTTCGAGGGGGACACGCCAAAAAAGATCACCCACCGATCCGGTCGCGGCAAGCGAACAAATCGGTGGGCTCAAGAATTGAAGCAACAATCCGTGGATGAGGTCAGGCGGTCGCCGCGACTTTCTTGGCGCGGGGCGACTTCCGTGCACCGCCATCGCGGGACTTGGAGTGCTTGCCGAGGCCGCTCGCACGAGCCTGCATCGCCTTCTGCTCGGAGTAAGCCGGGCCGGCGTGAGGGAGCTGTTCCTTGCTCAGCTTGAACATGGCGAGCAGCATCGGATAGTCCATGCCGTAACTCACCTCGATGTGGCGACGCAGCATCTTGAAGCGCCCGCCCCCGATCGGATCGACCACGGTCATCCGCTTGTCGGCGATGTGCTGGCCATCGACCGTGCGCGGCACAGGAGTTCCATCCGACCGCGTCGGGATGTTGTGCTCCTTCATGATCTCCATGAACTTCTTGCGCATCGCCGGCGTGGCGGTCGGCCAGACCCGCTCAGCAACGATTTGACCTTCATGGGCGATCACCGGAATGAACGCACGCGATCCTTCAAGAGACTTCATGGCTTCCGGAGCAAGCGCCTTGCTCGGCGCCGCCGGAGCAGTCACTGCCGGCAGCGCGGCGCGAACTGGCGGCGCAATCTCAGGCAGGGGCGCCGGCGAGCCGGCGCGCTGGACGAGGCCTGATGCTATGTCCTGCTTCACGATCCCGGTCATGGTGTCGTGAACGTCCTTGATGAACGGGATCAGGTCGTCCTTGGGGATGGTCGTGTTCGGGTTCCGAACCCAACCGCCGACGATTTCGGTGGTCATGGCCGCGATTTCGCTGATTCCGCTGCGATCTGACGCCATATTCAATCTCTCCTTAGCTCTCTCCGTTACAGGCCGACGGGTCCGCACCCGTTCCTTGCCTGTTGCAGATTTAATCCCGCTGCACCTGATACTTCTGGGTGCCGAGGATAACCTGCACACTCCCCTTAAGATACTGGCCTTCGCGACTTAAAATCCGTGACGGTGACGAGGCATTCCTTCAATTTCAAAGCTCTTAGGACTTTGGGATAGGCCATTTCGTAAGAGAGTGCAATCGGTCCTAGCGACATTCCTTGAGGGTGAAAGTCGGCATTTCTATGAATGTCTATAGAAATCCCGGGTCGATCTTGTTCCGGTCGGTAACTCGGCTCCCGTCCTCTGGTTCCCGGCTTCACAAGGAATTTCTCCTTGCCCGTCCCCGATTTCCTTCAACGATTGGGACAATATATCTTGCCTCGGGTTAAGGACTCCTTCCTCCTGTCAATCGCCTCGAAGGAATTTCCACGCGAGCGATAAGTCGGCGGCGATCGCGTCGGGCTATGGCGAAGCGCGACACTCCTTGGTGGTAGCGGAGGAAATCCTCAAATTCAGGTGGTGTGGATAACAGGATGAGTCGTGTCTGAGCGCGCATTTCACGCCGTTGACCTGCCAAGCAAGCGCGCAAGCGTCCCAGGCGAAGACCCCCTGGCGGCGCTGACACGCATTTTTGGACACGGAACCTTTCGAGGCGTCCAAAAATCCGCTGTTGATTCCATCCTTGCCGGGGTCGATGTCCTTGGTCTCATGCCTACCGGCGGTGGCAAAAGCCTCTGTTTCCAGATTCCGGCTCTCGTTCTCCCCGGAATGGCCTTGGTGGTGAGCCCGCTGCTTGCTTTGATGCGTGACCAGGTTGATGGACTGCGTCGAAGGGGCGTACGGGCTGCCGCGGTCGCGGGCGAAGACTCTCAGTCGGCGGACGAGCGGCGCGAAATTCTCGGGCTCGCCGCCTCGGGAAGCCTGGATATCCTTTACCTTTCCCCGGAGCGCCTCGGCACGCCAGCCTTTCAAAGCTTGCTCCGCCAGCTGCAGGTCAGCCTCGTTGCCATCGATGAGGCGCACTGCGTCTGCGAGTGGGGACGGGACTTCCGACCCGCCTACATGGAGCTCCCGCAGCACTTGGAGGCCATCAGGGCTCCCAGGATCGCACTGACCGCCTCCGCGACCCCAGCGATGACAGCGGAGATCAAGGAACGGCTCCTGCGCGGGAATGTTCGCGAGCTGCGTATGAGCTTCGACCGGCCGAACATTACGATCAACGCACGGCGGGTGGTTGAGCCGCTTGCGGACCTTGACCGGCTTGTGAAAGAGCGTCCGGTCGCCGGATCCACGATCGTCTACCTACCGACGCGTCAGGGAACCGAAGAGGCAGCGGCCCTGCTTAGCCCTGACGGCCGATCGGCAGCCGCTTATCACGCTGGCCTTCCTGACCTGGAACGGAAGCGGGTCCAGGACGCCTTCCTGGCAGGGGAGATCCCGACGATCTGCGCGACGACGGCCTTTGGCATGGGTGTCGACCATCCCAACACCCGGCGTGTGGTCTATGTCGGAATCCCCGCTTCCATCATCGACTACTACCAGGGCATTGGACGCGCTGGACGCGACGGCCTGCCGGCGGAATCCCACCTCCTCTGGAGCGACGCCGATGTCGCGCGGCGTGCCCGCCTTGCCATTACCCTGGAAGGCCCTGCGCGCCGTCGAGAGGTTGGTCGGATGGAAACTGTCCTCGGCCTGGCCCACACGCCCGGCTGCCGGCGAGCTACGCTCCTCCGCTGCTTCGGGGAGGAAACCCCGGCGCCCTGTGGCAACTGCGACCTCTGTATGTCTTCACCGGCACGCGTCGAGCGTGGCGATCTTGCTCGCGCCACGATCCGGCTAGCAGGGCGTCTCGGGGAAGACTCTTCGGTCTCGATATTGAACGAGGCCCTCCTGGCGAGCCCGTCGTCCCGGGTCCGAAGCATGAGGCTCGACAGCCTGCCGGAGTATGGCTTCGCCAAGCGTCTGCGCATCCAGGATTGCCGTCCACTCATTCGCCAGATCGTGGGGCTGGGTTATCTCGACGTCAGCGAAACCACGGGCGCGGTGCTCCCGACGGTCGCTGGCAAGGCGCACATGCGCAGCACCGAGCCGATCTACCTCGTCGACCATATCAAGGAGGCCATCCGAACGTCTCGCGGCGCCGGCGATCGCCGGGATGTTTACTGGCAGGCGATCCTGACCGCTCGCGATGAGTGCGCGAAGCGGCTCTCGACGGATCCTACCCGGCTCCTCGACGAGAAGACCGCGCTGAAGCTCGTTGCGGCCGTCGATAGCGACGAGGATAGCCGCTTGCTGCTCTCGCGGCTCCCCACGGGCCTGGGGAGCGCGATCGAGGAAGCTCGGGTCCGAAACGCAAAGCGACGGGACATGCCCGCCGCTCTTAGTCTATCGCTGTTCTGACGATGATCAATCGCGGGTCAGGACGATGAACCGATAGAGGGCGCCTTCTGCCGAGGTATGGGTCGAGGGCTTCTCCTGAAGACTCGGGGCGACGACAAGGAAGCCGCCGCCATGCACCACGACGTGACCTACGACATCCCCGCGAAACTGAGCTTCGTATCCCGGAAGGCGGACGACGCCCTTCTTCCTGTTCGGATCCAGGACCCGCTTCGGATTGTTCTTGTCGACCGCCAGCTCGGTCAGAACGAGTTCAACGTCGGGGCTCTCCGGGCTCGCCACCTTTTCTGGCAGCTTGCTCAGGTCCTGCTCCTCCAAACGAAGCACGCGGCCACGTCCGCGCGCCTTCGGCTTCCGTCTGGCGGACGCTGCCCGCTTTGGCGCGGGAGCAGCCCGCGACGGTTCAGACATCGCTTCCGTTGAGGTTTCCTTCGGTGCCGGGGCCTCAGCCGCGAGTGGCGCAGCCTCCGCCGTAGGCTCTGCCGAGATCTTCCCGGCAGGGCCGGACATGAACTTCTCCAGGACAGCAACGCAGTCCTCAACATGGGCCTTCGCCACGGTCACGCTCTGGCCACTGATCGTGTCGGTGATGACGCTCATCGCGACGCCCTTTGAGGCGTAGGTGAAGCGCGGAGCCTGAGGGGCTGGGGCCGGCTCGGGCGCGGATTGCGTGGCCGGCGCGGGAGCTGAAGCGGTGGCCGCGGCCGGCTTCGTTGCTGCCTTTGCACTAGCAGACTTGCCCTTCGAGGCAGCAGGCTTGGCTGCCGGGGCCTTCTCAGCTGCCTTCGGCGCCGGTGCAGCTGCGGGAGCTTCGGCTGCCGCGGTTGCCGACGAGGCGCCGTCGATTGAGGCCGCTGGCTTGGCGCCGCCCTTCTTGGACGACTTCTTCGGCGCCGCTGGTGCTGCAGCCACGGCCTTTTCTGCGGCTGGCTCGTTCGCAGGGCTCTTTGCAGGCTCGCTCTTGGCCGCAGCGCTGACGCTCGACTGGCCCTTCGAGGCTTTGGCTGCCGCCTTTGCCGGCACAGCGGCCTTGGCCTTCGCGGAGGACTTCGCGGAAGCGGGTGCCTTGCCGGTTGTCGAGATCTTGGCAGGCGCCGCCGGCTTGGCTTCGGACGGCGCGGCGGCAGCCGCAGGCTTGGCGCTGGACTTAGCCTTCGATGAAGCTTTGCTTTTCGCCGCGGGCTTGGCCGCGGGCGACTTGTCGGCCTGCGCCGGAGCGGCAGCGGCCCAGGCGGCGTCGGAAGCGGGCGTACCCTTTTCGGGCGCCGGCGCATCTGCCTTTACCGAATCCTCGTTAGCCTTCGTGGCAGCCGGCTTTGAGGTTTTCTTCCGAGCGGCAGTGGCGGCGGCAGTCCTCTTCGAACCGGCGCCTTTCGAGCCGGCAGCTGGCTTTTTCATGTTCAAATCCTCGAATGGCGTGAGCATGCGCAATCTGTTCTCATGCCCAGTCCAAGTCAATGATCGAGGCCAAAATATGCTTACCTTTCAAGCGGATCGCACCATTTTGACAGGGATTAATCCTTGCAAGGGAAAATGATCTGCACCTTAATTGTTGCTATAATGTTCCTTCAATGACGGCAGAATTCCTTGTCTGATTCCTTGTCCGGTCCCATCATCCCATGGGACTGTGCACAACGAGTCATGAAGGGTCTGCCGATCGATGAAATCGCAGTTCGTCTCCATTGAAGACGTCGTCGAGGCGATTGCGTCCCAATGCGATGGCGCGCGTCGACGCGACGGCCGAGGCTTCAACCGAGCCGATGCACAGGAGGGAGGTCGACTGTCGGCCCTTCGGCGTCAGGACATGGCCTGGTCTGAGGCGGACGCGCGCAAGGCAATCGAGCTGGCGGCGAAATACCCGGGACAGGCGGCCGCGCTCCTTTCTGGAGGAAGCGAGACGCGCGCTGCAGGCATCGAAAAGGCGCTGCGCGGCGGACGCGTTCCTTTGCGCGACAATCCGATCCAGGATTCAGAGCAGAAGGCCTATTGCTATGCGGGCCTCTCGCCTGGCGGACGCTACGTCTATTTCTGGCGGCTTGCATGGATCGACGATCTGCCAGGACTAACCAGTCGCCTGCGTGGCCTCTCCCGCTTGCGCCATGGCGCCCGCGCAATCTGGTTCCGGACCGATAAAGCGGAATTGACCATCAACGGAGCCAGAAAGCGCGCTGACCGCCTCTCGATCGACTTCAACGGCACGACACAGGCAGGGATCATCCAGGCCGCGAAGGCGCACGGGTTCCTGCTGGAGCCGGCGATTGCTGAGCCGATGGATCGCGAGGTCGACCACCTGCGCCACAACGAGCGCGCGGTCTGGCTCCACAGCGGCATCAGGGACGGCAAGCGCGGGACCTGGGCCGTATTCGACCTGATGAGCAAGAACGAGCAGTTCTCAGCCATCATCAAGCATCACTTTCGCGGACAGTTCGATTGCCGTCCGGACGACGACTGGAACTGGTACGTCGCCTATGATGCCGAAACGGCTCCGAAGCTGCGCCAGGTCGCCCTCAAATTCGGTTTCGCACAGAGCCCGGATTTCGCCTCCGGCTTCCGGCGCAGTCCTTCCCCATCGCCATCCACCATTCGGACCTGACAAGCGGTCCTTTGGCGTTTCGCATTCAATCCTTTTAGCGTTATCCTCCGGCTCAAGGAATCCTTGGGTGCCGCATGATCTCGCTTCTCATCATCATGACGATGGTCGTCGGCATGGCGGCATCCGTCGGCTATACGCTCTACACCTTCCAGCGGTCAGCTGAGATTGTCTCCCTCGCGCAGCGCAATGCCGCGACCATGGACGGCCTCGCCTCTGCTATGCGATCCGCCATGCGCGTCGTCGAACTCGACGGGCCCGTTCGCATCCCGTTCGGCGAGGAGATCGGCGGGCGTTCGGTTCTACCATCGTGGGCGATCGGTAACGGCCGGACCCCGTGGGGCGCCTACTATGGCTGGTGCCCATATGCGCTCGACGATCTGGCTGTGGCGGGCCCCGACGACGCCACCTCCGAGCTGGTGCTTAGCTCCAATCATCAGGTCGGGAGCTCATTTCCTCATCGCTACGCCTCTCGCGTCCTTGTCGACCGTGGCCGTCAGTTCGTCGTTCGCAGCGACGCTCCCCGTGACACCGCTCTGCGCGGCGCGGCCCAGGGTGTCGTTGGCTTAATCGTGTCTCCGGCCCCGTACCAGACCGCTATTCCCGATTGCGAGGACGTGAGGCTCGTGAATGGCCAGTTCCTCGTGCGCGGCGACGGAACGCCCCGGGTTCCCGGATCCGTCGTGCCAGTCATCGCGCGCGGGCCGCAGGCTGCGGAGGGAACCGCTGTCGGCAATCTGTTGTTCTACGTCTCGCCTACCGGCGCCGCGCGCCGCGCTGCGGTGAATATCGGCGAGAAGGCCTTCGGTGACACCGCCGACAAGCCCCTCAATCTCGACGCAGCAATCAGCTCCGCGATGTCTTCCGGCTATCGCAGCGTGACGATCTCGCTTGCCGGCGGCTCCTATCAATTGCCCAATGTGCTCGGCGGCAGCGCAAGCTCGGTCGCGATCTCCTTTCTGCCGACCGATGCCAGCCCGACCGCCGCGCCCATCGTCTTCAGCTCTGGTCTCACCAAGATCGCGACCGATGTGACGTTCGTCGGGGCAGAGTTTGAGAACGGGGCGGGCCTCTGGGTCCAGTCCGGCGGTCGCGCGCGCCTCACCGGCGGTAAGATCGGATATCTGCGCAATGATGGCGGCGACGCACTGCTCGCCGGCACTGCCATCATCGGCCACGCGTCGCGACCGAACGCGGTCGAGCTCACTGCCGGCCGGCTTACGCTCAAGGGCGCCTTCGACCTGTCCGGTGTTCTATCGACCGCCTACCCCATCATCGCCTCGGGCGGCGAGCTCGTCCTGGCGGAGGCTGGTCTGACGTTCGGGCGGGCCGAGGCCAAGCCCTGGATGATCTTCCAGCAGGCTCGCCTGTCGGTGAGTGGTCCATCCACCCTGGACGGGGCTCCAATCGCCTCTACGCAGGCTGTGGACGCGGTCTGTGATGCCGGCAGCGCCCTTCCCGGCTGTACGGTCACCTGCCCTGCCCTGCTCTATCCGGTGAGCGCGTCCTGCCTGATCGATGACGAGACCGGCGGTGCCAAGGCCACCCTGCGGTCAAGCGGTCGCGACGGAGAGCGTGGCTGGACCTGCTCCTGGTCGCCCGCGCGGTCCTATGCGCTCCACAATAACGGCTCAATCGTCGACGGGCTCGGGGTCGAGCAGCCGGTACCGAATCAGGAGGGGGCTTTGGCCGAGCTCGTCAGCGATCTGCCGCGGCGCCGCGTCATCGCCCAGTGCTCGGCGACCTATCCGAGCGACGTCGTGGTCAGCAGCAACTGATGTCCGAAGCGATCGACACCGAAGAGGTCCATCTGCGGCCGCAAACCCTCGCCGACTTCAACGGTCAGGCAGACGCGCGCGCGAACCTGACGGTCTTCATCAACGCCGCCAAAGCGCGGGGCGATGTTCTGGACCACGTTCTTTTCGCTGGACCGCCAGGGCTGGGAAAAACTACCCTTGCGCAGATCGTTGCCCGTGAGATGGGGGGCACCCTGCGGTCTACCTCAGGGCCAGCGATTACAAAGGCCGGGGACCTCGCCGCACTGCTGACGAGCATCGAAAATGGCGACGCCCTCTTCATTGACGAGGTCCACCGCGTACCAACGTCCCTGGTCGAGGTTCTCTATCCAGCAATGGAGGATTACTACCTAGACCTCCTCATCGGAGAGGGGCCTTCAGCGCGTTCTGTGCGAATTGATTTACCTCGATTCACCTTGATTGGGGCCACCACCCGATCAGGCCTCCTTCCGGCTCCGCTGCGGGACAGGTTCGGCATCCATGTCCGTCTGAACTACTACACCGAGGCCGAGCTGGTTCGCGTCGTTACCCGCAGCGCCAAGGTCTTCAACATCGAGATCACGCCTGAAGGAGCTGCCGAAATCGCGCGGCGCTCCAGGGGCACTCCCCGCATCGCTGGCCGGCTGATCCGGCGTGTTCGCGACTTCGCCGCCGGTGAGCCCGTCACGGCAGCACTCGCGGACTACGCGCTCAATCAGCTCGACATCGACAGCCGCGGGCTCGATCAGCTCGATACGCGCTATTTGCGGCTCGTTGCGAAGAACTTTTCGGGCGGGCCGGTCGGTATCGAGACCATTGCCGCGGCGCTCTCCGAGCCGCGCGATGCTCTGGAAGAGATCGTTGAGCCCTATCTGCTCCAGCAAGGCTATCTGCAAAGGACGCCTCGAGGTCGAATGCTGACTGCCGGCGCCTACGCTCATCTGGGAATCCGCCCGCCAACGCCGGCGGTGCCGGTGCCCGGTCAGCTTGGCCTGTTCGCCGACCAGGTCGCCTGATCAGGGTTTAGCTGCCGGCATCTCCGAGATCGTACCCCACTCGGTGAGCGACGTGGAGATCAGTGTCTCCTGCCGCCGGGCGCCCTGTCTCAGGTAGTAGCGAGCGATATCACGCTGCCGGTCGCTGAGGGTCGGGCTCTCTTTCGAGAGATCTTCGTCAGCCTTATTCGCGAGCGCTCTCAATTCGAACCGGTCGCGCAGGTCCGTCAGGCGTTCGATGTTCGGCCCTCTCTCCAGAAAACCGGATGTCACCTCCGAGACCATCGGAAAGGACATCGACTTCGCTGGTAGGCCACCGATGGCGTAGGACCACTGCCATGAGGTTGGCGTCGCCGGATCCGCCCGGTTCAGCGTGCTCAGGCTCGGGAAGACCTCCTGCAGGTGTTGGGACGAGCTTGTGACATAAGCGAACGACAGCGAGGACGCGGATTGCGGTTTGGTCTGCAGATCACGGACCGCGAGGTAACGCCCGACATTCCTGGCGAGGACCGGGTTGCTCTCCATCAGGCACGCTGCCACAAGTAGCGGCTTCTCTTGCCAGGCGTTCGTTGTCACGAGGCAATGGTCGCTATCAACGTCTGGCGGCTTTGAGATGTCGACGCCAGCGATGGCGGCCAACTCCTTCTTGAGCGAGCCTTTGGTGATCGCGGCCGAGCCACCACCGAACTTGGCCTCTGTCATGATCCGAGCCAGCGACGGCACCAGCGCAGCGCCCTCGATCACCCCCTCCTGAGCTATCGCCAGCGATAGCTGTTCCGCGTAGCCGCTCGTTACCCAGGCTGCCGTTTGAGCATTCGTTCGCCGCACTCCATCATCAAATGCTGCATCCTTGCTCGTCAGCTCCTTCGGCTTCGGAAGACGCAGCTTGCCGTCCGGCGTCGAAACAGCCAGCTCGAAGAACGGCGTCAGAAAGAGAACGAGTTCCCCGAAATGAGCGGCAATTTTCGGCGAGTATGGGTCCTTGATGACATTGGCGCCGACGATATCGCCGTCTCGACCGCGAAGAGGCGCCCAGGACTCATCTTTGCTGATGTCCGCGATGCCCTGACAACTCAGGTCCTTCTCCTGGAGGCTTGCGATCGCGCCCGGAAGGCCTGCCAGCTTGGACAATGCCCGGTTAACGCAGTTCTGCTTCGTATCGCTTGCGATGGTTGTCGCGTCTACTGAGCTCCAGCCGAGGATCGCGTGATGGGCTCGCCACATGGCATCCAGGCGGGCCTTCGTTGATTTGGGCGTTCCGACTTCTCCTGCCTCCCAGGTCGAGGCCCGCAGGACAATCGCAGTCTCGAATGGCGACGCCGGCGGCGCCTGGCCGGGTACGATCGTATCGCGCAGGTACTGGAAGCAGAGGAGCGACTTGGCGAAACCTGGCGGATGCACCTCCTGATCGGCTGCGAAGTGCTCGATGCGTTTCGCGTAGGTCGAATAAACGCCGGAGCGGATCACAATTTTCTTGATCGCCGACATCTGCATGAACGATCGGCAATCGGAATAGGGTTTGGCGTCCTGTGCGGCGAGGAGCTTGTTCGCCTGGTCGATCTTGTGCTCGATAACCTGGAGCTTCGACATCACCTGCGCGTGGTTCAGGTCGATTTTCTCGGAGAGCTCCTCGATCCGCGCCAGAGTTTTCTTCTGAAGCTCGATCACCTCGTCGAGCTTCTTCGAGATTTGCCCGAGCGCGATGGTGGTCCCATCCTCGCCTCCGCCGCCGCCGAACAGACCGCCGGCGGACATGAGCGCGCCGACGTAATTGCCAGTTGCGAGTGAAGCCGCGAAGTTCAGCGCCGACTTGGCGGTGTTGATGTTGCGGTTGAGGTTGACGGTATCGATCTGCACCCCGAGCGAGACCGCGAAGCCCGCGACAGAACCCAACCCGTTGAGCCCTTCGTCCAGTCCGTCCTTGATCGACATCACTCGGTTGAAGCGAGCCAGGTTCTTGATGTCTTCAGCCCTCTGAGCCTTCTCCTCGGGCGTCTTTGGAGGGAGGAATGCTGGATCTTGAAGCGCGAGCAATCGATCCTTCGGTCCCATGCTGCGGAGCATAGCCGCCTGGGTGGCTCTTTGCCCCTCCGACACGCTGCCGAGGCGGCCTTCTAGGTTTTCGATTTGAGCCTTGGTGTTCTTCGCGAGGAGGTCGACCGCCTCAATCTGGTTCGCGACGACCTTGCGGAGCGTCTGGACCTCGCCGACCACCTTCTGGAATTGGGCCTTCTGCGCGGTGAAGCGGGCTGCGGTCTGGCGTTCGAACGCCTCCAGAGCTTTCTCACCTTGCTTTTGGCGCGCCGCCACAGTGTCCAGGCCCGCTTTCAGGAGCCCGATTTGAACGCCTTGCAGCTCGGTCTTCATCGCAGGGTCAAGGTCTTTGCCGATCCCTTCCGAGAAGAAGGTGTTGTTGGCTCCGAACAGCGCGTCGGCCGCTTCCTTCCGGTTGGCTTCGGTGATCCCGGTAGCCTTCCACTTCTCAACGGTCTCTCGATCGGCTTTCAGCAGCGCGAGCTCGACCGCAGTCGACACAGACGCCTTGTAATTCGCTTCGACGTTCGCGAGCGAGGTAACGCCCTTGTTGAGCGTATCGTTGATCACGGGTCCAGCGATGGAGAGGATCGCCTTGCTCTTGCCCCCGGCTGCATAATTGACGACTGCGACGATGGAGCTGAGACCGAGCTTTCCCTCATCCACGGCCCTTTTGTCGAGCACTGCTGCCTTCTGGGCGACACGTAAGGAGTCGATCAGATGATATGCCGCCTGGCTGCGCTCGTTCTCGGTGATGGCTTTGGGGGCGCCCTTCTCGCGTATCTCCCGAACCCGCCTAGTTTCCTCCACAGTGCGGTTGAAAGCAGCAGCTCGGAACGCATCCCTTTCTTGGTCTGTCAGTGCCTCCGCCTCAACCAGGGCATACGGCACGGGACCAAACTTGCGGGGACCCGCCGCCCAGAGCTCGGCGCCCTCACTTGGAGTCTTAAACTGAGCGTGCGCGGCCTGCGCTGTGGCGGAGATGGCGAGAGCAAGGGCGAACCGGGAAACTCGGCTATTGCGCTGGGATCGACGCATCGCAGGTCTCCGGTTTTGGGGAATAGCTTTTGCACATCCCGTTCAGCAGCGTGCGCATATCGGATCGCAAGATTCTGTTCGTGTCGGAGAGCTCCTTGACGATGGCAGGGCCGCTCGCTACGGCGGATACGTCGATCGTCCTAAGACAGGATCCATACTGCTCAACTTCGAACCAGGCGGAACATCTCTCTATCTGTGACCCCCCGAGATAGCCCTGCTCGCTGCAGCTGGTTCCCCCTGGGTTCGATATTCTCGCGCCACCGCAGGGATCGATGCCTGGGTTCACCCGATAGGCTTCCAGCCTTTTGTAACAGGCTGAAACGATCTCGGATCGGCATTTCGCGTCAAGAACGGTAATCTGCTGCGCGCCGGCGCGAACAGGCGATTGAAGCGCTACCAGTGCGATAAGGAGACGGATAACCGGCCGCCTCGCCTGAGCTATTTGCGAGGCGCTCCTATTGCGCGGGGACAGACGCATCGCAGGTCTCCGGCTTCGGGGAGAAACTCTTGCAGATTTGGTTGAGCATGGCGCGTTGATCGGATCTGAGGGTCTTGCTCAATTGCGAGACCTCTTGCTGGACCTGCGACATCACCTGCTGAAGGGCAGCGGCCGAGCTCTGGGTAGGAGGATCTTGGGTGCGAAGGCAGGCGCCGTATTGCTCCACCTCGAACCAAGCGGAGCATTTTTCCAGCCAATTTCCGACGTAGGTTTGTCGGCTGTAGCTGGACCCGCCTTCCAAAACTTGACGGCTTCCGGCGGCTTCGCTCCCCGCATTCCGTTGGTAGCAGGCTGACACGATATCCAACCTGCATTTCGCGTCCAGAACGGTAACCTGCTGAGCCTCTACGGGCGCCCCAGCTACCAGAAAAACGCAGCCAACTGCAGCGAAGGCTAACGACGCACGCCATCCCATCACGGAAGCCCCCTTCCCCTACTGGAGGTAGCGAGAGAAGCAGGTTCGTTGGCGGCTCGCAAGGGCTCAGAAACGCCAAAGGGGCCGACAGGCCCCTTTCAACGTTCCCTTTGAATTCGGCTCAGGGCGCGATCGCCGTCCGAGCACAACCTGGCCAGTCGCTGAACTCAGCCGCATCGCAGGGCGGACACCCATTGGACGACGCTGGATCCGAAACCGGCTTGCCGGCGACCGTGTTCATGCGCTTGCACTCACCGCCGTCCATCAGCTTCCGATAGATCGCGTTGTCGGCCATATACCAGTCCCCCTGCGGGATCGTGCTGAGATAGGTCCGACCATCGGCAGCCGGCTCCGCCAGCGCCTGGATGATCTGCATGGGCGTGCCAGGTGGGATCTCGCCTTTGTCATGCTGGTAGAGGCGAACCGCGGAGGCAATCTGCTCGCTGTGGTTGATGTACTGCGCGTAGCGCCCCTTGTCGGCCGAGCTCGTGAAAATGTGCCCGCCGAGAAACAGGGTAGCGAGCGTGAGAATGGCCACGACGACGACCGCAATGACCCCAATGATCAGGGTGTACATGCACAAACACCTTTCCGTATTGGGCGTCGGCGACCGATTCGATCAACCGATAGCCCGTTCAGACAAGGATCGAATTCGGTTCTCTGATGGTCAACCTCGAAATCCTTGATCCACGGGATTCCTGAGGGCCTCCACAAACGAAAAGGCGGAGCCGAAGCTCCGCCTTCCCATCCGACCCGTCGGCCGATCCAGAAGGATCAGACGCGGAATTCGAAGACGGTGTTGCCGCCCGAGGTGACGCAGCTGAACTGCTGGTCGGCCGGGAGAGCGGTGCGGGCGGTCAGGGCCGCCTCGTCGGCGAGCGCGGTGCCGCCGGCCTGCTTCTGGACCTCGTTGCAGAACGTCAGGCCAGCGCCGGCGTCCAGGGTGATCGAAGCGACCGAACCGTCCGTCGCCCAGACGCCGCCCGTGGCGTTCGAGGGCTTGGCCGGAGCCGAGGAGAGGTACTTGCCGCCGGCGGTCAGGTCGCCGATGGCCGCGCTCTTGGCGCCGGTGTCGTTGGAATACAGGGCCTGCGCGCCGGCGATCTGCTGGCCGGCGTTCACGAGCGCCGTGACCTGGCCCTTCATCTGCGACTGGTTGAAGGCGGTGCCGCCGTAATAGATCGAAGCGATGGCGAGGACGGCGACGAGGGCGATCGAGATGACGGCGACGATGAGCTGGAACATTGTAGTCTCCGAAGGGGCCGGATGGCCGTTTGGTGGTTTCCTAGCCCGGGCTCGGAGGAAGGACCGCTTTGCTTCAGTCCTTGCTCCGTCGCCGGGCATGAATTGAACATGCGGGGAGACGATCCTTCGTTCAATTCAGTTTTGTAGAGAAATTCCTTTGTTTGAAAGGATTTGGTAACCTCAATCCTTCAAGTCCTTGATTGGCCTGTGGAAATTCCTTCAAAATTTGCATCAAATTCTTTCAGACCGCGGGTCTCGGCGGTCGGTTGATGGCTTCGTTTCGCGCTGTCGCACACCGATCCGCGAGGTCATTCAAGGAATCGCTACCAATTCCTCGAAGGAATCGCGGTGAGGCCGCTTTTGGGCGAACCGAGATTCGTGCCCGTTGACTCGAAAAGCGGCGAGAGCTTATGTTGACAGCGGCTCCCGGAAGTCGCGCCGCCTGCAAAGCGAAGCCCGATAGGCATCCGGATTGTTGATCCGACTAGGCAGCGCCTAGTCCCGACAGTGTCCAATACCGCCATGTTCCTTTGGGCGGCACCGCAGGCGACCCGACGTCCCTGAGGAGCTGACAATGCGAATCCAATTTGCGTCCACGGCCCATGCTGGCCACCTCGCCAAAGCGCTCAAGCGCGAACTGGCCTCCATCAATCCGAAGTTGTCTGATGCTCAGAACGCCATTGGGCGAATGATGGGCTATCGTAATTGGCAGGAGCTTACGGCGAACTCCACGCCTGCGCACTCCCCTTCGCCATTCGACGACCAAGTCGATGAGGCTGAGCGCGCCGCGCGTCGTCTTCACCAGATCAAGGCGCTCGTCAGCAGCTTCCGCCTTGACGAGGCCTCCGCGACGACGATCGTCGATAAGCTTAAACCCACCGGGTTTCGCCCCAGCGCGGTTCCTCGTCGGCCGGAGGAATGGAAGCGCCTTCTTGCAGAGATGGTTGAAAAGCCGGGCCTGGCGGGCTTCCCTGCGGGCGAACCGACATCGTTTGATCCCGAGTGGGACAAGCCAAAGCGGTACGATATTGGCGACGGAGAAGTCATTGAGATGATTTCTCATGAAGTCGAAGGTTGGCCCTTCTCGATACGCTCTATTGTGTGCACCAAGCGCATCGATGGGCGCCTTGCGATTTATGGACGCGGCTATGTCGTCAAGCTTCTGAGAAAGGAAGCCTTGGACGGCGATTTTGAATGGGCGTTTTTCGATGCCTGTGACCAGGTCGAAGACGACCTTGCGGAGGCTGCTAATGCGCTTAAGCCGGTATGCGATGTTGCATTTGACCGGGGGTCGCTATTCGTCCTTCAATTCCTGACACGCGATCATGCGATCACGACCAAAGGGGAAGGCATGTCCTTCCTTGCCCGAAGCCTGGGATTCTATGCAAAGGAAATCGCGCGCCGGCGTTTCTCCCTGATCGCTGCCGAGCCAACGGCGATGCAGTTCGATCATCGCGACTACAACAAGCTTCGTGCGATGCCGCAACACGAAAAGGCTTTCAGAAAGCTTTTTGAATGGTTCATGGGCCACCCCGCTCTTGAAGCCCTCACGGGTGAATACGGAGCCATGTCATATGACGCAGGCCGCGGAACGGAGGGCGCGGACGTCGGATTGGCTCTGGCGGGGAAGAATATGTTCGAGGGCGATGGGGACCGCGATACCACCGAGATGGATCGTGTCATCCGCAACACGATCGTCCGGTCGCGGATCCCGTTTCGAGAAAACTGGCAGGACGAGGTCGATTTGCTGAAGCCCGACGACTTTCCGCCCGAGTTCGACATTGGGGTGGCCGGGCAGTTCAAGCAGGTTTCCCCTCATCCGGATCTCTGGAAACACCTGCCTAGCGATGTCACTCGTCTCAAGATCGTGCCGTCGGAAGAAGACGAGTTGAGCGCGGTGGGTATGAGGCCGGCCCTTGTCCTTCACTTCGCCTTCGCCAACGGCACGGAGTTGTCGGTTCCTAGTTCCTTCACCGCCTTTGGCAGGGATATGACGCGCGTGCTGCCGCAGTTGAAGACCGAAGCCGATACGCTTGTTGGGTTTACCTCCCCTTATACCGACAAGATGGCGACGACCTCGCTGCAATGCGTCCTGGGCGTCAATGCTCTGATGGCTTTTACGGGCCGTGAAGAGGTTCCTGCATCTCGTCTCACGGCGCCGATTGAAATCACCCGGCCCGAGCTGCTGCCTAAGGCAGTCTAAAGCGCTCTACCTGAAATCTCGTGCCCGGACCCGAATTCCATCGCCGTGTCCGGGCAGGAGATCCGGGCGGGTCTGAGCATTCTCCCTCCGGCCGACACTTGCCAGGAGGCCGGACAGGTTCTCCAAGCGATCCACGATGATGTGCGTGATGTCGCCTTCTCTCTGAACGCGTCCTCGGACGCCGATCATCGCGCTCGACAGGATCTCGCTGCGAAACCGCTCGTAGACCTTGGACCAGATGACCAAATTTGCCGAGGCCTGCTCGTCCTCGATCGTCGCGAACATCACGCCCTTTGCCGAGCCCGGGCGCTGGCGC
Organism: Hyphomicrobiales bacterium; assembly: GCA_930633495.1. Classification (NCBI taxonomy): domain Bacteria; kingdom Pseudomonadati; phylum Pseudomonadota; class Alphaproteobacteria; order Hyphomicrobiales; species Hyphomicrobiales bacterium. The sequence continues at coordinate 355,840 of CAKNFJ010000002.1, read as the reverse complement.
ATCAGCACGATTCCGGCAAGTTCGACCTTGCGCCCATCTCTGCTGTTCATCGCCTCCGCACAGGTCACCATACGACGCTTTTGGAGTTCGCCGCGAACGAACAAGACAGGGTGTGCTCTCAGGCTCAAGGAGACATGCCGGTAGTCTTCGACAACCTCGGCACCGGCCGTCATCGGGCGCAGCGTCACTGCGGGCTCCGAGAGCTCCGGCACTAGCGCCTGGTCAGGTTTCGAGGCAGCCACGAACAGCGGTAGCGGCTCGTCCCGCAGCCCTCTCAGCTCCCAGAGCGCCTCACGCCTCGCCAAACCGAAAGCGGGTCGGAAGCCATCCGCTTCCGCGATGCAGGTCAAGGCCGCAATCGGCACGCCGGCGCGACGCCATAAGTCGTCGACGTTCGCATAGGGACGGTCAGCTCGCTGCGCTACGAGCGCCGCTGCGTCGCCGTTTGCCAGGCCTTTCGCCATCCTCAGCCCCAACCTGACGGCGAAGCGCATGTCATCCCCGGTCGGCTCCAGCGTGCAATCCCATCGGGACGCGTTCACACATAGCGGTCGTATCTCGACACCATGCTCCCGCGCATCGCGAACGAGCTGCGCGGGCGCGTAGAAGCCCATCGGCTGGCTGTTGAGGATCGCCGCGCAAAAAACGTCCGGATGCCTGCACTTCAGCCAGGATGATGCATAGGCCAGGAGAGCGAAAGACGCGGCGTGGCTCTCGGGGAAGCCATAACTGCCGAACCCTTCGAGCTGGGCGAACACCTGGCTGGCGAACGACTCTTCATAGCCCCGCGCAACCATGCCACTGATCAGCTTGTCTCGGAAATGCGAGACGCCTCCGGTGAACTTGAAGGTCGCCATGCTCTTGCGCAGCAGGTCAGCTTCGCCAGGTGTGAAACCTGCGCATTCGATAGCGACGCGCATGGCTTGTTCCTGAAACAGGGGAATGCCTAGCGTCTTGCCTAGGACGGCTTCGAGCTCCGGCGTCGGGAACTCGACGGGATCAATTCCCTCCCGCCGCCGCAGATATGGATGGACCATATTGCCTTGGATCGGTCCGGGACGAACAATTGCCACCTGCACGACGAGATCATAGAACGAGCGCGGCTTCAGCCTCGGAGCCATCGCCATCTGAGCTCGGCTCTCGATCTGAAAGACCCCCGCGGTGTCCGCCCGGCGGATCATGGCATAGGTTCGAGGATCCTCCGGAGGGATCGTCGCCAGCTCGTGCTTAATGCCCTTGTGCTCGGCCAAAAGGTCGAGCCCGCGCTTCATACAGGTCAACATCCCAAGCGCCAGGACGTCGACTTTCATGAATTTCATCGCGGCGACGGAGTCCTTGTCCCACTCGATCACCTGGCGATCATCCATCGCGGCCGGCTCGATCGGGACAAGATCGTCCAATCGGTCATTCGTGAGAACGAACCCGCCCGGATGCTGCGACAGGTGGCGAGGCGTCCCCATAAGCTGACGGGCGAGATCCAGAGCCAAACGCAGCCGCCGGTCTTCAAGGTTCAGATTCAGCGCCTTCAGATGCTTGTCCTCGACGCCTTCCGAGGACCAAGCCGAGGCTTGCGATGAGAGTACGCCAATCAGGTCTTCTGGAAGCCCCAGCGCCTTCGATACGTCTCGCAAGGCACCCTTGGCGCGATACCTGGTGACGACCGAAACCAGCGCCGCACGGTCCCGCCCATAGGTCTCGTAGATCCACTGGATGACGATCTCGCGCCGCTCGTGCTCGAAATCGACATCGATATCGGGCGGCTCCCGCCTCTCCTCCGAGACGAAGCGCTCGAACAGCAGGGAGTTGCGCGCCGGATCGATCGAGGTGATGCCGAGGACGTAGCAGACCGCGGAGTTCGCAGCTGAGCCGCGTCCCTGGCAGAGAATGTCGCGCGAGCGGGCGAAGCGGACGATCGAGTTCACCGTCAGGAAGTATGGCGCGTAGTCCATCTTCCCGATCAGCGTGAGCTCGTGATTGAGGGTATCCTTGACGTCATCAGGAACGCCCTCGGGATAACGCCGCTCAGCGCCCTCCCAGGTCAACCTTGCAAGGGCCTCTTGAGGCGTCTCCTGTTCCCCAGCCTCGCTCGGGTACTGGTAGGAGATCATGTCCATCGAGAAGTTGCAGCGGTTGGCGATCTGCAGCGACCGGGCTAGAGCCTCCGGATAGCGAGAGAAGAGCCTTTGCATCTCCTCGGGCGGCTTCAGATATCGGTCCGCGTTCAGGTTCCTGCGGAAGCCAGCCTGGTCGATCGTGACGCCATGCCGGATGCAGACGAGGACGTCCTGCAGCATGCGCCGGGCGGGCTCGTGGAAGAGGACATCATTCGTGACGACCGTCGGCACGCGCATCTGGGTGGCGAGGTTCGACAGGTTGTGCAGACGGAGCTGATCGTTGGGCCGTCGATGCAGCGTCAGCGCCATGTAGGCGCGATCGCCGAAGGTCTCTCGAAGCCGACGCAGCCGGAGCGCGGTCTCATCGTCAGCCTGGTCCGGGATGAGGATTGCAAGGAGGCCTTCGGCGAACTCGACAACGTCCGCCCACTCCAGATGACACTTCCCCTTCCCTGCTCGCCGCTTCCCGCGCGTCAGGAGACGGCACAGCCGGCCATATCCCGGCCGATCCATCGGGTAGACGAGCAGCGCTGTGCCATCCATCAGGTCGAGCCGGCAGCCGACGACCAGGCGTATCCCGGCCTCCTTTGCGGCCTCGTGCGCCATGACGATGCCGGCCAACGAATGTCTGTCGGCAACTCCAACCGCCGACATCCCGAGGGCTTTGGCCGTCGCGATCAGCTCCTCATTCGATGATGCCCCGCGGAGAAAGCTGAAATGGCTCGTGCACTGGAGTTCGGCGTAGCTCATCCGAATATCCCGTGCATGAACCAGCGATGGGATCCCGTCTCTGGATCGACGCCATCGCCGGCTCTGAAGATCCAGTAGCGCTCGCCGCTGGTATCCTCGACGCGGAAATAGTCGCGAACCGCCGCGAGCTCGGAGTCCCGCTTCCACCACTCCCCGAACACGCGCTCGGGCCCATCCGCGCGCTGGACACGCCGGCGAACGCCGCGCCAGACGAAATGCACCGGGGGATGGTCGGGCAGCAGAGCCATAACGTCGACTTGCTCCGGCCGCTGCAGAAGGCGTGCAGGGCGAGGCCAGTGATCCGGCCAGTCTGACCCGGTTTCGGGCGACAATGCCGGTATACGGGCCACGGAGCGCTCGGGAACATCGCTCTCGACCGGTGTCATCCGATAGACGGCGCCGCTTCCGACCCTGTTCACCAGCGTATCCACCAGGTCGGAGACATCAGGAGTAGCTTCCTCGATCAGCGAGCTCGCCATCTGCCGGCGTTCGATGGGCTCCACCACCGGCGCAGCCACAACCATGCGCTCCAGACCCCAGCCAGGGTCGATCTCCCCGATCTTGTCGCGGAGCAGGCGGCCCAGACGCTTTAGGTCTCTGACAGGCGTCGCAAGGCCCACGCTGACCGCTTGCACGGCGCTATCGACACGCGTGCAGATGAGGTCGAGGCGGCGGGCGCCTACGCCGCGCGCCTCGAGGATGGTCACGATCTGCGCAACGAGTTTGTCGATGTACTTCGCGATTGTCTCGGCCGCGCCGATCGGCTCGGCGAACGCCCGCTGCACCTCGATCAGGTCGTGTGGCTTCACGCCGGCGATCGGCTCGACGAGATCTCCCGAAATCTGATCCAGGCGCCGGGTCAGATCATTGCCGAACCTCAGGGCAAGCGGCGCCCGCGGCTGTTCAAGAAGGTCGCGGACCCGCTCAAAGCCGAGGACGCGCAACTGCGACGCCAGATTTGCAGGAAGTCGGAGGCACTCAAGGGGATAGGCCGACAGGATCCCGGCGCCGTGCCCGCGTGGTGCAATGACCGTTGCCGACCGGGAGAACCGTGCCAGGGCGTGGGCTACCCCGAGCGTGTCGGCGACTGCTGCACGAGCCTGGATGCCCTTTGCCGCAAGCTTGGAGACCATGTCCTCGACGAGGCCGGCCTCTCCTCCGTGCAGGCGCTCGGTGCCGGTGGTGTCGATGGCGATGCCGTCGGACCCGTCCACATCGACGATTGGCGCAATTCGCTGGAGAAACCAGATCGCGAGCTGCTCCAGATCGCGCGCATCGGCCGCGAGATCTACGTCCTGAAAGAGGAGCCCATGGACGAGCGCCTGCGCTTTGGTGACCGGTGTCCCCGGGCGTAGGCCGGCCGCCTGCGCAGCGGGGTTGCAGGCATGGACGAACCTGCGGCTGCCATCCCGGCCGATCAGGACGAACGGCACATCATCCGCTGGCGCGGCGCCACCCGCCCGGCGCTTGGCCATATCCATCGACCAACCGGTCAGTGAGATCGAGAGAACCCTGTTCATTGCACGCCAAAACTTCGAAATCTGCGCTATCGCCTGCTCTGGCCCGTATCAGTTCCAGAAGCCAATGAGCCCTCCCCACACCAGGCACCGGGAGCGCCTCGGACGGCAGAACCGAAACGCGCCACCGGGTCATTGCGGCTGTCGGCTGCCCAAAATCAGCAGCGTCAGCCTGGCGCCGCCATCTTCGCAGCGCGATCCCGACGGTCCCGGATCCCTCGGCCGCGAGCTGCAATCGGCGTGACGCGGTCATCGTGAGCCTGCCGACCTCTCCGACAACCGCTCCCAGAGCTCCGTGCCGAAGCCCCTCCTCCATGCATGCCAGGATCGTCTGGTCATCTCCGGCCTCGACATAGATGACGCGGTCCGGTGCCAATCCCGCCTGCGAGAACGCCGGCGCGAATAAGTCCGGTCGGGTGATGCACCAGAGCACTTTTCCTCGCGTCCGAGCGGCGATGCCGGCACTGAACAGAGCGGCCGCGGCGCCATCCACTGCGCCGTTCCCTCCCCCAGCGACCTCGTGAAGCGCCCCGAGCGCGAGACCGGCACCCGGAAGTCGGCTATCGATGGCTTCGATCCCGAAGGGCAGAGTCTTTCCCTTCCTCGCCGGTCTGCCTTCGATCCTGGCGATCTGATCACGCAACGCATCGATGTTCGGCTCTGGCCGCAACGGACTTGACCTTGGGGAATAAGGGGCGTTCTTATTTTGTTCCTATCCCTGTGAGAGTCAAGGCCGGATCAGATGGAGGTCCGCTTGAGTCCCCAGAGCGTTGCGAGCCCGCCTTGGGTCTTGATGTTCCCGACCCGCTCGACCAGGCCGCGCCCAGCGAGGGTTTTGAGCATCAGGTGGACGCTTTTCACGTTGCCGACGATATCGCTGATCACGACTTCGAGCTGCTTCGTGGACTTCGTGCCGGTCGCCAGAGCATCCAGGATGGCCTTTTGAGCCGGGCTCCCCGCTCCCGTGGGCGAATCCAGCGTCTTCTTCATCCCGACAGCCCTGAGACGCGCCGTTCTCTGTTCCTTGAACGCCTCGATCCGCTGCTCAAGGATCTCACGCGACGGCGGCTTGCGATCACGCGCTATCAGTGCGGCAGCCAGCTTGCCGACCTCAGTCAGGCGATAGCGCCGCTGCCCCGGCGTTCCGTCTTCGATCGGCTCGGCGAAATCGCTGATGAGCAGGCGGTTGAGCATGATGCCGGACATCAGCTCGCTGCCGCCGCCGTCGGCCCCGACCAGGGCAGCCGTTACATCTGCTGTGCGGGACTCGCCGAGCACGGCCAGTGTCTCGATGAAGGCCAATCGCTTTTCCCCGAACGCCTCAGCGAGGTTCGCGACCGCGGCCTTCGGTGTGTCCGGTGTCCGCGCGGGGTGGAGCAATCCGCGTGGCGTTGCGCTGACGTATTTCTGCTGCCCGAGTTTCACGCTGACGACGAGCGATCGGCTTTCGAGCGAACGAACGCCGGCGGCGACTGCAATTTTCGACTGACCGACGGTCTGCGCGACGGCGGAAACGGAGTGGAACGCATCCGGTTGGAGCGATGCCATGACTGCCTCGTGCCCGTCGACCAATGACGGGACATGGGCTCGGATGGACTTCTTCACGTCGGCATCCGGGAGGATCCAGAGCCACCGACCTTTCAGCCCCGGCTCCGGAATACGCTTTACCTGCCGATCGCTCAGAAGCGCCTTCATGACTTGGTCGACGCGCTGCCGCGTGATCCCGAGCTCCTTGACGATCCTTTTCGCCGACGTCGGCTGGTCCAGCATCGCCAGAATGCGCTTCCCTGTGGTGTTGCGCGATGCCGTTGGCCCCGTGCCACTTCTCTCCCTGAAAGGCCGGATATCCTCTGACTTTGGTGGGGGAAGCCCGGCCAGCATGTAGATGCCCGATCGCGGGCGCTGGATACGTCCCTCCTCTACGAGCAATTCAATCTCGTGGCGGACTGTCGCCGGGACGCGCCCATCGGCCACAGCAGAAATGATGTGCTTTGCGCGCCAGGGCTTGGCATCCGAAAGCAGAGCCATGATGCGCTGGCCGAGGACTCCGAGCTTCGGGCGCCGCGGTGGTTGTTCGAGATCGAGTGGGACAGTCGCTCGCAGCTTTACGGATCGGGCGCCGAACGCGCTCTCCAGGAGCGCCTTGAGCCTGGCCATGTCGATGGTCGGGCCGACGATTTCAACGACCTGCCGCGCAATCTGAGGTGTAACAAAGCTATCGGGTTCAGCGTCTGCCATCGCGCTTCACTGTGGTAGCGGCGCGAGCGCGTCCGGTCGGCTTCGCGGCGGGGCGCTCTTCCAGCAGGTTTAAGGCCCGGATCACCGCGCTCCCGAGCTGACGGGTCGTCAGGAGCAGCGTCGCATCGTGCTCGCTCGCAATCCCGAGCTCGGCCGCGATCGGCCTCAGGAACCCCTTCACGTTGATCGAGAGCGGCTTCCCATCTTTCAGGACGCCGATCGCGCCGTTCTCGTAGCGCACGAGCTCATGGCCATCGTAGGCGGCGCGCGCCGTGATCCGCAGGTTCTGCGGCTGCGCGCCCTCCTCCGGAGTCAGCTTTCTCCTCGCCGGTGTGTACCTGAGTCCGTCCGGGTGCTTCTTGCAGAGCTTCAGGAACTCGCCGGCCGGCTTGTCGATGACCTCTTCGATAGAAACCCCCTCGTCGCCGGCAGGATCGACATTGATCCTGAGGATCATGATCCGATCGACGTGCTCGTAGGTGGCAGCATTGAAGCTCACATGAGCGGAGGTCGTGATCGTCTTTACCGAGATGTGCTCGCCCTCGGCGGAGACGACATCATAGCCGCGCTGGTTCGGCGCCAGGGCCATCTGCCCGCGAGTGATCATCGCCGCGTAGAGCTCGCCGATCCGCCCTGTCAGGGCCCGCAGCTCCTGGGCCGGCACGCCCCAAGACAGTTCGCGCTCCAGCCAAGTCAGCGCGTCAGCGAGGGAGCGGATGATCTGGACTTGGGTGAGTGTGGGGCGATCAGGATGCATTCAGGGAGCTGCGATAATCTCTCAGGAGAGCCGAAAATACATCATGGTCTTTCACAATCTGCCAGTTCGCATCAATGGTGTTTTTGGCGTTGAAACGCGTTATTGCCCCCTCTGCAATGCTGAAATTTGGCTTCCCAAGCACCTTTCTAAAAATGCGGTGGTTCGAGTTCTCCGCATCGAAACTCTGGTTCACGCACTTTGAAAGCAGCCAGGCAAGCGCGTCCACAACGAAAAATCGCGACTTATCGCTTTTGTCGTGTCCGAAAGTTATTTCGACGTCCTCCGACGCGTAGCGCGTTTTCGGAAAGCGCGATTTGAGCCATTTGTCGCGAAGCCAGTCGTTCCGATCGTGGTGAAACCCGAGCCCTCTCCCCTTTGCCCTAGCAAGCAGACCTCTCAGGAGGAGCTCGATCCCTCTGCCGGCAATCGAGTTCTCCAGGTGATCAACGACTCCATCACTGTGCAGTCGATGCATCGTCCTGTTCTCTGAAAGGCCGTGGGCCCCAAGCATCAACAGATGGGCGAGATTTGAGCCGAAAGGATCCGCCACATCTTGGATTTTCACGCCTCGAAGAAGCCGGTCGAGGTCTGGCCATTTTGTGTTGGTCCAGAGTTCCCAAAATTCTTCGACCAACTGGGGCGGGGCGAGGCGATCAGCGGTCAGTTCGATCAGGTCCCGGCATGGCCCCGGAAGCGCCTTCATTGGCACGCCCATATAGGCAAACGCGCTAAACATGATGTCGGTTAAAAGGACGACGGGGAAGTATGAGCGCTCTATGATTGTCGCGTGAAATGTGACTTCGCGAGCCAGCACAAAATTCACGACCCACTCAAGGGAGGCATCTCTCAAATGGGGGTCAAGCCCGGCGGAAATATGCGATGGGGCCCCTGGGAAAGCCCGATTGAACTCGTCATATGCTTCCGCTACTCGATCAATCTCTGCCTTCGGGCCGAGAACTGCTCCTTGGATGTAGAATTCCGCTTCGCCATTGTTTCCAGCCTCATCAGCGAGAGCGTAGATCTTATCAATATTTGATCTCAATATATTTTCTCCACCCCAGTTGACATGCCTTCCGCCTCGTGAGATAAATGTAAAACTAGTTTATTCCTGCCGCGAGCTGTAGCATCGGCAAGATGGTTTGCGCGAACATTACTCCGCCTGCCAAAGTAATGAAGATCGCAGCTACTACACCCATCAAGGGCCCGAACGTCTCAATACGCTGAATATAAAGATCAGCATATTGCGTTGCTAGGGCAAGCAAAGTTCTTGAGATATCTTTTCTATCAGGACTTGTCGAAAGCGCGGCCTTATCCGTCTCGTGAAGCGTCTTCATCGAGTGTGCCCAGCTCTTTTTACCTTCCTTTACTGCCTTGCGGGCTCGTTCCAAATCGGTTTTCAGCGCTCCACGGGGCGCTCCGTCCTCGGTGAGGCGCAACGCCTCCTCGATCCGGACGCCTGATCCCACGAGCAGTCCCAGCTTGTAGAGCGTGACGTGGTTGTTCTTGGCGAGAACCATGTCACGATAGAACGGCAGCTTCAGGATCAGCCAGTCTGCCGCATTGGGCACGACCACGCGGCCAGCGCTGCCCAGGAGCATGAACAGCGCGAAGATGACCATCAGGACGGTCATGATGATCACGGAGACGTCGCCGAGGGTCCGCGCCCACTCGACATCGACGCCCTTGCCGCTCTTGAAGATCGGGTTGTCCATGACCATCGGGCCGAAATACATGGTCGTCCCGAGCATCAGGCCGTAGGCGATCACGAAAGAGCCGATCGCGCTGTAGACCTGCTTCATGGCGCCGCGCGAGGTGTGGGACATCTTGTATTCGAACTCGGCCGCGTCCCTGAGCGCGCGCCAGGTCTCGCCTGTGGCCACGCCCGCCCGGACCAGCGCCGAGGTCGTCGATGGGAAGTTCTTCCGGTCCTGCGACATCGCCTCATGCAGCGTCGAGCCCGCCTCGACGCGCTCCAGCATCTGCCTCGAGGCTTTCCCGATATTCCCGCCAAAGCTCGCCGACATGAGCCGCAGGGCGTCTCCGGTCGGCACCTTGGACCCGAGCATCGAGCTCATACGAAGCATCCAGGTATGGCGCTCGCCGTTGCTCATGCCTGGAACGATGTCGATGCTCCAGTCGCGGGAAGCCGCGATCACCCTCCCCTGCCGATTGCCAAGGTCGCGTGCCTCCTTCTCGGAGCTCGCTTCGATCTTGACGTTCTTGACGCCACCGCGGGGCGACGAGATGCGGAGATTGTAGCGCGCCATCTCAGAGCCCCGCCTGCAGGGTGAAGGTGACCGCGGCCTGCCCGTCGAAGGCCGGGTTCGGCTCGCCGCCGCACTCCTTGCCGAGATAGCCCGCCGTTCGCCCCAGGACGCTCGCCAGGCCGTCATGGACCGCTTGGCCGATCTGAGCTCCGTCATCGTTGCGGAGGCACAGGAAGGGCTTCCCAGAGCCGTCGAGGTCATAAACCCACCGCATCCCCTTAGGAGGCAACATCACGCCTCCCAGGCGGCCGCCATCGAGCAGCGTGGCATGGCCTGCCGGGAAGTATGGTGCGAGATCCGCGATCCATGTCGCCTTCCCGGGCACCGCGCCGCTGTTGGCGACCCGGTAGGCACCGAGCGCCAGGTTGAAGGCGCGCTCGCCCGCAACAACGCTGTCAGCCGTCGCAGAGCGCACACCGATATCGGTGTTGAGATAGGTGACGCCGCCGGCGACGAGGGTCGCGGCGATTGCGATCGCGAAGACAGCCACGATGAGCTGATACACGCTAGTCTCCGATCAAACTCGTCTCGGCCGGAGAGATCTCGCGCGGCGTCAGCTCTTCAGGAATTTTCGCAGTCGGTACTTCGTGTGATCGATGCCGCGCCTCGCGCAGCGCTCCTCGGCGTACTCACCGAAGACGCGCACGAGCTCGTCGATCGTCGTGATGCCGGCGACCATCTTGTCGATCGCGTCATCGATCATCTCGCGCCAGGGGAAGCCCTGCGTGACATCCGCGCCCGGCGCCGTCATCGCGATGATCCGATCGACCTCCTGGAAGTCGCCGAACGATACGCTCTCCGACACGATGGTGCGGTCGTCGTAGCCGCCGCCCAGGCAAACCGGGCAGTGCTTGTGATGATCCTCCGGATCGTCGCCGAGCCCGCCGCAGTGCTTGCAGATCACCTTGACCAGCGTCTGGACCAGAACGGCCCGCAGGTTGAAGCGCAGCTCGTGGGGCTCGACGCCAAGATCGCGCAGACGCGACAGCGAGGAGATGATCGAGCTTGTGTGCAGGGTGCAGATGACCAGATGCCCGGTATCCGCAGCCTTGATCGCGTTGCGTGCCGTCTCGTGATCGCGCACCTCGCCCACTGCGATGATGTCCGGGTCAGCTCGCATGAAGCCCTTCAGGGCCCGCGCGAAGTCAAGACCGACCTGAGGATTGGCGTTGACCTGACCCACGTTCGCGAGCCGATACTCGACCGGGTCTTCGATCGTGTAGACGCGCTTCCCGAACCGATCGAAGCCGGCCATGGTCGCGTTGAGCGTCGTCGTTTTGCCCGAGCCGGTCGGCCCGCAGATCAGATTGATGCCGCTCTGACGGGTCACGCCGCGGCGCCATGCCTGCAAATTCGAAATGCCGAGCGCTTCGAGCTTCGGGCGCACCTTCTCTGAATCGAGAATGCGGACCACGATGTTCTCGCCTTCGACGGTCGGAACGGTGGTGACGCGAAGGTCGATGAAGCGCCCGGACTGCTCCAGCTGGAAGCCACCGTCCTGATTGATCCGGCGCTCGGCCAGATCCATGCCGGATCGGTCCTTCAGCTGGGCCGAAACGATGTTGTATTCGTCGAGCGGGCCCTCGTGGACGAGCGAGCGCTCGCCGAGCTTGCGGAAGAAAACCGAATAGGAACGCGCCTTCGGCTCGATGTGGATGTCCGAAGCGCCTTCCTTGAGCCCGCGGAAGAGCAGCCGCTCCATGATCTCTTCCTGCCGGACGTCCTTTACCTCCGAACTCGTCCGCCTGATGCGGTCGAGGAATTCGGCGTGGAGGTTGGGCATGAAGGCGACGAACTCGATCTTGCGATCGGGATAGTAGCTGTGGACGAGGCGCTCGATTTCCATCTCGTCGCTCATCGTGCCGACATAGACCGTGCCACCGACGTCCGCCGAGATGGTGATCGACTTCTCTTCGAGGATTTCGACGGGAATCTTGGAGACCGTGACCTTCTCGGTCGCGATCCGGTCCGGGTTGAATTCGAGGATCGAGTGAACGAGCTCTTCCTGCGGAAGGAAGCCCGTCCGCACCAGAATCGCTCCGATGCGCTCGCCGGTGACGCGCTGCTCCATGAGCGCGGCGCCAGCGTGTTCGCGGAGGACGCGCTTCCTCTCGATCAGAAACTCGGCGAAGTGGTGCTTCTCGCCATCGCCGAGAAGGCCACCGGTCGGCACGAAGTCCGTATCGGGAGGCGCCAGCTCGATATCGCGCCGGCGGAAGAGATCCATGATCCCCACGGATCAGCCCCGCTTGACGCGCGTGAACCGGCCGAGAACATGGGTGCGGATCAGCTGCCCCATGTCGATGAAGGCCATCGGGATGCTCACGATCGCGCCGATGATAGCGACCCAGGTCCAAAAGGTCGGCGCCGGCCAGTTGGCGTAGACCATCCAGATCGCAATCAGAACCATGGCGATGGCGGTCACCACGTCCATGATGCGGGCGAACTTGAAGAACGAGTTCATCGGATTTCTCACTTCACACTGGAAAGTCGGACGACGAGGCGGATTTGGCTGGTCGGCTGGCGTGAGCAGCTCGTTCCCAGGCAGACCTCGGTGATGCGGCGCGTCGGGCAGGTCGCAAGCGACGCGGTTGCGTCGGCAAGGGCCAAGCGCGGATCGCCTTTGACCTCCCCGAAGTCGATTTCGATGTCGCCTCCCGGAAGGAAGTTCATCGATCGCGCGCCGCCGGCGGGCGTCCCCAGAGAGGCTGGTGCAGTCCCGGAGGAAGAGGTCAGGCGAGCCAGATGCGTGCGGCAGGACGTCTCGACCCGCTGCGCCATCTGCTCGTTGACGACGTTGCGATCTAGGGCCCGGCCCATGACCACCGTCCCGAGCGCGAACATGCCGATGCCAGTGAGACCGAGAATAATGCCGACTGCGGTCCGAACCTTCATCGCGTCACACCCGTGGTCGAAATCGGCGCCGGGATCGGCAGCGGAGCAGGTTGGGCAGGGATCGCCACAGGAGGCGGCGAGCTCGGCACCGCGGTCGGCGTCTGGACCGCTGGTAGCGGAAGCGCAGGCGTGGGCTCAGCGCGACCACCGATCGGCTTGATCGAGGTCGTCCACTGATTGTCCTTGAAGCGCAGCGCCTCGACATAGAGATGCGCCGGCACGCGCTCGACGAGCGACCAGCTGCGGTGAGGCAATTGATCGGTTTCGAGCTGCCGGATAGTGGGGGCATAGAAGAGGTTCGCGACGGCGTTGATGCCCCAGGCGATCGAGAGGAAGGTCGCTCCGATGCCGAACAGCGCGGAGCCGACGACAAGCGTCCCGGTGCCGCGGCGAACCAGCCGCTGCATCTTGCCCTTGGCGACCAGCTGACCGGCGCCGGCAGCGATCAGGGCAAGCGATTCCTTCTCGGGCTGGAGCACCAGCGCTGGAAGACCGTCCCGCATGGCGACCGAGTAGACGCGACGCCCGGTCCGGAACCAGGCCGGATCGCGGCGCTCGGCGAGTGCCTTGGCGATATCCGGGAGATAGGACTGGCCGACACCACCTTCGTGGATCTCGTACAGGAACCCGCCCATGAAGGGCATGGTCGCGTACCAAGTCGTGTTGGGCGAGACGAAGAACCGCGCCGCATAGTCCTTGATATGCTCGATCGTGTCCTTTCGGGCCGTGCCGGCCTCAAGCCAGCCGACGATCGCCTTGTTCGGAGCCCCGACCTGGGTGTCGATGACGTTGTCCATGATCACTCCACCGGTTCGTAGGTCGTCACGGTGGGCTGCAGGATGATGAAGAGCGCGTTGCGGGTGACGTTCTGCGCCCGGTAGCCGGCCGACTGGCTGCGAGCCCGCATCTTGTCCCGCAGGAATGTCGGCTCGTTGCCGTCGAACTGTTCCTGATCGTACTGGATGCCGCCGATGACCGCGGTCTGGCCGGCACGCATGCGCACGATGTTCGAGAGCTCCTGGTCCTGGGTTCGCGGCTGCGTGAGGCTGCCGAGCTGATTGCCCGCATCGAGCTTCACGAACTCGACGAGCGACTTCAGCTCCATCTTCAGATCGGTGGTGACCAGCTCGGCGTCGGAGTCGAAACGCGGAACCATCTCGACCGTAAGGCCAGTCTTCACCGTCTCGGTCTGGGCGGTGCCGAGCGTGTTCGAGTTCGAGCTGCCGCCGGCGGTCCCGTTCGCAGCCGCGGTGCCGGCCGAGCCGAGCGTGCCGATGCCGATGCCCTTCACATAGGGAATCTCGTCACCGGAGCGGATCTTCACCTGACGGCCCGAGAGCGTGCGGAGCTCGACGTTCTGGGTGACGTTCGTGTTGCCGAACGTCGACAGGAAGGCGATGGCCGTCGAGACCGACGTCACCGTCTGCGCGCCGAAGAGGGTGCCGACCTGCGTTGTGCCGAGCACGAGCCCGGTCTTCGTCAGGTCCACGACACCGCCCTTCTGGTTCACGACCGTCGTCGGCAGGATCGACTGCGGAGCGTTGCTGTTCGCCAGAGAGTTGACGGTGTTCGTCGCGGTGCCGTTGTTCCCGATCGTGGTGTTGGTCGCGGCCTGGGAGACATCCTTGACGCTCAGCGCTTCCGCGATGCCCTTCTGACGCTGGTCGACGATCGCGGCGAACTTGCTCCAGTCGAAGCCTTGCGCCGACTTGTCGTTCATCGTCAGCGAGACGACGGCGACCCGAAGGTCGACGGTCGCCAGGTTGCGGACCGTTCGCTTCAGGAAAGGCGCAATGATGTCGTCCTGAAGGGTCGGATTGGCCGAATACACGATCTTGCCGGCATCCACCGACATGACGATCTCGGTCGCCCCCAGATTGCGCAGCGATTCCTGGACGCCCTTCAGGATGTCCTCGTTCTGAGGCAGGGCGATCGCGAAGCGGTTCTTGTCCGACAGAAAGATCGTGTTGCCTTCCTGCCAGAAGACGATGCCGAGGCCGGTCTTCAAGGTATCGAGCAACCCGCCGAGCGTGCCGTCATATTGCGGGAAAGGGAGCCGGCGCTTGAGGACGGCGTCACCACCGCTACCAGCACCACCCGAGGAGACCGAAGCAGCCGCAGGGGCTGCGCCCGGACGAACCGGCGCACCAGACGTGGTCGGGGATGAGGTCCCAACGACCGGATCGCTCCAGCTGAAGGCGAGCTGTACGCCAGCGGCCGAGAGCGCCTGAACGAGGTCAGCCACCGTACCGTCGGTCCCAGGGAACTGCACCCTGATCTGGCGGGCTCGAAGCGCGGCCGAGACGCCCTGCCGAACCGCACGCGGCTGCAGCGAGGATGCCGGCACGCGAATGCGTTTGATCGCGACCGCGCCGCCGTCGGCGTTGAAGCGCTCCTGGGTTGCCTTGAGTGCCTCGGACTGGGTCGGAAGACGCCCCGGCTCCGGCAGGTTCTGCCCGCAACCGGAGACGAGAGCGGTCAGCGCGACGCTAGCGAGCGTCGCAGCCGAAAACTTCCGCTTCCGCACCGGTCCAGGTGAAGCTGAAACCTTGCTTGCCGTCACGGTAAAGGGCCTTTCCATTGACACATCCGATGAACTTGGCGCCTTCCGGCAGCTTCGGACCTTTGGGAGTTGCGGGGGTGGCGGGCTGAGGGGTGCCCGGGGCCGGCAGCTGCGCGTTCTTCGCAGCCAGATCCGAAATCTGCTTCTTGGTGTCTTCGAGACCGCGCTTCGCCTCATCGACCTGTCCGCGCAGGGTGTTGAAGTCGCCCTGAAGCATGCTGCGCAGCTCGGGGAAGAGATCCCTGACGATCCCCTTCATCCGCTCCCGATCCGCGATCCGGCGGTCCTCTTCTGCAGTATTCACCGGCAGGAATGGATTCTGACGCGCATCCTGACCTGGGGGCGGCTGTGACGGTGACGAAGGCTGAGCCGGAACGGGTCTGGGGGCGGCCGGAGTTGAGGTCGGCGGGCTCGCAGGACCCTGCGCCACGGCGTGAGACGCCATGGACAAGGCTGTGAGCAAGAGGATCGATCTGATCGAATTCATTAACGTAGCGCCGATTCCTCGGGGTGGCCTCAGGAACGGCTTCGATCATTCGGGTCAATTTGAATGATGGTCAAGGTCCGCTTCCTCGATTCATGTGGGCGGTGGATTAATCCTTCCACCTTGCATGGATTGCGGACAAACTCCTCAAGGAATGGATCGGCAAAAGCAATTATGAGCGGCAAGGAATCGGTGAATAGCGCCGTCGTCGCGGCAAGCCGCGTGGTGCGCGCGGCGCTTCCGGCTGCGCGGCTCAACGTCTCAACCCTTTCCGCCTCCCGCCGCGAGCTCGATGCGCTTTTCGACAAGGCACACGCGCCGATCGAGGGCCTCCGCCGCCGCTGCGAACTGACCTCGGCCGTTGCGACGATCCCGTTGCTAGGACGCCTTCATAGGCGCGCCGTCGTTCGCCTGCAGACAGCTGAGGACGCGCTTTTCAGCATCCGCGAACGAGCGCATGGCAACCTGGCTGAGCTGAAGGCCGCCAAGGATAGCGTCTCCCGCCTGCAGAGATCCCTGGCGAACCTGGGCAAGGCAGCTCCCCTCATGGGGCGCCTCGGGCCGCCTGGCCGCACGATCAAGGCTCGAAGCGACGGCATCCACGCTCGGGCAACGGCATTGCTCCGGAAGCGCAAATCGAACGAATGGATCGAGCAGGCGTCAGCCTGTGGCCTGGACGCCCTTCTGCTGGTTCGAGATTGGGCGCAGGAGACCGCACTCGCAGCTGCCAGCGGGCGCACGGAGGCTCACCGTACCGCGACTGCCAACGCAGCACCGCGAGAGCGCCGTATCTACCTGCCTGTGCCACCGTCCCTTTCAGGTCAAGTTGAGCGCCTCGGCGCCATCAGGGACATCTCTGTGTCGGGAGCGTCGCCCTGGTTCGTGACGCCCGAAATGGACCTTCAGGCCTTCGGGCGGCTCTTGCCGATGGCAATCTGGCCCTCCCCGACTGCTATCAGCATGCCGAGCCTGCCTCTGTACGCCGCCGGGCAAAATCTGTGGAGCCTGTTCGATAGGGACTATTGGGATCACGTCCGTAAGCAGACCTATGCCGCCAGTGGCCACCGATGCACGATCTGTGGCGGACGAGGTCCTAGCGCGATCGCCAAGGCCATCCATCAACCCGACGACCCTCCGCCCACAATCCAGGCCCACGAGATCTGGGATTGGACCATCGGAGACGAGGACGGGGCTGTCGGTGTACAGCGGCTGACAGGCATTCTTTGCGTCTGCAAGGGCTGCCATATGCTCTTTCACTCGGGGCATGCCAGGCGCCTCGCGGAGCTGAACGGCATGGGTGACGAGGTGGCCGCCGCGATCGAGCAGCGCCGCCGCACGCTCACCCGTTTGAGCCCCGCTGAATTGGCCGAATCCATCGCGGCTGCGAACGAGCGCCTTCGCGAGCTATCCGGCATCAGCAAATGGGTCATCGACCTCAGTCACATCGCGGCCCAATCCTCGCTCTCGCAGATCACCCCGGTCCTGCAGGAGAGCAACCGCGCCAACGTTCCGCCAGAGCAAATCGCCGGCCTGGCATTTCGGACCGATCAGGGGCGATCCTTCGAGGCTCGGGACGCAGACGAGGTGGTTGCCAGGATGCTTGGTCAGGAGCACTCAATCCTTCGAACAATCGCACGCTAAGCCCCTTTTCGAAGGCGCCCGGCCGCTGTAGCTTGAAGCATGGATCGAAAGCCCCTCCCCCGTCGCCAGCCGAACGCCGGACACGGTGCGAAAGCGCCGCTCGACCCGGATTTCGTCGCTCCCGCCCACACCACCCCGAAGCGCCGGGTCCAGAACCGCGCGCCCGGCGGCAAAGCGGTTCCGCGCCGGAACAAGCGCAAACAGGACACATCGGTCAGAGGGATCGGCACGGCCCGGCTCCTGATCACGATGGCTTCCTGCTTCGCCTTCTCGCTTTGGCTTTCGGTCGAGGCTCAGAACCTGGTGCGAGATCGATTCTCACCGCCTCCCCTGGTCATGAAGGCGCAGGTCTCGATGGGCGACAGCTCGGCCTTCAAGTTCTGAACTTCGACCAAACGTCCATCCACGCATTCCTTGCACTTGTTCAAGGATCGCGTTGACATTCCTCCATACCGATGCGCTCCTCGATCTAGTCGCCTCAGGAATCGTCCTGGCGAAGGAAAGGGATTGCATCATGTTGAGGAAGCTCGTCCTCGCCTCCGCCAGCCTCCTCGCGCTGGCCGCCGTATCCGTCTCCGCCCATGCGCAGTCGCCCTACGGCTTCTATGTCGGCGCCGCCGGCGGCGGTGTTTCCGCCAGTGCCGAGACCTCCGCTCTCGGCGTCCCGGGCTTCGGCTCCACCGATCTCGGCATGAAGGGCTTCACCGGTGGCGGCTTTGCCGGCTTCGGCATCACGAGCTCCGGCATCTACACCGGCGTCGAACTGTCGTACGACTTCGCCAACGGCGAGCACAGCACCGTGCTGCCGGGCGTCGGCCTCCTCTCGATCGGTCGCGACCACACCTTCGGCGGCGCCGGCCGCATCGGCTATGCGTTCGACAAGGAAACGATGGTCTTCGGCAAGGTCGGCTACGCCTACTCGCACTACACCGCGAAGGACCTCTTCGCCGGCCTCAGCGAGAAGAAGTGGCAGGGCGGCCTGAAGGTCGGCGTCGGCGTCGAGCGCGAGATCGCCGCGAATTTCGCGCTGCGCCTCGACTACGATGCGGACTTCGCCTCCCTCAAGCTGCCGGTCAGCGGGATCAACTCCGACATCGTCACCCAGACGGGCAAGGTTGGGCTCGCCTACAAGTTCTGATCAGCTGATCGGAACAGTGCGGAGCTCGGGATTTCTGTCGCCTCCCATGGCCTCCTGAGCTCCGCATCTGCGACATACGATGACAATCGACCCCTTCTTCGACAGCGCGGATGACGACCAGGAAGCCCTGGTCATCTCGATCGACGCGTTCGAAGGGCCGCTCGATCTCCTCCTGCACCTCGTCCGTCAACGCCGTGTCGAGATCGAGCAGATTTCGATCCTTGCCGTCGTCGACCAGTACATCGCCTGGGTTCGCTCGGCGCAAAGCTTCAGGCTCGAACTGGCCGCCGACTGGCTGGTGATGATGGCCAATCTGGCCTACCTGAAATCGAAGATCCTCCTCCCTGCTCCGAAGGACGAAAAGGCTGCTGCCACTGCGGTTGTCGAGGACCTCGCGGTCCGCCTCCGCCGCCTCGATGCGCTCCGGTCGATCGGCGAGGCCCTGATGGCCCGCCCGCGGCTCGGGGTCGATTGGTTCGCCTCCCCTGCCCTCGATGCCGCCAAGGGGCCTGGGAAGCGCCTGGAGGCCTCTCTGCACGCAATCCTGTCCGCATACGTCCGGGAAGCGCGCTACACGCTCCAACCCGCTCAGGCGCCCGTCAGGAAGCCCCACGTCACCCTTTCAGTCGAAGAGGCAATTGCCGCGCTGGGTGACAGCTGGATCCCTGACGACCGGTTCGCCAGCATCCTGACCTTCGTCGACCGCGAGGAATCGGTCGATATCATCCACGCCCGATCGAAGGTCGCTTCGACCTATGTTGCCGCTCTCGAACTCGCCAAGCGGGGCAAGGTCGAAGTCCAGCAACAGGACCTCGCGATCGGCATCAAGAGCACCGGGGGCGCTCGATGAGCCTCCAGGCAGCCGCACGCGTCGTTGAAGCCGCGCTCCGCAGCTCGCCCGGCCCGATGCCAGAGGACGAGCTCGCAAGGCTCTTGATGCCTCACGGGGCCCCTGTCCTGCATGACGTCCTCAGTGCTCTGGCCGCAGAGTACGAGGGCCGTGGTGTCCAGCTCCACCAATCACAGCTCGGCTGGTCACTCCGTACGGCGGTAGAGGCTTCGGACTTGGCGCGAGAGCTCGCTGACGAGCCGCTTCGGCTCACAAGAGCGGCGCTCGAAACCCTCGTCACGATTGCGGTCTACCAGCCAGTCACGCGATCCGAGATCGAACGCATCCGTGGTGTCCAACTGTCGCCCGGCATTCTCGATGTCTTGCTGGCATCCGATCTGGTTCGCCCCGGCCGCCGGAGAGATGGCCCGGGTCGGCCGCTGACCTGGGGCACGACTGAGGTTTTCCTGGACCACTTCAACCTCGCCGGTATCGCGGATCTCGCTGCCTTCGAGCGCGCTCGCGACGCCGGCCTCCTGACCCTTCCACCTGCCCGCGCCGATGCGGGCGAAGACACCGAGAAATCGCCATGAACACGCTTTTCACTGCCGAAGAACGCGCTCGCATCGACGCTGAATTCGACCGCCTCGAGGCACTCGCAACCGAGGGCGGCAAATCAATCGACCGCGCTGCCGCGATCCTGCGCCATCACCGCTCCGCCCGGGACGCTGTCCGGGTGGGCGTGAGTGCTCGGATGCGCTTTTCCGACATCGCGCCATTGATGATGCGCTGGGCCCGGTCACATGGATCGCCGGAGCTCTATGCGCAGCGGCTCCTCGCCCACGTTCTAAACGCGGCCGGCCTCTCGAACGCGCTCGACAACCGCGCCCTGGGCGGTGATTTCATCGTCTTCGCGGTCAAGAACCTGCGCACGATCCGCCAGGCCTAGGACGGCGGCTAGACCAGGCTCAGCGCGATGCCGCCGAGGTTCACCGAATACGCGTCGGTTCCTCCTCGTGGAGCCTGATACAGAGCCTGGGAGCGCAGGGTTCCGATCAGGAACCCACCTGCCCTCGCCTCGCCGTCAACGTTGATCAACTCGATCTCGGGACTCTTCCAGCTGTCCTTTTTGAAGTTGAAAACCGCCGGTGGCTCGTCGAAGTGCCAGAAGGTCAGGCGAACCTGGTCGACATGCTCGGCCACGATGCGGTTCGACGCCCGATCGTCCTTCAGGTCGATGCGCACTTCGAGCATCTTCTCGGAGGTGCCAAGGGTTGGCTCGACGCCGCCATAGGCAAGCACCGCGTCCTTCTGTTCCTTTGTCATCATGAAGGGCACGAGCGCGATGCTCACAGAAGCCGAATTGCGGTGGAACCACGCAACGGTATCGCGAAACGCTACGCGGTCACTTCCGCGCGCGGCCGACGCCTGCATCTCATCCTTGTTCGGGGTGCAACCAAGCGTGCTCGCTGCCACCAATCCGGCTCCGACGCCAAGGATTGTGCGTCTGCTGGCGAGCAACTTCTGCGATTCGAGATTGCGGCGTTGGAGGTCCATCCGAGAAACCTAACTCAGAATGTCGGTTGCGCAATGGAATGATGGATTTGCGCAACATTCCTTGCCTAGCAAGCTCGACGATGAGCGCAAGGATTGGAGAGGCGCTGTCTGCACGCATCTTCGCCGACGTAGCCATGCGGCATCCGCCAGAACGTCTGGGACGCAGCGACCGACCCGGAACCTGATCGCGGTCGATCTCAGGTGACCGGTAGGAGCAAAAGCTATAGGCGAATTTCGCGGCACCTGCCCCTCCCGCTTCCAGAGAATGCTGACCCGTCTTCCATGCCCGAATTCGCTCTCGCCCAGGCCTCGCCAGCGGGCTTTGCACAGGCATTTTGACGCCGGCACCGCCAAATCACGCACTAGAGGCAGGCGAACTGCGGACTAAGTGGTTGTTTTTGCGGCGCATTTTGACTGCCTTTGCCGTGTGTCGGAATGGCCTTCAAACGGGCCAAAACGCCCTCCGAGCCGGACCCCGCCTTGGTTGGAGGACGTTTTCTGGCTGGACCACCGGCGCTCGACATTCTCTCCGCTAGCGGCCGCTCCCATTCTCAACGCTCGCGTACGAGCACGTCCGGTAGGCTCCTATCTCCAACGGGAGGGTATCCTCCTCTCGGATCAGCGATCGTCCCGGACTGGAGGATCGCCTCCACTAGGCGCGGATCACCTACGCGCCCCTTCTGTCCCCTCCCCTAGCCGTGTATCCCCGACGGGAGAGTTTGAGATCGTCCCGCATGATCCGGGAGTGGTCGCGCTCATCCACTTTGAGAGCGTTCAGTTCGAGAGGCACTCCGAGGATAGGGGAGCGAATGTGCCCCTCCCCTTCGATATGAGTCCCTCCCGACCGGTAGGAAACGGGCGCGTCCGGGAGAGGCGGCGCCTATATCCTCTTCTCCCGTTTCCTCGGCTCCCAACCCCTAGGGGAGGGTTCGCTATGCGCTCGTCTCGTCCCGTTCGTTATCGTATCATCCCCTAGGCTCTGAGCGCATCGCGTTTGCTCCCGTCCGCTACCCTCGCGTCGGCTATCCTTTGATATCATACGCGATGATATCCGATCCTATCGTTCGGGATCGTCCCGTATGAAACGGGTTCCTCCCGTTCAATTCGGGTCACTAGCGTTGGCATTGATCCCGGGCCCTATGGTCGCCTATCGTTCCCGACGGGAGGGGCGGGTCCCAACGCGAACTCGCTCCTCCCAAACGAGCCCATTGCCTATCAAATCCAACCGAATCGAAGCCTATCATTTACTCGTCGTTAACCATTTGGCCTCAGAAAGAGGCGAGGCGAACGCGCAGGAGGCTCAGCGATGCCAGTAATTTCAGTAGCTTCGCCGAAGGGCGGCTGCGGCAAGACCACGAGCTGCCTCGTCCTGGCGACCACATTGGCAGCCGGCGGCGCTACCGTGACAATCCTCGATGCGGATCCAAACCGGCCCATCGTGAACTGGAAAAGACGCGATCAAACCGCAAGCACGGTCAACGTCATCGGCGACGTGACCGAAAAGAGCATCATCAGTGCGATCGAGGACCAGGCAGCGAAGGTCCAGTTCGTTTTTATCGACCTGGAAGGCACGGCTTCGCTCCTCGTTTCCCGGGCGCTTAGTCGTTCCGACGTCGTCGTGATCCCGATGCAGGCGAGCTCGGTGGACGCCCAGGAGGCAGCCAAGGCGCTCAACCTAGTCCGAGCCGAGGAGGAGGCGTTCAAGCGTGAGATCCTCCACCGCGTGCTGCTTACAAGGACCAACACGGTCGTGAAGACCCGCAATGAACGATTGATCCTCGAGGATCTTCGGTCCCAGAAAATCCCGATGCTGACGAATCACCTCAACCAGCGCGTCGCCTTCTCAAGCATGTTCACCTGGGGACAAACCCTCGAAGAGCTCGACGAGGAGAGGGTCAACGGCCTTCAGGCCGCTCGCGACAATGCACGCGAGATCGCAAACGAGCTCGTGCAACTCGTACTGGCCTCGCAACGGCGAGCCGCCTAGGGAGAGCGACGATGACCGCTGAAGCAACGACGAAAAAGGCCCCTGAATTTTTTACAGGCCTGGAGGCCATCAAGCCTACCGTACCCCGGAGCGCGCCTCTCGAAGTCGCCGATCAGGTTGCAAAAGAGAGGGGGTTTGTCAGCCGGGAAGCAGACAGCATCCTCGCCCCGCCTGCTGTTACGTCAGCAGGTTCGGAGCCAGCGAGGAAAATCTCGCTCAGGCAGCCGGGTGGCGAACCCGTCGAGCAGCTCAACATGCGTCTCTACCTGAAGGACATCAATTCCTTCATCGAGCATGCACGGGACATGCGGCTCTCGTACAAAGACCTCTTCGGCGACGTCTGGCGCTACTACCAGCAGAACAAACTCGACAGGGCGGAGGGTTAGTTCCGGCGCTCGGCCCGCCGGCGATCAACCGGGAAGCTGACCACACTTTGCGTCGCTCTGGCCCTTTGCTGTGAGCGACGCGCGCGGCCAGAGCTCGTGAGAACGAAACGGCCGGCTACAGGGTGCCAGATAATCAGGCCCTTCTTGAGCGCGAGCTCGCGGATGGCCACGGTCGACGGACGATCCGTCCTACCTTCTTCGACGTCACCGACCCGCACGACGCATTCCAGCGCGGCGCAAACCTGTTCCTCGTCGCGCATGCACCACCTCGCGAATCGGCCTGCTCCAGCTATATCAGCTCGGCGAGGTCCTGCGAACGACGGTGCGCCCTGAGCTTTGACAGCGCCCGAACCTCGATCTGCCGGACACGCTCGCGCGTCACGCCGAAGCCGTCCGCCACCTGCTCAAGGGTGTGCATTTCCGTCACACCGATCCCGTAGCGCATTCGAACGACGCGCTCCTCACGAGCTGAAAGCGAGAGCATCGAGGCCGACAGAAGACGACGCAGCTCGCTTTGCGCCGCTATCGCATCGGGGGAGGGGCTGTGCCTATCCACAACCAGGTCGCCGAGCGAGTTGTCCCCGTCATCCCCGATCTTCATGTCCAGCGACACGACATCACGAACGAGCAAGGCGATTCGACGGACCGTCTCCACCGGAACTCCGGACTTGACCGAGACCTCTTCATGGGTTGGCTCACGGCCCAGCTGGTCGCGGAGCCCCTGAGTTGCCCGCTTCACCTGCGAGGCCTTTTCCGCAGTGTGAACCGGAACACGGATGGTGTGCGCCTGGTCCGACAGCGCCCGCGAGATAGCCTGGCGGATCCAGAAAACGGCATAGGTGCCGAACCTGAAGCCGCGGGAGGCATCGAACTTGTCGATCGCCCGCATCAACCCGATGTTGCCCTCCTGAACGAGATCAAGAAGGCGGAGCCCCCGCTCAACGAGGGGCCACGCCACCGAGACCACGAGCCGCAGGTTGCACTCGGTCATCTCCTGCTTGGCGGTTTTCAGCTCCAGCCTCGCGTGTGAGAGAGCCTCCCGGGCCATCGAGTAGCGGCCGAAACTCATCTGCCAGGTTCCGAGAGCACGATTGACGTCGTCGACGCCGGCCGCGCACGCCGGCGAGAGTTCCGCCAAATGCGAGAGCGTTTCGTCTCCGGAGCTTCCGGGACGTCGCCGCCACGTCGCGACGAAATCCGTTCGAGCCATTCCGACTTCAGATGCTGCCCGGATGAGCGCTCGACCGAGCCCTTCGATCGGCTCCGAAACCACATCGAACGGTTTCAGCAGCTCCTCGAGGCGAAGCGCATCGATGCGCGCAGCCACCCAACGCCCGGCCATCACACGCGACTGCTCGTCGATATCGCCGGCGGCCGACATCATCGTCAGAGCGTCGACGAGCAGATGCCGAAGGTCGCTTGATGGCTCAGCCAGGGCAGGGGAGGGCGCATTAAAATCGGCTGTGTCCGGATCGACCGGCGCCTGCGCTTCCCGGAGCGCGAAGATCGTCTCCAACCGCAGCCTCTCCGCCGCGACCTCATCGAGCCATTCCTGGATGACCGAGACACAAAGCCGAAGCCGGAACAGCTCGAACAGGATGCGCGTGCGCGCGGAATCCATCCGAATTGCCAACGCGAGCTCGCCTTCCCGCGAGAGAAGCGGCTTGCGTCCGATCTCGTTCAGGTAGAGGCGTGTCGGATCCTGGCCGTCGCGGAGCGCGACAGCATCCCGCTTGACGCGAGCACGGGAGAGATCATCCCGATCTCCGAATTTTGCTTCCATCGCTGACAAGCTCCGCGGAACACATGGAATCGTCGCGATTCCGATGCGTCCCACAAGGAGAAGCTACGACGGATTCCTTGGAGCACGAAGAATTGTCGCGGGCGCGGCCGCGTCAGTTCGCACGTTTGAAGGACTGCCCATCCAAAACATAGCGGTCGAAGCCCTTGTCGTGGATCAGCGCGAGCTCGTACCGCTCCGTGCCATCAGGCTGGGTGACCTTCCTGCGCCCCACTTCGAGGGCGTAGGCATCAAGCGCGCGATGCCAGTTTTCTCCGTCGAACACATAGACCAGGACGCGTGGCCCGTCGGAAGGGCCACTGAAGGTCAACTTCGAGTCGACGATACGAGGGAAGAGGATCAGATCCGCAAATCCGTCGCCCGTGACGTCGATGAGAGCATAGTCGGTCAGGCCGATATTCGATGCTCCTTCCTCCTGCGCGAGCGGTAGGACAAAGTGCTCGTGCACCATCTTGGTCCGCTCTTCCTCGGGCCAATCACCGGTCTGGATCGTCTCGAAGCCGGCGGCCTTGGATGCGAGCTCGTCGGGCCCAACTTCGACCTCCAGATCCGGAGGCTTGGGGTCGAAAAAGAACTGCGCATGCCCTGGCAGGGGCGCCAGCATAGCGAGAGCCAGGACGAGGATGGGAAGCCGCATCAGGTCAGCCCCCCGGCTTGACGCCGATCGCGCCGCATTCGGTTGTCCCCTTGTCACGCGAGTCGAAGTGATAGTGCTTGTAGCCGCCGCGGTTCACATAGAACACCGGCCCCAGCACGCCGCGGAACTTCCCACACGCGATCGGCAGCATCTGACCCTGCAGATACTGCTTCACGCTCGGGTTCGAATAATACTGGCTCGTGTCGCCAGTTGTGCTGCCATAGAAGATCGAAACGTCGATCGCCTTGCCCACGGCATGGGCCGACAGCTTGGACCCGCTGGTGGTCTGCCCACGGCAGCTCAACGTGCCGAGAGACTTGATCTTCGTCAGGCCGATGCCCTTGGCCGCTTCACCGAAATTCTCCCACTGCTCAGCCAGCGAGCAATCCATCGTAAGTTCCGAGCCCAAATCGACAGCCTTGCCGCGGTATCGCACTGCACTGGGGACCGTGCATGCCGAACCGTTGTAGGATCCGATGCTGATCTGGCCGAGCACCTTGATGTCAGGAACCTTGCCCTTGAGGCGCTCAACGCATTTCGGATCATCGGCCGCGCCCGTCACTGTGCCGCCACCGCCGCCACCTCCGCCACCGCCACCGCCGCCGGAGCCACCGTTCTTGGCGTACTTCGAGTAGTTGTTCTTCGCCTCTTCACTGTTGCCGGTCTGGCCCTGGTCGGTCTTCGCGAACGAGCAGGCGAGCACGAAGGACCAGGCAGAGGTGCCACGGCGGAAGGTCTGCTGGGAGCACTCGTTCTCGCGGTTCCCCTTGGCCGCGTTCTCCGCGTATTTCTCCGCCTTCTGGCAGTCGCTCATGTTCATCTGGAGCGGCTTGTAGCGCTGGCAGAAGCCCTGCAGCGCGGCGGGGTATTTTTCGCACGGGATCGCCTGCAGCATCGGGATCGTCGGCTGGCAGGTCTTCGATGTCTTATCGAGGTTGTTGTCGTTCTGCTGGTTCTCGTTCTTGTTGTTGCAAGAGCCTCCGCCGGCGCCGGTGCTGTTCGTACCGGTGATCGATGAGATGTCGATCCCGTTGCCGCGGGAGATGTAGGTGCCAACACAGGTGCCGTTTCCGTCCGACGACGCCGCCGAGCACTGCATGCCACTGTTGAAATAGTTCTTCACCCGGACGTTGCCGAACTGCATCGACATCATCAGGCCGGACTCGGTGATCGTCTCGCCGTTGGGCATCTTCTGGCCGACGTACTTGTCGAGCCCGAAGGATTTCACTTGGCGCCAGTTCGACTGGAGGTACTTCCCGTAAGCATCGTCCTGCGCGGTCGGACTGGCGAGGAAATCGCTCCAGCTGTTGACGTTGTTCGTGCCCGTAAACCCGCCGCTACGGTTCATATAGCCGGCCTCGACCAGCGCAGATTGCCCCATCTGATAGCGGCCGTAATAGCTGCCGTTGACGGCCGAATAGTTCCCGCTGCCGGCGGATTCGCTCTTGGCAACGCGATCTGCGAACGCCTGCGCGCCAGTGCACTGGCCGCCGCCCGAGCTGGAGGAGGAGGAGCTGCTGCTCGACGAGCTTGAACTCTGCGCGAAAGCAGGGATCGAAATGCAGGTCGCAAGGAGCGCCGAAAGGATTGCGATTCGATTCATAGGGCCGCCAGCCAAGATTCTTTGAATCAGGCTAGCCGCATTCCTTGCAGCTTCCAACGACCGAGACTTCAATTCACCGAAATGTAAGGATCACCAACCAACGTCCTTTTGCTCGCGAAGGGTTGTGGTATCGTTTGGCATCGTTCCGAGGATTCTCGCATGCGCCGCTCAATTTTGCTTCTCGCCCGCCTCTCCATCGGCATCGCCCTGGTGGCGAGCACCCCCGTCTCTTTCGCGCAGAGCGCAGGCCAGCGCCCGGGTGCGCCGATCAAGTTCCAGGCTGTGGATGCGATCAAGGATGGGCAGGTGTTGAAGGCCTGGCCGGAACTGGAGGACATCAAACGCAATGCGCCTGATCTCTTCGCGAACATGACGCATTATTCGGCGCAGGTGCAGACCGCTTACGGCCCAGCGACCCTTTCGATGGTCGTTGGCGGCGGGCAATGCGGCCGTCAGCTCTGCGAGATGCGGGTGTTCCTGCCGGGGAAGCCCCCGATGCTGATCGACTCGTGCTCTGATCCTTCCGCGCAGTTCGTGACCGAGGACGGCCGCGGCCTGATGGCATGCGGAAAGTTCGTTCCGTTCGAGTAGGCGAGGGGGCTTTCCAAGCGAAGCCGCCCAGTTCAAGATGCCCCGGTCGGTTAGTCGAGGGGATCGGCGTCAAATCCCAAAAGGGGATCGAGAGGGCCTTGCGACCGCAAGGCCCTCTTAGTTTTTGAGGACCTTCGGGCAGTTCTATGAAGCGCCGTCGCGCTTCGCGTCGATCAGCGCCGTAATCGGGCCGGCGGCGATCGCCGCCAGGGTCTGTTCGATCTCGCCCGGCGCCACGAGAGCAGCCAAGCGCTTCCGGAGCTCGTTGATCTGCTGGACAAAGCGCTCCAGCGCCTTCTCGTTCTCAGGACTGGCGGGGATCGTAGCCACAATCCTGCCGTCCTCGCCCCGCACCTGATCAGGCCACGGCTCGATCTGCCAGCGGTTGAACCATTCAGCGTGCAGATTGTAGGAGCGCATCAGCACGTCGCCCGTGACCGTCTTTCCGCGCTGCACCTCTTTCCATGTCAGCTCAAGGCCACCACCACCGTCCTTGCCATACGCGCGGACAGGATTGACCGTAACGACGAGCCATTTCTCCCAAGCGATCCGAAAGGCGGTGTCGAGCTTCGAGCGGATGCCGGCGATGACGGCATTGATGTCGGTGCCGAACTCAGTGTCGCCGGTCTCCTCACATACCGCGAGGATCCCAGCGGCAGTCGTTTCGGCAGGCCCTTCGGAGGCTTTCTGGCTGAGCTTCTTCTGCAAATACAGGTCGACAACAACCTTCTTGATAGTGGTCTTTCGCCCGGTTTCATCGTCCCCGATGACCGATTCCACATCGTAGAAAATCTGGTCGAATTTCTTGCCCCGACCGGGGTTATGGGAAGGCTTGCCCACTCTCAACTCCTACTCAAGTCCGATTGCCGAAGCGCCGATAAAGCGTCCGAACGCTGACGCCCATTTCCCCTGCGATTGCCTCAGCCGGATTTGAAGGGTCCTCCCAGAGCCTGCGAGCACGCTCCAGACGGTCTCCCTCAAGTTTCAGCCTTGGACCGCCTAGGCGCTCCGAAAGCACTCTCCCGCGCTGCATCTTCGCAACGACTTCAAGGCGAACAGCACTCGTTGCTTGCCGGGCAAAATCGACAATCCCCGCGGCGTCCGGATGCCAGGTAAACCGCCGATCCGCCTCGACATCGAAGACTGACGCACCTCGTCGCGCGACCTCTGCAAGGACGCCGAGAACATCATCTAAGCCGACCCCAAGGCGCGACGCAGCGGCCACAACGAGCTCGTCCCCGGTTTTCAGCGAGAACAGCAGTAGCGACCGCCCTTCGAAAGCGTACGGTGCCCCAGACCGGTGGTCGTCAAGCATGATCATCGATGGATGAACACCGGCATTCCTTTGCGCAGCGAGCTGATATTCCAGGGGCGGCCCCGCCGGAGAGAGGCGGACATAGCCAAGTTTCATCCATCGTTCCTTCTTTCCACATCGATAGAATTGACGAATGTCAGGAGTTATGTCAATCATCGCACCAAGGAATTCAGGAGGCATCCATGAGCAAGAGCGACACTCTGTCCATTTCGATCCCCGTTTCAATGTCCAAGATCCACAACACGCTGATCAGCGGCTTCGAGGGGGGCGCCAACTACTGGCTGCGCGAGGACGACCTGGTGGAGGGCTTCCGCAAGCCCGATAGCAAGCTCGTCTGGTACGGGCACGAAGAGGTGTTCCGCCAGCCTTTCAAGGCGAAGCTTCGCTTCGACGATCCGAAGAAGGACGAGGGCAATGGCGCCGCCGTCCGGGAGATCACCAACAAGGACCTCCAGCGCGGTCTCGAACTGATGGCCACGAAGGCTCCCCAGCACTTCAGCGACATGGTCACCGATCAGGGCGACAGCACGACCGGCGACGTGCTCCTGCAGATGATCGTGCTCGGCGACATCGTTTATGGCTGACACGAAGCCACTTCGCCTGACAGAAAACCGGCTGCGTATCCTCAGGACCGCGGCCGGTCACAAGCTCGGGCTCGTCGACCGCCCCTACTTGCTGGGCTTCGAGCGCGTCTCTTGGGATCGCAACGCTCGCGCACTCGTCGGCGCCGAGCTTCTCGAAGACTACCGCCATGGCGGCTACGAGATCACCGACGCCGGCCGAGCGCGCCTCGCCGAGGCCGGTGGCTGAAGCTACCTTGCCGCTGCGTCAGATACCTGCAAATCTGCGCTGAGCGGGGCAGGGGAACATCGATGGCTCGAACTATGGCGTGGTTGACCGTCGCGACCAGCATTTCAGTTGTCGCGACGTCTTTGCTACTCGCGCCGTCCGGGCGCGCTCAATCATTTTCAGTGCGAGACCTGGAGTGCCAGGCGAAGGCGGTCACCGCATGCGTCTTAAAGGCGTACCGCGAAGCTTGCCGCGGCGCCGCTATTCGCATCGGCAACTGCGAAACGATGGAAATCCCTGCAAATCGCGATCGCGCCAAGGTCGAGGCTTGCGCGACCAACATCGAGATCAACGAACCGGAACAATGCTTGGTCAAGGTCGACCTGGGCGCCATTCTGTCTGAAATGCGAGAGACCAACCGAGCGATCCGCGAGGATCAGCGAGCGCTCCTCAATCAGCTATGCAGATCCGTCAGCAGTCACCCTGAGAAGTGCGACGAATCCATCCCCGGAACGAAGTGAGACGGGCAGCATGAGAGTCCATTTTCGCCCCATCGTGATCGCTCTTCTCGCTGGACTGACCGGCACACCACAGGCGATGGCCCAGGAAATTTTCGTGCGCGACCTGAAGTGTCGTGCCGACGCGATCTCTGCCTGCGTTGCACAGACCAAAGCCATTGCTTGTACTCGCGGCTCTACGCCGATCGGCGGCGCCGTCTGTCAGGGCCCCTTCACAGACACACCGGACGAACAACACGCTGTCGCCTGCGGCGCCAAAGTCGACAACCTGCAGGCCGGGACATGTCTGGTGCCGGTGAACCTGCAGACCCTAATCAACAGCTCGGCCATCCTGGCCGAGCTCAAGGAAACCAGCCGCGCGATACGTGAGGATCAGCGCGCGATGCTCAACGAGCTATGCAGAGCGGTCGGGGGGAAGCCCGACAGGTGCGATGAGACCCTACCCATGAAAAAGTGAGCCGCCTCCCTGCTGATCGATCCCTTGGAGGAACGATGACCGAGACCTTTAAGCTGGGTGCTTGCGTCGGCCTCACCCTATGCGCTCTTCAGAGCGCAACTGCGCTAGCCCAGAAGCAGAAAACAGTTGGGGTAAAGAACGAGGCGTGCCGTGTCGCTCTTATCAAGGAATGCGTCACAGAGAGGCTTAACAAGCTTGGCTCAAAGTGTGCCCCGACCAGCAAAGAGAACCCCTCGAAGTTCGAAATGAGCTGTGGCACCGATTTCGGCGCTACCTCGAACCAAATCAACGAATGCAAAGCGATCGTCGATGAGTGGCACTACGACAAATGCGTCGACGAGATTGACGTCGCAGCATTCGCCAACGGAGAAGCGATCCGCGCTGAAATCGCCGAAACGAACCGCGTCCTCAGGGAAGACCAGAGGACGCTTCTGAACCAGCTGTGCCGAGCTGTCGGCGGGCAACCCGATAAGTGCGACGGCGCTTTAGCCCCGACAAAATAGCGGGATCAAGGCCGGAAGCCCGGGGCAGGGGAGCCGTAGAGCTCGGGGAGGTCCGAAACGCTTGCCCCGCCGTCCTCGCCGGGCACGTATTTCGTCAGCTGTCGGCCGTGGCTGACCACGACGCCGTCGTCGAGGACATGCATGACCGTCGGCTCTTCGGCTACGGTCTGATCGAGATAGGCCCCGACCTTGAAGCGTCCCTGATCGATTTCGATGAGAAGCTCACGAACGGTGCCATCCGGCGCCGTTGCTCCAATGAGGATTCCGCCGTCCAGGGCCGCCGAAATCGTGACAGGCCAGGGCATTTGCTGATCGACTGACAGCTCGCTGCCGTCGTCGTTCTTGAGGCGCCAGTCCGCGATCTCGGTGAAATGAGCCGACTCCAGCTTCTTCAGCAGCTCCACCCGGTACCCCAGCTCGTAGTTGCCGACTTCCTCGGGATTGAGCTGCAGCTTCCTGCACCAGGTCTCGAAATCATCACGCTCGATGCGGACGTAGAACGGACCGTTGAAGCTCTCCTCGACAGCCGCCTCGCCGACAGGGTCGAGGTTGCGCACGTTGCCGTCCAGGATCGACTGCACCGCGGCCTTGAACGGCTCGTTCGCCAACGTGAACAGCGCATGCGCCGCGTCAAACTGCGTCTTCGGCCCGTCGGGAAGCGCGTGATCGTCGACCCAGACCTGGGGCTGGTAATAGGCGGGCAGAGATGGAATCGGCATGGAATGTCTCCTTCATCCACCAAAATCAGCAGACGGGATGCATTGATCAAGCGCTTCAATCCTTCATCCACGGTATGGTTCGGGATCGGAATCGAGAGCCGTCATGAAGAACCGTCAGCGCATCTTGGACATCATTCGCGCACTCCGCGCGAAAACGATCCAGAATTCTTGCTCGGAAGCCGAAGCCTCCGCGGCCGCAGCGAAGGCCGCAGAGCTGCTTGAGCGCTATGGCATCCAGGCAGACGAGCTTGAAGAAGCCCCCAAAGACGAGTTCGTCAGCGAGGAATTCCGCTCCGACCAGGAGGTCGTATCCGCCCGGCTGTGGCGTGTCGCCAACGCGATCGGCAAGCTCACTGACACGAAGAATTGGACGTCGCATAAGACCGCGATGAAATCCTCAATCGAGACGTTCTTCGGCCACGAGGCTGACGTCGCCATTGCGGTCTACCTCCTGGAGGTGTGCGCCCGGGCCATGAACTCGCTCTCGGAGCAGCTTCTCGCTGACATGATCCTGCTCAGGCCGAACGTGCGCCGGCGGCGCCACATTGCCTTCATGGATGGTCTGACCGACACGCTCTGCCGGCGAATCAACGAGATCACCTGGGCCCGCCAGAAGGCCATCGGCAAAGGCCTGATCCTCCGCAAGATGGACATCGTCGAAGCGGCGATGAAGGGAACCGGTGTCAGCCTGCGCTACACCCGAAACGGCCGTGACAGCCTGAGCCAGGACACTGGTTATGAGGCTGGCGTCAGCGCCGCAAACGACATCTCGCTCAACGCCGGCCTGGCTGGCTCCGGCGCCGCCCGCATGCTCTCGGATCAGTCGACCTAACGGCCCAGCTTCGCGCGCGAGGATTTTGCTATCATGCGCGACGAGCGCTGATTCGGGATCGCTTCCGGACCCGGCCAGTCAGCCGCTCAGGGCCTCCTGATTCAGCGGGTGGCAATGTGAGATCATGGCGGCACCGAAGCGCATTCCCCTGCTACCCCGTTCCGAATTCGCGGAGCTCTCGCTCCACGAGAAGAACGCGTATCTGCAGGATGTAGCGCGCCAGATTCAGAATTTGGACGGAGAGGCTCCGGAAGACTGCCGCTCCCTCGACAAAGAGTCGCTCAGTCGCTTGCGTCGATATTACGCCCGACGCACCATCTCCGAACTGAAGCTGGAAGAGGTTCAGTCGCCGGGGATTCGGCAGGCGCTCCAGCGCATGTCGGACGCAATTCGCGCCGAAGAGATCTGCCTCCTCACCCGTCACGAAATCCCGACCAAATCTGAGCAAGCGCGCGCCAAACAGGACTCCGCGATAATGCGTGATCCGCCGGCGGAGCATCCCCAGATGGAGTTCTTCGTCCCACAGGTCCACGATGCGCCGATAAAGGACGAGTTCTCTCTGCTCGACATCGCGCCCTTCACGCTGTCGAAATCGTCGACCGCCGGCGTCATCACCTACGAGCTCAAGGACGCCATTATCCGCATCGAGGGCGGTGCCCAGGTCGGTCTCGCCACTGCGTGGGACTACGACATCGTCATCAACATGATCTCGTACCTCGCCGATGCGATGCGGCAGTACCATATCGACGAGCGCAAAGGGCTTCGCCCGTCCTTGCCTCCGCGCGTCTACCGCCCGGCCGCCTCCGACATCCTGCGCTTCTGCCGCCGCGAGCTCGGTGGCAAGCAGTACATCGATCTGGAAAAGGCGCTCGACCGCCTCCAGGCGACGCGTATCAAGATCACCAGCCTGACGAAGGACGCCAAGGGATCGCGCCGCGACACCGAAGCGACACCGATGATCGGCCGCTACCGGGTCGTCTCCAGAACCAATCAGGACCGCATCGACCTGGTCGAGATCGAGATCCCAGACTTCGTCTACAACGGCGTCGTCCGGCCGGACGGCAAGCCGACCATTCTGACCCTCAATCCCGACTACTTCCTCATCACCCGGCCGATCGCGCGCTTCGTCTATCGTCTCGCCCGCAAAGCTGCAGGGGAAACCGAAGCCCGCTATTCTCTCTCCGAACTGCGCAAGCGCTCCGGCTCGAAGCTGCCGACCTCGAAGTTCAGAACTGCGATCGAAGAGATTGTCGCCGCGTCGAAGCTAGAGGCGTTTCCGGACTACGATCTGGAGATCGAGGAAGGTCGCAAGGAAAAGCTCCTGCATATGCGCTGCCGGCCTACCGCCCGGCAGGAGCGCAGGATCGCCTTGACCGCCTGAGAACTTGTGCCTTTCAGGTACGCGCGGAAATCCTGCGGGATCACCTGCCAGGAATCCATCAATGCCGCACCCTCATCCGCTCGCCCTGGGAACCCATATCCGCTCCAGCCGCCCCGTGATGGATGAGGGAGACTTCGGCGAGCGATATGCGCCGGCTGGAGCCGTTGGGGAGATCGTTGGCATCGATCCCGATGACGAGCACCGGTTCCGGTACCGCATCCAGTACCTTCCCAGCGGCATCCTCAACATCGACCTGGCCGGCGAGCTGGACCAGCACGGCACCGTTCTCCCGAGCCGATCCCCGGAGATCCCCTCAGCGAGCGCCAGGGAGCTCGCCAAAGCCGTCCTGGATGTCTTCTACGACTCGCAGGTGAATGAGGACGATGAGGTCGTCGACGTTGATCAGGAGGCGCTGTCTCGGCTGGAACGCGCCGCGAGCAATGCAGACCCTCACTCGCGCCCCGCAGTGAGCGCCATCCTGTCGGCGGACCGGACCACTGTTCCCTTCGCGCTTCTCAACGATCTTGCGGCCGCAGCCGGTGTCGCCGATCGCCTCGCCCCCTCGACGCCGGGTCTCGTGCCGTGACCGAGCTCTCCGATCAGCAGTCGGCGATTTTGCTGGGCACTCGGGCGGCCGATGCCGCCGGCCGACCGCTGGTGCTCTGGCACGGGACACGACACGCTTTCGATCGCTTTGCATCCACCTCCGACCTGGGGTTCCATTTCGGATCCCGCCGACAGGCTCAGCGCCGGCTGCAGACATTGAACGTGGCCGAGATCAAGGCGGCGCCCGGTCCGGATCGGCTGATCCCAGTGGCGCTGAAAATTGCCAACCCCGTGTTTCTTCCCGACGATCCTCGTGCCTGGACCGGCGACTATCTGATCGGAGCCCTGCGTCGCTTCTTGCCGGCCGGCATCCAAGCCGAGATCCGCAAGCTTCTGCCGCGGGAGTTCTACGAGCGTCGAGCCATCCTTGACCTGTTCCGTCAGGGCCTCAAGGAGACCGGGCACGATGGCATCGTGTATCGCAACAGCTACGAGAGCTCGGCACGCTCGGTCTCCTGGAGCTGGCTGGCTCTCACCCCTGAGGACATCGTCATGCTTCCGCCGGGCACGGACGCCGCGGTTGTCGATTGGCCCGCTGGTGTCGTCAATGGGCCTGGTTTCGACGCCGACGCCGAGCTTGCTCGTGTCGGGGGCATTCGAACCCAGGCAGGGAAGCTGAAGCTGTCTTCTGACCGGCGGGCGGTTCTGGAAGCCGCCGCGGACGCGCTCGGCAAATCACTCTCTGGTGAGGTGCAGCTGATCGGCGACAAGGATCACGCCGAAGCGCGCTTCACGCACGCCGGTCGCCTCGTTCAGATCGAAGTCATGGGACGGATCGGGCGGCTGCGCGCCACCGTCGGCGCCTATCAGCAGGATGAGATCGCCGAGCTCGGTCTGGTCTGGGGCACCCCCTCGTTCGACGAGTGGCGCCGCGCCGACACTTTCCTGGCATCGCTATCCGCCGCTCACTCGGACGACCGCGTGCGGACCGATCGCGACCACCACGGGATCTACCTGTCGTGGCAGCCTGGTCAGCCTCTCAATGACTTCGTGAGAGAGTTCACGGAGCTGCTTAGCGTGTCCCTCGCCGCGTTGCCGCCTCCACCGGCACCAGGGCACGCCGCGCCCGCGCCGACCCTCTGAAACGCTTCCCTCGTAATTCACGGATCTCCCAATGACGAACTCGAATTGGCCCAGCTTCGAAACTGCGGACCTTGGCGACAGCGAGGCCGACGAAGTCGAGTTCACGCGCCGCTGGGAGGCCTATCGCGATGGCATGCAGGCGCTGATCGATAGCGGAACCGTACATCGAGACCAGGACGACTGGTGGGTCGATACCGCCACGGGAACCCTGATCGGGCCTGACCCAGAGCTCGTCCGAGCGCGATCTGCCGAAGAGCTTTCATCCTTCGGGCCTTGAGTGACGCGGCTCGCATCCGACCCGCGAGGCTCGGATTTTTGGCAATAGCCGAGAGAGTGATGTACGGCGATTTTGGCAGACCCAATTAGATCTCCAGGTCGGCTTCCATCGCGTTGTTCAGCACCCCGTGGACGAGTTCGATGGTGTCGTCGACGGATCGCAGTGACTTCATATCCAGCCGCGCGAGCTGCCTGAACACCTCGTCGGCAAGGCTGCTGGACCCATGGACATTCAGCAGGAAGCTCGTCGTCGCCAGGGAGAGCGGAGAACCACTGCCGATCAGGGTACTGGCGACCGCATAGGAGACGCCACGGATCAGCGCCAGAAAGTCGTTGAAATCCTCTCCCTCGGAGCCGTCACGCGATGCGAGCGCGGCGCCCATCGCATAATCAGCAAGCATCTCACCTAGAGCGGCCTCCAGATTTGCCGGGGTCCAGGGGACGTCCGGAACCGTGACGATCCGGGATCGCTGCCCTCGACCAGGCTTCTCCTCAAGGCACCCAATGACGTGCCGGCGTTCAGCCGCGGGCATCCGCGCATCGACGATGATCTCTGAGATCACAGGCGAGCCCTGCAACGCCGTCGAGAAATAGGCCTGTTTGAAGGGCACCAATGAGAAGCGATCGTCGGGGAACGTCTTCGCGATGAGGTCGATGAATGCGCGGGACTTGGACCTCGGTCGCGCCGGCGCCTTGCCTTCCCAAATGATCCCGCTGCCGGCCTCCATCATGCCGATTAGCGTAGCGGTGCCGAGATCACCGATCATGGATTTCCCGAGCGAGCTCGGGAGACCGGGCGCCTTCTTCGTCGATAGTGTCGAGTAGACGACCACCTCACCAGAGCGGTTGCTCTTGAAGACGATGAAGGGCAGGCGGGTCGGTTTGCCTGCGATTTCACCTGCGGTCAGCCAGCGGCCTTTCACGAAGGTCGTCGAGCTTGGATCCAGATCGAGCGCGTTCCAGCCCTCTCCTTCGACATCGCCGAGATCGTCAAGCCGCTCCTCAAGATCGAGGGGGAGGGAGACGATTTTCGGGAGAGCGTGAACGGCGAGTGGCGACATACCGTCATCGATAACGACCTTCGGCACGATATAATCGATGTCGAGGGATTCCAGCATGTTCTCGCCCGGGCAGAGGGCGGCGAAGGCCCGAACATCGACCTCAATTTCTTCGACGTACCCCTCGATCTCGTCGAGCAGCGCTTCATCGGCGTGAATTGTCAGGCGGAGCCTGCGCGGGACGCCGGTCGGACGCAGGAAGGCGTTCCGTGCGAGCTTCTTGGCGAACTCCGCCATGTGCTCAGCCATGTGGGCGATGAAATCCGGATCGTCGTGATCACCCCAAACCTGGTCGCATTCCAGCGAGAGATTGACCGCGTCCCAACTCTCATGGGTTTCGAATTCGAGCGAGAGCCTCTGGGCGTAGACCGCGATCGGATACGATCCGGCCCCTTCTCCCGACAACGAGGCGACGGCGATGTGATAGCTGCCGTCCTCCGTTGCCATCAACGCGCACGGGTTGCCATGACGCCATCCCGAGAGCGACCGGAGCTCGCCGAGCTCATCGTCGTTTGTCGCAACCCAGCTGCGGCAGCAATTCTCTTCGTCGATGTAGCCGAAGCGGGGGCTTCCTTCCGAGGTGATCGGGGACAGCCACTGCGTGGGAAGCGTCGTCTGCTGATGAAGGGCCTGCTGGCGCAGCTCTTCTGCCTGTCCTTGCGCGTCTCCTCCCCAATTGATCTCGTCGATGGTTACGAAGGGACCGGCTTGAGGGCCAAAGGAGCTGGCACCTTCGATGACCAGTCGCAGCACATCCCGCACCGCCTGCGCGAGCGTGGGTTCGAGGTCGGCCTTGGTGACGATATGGTGCTCCATAACCGCCGAGGCAGGTATCCCCTCTCCGATGACGTGCTTCCAGAGTTCGAGGACCGGGCTGACGCCGACAGCGAAGGCGAAGAGCGCGCGCAGTTCGGGCTGCACCCCATCTTCATCTTCGTCCTCGACTTCGATTTCCCCGAAGCCGCCCACCACCTGATAATCGCAGCGTGCGTGAACGAGCATACCCCGCTTGTCGAAGATCATCTCAAGGCGAGGAACGATCAGCATCGCCCATTGTGGGATATCGCTGTCGGTGTCAGACAGAACGATGCCGGCCTGCCCTTCATGGGCGCGGAGGGCCTCGATGAAATCGAGGACATCCTCTTGCTCGACGACCTCGTCCTCGAAATCGAGGCTTGCGACCACCTCAAAGCGGGCGATGTGCTCATCTCCGACCGTCGAGACGAAATTATCGATCGTCCCAGCGAACTCCTTCATGATCCCGACCAGCTGGTGGCCGTGGGATCCGGGAGCAAAGCTGTGGCGAACGGCAATTTCAACGGACATCAGACCTCCATTTCGGCAACGGCCGAAAGAACCAAGTGCATATTCCTTACCAATATGACCCGAGATCCATGAAGGGTTTCGTCCGGCCGTCCACGCAATTCTATCGAAGCGCAGGCTTTTCGCTCCTGCCTGTTCCCAGCCCTAATGTGGCTGGCGAGGGCTTCGAGCGCAGTCCAGATCAGGGAAAAGATCGCTTGCCCGCATCACCTAGGGACATCCTGTCAGGGAACCAGGTGCGGGAAGCCTTCGATAATCATGGAATTACTGAGTGCGTCCCATTTGAGCTTTCAAAAGGTTAACAAAATATAAATGAACCAGAGCTGTTCGAGCTCGTTTTAGAGAATCCGTTTCTCCAGTTTTTCTCTTAGGTTTTAGGCTCTGTTGACTGGGATTCAGAGCGGGATGTCAGTCTCTTAGCGAAACGCCTCCGGATCGAAATACGGCGTTGCCGGATTGAAGTACGGCGCCGTCAGATCGAAGTACGGCGCCGCCCGGATTGAAGTACGGGCTTTTGGCAAACGTGAATGGGTCGGCGTGAAGGCCCATCGCAGCCGCTTGGAGCGACTCGGTCAGCTCCGAGACTCGATTTTGGCAATCGGAACGGGAGTGATCCACGGTATTTTTGACAGTCGCCGATTCTCGACCCCGTCCCGATTCGTTCGACCGAGCCTCGGCCGGCTTTTTGGCAATGCCTCCTGGGCATCAAGTACGGTATTTTTGGCAATGTCCCTGGCCCGCCAAAGAGGCCGCATCCCAGCGCCAGAGTCCACTTTTCCGACGAATTGCCGTCGTTGAGCGGCCGAGGACATGATGCAGAGTCGGATTATCCGATCCGGCGGAGGCTCAGCTATCAAGGGAGTGTTCCACGGAATTTTTGACAGTGGCTTTGGGGACGATTTTGCGCCTTCCCATGGCGGCAATGACCCATTTTGGGGTCGGATGCGCCAGGTCACTCCCGGCGAACGACTCCAAATTCGGCCCGATGTACGGTATTTTTGGCAGCGGCGTCCTCGGCCCCTTAAATTTGGCTCGCGCTTGAACCTGCGACACCTCGCACCGGAGCCAAATGCTCTCCCAACCACGGGCGCTCCGACGGCCGCATAGGGAGTGATGTACGGTTTGTCACACCCACTCTCTCTTTCTCGAATTCGTGCGTAAATCTCTGTTTTGAAGCGATTTTCTTAGCCGTCCGCGCCTTTTTGGCGCACGCTTTTGGCAATACCGGCCCGCGCTCCTCCTCAGGATTTTGGCAATTGCGGGGGAGTGAAATACGGATTTTTTGACGGCTCCCTTCACCCGCA
Source organism: Hyphomicrobiales bacterium (assembly GCA_930633495.1). NCBI lineage: Bacteria > Pseudomonadati > Pseudomonadota > Alphaproteobacteria > Hyphomicrobiales > Hyphomicrobiales bacterium. The sequence goes on along the minus strand of CAKNFJ010000002.1, from coordinate 315,921 downwards.
TCCCCGTCGATACCGTTCTCGTCAACCTCGAGGCAGGTGTGTCCGAAGAAGCCATCATAAAGGCCTACCCGACCTTGCCAAAGAACGCGGTGGCAGCTGCGAGGCGATGGGAACGCGAACTCAACCTCGCCGGTGGATCGGGCAAGAGCGATCCTTGATGCGCGCGTGATCCAGATGGATCATCCGTGATCCGGATTTGAAGGATCGCCCGTGCAGCTGCCTGATTGGATTGAGAAGGACGCGCATTTCAGCTCACCCCAGCACCGGGTTTGGCTGCGCCGGCGCCTCGGTGGGTTGTTCAGCAGCGGCCGACCGCTGGTGATGATCCTCCACAATCCGTCGACCGCTGGAGCGGATTCCGACGACCCAACCTCCCGGCGCGGGATCGGCTTCGCCAACACACTCGGCTACAGCGAGCTTGTCTTCGTGAACGCGGCGACCGGCGTGGCGACCGATGCCGACGATCTGGCCTCGATGGATGACCCGATCGGCCCGATGGCCGATGAGGCGCTGCGCGTCGCAGCCGAATTCTGCAGGCAGCAGGGCGGCGTTCTCGTTGCGGCTTGGGGGAGCGCAAAAGGCCGCGCGAAAACACGTCTCCTCATGGAGGAGCGCTTCGCGCATATCCGGCGATTGGGTCTCCCGCTTCACGCACTACGCTTGACGGCGAAGGGCGCGCCGGAGCACCCATTGTACCTGCCTTCCCACCTCGTCCCTTTCCCTTGGAATCCGGAATGACCAAGCCGTTGTTCGAAGGCGGCCGTGACGATGCCGACCGCTTCCTCGCCGGCCAGCGCGGCCTTTACTACGTCTACCTGCTCTGTCGCCCCGACGGACAGATTTTCTACGTCGGGAAAGGCACCAAGCGGCGTGCTCTGGAACACGAAGCTGAGGCTCGAAGGCCGCACACTGTCGGTCTCCAGAATCCGTTCAAAACGAACGTCATCCGCAAGATTCTTAGGCAGGGCGGATCGGTTACCTACCGTATCGACTCCGTCTACACGGAGGCGGAGCAGCTACGCTGCCTCCAACGCGAAGCCGAGCTGATCGGCTTGCACAAGCGGCTCCACGAAGGCGGCATTCTGACCAATCTGGCCGGCGGTGTCGGAAATCTCGCCGGCGCCGCGCCTTTCAGTCTAGAGCGGCACGCCGCCACTCTGTCCGGAGAGCCCGAGGACAATCCCGAGCGCCTGGTGCTGAACCGGTTCGCTCAGAGCGTGGGTGTCGTCAAAAGCGTCTACATCAAGCCTTCGAGCCAGCTCCTCGTTCGGAAGACCCATCCACACAGCCAGCCGCGATCGCCCAGTCCCCGGTGCGCCTACGCGCTGGTGGCCGCGGCGGCGGCCAACGGGGTGATGCTGACGCCTGGCGCAAAGATCCCGCGTTCGTTCCGCTTCCAGGACGTCGACGGCGTCATCGAGAACGGTGTGGCCTCCGACCTAGTTAAAGCCGACATGGCGGAGCTAATCCCTGCGGCGGACCCTCGTGACGAGGCATTCCGGCTGAACGAGCGACAGGCCAAGGCTCTCGTGAGCCTATACGGTCGCGAAAAGCTCGTCGCACTCGGCCTCCTGTAGTTGGACCAGCCGGCGCAGGCGCGCCGGCTGGCTTCTCGTCAACGATCCGGCTGGAAGCCGAGAAGCGCAGTCTTCGCTGCGGCATGTGCCGCCACTTGATCCGGCCACGCTTGTTCGAAAGCGCGTTCGCACGCATCGAAGATCTGTGCAGCAACCCGCCCGCCACCTGGACCGGTCAGGAAGCGATCTTCGAATTCCAGCCAGGCATCACGCTTTCGATCCGCGGCGACCTCTTCGGCAGCTCTTACCTTGTCTGCCGCCGTGATGCCCGCTCTGAAGCCATCCGCGAAGCCTCCAGGGGCCTCCAGACCTCTCACGCGACCGCAGGCCGCCGAGCAGATGCGACAGGCGTCGCAGGCCTTCAGGGGTGCGAAGGAGACCTGAGCCTCCTTCGCGTGTGCACTGGCCGTCGTCATGCCGCGATCCTCTTGAGGACCGCCTTGCCACGCTTAGCGAGCGCCTTGGCCTTGATCTTGAAGCTCGTCGACTCGATACCGCCGAACATCTCCGCATTCGAAGAAATCTCGGCGAGAGCCGTCAGCAAGAGCGGAATTGCCTGCGGTCGGGCCGCGAACTCTGCCAAGCCCTCGTCCCTGAGCAAGTGCGCGTCCATATCCATCCCGATGAGCTCCCCGACCCGCTCGTCGCCTCCGAGGCTCAGCCAGATGTCCTTCGAAACCTGGGCGTGGTTCGGGAACCGACGCTTTCCTTCCTCGTCGATTACCAAGCAGGCCGGCTTTCCGCAGTCATGGAAAACGTGATATTCGGCCATCAGATCATCCGGCAGAAGTCGCGTCAGGATGATCGGATCATGGATCCAATCCGGCAGCCGCCACTCGCTGGTGAGTGGCTTCCCATCCCTGAGGAAACCGACGAGCTCCGAGTATCGCTCAGCGACCATCTCGCCGTGCGCTAAAACGGAGAGCCCGGGCATCTGCTCACAGGATCTCATCGCGTCCAAAAGGGAGACGCACGGCACGGACTGGTTCTGAAACTGGTTCATGTTCATCTCCCTTCAAACGACCTGAAAGCGCTTCATCAGCGGGCGCAGCTCTGCCTTCGTCCCGATCACGCCGAGTGCGGTCGCCACAGGATCCCCGGTGAAATGCGGCAGCAGGACGTGATCGCGATCGATGATGAGAGCGTGCGGGACACCGGCTTCCTCGCATTCGCGCCTTGCGCGTTCGAGTGCTGCCAGGTTCTTCGCTTTGAGGGTGACTTTCGAACCACCAGCGCCTTCCCGCCGATAGCGGAGCGCGAGTTCGGGGTCCTGGTCGTATGCGGCCCACAGCGCGTCGGTGTAGGCGTGGCCGGCTTGGGAGCTCAGCTTCCCGGGCGGCATCTGGAGATCTGCGCGAACCAGCGCGTAGATGTAGAGCTTGTCGTCATTTTCCGTCTTCTCGACGGTGCGGCCGACCCGCGGCAGGTCAATGCGAGATCATGGTCATGGAAAACTCCTTTGGGTTGACGGTGCACCGCAGTGGACTCGAACCACCGCCCCCAAGGTCATTACTCTTGGTGCTCTGAACCGCTAAGCTAGCGGTGCTTCCGTCCTTCCAAGCTGGAGCCTGGTGATCGAAGAATCAAGGGTGAGATTTCACGAAACGGTGGAGGAGCGTTAACGCGATCCTTTCAGCCCTCCCGGTTGTCGATTGCCTGCATCGAGACGATAGTCACCTCAGAACGAATCCGCGGAGACAACGCACCATGAAGACGATCCTGGAAACGGGGGCCGGGCGCTGGCACGAACTGGAAACCGAAGCAGACGGCTTCGAGGTCCAGACCGCCGGAGAGACCGCGATCGGCGTCTTCTTCCAGCGAGAACTCCAGGATCGCGGCGCCAACGAGGCCCGTGCAAGCAAGCCTGTCCGGTTTTTCGCGCTGGAGCAGCTCCTCAGCGAAGAGACCGCGTTCCCCGTCATGATCGCCGCGGACGCTCACGGCAACACGCCCATGTTTCGGGGGTTCGAGAACACCCTCATCACCGGATACCAGAACCGCAATCCGTTCCCCGCCTTTGCCGAGGAAATCGAGGCTCTATCTACCGAGATCGGGATTCCCCTGACGCCTGACCACTACCCGTACCGGTCCCAGGAGAAAGAGCCGCTCGAACGCGGGGCCGCAGCCGAGAGCGTATCGGCTGCCCAGCGGCTCGCGACGGCAATCGAGACAATCCGCGATCGCTTGCTGGCGGAGGGCGTCGAGAGCGTGCAGGCGATCAATGCCGGGCGCTGTGCCTGCGTCGTCAGCGACGTCGCTGAGGAACTGGGTGGACTTGGCGATTTCTATGCGCTCGGCATGTCGGAAATGGGCATCGAGCAGCTCATGCTCCACTCCGACGATGAACCCTGCGGCTTCGACCGAGCTCTGATCGCTGAGCACTGGCCGAACATCCAGCCTCCGGACGGCATGGACTGGGACGACTTGGATGCGGTCGCGACGTTCTGCAATTTCGATGCGGGCACCCATGAATGGATCGTGTTCGACGGGAAGCACCACGATGCTGAAGCCCCAACCGGCGTTTCGAATCTTTGGTCCCTTCCTTTCTTCCGGCGTTGCATCGACGACTGGCAGGCTTCGCTTGCCCCGACGCCGGTCTAGCCGCGCAGCTGCCGGAAGCCGTACCAGGGCATGAGTGCGATCGCGTCCTGATACGGCTTGAACATGGCGCCGAAGCGCACGGCGCCCGCGCGGCCTCGGAAGCCGATAAACTCGCCGGCGATTGCGAATTCGAGATCCGCGCCGCGAGCCAGAAACACCTCACCGGGACGCCCGGCGTCGATGTGCCTAACCGAGCGGATGGCCTGGTCGAGTTGAACCGGCGTATCGCTCGCATCGACAGCGAGTTGCACCACACCACCGCTCAAAATGATCCGGAACGTGCGGCCGGCGCCGTTCGGCTTGGTGAGAGCTGCGCGCCACCCTGATCCCGCACGCGCAATGCGGACGTCGACTCCCGTAAAACAGGGAAGCCCATCGGGCTCGATTCGCGCGGGGTCGACGTGATGCATGGCGCCGCAAGTGTGCGGCGCAACAGAAGACCTTACAAGGTCTGGCGGGTCATTCCTTAGGGCGAAAGCGTCGGACCTGGGGCATCTTCATCCGCAGGAAGAGGAGGCGGATCGCCTTCGATGCCTTTGTCCTTTCGCAGCTTCCGCGCGAGCTTGCCCGCCTTGGCGAGCGCATCTCCCCGGTTGGTCGCGGATTGCCGCTTCTCAGGGTGCCAGACACCATCGGTGACCTCTCCACCACCGAGGACCTCGTATGTTCCGGAACGAGCACCCATCGCGGGTTTCGTCCACTCGGCGACCACGCGAACCGCGGGGTCGCTCCAGATGACAAGGCTGCCCATGACCAACTCCTGTTCGTTCCGCACTTTCAGCCGGACGGAGGCGAGGCACAAGGCCAACCGCCAGCCTGGAGGAGCCAGACTGGCGGCCGAGGGGATCAGACCGCCTTCTCGATGCGTGTCAGCCCACGCATATATGGCACCAGAACCGCAGGCACTGTGACCGATCCGTCGGCGTTCTGGTAATTCTCCATCACGGCGATCAGCGCGCGCCCGACCGCCGTGCCCGAGCCGTTGAGCGTATGGACGAAGCGGGGCACGCCGCCCTCTGCAGGTCGATAGCGTGCATTCATCCGCCGCGCCTGGAAGTCGCCACAGACCGAGCAGGACGAGATCTCGCGATAGGTCTTCTGACCCGGCAGCCAGGCCTCGATGTCCCAGGTCTTCTGCGAGGCGAAGCCCATGTCGCCGGTGCACAAAGTCATCACGCGATAATGCAGGTCGAGCTTCTTCAGCACCGCCTCGGCAGCCGCGAGCATGCGCTCGTGTTCCTCCCGAGACTTTTCCGGTGCCGTGACAGAGACGAGCTCTACCTTCTCGAACTGGTGCTGACGCAGCATGCCGCGGACGTCTCGGCCGGCAGATCCGGCTTCCGCCCTGAAGCACGGCGTCAGCGCAGTGTATCGGAGCGGCAGCTCTTCCTCATCGAGGATCGCCTCCCTGACGAGATTGGTCAGGGGCACCTCCGCGGTCGGAACAAGCCAGTGCTCTTCGCCAGCCCGGAACTGGTCATCCCGAAACTTCGGCAGCTGAGCCGTCCCGAACATCGCACCGTCGCGCACGAGCAGCGGTGGATTGACCTCGGTGTAGCCGTGCTCCTCGGTGTGGATGTCGAGCATGAACTGTCCGAGCGCCCGTGACAGCCGCGCGATTTGCGCCTGCAGCACCACGAAGCGAGACCCCGAGAGCTTGGCCGCTGCCTCGAAATCCATCTGGCCAAGCGCCTCGCCAAGCTCGAAGTGCTGCTTCGGTTCTTCGACATCGACAAGAAGCCCGCGTTCTTCCGGCTTCAGGCCATGAACGTGAAGCACGACATTGCCGTGCTCGTCATCGCCCTCGGGGACGTCTTCGAGCGGCATGTTCGGGATCGCCGCGAGCTTCTCATCGAGCGCTTCCTTCGCGGCCTTTTCCTGCGCCTCCAGCGCCGGCTGCTGCTTCTTGAGCTCAGCAACCTCCGCCTTGAGCTTGTCGGCCAGCTCGACATCCTTCGCTGCCATTGCCCTGCCGATCTCCCCGGAAAGGGCGTTCCGGCGCTCTCGGGAATGCTCAGCTTGGCCAATCGAGGAGCGGCGAGCATCATCGAGTTCAAGCAGCGAGGACGACAGCGGCGCCAGGCCCCGTCGCATCAAGCTCCTGTCGAACGCGTAAGTGTTCGCGCGAATCCATCGAATATCGTACATGGCTCGACCACTAACTCGCTGCGGAATGCAGCTCGACCGGTCTAGGTCGCACCATTCGCAGATGCAAACGTCGGGCGTCCGCGATCCACCAAGATCTCGGTCTCAATCCGGCCCACCGACTGGCTTCAGGAAGGATCAGTTAACGCGTCCACGCGGGTTAATGGCTCTGACCCTCGTGGCGAGGCAGACCAGACGCCTCAGGTTCCCAATCGTGAGCTGATGACCACCACGCGAATTCGACCTATTCACCCTCTCCGGCAAGAACGCCGGCCTGCGATTGTTTGTTAGCGTTCCGCGAGTCAGAATAGCGTCGTGTTACGTGCGATCCTCACCGCTGCAATGGTTGCCATCGGAGCCTCTCAAGGCGCCGCGCAGGCTCCTGACTTTTCGGCAGCTCTGGATCCGAAAACTCGCGACTTCGTCAACTCGAACCATCCCGCCGCGCGCGCCGCCCGCTGCGTCGGCGAACTCGCTCACGAAGCCTATACTCAGCAGGATCTGTCTCTGCGGAAGAGAGCGGAAGAGCGGATGGCGAGGGTGTCAAAAGCGCTCCCCAGCATCGCCAAGGCGACCAATGTGCCACTAAACACGATGGCGGGGGCTATGGCGCTGGCGATGCTCCCAATGGGAGCCTCTTCGATTATGCCGGGAGCACCGCGTGTGGCGCGCGAAGTCAGCGCAGCCTGTGTCGCGATCGCAGAGGACCCGGCGGCGTATATAGAGGCGATCCGCGAGGAACCTTAGACCCGACCGCCCTGGATGATCTGGAAGCGGCCGAGCGGCGCCGGCCGGGCCTGCTGAGCACCGGCCGAGAACTCGGCGAAGTCGAGCAAGCGAGCGGGAGCGTCCCCGACGAACTCGGGCGAGATCGCCGACAGGCGCTGCGCGAAACCGAGGAGCCAGGCGGCCGGCTGAGCGAGCTCGCGGGCTTCGTTGGCGATCGTCTTCGTCTTGGTGTTCATGACAGGCACCCCTGCTGGGAAGCTTCGATACCCTGTCTTAGCGAACCGCGATGAAAGTCACGCCATGCCGGCAAACCCCCGTCCACGCTTTTTCGCCATGCGGTTTTGTGCCTTTCGAATCTGCCAGCCAGGGTGATGCCTGAAGGAGACTGCCCAATGCGTGACCCCATTCGCTATGAGATCGGTGACCAGGTCGTGATCACCGCCGAAAGCTTCGCTCGAATTCGAAACGACAACCGTAATCGAACAGCGGGGCGCTCGTGGACGGCAGACGGCGTAGTCGAAAATGCAGAGGCCATCCTCGCCGCGGGTGCAATTGGTGTGGTCACGCATGTCTTCCCGCCCGGCTACAGCACCAGTGTCCTCTTTGACAACGATCTCCACATGCATATGCGCGAGGACTTCATCGAACCTGCGTCGATCGAGCCACGCCCGGCCGCAGAACGCCTTTCAGAGCTCAGCGCTGAGATCGTGAAGGCGACCTCCCTCGGCAAGAATCCCGACCTGCGCGTTCTCTCGCTGATCGTTGCCGCGACGCGCGACCTGCAGAAGGAGACGCGCCCCGAGGTTCTGATCGAGGTCTCCGACGGCATCGCAACGGTCGCAGCCGTGAGCGGATCCGTGACGGTCGCGATCGGCGATCTCGATGTCCAGGAGTTCCCGGATGATATCGACGACGTACTCGCCGGCGACGATTACACCGGCTCGGCCTCCGAGCTCGAAGCCGCGAAGACGAAGTTCCGTGAGGAGCTCGAAACCCGAACTGGCGGTCCGACGCCCTAACCCACTCGTCGATATCGGCCTCGGTGATTGCTTCCTAGCAACGACCTCGAAAATCACTGAGCATCGGGTCAGCGTCGAGTCGTATGACGGATAGGATGAAGGAATAATCGTGCCGGAGATCACCCTGTCTCAAATCGGTTTGACCGCGTTAACTAGCGCAATTGCCGGGGTTGTATCGGCGCTGGTCACAAGTTTCCTAGCGTCACGAAAGGGCATCAACGAGGAAAGGCGCGCTGCCTTGAAGGGCGCGTTAGATGCCTGCGGGGAATTGTACCTCATCGTCGAGTTCGTCACAGAGCGGGCGGCTGGTTCCGCGACGAACCTCAAGCGCAATTCGGACGACCTTCCTTCGCTTCAGACTTTGTCGCGCGAAGGGATTCAAAAAAATTCTGAGCGCGCCCGCTGCCTCATCACGAAAATCCTCTCTGGCGCACCACACTTAACAGCCTCAAGCGGCTTCTTCGGCATTTCAGGCCGCTGGTACATGCTGGCGACCGATTTGGAGGGAGCGACCGCTCAGCTTCGGGAAAGAGATTTTCTACTCAACCTCACGCTGTCTGGAGAAACTCTCTCGCAGGAGCTCCGGATCCTGAGGGAGCTGATTTCGCATTCCGTCGTTGAAGCGGCGTCCCCTCTTAGAGTGGCGGCAGCAATCTTCCGCGTGAAGCCTTCTCGTTGGCTTGGCTCAGTGCTCCGCCGCCTATTTTCCTCCAAGATGGGTGGCCCAACTCCCTGACGAGTGACGCTACGAGAGATCCGTGGACGGGCAGGTGGTAAGGATTGAATTGCCCGTCCTGTCACGGAATCATCCCGTCTTTGATGACCAGCACTTTATCTGGGTCTGCCTCACTTTGTGTGGAGATCGGACAATTGGATGGGCATCATCCGCGCTCTGAGAAGCTCTGCACCCGCTCGGCCATACATAGCGCGCTTGATCGTCTTCAGTCGGTTGATCTGACCTTCCGCTTGACCATTGCTCCAAGGCAGGTCGATGGCGTTACAGACGGCGTCGATATCGCGGCGAAGGACGCGGGCAAAACGGGCCAGGAAAACCAGGCCAGAATGAATGGCATCATCAATCCAATCTTCGAGCCTTGCCGAATTTCGGCTATGAAATATTCCGCGAAACCGCATGGATAAGCTGCGCAAAGTCGCAAAGGTATCTGATCCCTGCTTGAGGGCGTCCACTTTCCGCTCTTGATTGACGGTCAGCGCGCCGCGCGGCTTGATGCAGAGAGCAGCGGCGACAACCGGCGAGATCCAGTGGCCAGTGTGCGGATCACGCACAGGCGCATTATCGTATGTACTGTCGACGACGCCAACCCGAGCCGGCGCCGCATCATCCTTATCCTTATCCTTATCCTTATCCGATTCCGGTCTCTCGGCGCGGCGCCAGGTTGCCAGGAGGCGTTCAAGATTGGAAAAGCTGCCGGTGTACCCGCGATGCTTGATGTCATGAAACAGATGCCGCCCACGGCGGTTGCCGTCCTTCCAACATTGGGTGAGAAAGGCTTCGAAATACAGGGGAGATGTCGGCTGCAACGCTCCCCTGCGTCGGTCGGGTGGCGTTTCAAACGTCAGCCATTTCGCGATGCTGCGGCGGCCATATCCAGTGCGACGCGCAATCTCCGAGCAGGTCAGGCCTTCTTTGCTCAAGGCGTGCACCGTCTCGAACACCTCCTTCCGGGACTGCCTATGTGTCCGTCGAAGCTGATTGCGCAACCGCATTCCGGGCGCCTCCTCATGCAAAGCTCGATCGTCATGATCAGTCTCGATGTCCTCGTCTGGCAGCAGTGCCCTGCCTGTAGCTCGGCCGGAGAGGCTCATCTGTTCCTCGATCGCAAGACGCAGGTTCTGGAAGAGATGAAAGCGGTCAGCCACCTGAGACGCTTGCGGGGCACCTTCACGAGCAGCCTGCGCGTATAGCCCGCATCGATCTCGACTGACCACCTCAATGGAGGGATGCCGCTTCAACCATTGTGCAACGCTCGCCACGCTCCGGTCCTCGAGAATGTCCATGACCTTTCGGCGCTCGAGATCAACGATGATCGTGCCGTAGCGCCACGATTTCCTCCAACTCCAGTCATCGATACCGATGATCCGAGCGGGGGGCTCGTCGTCGATCTGTAAAGCCATGCGCTTCAAGTGCCGAAGGATGGTGTCGTCGCTGACCGGCATCCCGAGCTGGTTCATCAAGCGCTCTCCCGGGCGTCCGCCTGTGCCGTGCCCCAGAAGGCCGACTATGTTGGCGACCCTCTTTGTCCTGCGGGCGTAGGGCGAGGCAATATCCGGGATCGGGTCCGAGAATGTTTGCCGCCCGCACTGCCGATAACTGCAACGCCAGCGGCTCAACCGAAGCCTTACCGTCACTTCATTGCCTTGGATCGGCAGGTCCTGAAGACTGCGGTACGACCAGCCGTGCCGACGTGCGCTCTGTTTCCTGCAATCTGGACAAATGCCCGAGGATGGTCCGCAAGCCGACACAACCCAGTCACCGTCGCCGTTGGTTGCGATGCTTTGGACCTTGATGCCCGGACCGGGCGACCATTTTGATTTTGTTCTCATGCACGCCAATAGCGAAGTGCCTGCTAACGATCTATTAACCACACAAAGTGAGGCAGACCCCATACATGTGAACATCCAAATTCACCCTTTTGAGGGCTTTGCCGAAAAGCAAATCGATTTTCATAGAGGTTCTCGCAACATTCTTTCCTTCAGGGACCGTACGCCGCCAGCACGCAAGTCACACGAGATTGTTTGACTTGCTCGCCTGTCCCGACAGAGGCAGAGATTATGTAAGGCAATTCGAGTTTCTCAACTTACGATTGCATCCTCTGCAGGGCGGTGCCCGTGCACTGCGGCGCGCTCCTGCAAGCTAGGGCTGTTAATCGCTTCCGGCAGCCTGGTGCGTAGAGACCACCCTCATTGGGGCTGCGGTGACCGCGCCAAATGCAGGAGCGGTCGGGTCAGCAGGCAAGGCGTGCGTTACGAACGCAAAATGCCCGCCGGGAGGCGGGCATTCGCTCCTCGACCGAAGCTCAAGGGGGAGGGATCACGAGCTTCGGGAGAAACTATCTGGGAGGCGCTGCGCCGGATGACGCGGTGGTTCTACTATATCTTCAGGCCGCGGCGTGCGAGCGCGCTACGAAGTCGATCTCAGAGCGCGAGACGCCGAGATCGGCGAGTTCGCGGTTGGAAAGACGCGACAGCTCGCGAACGGTCTCGCGGTAGCGGATGAAGGCGTGGATCTTGGCAGCGATCATTGTGACGAACATGGTAGTCTCCCTAAGCGGCTATTCCGGACCGGAGCGGTGCCTACAGCAAGAATTCGTTGTGCGTTGCATTTAATCCCATCACGCAGCCGCAATTAGGGGATTCGTCACAGCTCCGTTATGCGTTTTCTGCATAAAATAATTATAAACTGCTTGAGGGGCGCCATTGTTATGCGCCTATCGCAATTCGCTTTGGCCTAGCCAGTAAGGGTCACACTTCGATCCTCGTCGTCTTTCGCAAAGAATAAGCCCGCCGTTTGGGAAACGGCGGGCCTCTGACTTCTGTCAGGACTTGGCGGTTCCGGCGATCGCCGGGAAACTGGCTATGCCCTCCCGTCGGTTGCGGCCGGTACATCCGCGACAACGCATCCAACCGGAGAGCAAGCAGGCGCATGTAGCGCTGCGCGGACAGCGAGATAAGCGCTGCTTTGGTTCCCGCAAGTGTACGGGTTTGGTTCCCGCAAGACTACGGGCTGCGATCTTCGTCCGCTGAGGAACGGCAGCGGCCGGGGAAGGCCTACTGAGCTTCTCTCTTCTTTTCCTGCTGGGTCATCTCCAAGGCGAGATCGACCCGTGCGGTCGACGTCGGCTGGACCACGGGATTTTCGAGCCGCGGTCAGCTCATCCAATGGAGCGGCCGCATCGCGACGGCCATTAGACTGAGGCTCATCCAGACGCCGATCCAGAGCCAGAAGTCGAGGGAGACGAGATACCGCATCGGGTCATACCTCCGTTTGTCGGAGAGAAATTCCGAGGTGGACGCGCAGTTTCCAACTTTCGATAAATTGCATTGGATATGGGAAACGCCGCATTAACGCACTCCCGCTTAGGGAGGCGCGAGTTCGGATTGCCGTCAGACGGCTGCGGGTTGTGCTTTCTCACAATGGTTCGACGATCGTACCCCTTCTTGGCCGCCCGGATTTCAACTGCACGTTCTCGGCAGCGTCTCTCAGGCCGAAAGCGATGACGTCGCCCTCAGTTTACATGCTCGTGCCGGTAAGGCGCTCTATGCAGCCGAAGGTCTCGGGCGAAATCGCATCGTTTCGTTCGATGGTCTTGATCAGCGAGCGGCGGTCTGACATTTGCAAAGGAAAGCGCCCGCCACTCAATGGCGGCGGACGCGTGCGCATGGGCAAACTCGTCGATCGCTATTCCGCTTTGAGGTTATCCGCAGACTGCTTGCCGGACCTCTTGTCGGCAACGAGCTCGTAAGAGACCTTCTGGCCCTCGTTCAGGCCACGTAGACCGGCACGCTCGACTGCGCTGATGTGAACGAACACGTCGTTTCCGCCGCCATCAGGGGTGATGAAGCCATAACCCTTGGTCTCGTTGAACCATTTCACAGTGCCGCTAGCCATATTAGTCTCCAAAGTGGACGGCCAGCATGAGCCAAGGTCAGTTTCTCGGCAAGGTATCGAATAGCGCAGGAACTTCTAAATCTCGGCGCAGTCTCCCTAGCAGCACACAATGGAGCTGGTCGATGACCAACAGCCAGGATCCGGATATTCGCGAGACCAACGCACGAGCCGACAGGCAGACGGAAGGCCCGGGCGGCGGGGTTGTCGCACCGATGCACCCAGACAGGCACACGACCGCCGATCCGGCGGTGGAAACGCCGGTTGAAGGTCGTCAGGGATTTCTGGGGCGCCCGGTGCTGGCGGTGCTGGTCGGAGGCCTCTTATTGGCCGGGCTTGCTTGGATCGTCGTCCACTACATAGCGCGTTGATCGCCTAGTACGAGGGCTGCGAACGCGATGCGTCTCAGACAAAGCGGCGGTAAAGCAAGGTCAGGAGGAACGTTTGAATCGTTCGTCAGTGAACGCCGCCCTGGATCGCGCGATCTATCTCGCAGGATTCGCAAAGGGTGGCGATCAAGAGCGAGAGCTCAACGCGATCAATGCCGCGGTCGAGCTCTATGAGCAGTCGCTTCCAGTTGAGACCGCAGCCAGCCGGAGCACTCGACGAACAAGGGATGATGTCCCTAGCGGGACCGGGGCAGAGTGAACCCGTGTCTGTTGAGCCGCCACCACCGGATAAGGTTAAGAAGGTCGCCGCTGGTGTCGTGGCCATTTTCGCGTTCGTTATCGTGGCGATATTCGTCGGCTTCAATTTGAACCACGCTCAGACACAACGCGAGCTGCAATCCGGGCAGATCGATCCAAGGGACGCCCCGAAAACCCCGACGGATCTACAGGCGCCACGGCCGCCATCGAAGTGACGTGCTCCACGCCTCGGATGAACTCGGAACCAGCGGATGCGCCGCTCGTTTACCGGCGAAACGCTTGGGTGAAAGACCTTGGTCGCGATCTGGAAATCTGCCGGCCCGAACAAGCGACCGACGCAAGTACGGCGCGCACTCCATACGGAGCATTGCCGCGACAAAGACGGCAAGCGTTACAAGGTTATCGTTTGGCGCGAATGGCCCGGTCTCTCGCTCACGTCCTACACGCTCGAAGATGGCACCCCCGTGCACTATGAGGATGAGTGCTACTTCGCGCTGCCATCTGGGAAAATGCTCACGCGCTGCGAGGACGAATGAACGACATCGAGGATAGAGAGGTCGTCGTCGTGTTGCGTCAGGATGTGAAGCGCGGCGGTGAGATCATGGCGACTTACCAAATGGAATATCCTGACCTGGCTGCGGCCCTTTCAGCGATCCGTGGCGATCTCAACGCCGGCCGGGTCGAAGTCATCACAGTCGCTGGTCGGCAGCTCAGTGACGACGGGATCACCGCACTTTCGGAAAAAGGGGCTCATCGTTAGCTGGGCGAGAGCCAGCGGCAACGGCAACACCGAGGCCGACGTCCAGCTTTCGATGAGCTTTATGATCGCGCTCGCGAAATCACGGCACGCTCGCATCCGCCCATAGCCGCAGCATTGGGCCGTCGTCGCCAACGACCGGATCCCGGGGCGGGAAGCTCAGTAGTGCGATCCTCTGGATCATCGCTGACGTGGGTTCCTCACGGACGATGTCGCCGGTCTGGCCGGGTGGATATGCGCCGACAACAAGGAAATCATCGGATTGCCTTAGACGGCGGTGACCCGTTCCAGCCGGGAGGACTACAACGTTGCCGGCGGTCACGTCGACTTCTCGGCCTGTATCGCCACCCAACATGAGCTTCGCGTGTCCGGCCGCAACGCCGAGTACCTCATGACCCTGCGAGTGATAGTGATCGAAATCGTAGATCCCGTCGCGCCATTGCGGCGGCCAACCATTTTCAGAGAACCGTTTCTCCATGAGCGTCGCCAAATCGGCAGCATCCGGACTGAACGCCCCCTCATAAAGCAGCGCGGGTAGCTTAGGATTGTTGGGGACGAAGCTCCAGGGCTCGAAACGCAGGGCTGTCAAGGTGGTCTGCATAAACTGACATCTCCTAAGGACAATCATTGAACGCCGTCGCCGGATGGCCGTTCCTCGTCTGAAGTCGCTTTGATGCCCAGCCATCCAAAGGACAATGAAGGTCCGAGGCGCCCATTGACGTAGCGACGATCCTGAAGTGCTCGACTAGCGGAAAGCGCCCGTTTCCAACCAGTCCCTGCTATGATCGAGTGCCAGCTACTTGGTATGAGGACGTAATGAGCAACGATAGAACGCGCCGCCCACCGAGCGCTCGCGACAAGGCAGAAGCCCTTTTCGCTGCGCCGAAAGTGGCGCCGCCTGCGCCAATTGAGAAGCGTACCGCTCTGCCGGGGACCAAGGAGATGGTCACTCTTCGAATCGACAGCGAGGTGCTGGCGCACTTTCAGGATGGCGGGCCCGGCTGGCAGGACCGGATCAACGACGCACTCAGAAAGGCGATGCCAACAGCCCTCGATGAAGGACTGAGGCCGGACGAGCTCAACTCTTCGAACGACGGCTGATCATAGCCGCGCGGTCCCTTTGTTGATGGCCGTGAAGTTCTGGCTGATAAGACTCTGGCCGGCGCCGCGAGACGCGATTCGGGTCTGGCGGGCTGCGCCGTTGCCCAATGTGTCGCAGCTCGCCAGTTACCCGAACTTCACATCCGGTAGACAAATTTCCGGCGCGCCTTAGATGCGGCGCGAGGGCCGAGCCGGCTTCATCCCTCCTAGGCCAGCCGGTTCGGCGTCAGGAGCCCTCATCCCGATCAGCGCGACTCACGAACGCGCTCCGAGGCGTCTCGTCGAACCTCTTCGACTGTGTCAGGGCCATTTTCTGCACATCACCGTGTTAGGGGCCAAGTCCTCGGCGCGCAGCTGACCGTTCGCGGGAGGCCACGGAGGCGGGATTCGCAGACCTATCTTATGAAACTTTCCCCTCTTGCCGGCTGGCCTTTTGGGCCGGCCTTGTAGTACTCGCGGTGGGCGTTTCAATGAAACGCCTCTAGCATCGCTGCCAACGACCATCGTGTCACTGCTCGTCATCTCGGGGGCAATACTCACGAACGAAGATCATGCGTGATTCCTCAAGGGGAAACGAAATCCGCAGGAAGAAGCCCTCTTCCTCCAGATTCGTCTCGATCCTCATCTCATGTTGGATACGGCGAGCTTCGAGCCAACATGTGGCCCCAGCGACGACATCGTTTAGGCTATCAAATTTGAAGAATGCCTCGATCTCATACGGCCCTGACGCGCGCAAGTCAGGGGGCGTGCCCGCGTAAACATACTCGAAATCCAGCTGCTCGACGGTTGATTCTGTGGGTTCCATGTGACCTCCAAAATTTTGGTTCGGAGACATGGTCTGCGGCGAGGATGAAAGTCACAATGGGGTCCCAAATCAAACGTGGATTGCGCTAACCTCCTCGGCAAGAGTTCACACAGAGATCGAAGCGGCCGGGGTCGAGCCAGAAAACGGCCGGCATCCCAGTGGGAGCCGGCCAAGGGGAAGCCTGGGCAATACGCCAAAAGCCTCAAGGGGAACGGATGCGGCCAGACACCGGCGGGACTGGGGCCGGAGCGGCCAGCGACAGGGCGTATCTGTTCGGGTGGGGCTGGCGGTTCCAGATAGATTTCAGCGGGACTCGACGCGGGTTTGGCCCGGCGGGGCGAACTCAAGCTCTGGGTGTCAGATAGCCCGGTTCCGGGTAGGCCGACGGTCAGGCGCGACTGCCGCGCGGGCCGATATTGACCATGGCACCCGGCACGCCGGCGCTCACGCTGACGCCGCTCAGGCTGAAGTTCACCCTGACGCCAGGAAAAAGACGAACGGAACGCCGAAACCTAAATCCCATGAAGCGCCCTTTCCGCTGTCACGATCAGGCTGGCCGCTGGGTCAGAGGGTAGGGGAGTTTCTGGAACTCTCGGCTGGCTTTGCAGGCGTCTGCTGCTCTTTCAGGTTTTTCCCGATCAGATCGCCGCGCGACCGGATGACGTAAGCCGTGACGACGTCACGCACACGGTCCTCCGCGATCTTCCGGACCATTGATCGATCCGAGGGCCCGCCGGATTCGTTTTCCACCAGCTCCGTCGTGACCTTCACGAGCGCATCGATATCGTTCTGGCAGAAGATCATCGCCGCCTTCGCGACGACCTCCGCTTTCTCGTCGGTCAGGAGCATTGTGGCGCCTTCCTTGCCGATGCAGGCGAGCGTCTTCGTCCGAATAAGGTCTCGCGTCTTTTCCAGGAGTTCGGTCCTTTCGGCCCGAGCCAGCTTGGCGCGAGTCTCGGCTTCAATCCGCTGCGCCTCGGCATGTGCTGCGGCGGCCTCCCGCTCAGCCTTTTCCTTCTCCAGCCTTGCCTGCCGTTCCGCGCGCTCCCGCTCCTCATTGGCCTGCCGCTCGGTCGTCCTGCGCTCAGCATCGGCCCGGGAGATTGCGATCTGACTGGCCAAGCGCACGCGCACGGCTCTCTCCAGATCCGTCAGATACGCACCGGTGTAGAACGCTTGACCGCCGAAGCCGTAGATCGCGTCGTGGGTCGAAATCATCACTGAGATCGACTGAGAGCAGATCGATACGGCCCTGTTGATGAGCGGCTGGAAACTGTCATAGGCGACAGCTCCATCAAAGCCATCATCGCGGCGGACGACGGCGGCTACGCAGTCGGTCGCTGCTCGAACATAGGGGACGTGCTGCTTTCGCTTTTGTGCTTCTGACTGCGCCGGTGTCTGCGCCACTGCCGGCAAGGCCGATGCCAACAAACCGGCGAGCACAAGAAACGTACGCATAGTCCTTCCCCCAGAGCGTGTGTGTTTTACCAATCCTTAACCGCAAGTCGAGTCGGACATCACGCTTCGGTTAAGACGCCAGATCGCTCCGAAGAACTGGAAATGCGTCCTGGGCAAACGGCCGCAGCGAATTCTGGGCGCGAAACCGGAATCGGCGAAGCAGGCGCAAAGGCGTGGCAGCGTGGTCACACGAGACGAGAGTGTGACGGATCGCTTTCTATGGGGATTGCATCTTGGGGTGTTGGGTCTGAAGCTGATCTTCAAGGGAGGCGAAGTTATGCGTACGCCTGACAGCTCAGAAGCCTCTATGGCTCGGATCAACGGCATCCTCATTCGCGGTGCTATCGTCGTGGCGATCGCTGCGGCGACGGTGCTTCCACTGATACGCTAGTCGTTTCAGGCTGCAGCCGCGCTCAGAGTCAGCGCCATCTGCGAGGCTCGCGTTGACGAATGCCTTTGAATCTGACTGAGCTTAAGGCTTTGAACGCTCTGGAGCTTGCTCCGCGGCTAATCGGTATGAAACTGTTCGTCGAGGGCGTCGGAGGAACGATCGTCGAAACCGAGGCCTACCTCCCCGACGATCCAGCTTCGCACAGCTTCCGGGATCCGACAGCGCGCAATGGGGCCATGTTTGGGCCTTCCTGGCACGCCTATGTCTATCGGTCCTACGGACTTCACTGGTGCTTGAACATTATCGCTGGAGGCGCTGGCGCGGTCTTGATCAGGGCCATCGCCGACCGACGGCCTAGCTCAGATGCGGGCGCGTCGCGGCAGCGCGAAGAACCTGTGCAATGGGCCAGGGCGCTTGGCCCAAGCGCTTGGGATAACGAGCGACCATAATGGACTGAGTTTGGAATGGTGTCCGTTCTCGATCATCGATCGATCAAGCGCGCCTGAAATTTCCTGCAGCACCCGAATTGGGATTTCGAAAGCCGCCGAGCAGCCATGGCGCTATGGTCTAGCCGGCTCGCGCTTCGTGAGTAGAGCGTTCCCAAAGTCCGCCATAGCTCCGGCCGCCAGCTAAACCCGGGTTTGATCAGTCTTTGCGAGGTTTGCCGAGATTGCCAGGCAGCCCTGAGAACGGGAGATTATCGGGCCGCAACAAGCTCTCATCCGGCTCGGGGCGACTTGCATTCTCGCCCTTGTGGGTCTTTTCCAATTCACGGATTGCTGACGTCAGCCGCTGGAACTCGCGACCTATCGTCCTCCGTGCTTTCCGAGGGGGGCTCGTCGAAACCACGCCGCGCCTTGCGTACGGCTGCAAAAGTAGTCTCAGCTATCGCCATCTCGCATCCGGCCATTGCGTGGGTTTGCGCGATCTCGCAAAAAGTCGTGACCGTCAGGCGAGGCTTGCGTGTTCGAGATTGCTCCCGGGGATCGGAGCATACCGCGAGGGGGCGCTGGGTGGCAGGACACTTCAGTAGTTGTCCGTCTGCGTCCTGGCGTTCCGGGCAGACGTTTGGGAATGGTCAGAATTTTCCGAGCGATGCGCCGCCGGAGAAAATCCATCCACCGAAATTCTCTGGAGGATGGCGCGCATCAGCCTGCCAAAGTGTAATTTGCTTGGCATGCTTGGCGAGCCATTCTGCTCAGCAATTGGCGGGTTGGACCAGAGACACAGGCTTCATGCGGGCGGACAAGGCAAAGGCAGTTCAAGTTGATCCGGAGCAGTCGCTAGGCGCCGATCTCATCGCCGTCGTGGCAGCGGTCACAATGGGCGATCCGCGCATCCTCACGATCGATCGTTTCGAATCATTGCCGTCGGGCCCATTCGAACTGGGCCATCGCTCCCTGCAATCGGGCCTTCGGGCCTGGGTCGAACGCCAGACGGGCCTTTCGCTGGGATATATCGAACAGCTTTATACCTTCGCTGACCATGGCCGCATCAGCGATGAGCGCGTTCAGATCTCGATCAGCTATCTGGCTCTAGCACTGGAGGAGCGCACCAAGAGCTCATCAGCGCATGGTTGGGGCAGGTGGTACGACTATTTCCCTTGGGAAGACCACCGAGCCGGGGAGCCGAGCATTCTGCTCGAAGCGATCGTGCCCCAGCTCTTGTCGTGGGCTGAGAGTGCAGACAATCGGGCGGCGAAAGAGGAACGCCACCGGCGCGTGACGCTCAGTTTCGGGTTGAATGATCACGGCTGGAACGAGGAGCTCGTGCTCCAGCGATATGAGCTGCTCTACGAAGCGGGCTTGGTTGCCGAAGCGATCCGGGATCGCAGCGCTGGCGGTGAGCCGACCATTCCCGGCCGGTCGATGATCGCCGATCATCGCCGTATCCTCGCCACGGGGATCGCGAGGCTCCGCACCAAGATCAAATACCGCCCGGTTGTGTTCGAGCTGATGCCGCCGACTTTCACGCTGCTGCAATTGCAGCGGACAGTGGAAGCGCTCGCCGGCCGGCTGGTGCACAAGCAAAATTTCCGACGCCTGATCGAGCAGCAGGAGCTGGTCGAGGAGACCGGAGAGACGACTGCGGATACAGGCGGCCGACCGGCCAAGCGCTTCCGCTTCCGGCAAGCCATCCTCGCCGAACGAACCGTCGCCGGGACGCGATTGCCGCTTTCTCGCGCTTGACATCTCTTATGCTCATAGTAAGCATATGTTCTCATTATACTCATTCAGAGCATAATGAGGGTACTTGATGTTCCAGGCCTCCGCCGTCACGACAGCACTCTACGAGCGAGTCAAAAGCGTCATCCCGCCGGCCGAATGGCTGAGCTTCGCCGACGATATCGACGCCATTCTCGCGCTGAAGCGGCGGCGGAATGCCGTCATCCTCGCGCATAACTACCAGACTCCGGAGATCTTCCACGGCGTTGCCGACATCGTTGGCGATAGTCTCGCACTTGCCCGCAAGGCGATGTCGACCGAAGCCGACGTGATCGTGCTGGCCGGTGTGCATTTCATGGCCGAGACGGCGAAGCTGCTGAATCCCCAGAAGACGGTCCTGATCCCCGATCTCGGGGCGGGTTGTTCCTTGGCGGATTCGATCACGGCGGCGGATATCCGCCTGCTGCGGCAGCGCTATCCGGGCGTTCCCGTCATTACCTATGTCAACACCTCCGCCGAGGTGAAGGCCGAGTCCGATATCTGCTGCACCTCTGGCAATGCGAAGGCGGTCGTCGAATCCCTCGGCGTGCCGCGGGTGCTGATGCTGCCGGACGAGTATCTGGCCCAGAACATCGCGGCCCAGACCGACGTCCAGATCATCGCCTGGAAGGGGCATTGCGAGGTGCATGAGCGCTTCTCGCCGGCCGATATCCGCGCGCTCCGGGAGAACCATCCGGGCGTGACGGTGCTCGCCCACCCCGAATGCCCGCCCGAGGTGGTGGCCGAGGCCGATTTCGCCGGCTCGACCGCGGACATGTCCGGCTATGTCGAACGCTACAAGCCGGCCCGCGTGGTGCTGATGACCGAGTGCTCGATGAGCGACAATGTCGCGCTCCAGCATCCCGATGTCGAATTCATCCGCCCCTGCAATCTGTGCCCGCATATGAAGCGGATCACGCTGGCCAATATCCGCACCGCGCTTGAGCAGAACCAGCATGTCGTAACTGTCGATCTGGAGATCGCCGGGCGGGCGCGGCTGGCCGTCCAGCGGATGCTCGCCGTATGAGCCGGGACGTCCTTGATCTCTATGGTCGTCCCGTCATCATCGGCGGCGGCATCGCTGGGCTCCTGACGGCTCTTCATCTTGCGCCAGAGCCGGTGGTTCTTCTGACGAAGGCACCGCTGGGAACCGAAGCCTCCAGCGTGTGGGCGCAAGGCGGTCTCGCCGCCGCCATGGGCGATGACGACGATCCCGCTCTGCACCTGGCCGACACCCTCGCGGCCGGCGACGGCCTCTGCGATTCCGTCGTGGCCAAACGCATCCTTGAGGCTGCGCCCGACGCGGTCGCCGGGCTCGAAGGCTTCGGCGTTCGCTTCGATCGCACGCCGCAGGGGCGATGGCGCCTGGGGCTGGAGGCCGCGCATAGCCGGCGGCGGATCATCCATGCCGATGGTGACGGCAGCGGTCGCGAAATCATGCGCGCCCTCGTCGCGGCCGTGAAATCCATGCCTTCGATCGAGGTCGTCGAAGGCATGGAGGCGTGTCGTCTGGCCGTCGCTGATAACCGGGTTCACGGCGTTTGGGTGCGTGGCCGGGATGGACAGGCATTCGTCGCGTCGAGCCGGGTAGTGTTGGCGCCCGGCGGACTTGGCGGATTATTCCTCGAATCCACCAACCCGCTGGGGAACTGGGGACAGGGGCTCGCGCTCGCTGCCCGTGCCGGAGCACTCCTTGCCGATCTTGAGTTCATTCAGTTCCATCCGACGGCACTTCTCGGATCAGGCAGCCCGGCGGCGCTGATCAGCGAAGCGGTTCGCGGCGAAGGAGCGATCCTCGTCAACGAAACGGGCCAGCGCTTTCTCGCGGAGGTCGATGGGGCCGAACTTGCCCCGCGCGACGTCGTTGCCCGCGCAGTCTCGAAACAGCTGGTTGATGGGCACCAGGTCTTTCTCGACGCCCGCGGGACGATCGGCCCGGCTTTCGGAAAGCACTTCCCGTCGATAGCCGCGGCATGCGGCAGGATCGGCGTCGATCCGGGGAGGGATCTTATCCCGATCCGACCGGCTCAGCATTACCACATGGGCGGGGTCGCCGTGGACGAGTTCGGCCGCAGCTCGGTCTGCGGATTATGGGCCTGTGGTGAGGTTGCCTCGACCGGCCTACAGGGCGCGAACAGGCTTGCCAGCAACTCCCTGACTGAAGCCGTCGTCTGTTCGCGTTGGGTCGCGGAGGACCTCGCTGGGACTGCTGCAGAGCCTAGCCGCTCCCTCCCGGCACCCATGGCGATGTTACCCGATCCGGCACCCATTCGGTCGGTCGTTTCGCGTTCGCTTGGCGTTCTGCGCAATGAAGAAGCCCTGTCGGCTGCCTTGCAGGCCTTGTTGCCTCTATCGGAGCAAGAGGAGGCCGCGTCCGACCCTGCGATCGTCGGTTTGATGATCGCGGCGTCAGCGCTGTTGCGACCGGAAAGCCGCGGGGCGCATTCTCGCGCCGATTTTCCTCACCAGGCACGGGTTGCCACGCGATCCAGGATCACACTTGGCGCCGCGCTGACGGTCGCCCGATCCCTCGGGCGCATGCCCGTTCTCGAAAGTCTTTCAGCATGACGCAGCTCTTCCCGCTTCCCACCATCATGCTCGAACCTCTGGTCCGATCTGCCCTGCTCGAAGATCTCGGCCGGGCCGGCGACCTGACGACGGATGCGATCGTTCCGCGGGAGCAGCGGGCCACGACCGTCCTCGCTGCGCGCCAGCCGGGGGTGGTCGCCGGTCTCGATCTGGCCGCGCTGGCCTTCAAACTGATCGATCCGGATGTCGCGATTTCCGTGCAGCGAGCGGATGGCAGCGCCGTCGCGGGGGGCGATATCGTCGCGACCGTAAGCGGGCCGGCCCGAGCGATCCTCACAGGCGAGCGGACCGCGCTTAATTTCCTCAGCCGCCTGAGCGGTATCGCCACGGCCACGCGGGCCATCGTCGATGCGGTCGAGGGGCACAAGGCGAAGATCGTCTGCACGCGCAAGACCACGCCCGGCCTGCGCGCGATCGAGAAATACGCCGTGCGTGCCGGCGGCGGCTCAAATCACCGCTTCGGCCTCGACGATGCCGTTCTGATCAAGGACAACCACATTGCCGTCGCCGGCGGCATCCGCCCGGCGATCGAGCGCGTACGCGCCAGCGTCGGCCATCTCGTCAAGATCGAGATCGAGGTCGATACGCTGGCGCAGCTGGAGGAGGCATTGGAACTCGCTCCCGACGCCGTCCTGCTGGATAACATGACGCCGGATGAGTTGTGCCGCGCCGTCGCCATGGTCTCAGGCCGCGCGCTCACCGAGGCATCGGGCCGGATCACCGCCGCGACAGCGCCGAGCGTCGCCGCGACCGGCGTCGACCTGATTTCCATCGGCTGGCTGACCCATAGCGCGCCGATCCTCGATATCGGCCTGGATTATCAGTCTCTCTGATTGCGGCTCCGCTGCAGTCTTGGAGTTGCTCCACTCAAGCAGGAAGAACGAGACCGATGCGCAAGATCGTCGCCGGTAAGCTGCAGGGCATCCATGTCACCGAGGCCAATCTCAACTATCACGGCTCGATCACGCTGGATCCCGATCACTGCGAGGCGGCCGGAATCCTGCCGATGGAGTTCGTCGAGATCTGGAACAAGAATTCGGGAGCGCGCATCTCGACCTATGTCATTCTCGGCGCGCGCGGCTCGCGATGCTGCATCCTGAACGGCGCCGCAGCCCGTACTTGTCAGGCCGGAGACCAGATCATCATCTGCAACTCGGTCTATGTCGAGGAGCGGCAGCTCACGTCGCTGAAGCCGCGCAACCTGCCCTTCGATCAGGACAACCATATCCGCGACCGGCTGAGCTATGCGGTCGAGCGGGACGGGCAGGGGCGGTACAGTTTCTCCATCCTGGACGAGGCGGACACGGCACTGGCCATTCCTGCCATGGTCTCCAGAAGCTGATCGGCTTCGATGTCGACCGAGCTGCCTTGCGAGGAGCGTGCGCTTGACGGAGCCGCTGCTTCTGACCGCTGGCCCTCTCATCCCTTCGTGTTGTTGGAAGACCGTCATGGGGGTGAAACGCTGTGCTTCGCCCGCTGTCATCAGGTCCTCGAGGCACATTCCTATGACGCCGTGCCAGCAACCTTGGCCGCCATGCTTGAGGCTCAGAGCGCAGGATACTTCCTGGCGGGCTATGCCGCCTATGAGCTGGGCTACATGTTTGAGCCACGGCTTGCGCCCCTTCCTTCGGCATTGAGCGGGCCCCTGCTTCAATTTGGTGTCTTCGACGAACCGAGGCGCTTTGATTGGGGGGAGGTTCGCGGTTCCGCCGACATAAGCAGCTTCTCCGCGCTCTGGACGTTCGATGCCTATGCCGCTCGCTTCAGGCAGGTGATCGACTACATCCGGGCTGGCGACGTTTATCAGGTCAATCTGACTTTCCCGCTGATCGGGGCATGGTCAGGCGATCCCATAGCGCTCTTCGCCGCGTTGCGCTCTCGCCAGCCAGCCCCCTATGGCGGCGTGGTCTCTCTCGGTTCCGAGACCATTCTGTCGCTATCTCCGGAGCTCTTCTTCGAGCGAGAAGGTTCGCTCATCCGCACGCGCCCGATGAAGGGAACAGCGCCACGGGGCATGTCTCCCGAGGATGATCACCACTTCGCGGCAAGCCTGGTCACCAGCGAAAAGAACCGCGCAGAAAACCTGATGATCGTCGATCTGCTGCGGAACGATCTCGGCCGCGTCTCCGAAATAGGATCGGTGCGCGTGACGGATCTCTTCAGCGTCGAGACCTACCCGACGCTGTTCCAGATGACCTCGGGCGTTGAGGCGCAACTGCGGCCCGGTCTACAGCTTCCCGATCTGCTTCAGGCCCTGTTTCCCTGCGGATCGATCACCGGTGCGCCCAAGATCAGAGCCATGGAAGTGATCCGTGAGCTCGAAGCGCGCCCGCGCGGTGTCTATTGCGGCAGCATCGGCATGCTCAATCCCAATGGAGAAGCGCGCTTCAATGTCGCGATCCGGACGCTGACGCTCAGCCCCTCCGGGCAGGCGACATTCAATGTGGGCTCCGGGCTGGTCTTCGATTCTGAAGCCCGCAGCGAATACGACGAGTGCCTGCTGAAGGCAGCCTTCCTCGCTGAATGCGGAGCTTTGCGCCGTGCGACCTTGCATGTCTGATATCAAACAGGGAGAGATCCATGAGTGCCACGACTGCGAAGAGCGCCGTTACCCCGCTGGACGTGATGGCCCGCAAGAATGGGACCCCGCTGGTCTGCCTGACTGCCTATACGACGCCGATGGCGCGGCTCGCCGATGCTCACTGCGACATCGTGCTGGTCGGAGACAGCGTCGGCATGGTTCTGCACGGCTTGCCGTCGACGCTCGGCGTGACCATGGAAATGATGGTCCTGCATGGAAAAGCGGTTCGGCGCGGCCTGGATCGGGCGCTGATGGTCGTCGACATGCCCTTTGGATCCTATGAGCAGGGACCGGCACAAGCCTTCGAGAATGCGGCGCGCCTGATGGCGGAAACGGGCTGTTCCGCGGTGAAGCTCGAAGGCGGTGTCGGGATGGCAGAGACCATCCGGTTCTTGACAGCCCGCGGAGTGCCCGTGATGGCTCATATCGGCCTGACTCCTCAGGCGGTGAACACGCTTGGCGGCTATCGTGTCCAAGGCCGCGGTGACGACGCTGAACGCATCCACGGCGATGCCATGGCGGTCGCGAAAGCGGGAGCTTTTTCGGTCGTCCTGGAGAAAATCCCCGAAGAACTGGCCCGCAAGCTTACCGGGGACATCGATATCCCGACGATCGGCATCGGCGCGTCACCCGCATGCGACGGTCAGGTTCTCGTCGTGGATGACATGCTCGGCCTGTTCGGAGATTTTCGCCCGAAATTCGTCAAGCGATACGCCGAACTGGCCACAGCCACGGACGCCGCCATGTCGGCCTATGCGGAGGACGTCCGCGCGCGCCGGTTTCCCGGGGCGGAACATATTTTTGCCGCCGCGTCCAAACCGGCCGGATAAACGCCAGCCGTTCGGCCGGCACCGACAATGGCCCGAGCGCGGAGCGCCAACTATGTCGAGGAAGCTCCGGTGGTCGACGGCTGGGTCGTGATCACCGGTTCGGTCGTCGCCTCAGACACCGCGTAATCCGCGGCAAGTCTCAGCTCGCGCAACGGCCGGACGCGCCTGATGGCTTCGGCATAGAGCTCATGAGCCTTGTACGCCGCCAGCGCCGCGTGATCTGCGAACTCGCCATAGACGACGATGTCGACTTCGGAGCTGATTGGATCCGACTTGCGATTCTCAGCGATCTCAAGCTTCAGCGCATGCGGTATGCCCGTCAGGATCGACAGACCCCGGCGGATCTCCTCGATCGCGTCCGGAGTCTTGGCGCTGAAGAACACGATATGCCGGATCATGGGGAGCTACTTCTCGACAAAGGCTTTTTCGATCACGTAGTCGCCAGGCTCCCCGTGATTGCCCTCTCGGAGGCCCTGCTCCGTGAAGATCGTTTTGAGGTCGGCCAGCAACTGCGGCGAACCGCATAGCATGAAGCGGTCGTGCCTGGGATCGAGGCCGCTTTGTCCGATGTCGGCGAAGAGCTGGCCCGAGGTCATCAGATCGGTAATGCGGCCGCGATTGCGGAACGGCTCACGAGTCACCGTCGGATAGTAGACGAACTCTTGGCGGATCATGTCGCCGAGGAATTCGTCCTGTGGCAATTGGCGTTGTATCCGCTCGCCATAAGCCAATTCTGCCACCTGGCGGGAGCCATGGACGAGCACGACGCCCTCATAGCGCTCATAGGTTTCGGGATAGCGGATGAGCGAGAGAAATGGGGCCAGGCCCGTGCCCGTGCCGAGCAGAAAGAGGCGCTTTCCATCCCACAGATTGTGGAGCATGAGGGTTCCGGGCGCCTCATTTCCGACGGTGAGACGCCATTACGCTGTTGGAAATCTGCTGGAGTCGTAGCAGCGGCCGCTAGCCGAGGGGGAAAGGTGGATGCCGAATAGAGCGCGTCTAGTGCTAGTTGTCGCGCTGACATTGGCGAACAGCTTGGCGGCAACTGGAGCACTGGCGGCAGGTTGCATCATCGACTCGTCACCTTGCCGCGGCTGCGGCTGCAAAGGCGGTCCTGGCTATCGTCACGTTGCCTCTGGGCAATGCGTCGGCTTTCGCGATCTCACAAAGAAATGCGGTAACCCGCCTGGTGCGGAGTGCGTTTTCGAGAATGCTCCGGGCACATGCGTCAACCGTGAATGCGTACTCGGCGGATCGCGTCAAACGCGATGAATTCGGGGTTGCGATCGCCGGCCGCTGAACATTCGCATCGTCAGGGGAGGCGATCACTGGAGTAGCCGATCCGGTTCTTCAACTAACCAACGAGCTCGGTGCTCGGGACGTCATACATTTGCGCGCTCAGCCGAGACTCCAGTCGATGATCGAGGAGAGCGATGAAGATGTCCCGGCCGCTCTCGACTGTTGCGACTATCCGCCCTCCTTCATCGAACGCGATGTTCAAGTTCATGTTCTCGCATTGAGCCCGCAGACGCTGCATGAATGCAACGTCGCGATAATGGCCCTTCTGCTGGATCGCCACCGCGCGACGGAGATGGATCTTGTTCGTCCCAACGTATGCTGTCAGCGGACCCATATCTGCAAAGATCGCGGCAAATTCCGCTTCCGTCCGAAGCTCCTCAAACACGCGCTCGTGACCCTCCCTGTAGGCCAGCAGAGATTCGAAGCGTGGCTTGCTGCGGATAAAGATCCGGTCCGTCAGAACGAAAAAGTCGAAGTCGGGGCGGATCGTGAAGGCAGGATCGTCGTCGACGTCCAGCTCGTCATCCGAGTAAACCATCCGGATGAGGCCACCTGACTTGCGTGTGGACCAGGAAGCATCAGTTTTGCGAACGGCGAGCATAACCTGGTCTGCGAGCGCGAAACGCGCCACGTAGAAGTCAGTGTCCTTCAAGTCGGCGAGGTTGCGGACTTTGAGGCCGTCCGTCGGCTCCATGATTTGAGCCGCGATTCTATGAGCTACGGTTTCATCCGTATCGATGGTTAGTGCGCTGCCCTCGTTGTTCTGAGCAAGAACGCCGTACTCGATTGTTTCCGTTATTCCTTCGAGATTGGTTTGAACGGCGTCCCTAAGCCGGCCTGCGAGGTCCTCGGTGATCCCGATCCAGCGGCCGCGAAACTGGACTTCGCCTTTAGTCCTTGGCTTCCTGAAGACCCAAACTGTCACTTCGGCTGCCTGCAGGTCGAAACTCTGCAGGTCCTGTAACGTCGTCATCCTCGCCCCCTCAGATCTCGTCGGTGACGATCATCACATCCTGTAGGCCATTTTGACGATAGCTCTGGCCTGCGCTTATCGAGGTTTTCGACAGCATTCGCCCAACATGGACCACTTCGCCGCCGATGAAAGTGTATTTGATCTCGTAAAGCTTCCAGCCAAGGACCGTCAGGAGTGGGTTCAGCGCGATCTGGCCGGCCTTATACGTGATCCAAAAAATCCACCCGAGGAAGACGACAAACCCGAGCATCTTCGATGTCTGCTCGTAATCCAGACTCATGAATGAGACGACGTAGGGGATCACATAATTGATCAAGTCGGCAGGAACGTGCTTGCTCTCAACGACTTTGACCGTGTGACCACGGGGCAGCAATCTGAACGCTGCCGCTGTCACGACCACGCCGATAGCGCAGATTGCGACGGCAGGGAGCGAGCGCCACGGCTTCTTCAACAAATCGGCGCATTGCCACTGCTCAAGGGCCAATAGTGATGAAGCGCACAAACCGAACTTTTCGGTTTGCAGGTCTTGAACCAGCAGGATGATGCTAAGTGGAAGGTACGAGCCAAGGAAAATTGCCACTGCAACGGCGATACGAAGCTGCATAGTTGCGAGGCCCAACCTGTCTCAGTGTACCGTCACGCCGACTTTGAGAGGATCGTGGAGCCGACACATCCATAGTGGCGAATGATCTGGTTTGTAGCCAGAGGCACCGTGGATCGCGCTTGAGAGAATGATCAGCCCTTTGCACCCGAGCCCGCCTGTCCGGTGAGAGAACGCAAGAATGCCTGGTCGGGAGCTCTCGTCTCCCGGCCAGGCTGATTCACTGCAGGAAGGTGACCCAGGCGTCCTGGATGCGACCAGAGGCAAAGTCTTCCTGCATAGCGAGCACCGGGCGCTTCCGCCCGAGCTCGGTATCGATTTCAAAATCCAACGGCTCGTACCAGAGATCGTCGAAATCTTGATCGGGCAGCAAAACGGCGAGGACCGATCCGAATTACGGATGCCTCCCGCGATCAGGGCTGCATTTGGAGACAGGGTCTCCGGCGAATTTCCGAGCTTGCGCATCGGAGCCTCCAGCGAGTGAGTTCGCAGAGCTCACGCCCGACGAACGGTTCATGCTCGGGGAAGGTCGATTAGCGCCGGGCACAAGTCTCACGGACGAGCCGTGCATCTTGTCGTCTGCGGGCTGCTTTGGAGGGGCGCCTAGCCCTCCGTGAGCACCAACGGTGCGACGGCAGGGAGCGTTCCTGCATTGCGGCCCTTGGAAGGGCGTAGGGTCGAACCGTTGAGCATGCCGCTCCTATAAGCTGGGCTGGTGCGCTGCCGATAGTGGCGAGGGAAGCCTGACTGGCGCATTGGCTGAAAGCTCCTTGAGGCTCCGGATAAAATTGAGCGCACCCGCAGATACAGCCGGCTAAAGAAAATGGCGCGAATTTCCAAGGTTTGGATTCGAACCGTGACAACTTATGGATTTGAATCGAAAATTCGCGAGCTTGTTCAGTAGGCTGAGTTTCAGGCTTTGCCAAACGGATGTGGCGCAGGCTCCGCCCCTGAGTGCCAAAACAGGAGGCGAACATAATTTCATCGACGGGCCGGTCATGCCCTGCCGCCAACGAGAAGCGGGCGTACACCCGGTCGAGAACCAGCATTGACGATTGTAATGACGTGCATTACAGCGAGGTATGGCTTTCGCGATCAATCCCTTTGTTTGCCCTGCACCGTCACGGGAATTCCGGCCTGGCGACCACTTGGCTGATGAAGATTGGTCTTCGCGCGCTGCGGCCCGCGCGATCGAGACTGCGCAGAAGCCCTGGACGGGCTCCCCCATTGAGAACGGATTGACGGGGAAGCTGCTGAGCCACCTTGAGGCATGGCAGCAAGGCAGCGTCCCCAATCAGCAGGTTTTTTGGCGTTTTCATGACCTTGTGGCGCATTCTGCGCGAATCACGCCTCCCGAATTGTATCGTCTCTGGTTGCCGCCAATCAGTATCCCTGAGGTCTGGGATTTCGACTGCGGCACCTATCCGGTGTTCAATATTGGCGACCTCTGGGAATCTAATCTCACCCTGGAGCTCTTCTCCGAATTCTCATTGCCGATCGTTCCGGACGGTTTCGAGCATAGAGATGCCTCCGTCCGGGCACGAAGGCTGCTTATCGACGCGATGGTTGAAAGGCTCACCGCGCTCGCGGAGAGCTGTGCACCCATCGACCTGTTTCGAGAGCTCCACGCGGTCATCAAGGAGCGTTTAAGGTTCCGTGTTCGTTGGTCGAGTGCCGCCTGCGATGCAGAACCCACTACCTCTCCCATTACGACCCGAGATCAGGTTCTCGGTCTTGAGATCATGACCGGACAATCTCCGCCGTCTGCCGAAAATCGTTTGCCGGAAGCCTCAACGGCTACCCGGCAGGGTTTTTGTGCGGACAAGGAGGAACAGGGCCATGGAGCCGTTCGCCGACGAAGTTACAGAAGAGATCTACCTGACTCGCTTTTCGACATGCGCGCCTCCCCACGTTGTGGTTGCCGCACACAAGGCTATCCACCTCATCCTGGCCGCTACACAACTAAGCGATCTGCGTTTCGCCGGAACGCCGGTGAAATTTCGCGGCCGTCCGGGCACGTTCGGCGTGATCGTGGACGACAAGTGGCACGTCACATTTCAGTGGTTCAACGCGCTCGGCCCGCGACAGCTCAAGTTTGAACGGCGTAAGCCGTCATCCACCCAGGACTTGGAGTAACATGAAGACTGGTCTCAGACATTCGCTCGCTGCCCCACCCCCGACGCCTGGAGAGGTCCTCCGAGATCGTCTTCAGGCTGCCGAGGGGATCACTCAGGACAAGCTCGCCCTCGCCATGAAGGTCTCGCGATTCTCCGTGAACCAAATTGTAAATGGGAGACGCGCCGTCACGGCGGAGATGGCAATGCGCCTGGGGCGGGTGACGGGTACGAGTGCCGAGTTCTGGCTAAATCTACAGCGCAACGTCGATCTTTATGAGGCTGAGCGGGTGATGTCGGCCGAGATAGCGACGCTCCCAATTCTTCTGCGCGCCGTTGATGAGGAGGACTTCGAGGAGGTGGATTAATCGAGACCTTCGCCGAGACGGCTGGGAAAGGGATTGCGGATTTCGGAGGTAGGAGCGGCGCAGGTGTTTCAAGCTATGGGTTTGAAATGGATCAACCTATGGGTTTGAACGCAAGATTCCCCTGGAAAAACAATCCGCCTATTTTCACACTATGGCTGCAGTTCGCTGTTGGGGGTGGCGCGCAACAGCTCAAAGGACCTGGATCTGGACGCCAATCCTTTTCAAACGCGCGCCTACAACGGACTGATCGACGCCAAGCCGTCCGCCCAGGTGCCGGCGATGCGCCGAAGGGCCACCCTCACCAGCGGAGCTATTGGCCCCTCGAAGCGCTGGTTGCGGAACGGGGGAATTTGAGCGTTCGCGCCGAATGTGATGCGACGCCTTTGGCCGAGAGATGCTCGTCGACCACTGCTTCGCCGTGGCCCAAGCGGGCGGTCGAAATAACCTACCCTCCAAATCCGAAACTGAACTCCGTGATTGCAAGGTTGATTGACCGCAGGATGGCGGAAGAGCTCACAAGGCTCATGGACGGCCCCCGCCATGGCCCTTTGATGGCATGCGGCTGCACGTAGGACTGCTTTCCAAACTATGGGTTTGAAATGGGACAAACTATGGGTTTGAACCCAGGGTTTCCCCGTAAAATCAATCCGCCTATTTTCATGTTATGCCTTCACTCTGCGGCTGCGCGGTGCGATCAGCAGCGGCAAGGACATGGATCTGGAAGCCATTCCTTTCAAAACGCCCGCGACAAGGGACTGATCGGCGGTAGCTTTCCGCGTGTATGGCGGGGAATGCTTCACGGAAGCGCTCTCGTAGACAGGTAGGCGGCGTTTTGAACCGGCAATACCCCGCTTGGCCGCGGCCGAGTGGGTTCACATCGATTGGGAAAGCAAGCTTGGAAGCGAGCCATGTGGGGGGCGGCGCGCTGTTTCCAAACTATGGGTTCGTTGTGTGACAACTTATGGGTTCAAAATGGAAATCTCGTAGCAATTTCAAAGCACCAGATTTCAGGATTTGACGTAGCGCGCGGGCACTCCGCGCCTCATTTAAAGGAGGAGAGGGCCGTTCAGGCGCGTTGGCGATCGTTGTGTCGAGCGAATTCGGCGCCGGGACGACGCCAGATGCCACATAAACAGGCTCTTCACAGCCCATCGGCTGGCTTCGCGAGCGCGAATCAGATTTCCATCAGCCTAGGAACGCCTCTGCCGCCCCGCGAAGGCGGAATATACGTCGACGAGGGGGAGTATGCGCCCGATTTTAGGCCCTCGGAAACACTGCCAAATAAGTGTTTCAAACTATGGGGGGCCATTGGGCGCGCGTGACCAAACTATGGATTCGGTCGTGACAAACTATGGGGGCCGGTGAAACGAAAAAGCTGAGTGTTCTCAGTGAAGCCGTTTCAAGCTATGCCTAGGTGCACAATTCCTTGATGAAGGCGCGCTCTTGAAGGACCGTGGACTCTCAATTCAAGGAACGATCCAAGGATCGACATGACGACCTACCCATCCGTGAACAAGCTCTTCCTCGTCGGCGCCATCCATGCCGCACCTACGGTGGCCCTTCAGGGACGTTCTCGCGTCACCACGATTGGCATTCGCACGCTCGACGACGAGACGGAGCTCGTGCACCGCGTCGTCATCAACGAGGAGATGTTGGTCCAGCCGATCTTCGACCAGCTCTCTGAGGGGCGCCTGATTCAGGTCGAGGGTCGTCTCGACTATGACGACAAGGGAGCGTTCGTCTCGGTTCCTGCTCGCCGAGGCTTCGATGTCCAGATCCTCGGCGGTGAAGCTCGGCCAGTGGTCAAGGCGCAGTCCACGGCGACCCCTGCTCGCGAGCCTGCGAGCTCCAGCAATGGCTCTCCTGCGGCTCAGCGAGCCTCGGAGCAGGCAAGTACCGCTCCAGCCGCCACGCACGCGCCCCAGCCGGCTTCTCGGCCGGGCCCGGGCCCGTCGACGCCAGGGCCGCGGACCGGTCTGGGCGGCCTCGCAGCAGCCGCGACGAAATCGAACCAGGCTGATGATGACACCGGCGCTCCCGACGATGGCGGGGATGCGGAGGCTGGGCGCTCGACTGCTGCGAATGCACCGCCGCCCGCTGCGCAGCGTTCTGGTCCTCCTGGGGCTCGCCCGGCGCCTCCGGCGGGCGGGACTCCGCGCCCGCAGCCTGCGCCTTCCTCGCTCGCGAATGGCGTGGCCCGGCCGACGCCGCCGGCTCGCCCCGGATCCTCGCCCAGGCCGGCTTCGGCGGGTTATGGCGGTGGCGCCAGCGGTCCTTCGTTCGATCGGTCTCGTGTGACGCTCCCGTCGTCAAGTTTAGATGACGACATTCCGTTCCGCCACGAAGGCTACCCCGAAATCGTGGCATAGGCCGGGCCAATTCAGGCGCGCTGCCAGGCGCCAACGCCCCTGCGAATGAAGCAGTGCGGGGTTTGCGGCTTGCAAGGAGCGCAGAAACAATCCTTTCCGATAGCACCGTCAGTTAGCGAAGCTCCAAATGGCCAAACGCGCGTCCTCCGGGCTGTCGACCCATGCGGTCATGGCACAGAGACATGAGGCGATCGACAGCCTCGACTTCTTCCCAACCCCACCGTGGGCGACCAGGGCGTTCTTCGAGGACGTGCTCTTCGACCGGGAAAAGGATCAGGCGACCGGCCTGCCGCTGATCAAGTTCCGCCCCTTGTTCGGTGGTGGCGTGCTCCAGCGCAGCGCGGGACCAGTTCAGTCGCTGTCAGTTTGGGATCCCGCGGCAGGCGAGGGGCATATGACCGAGGTGCAGCGGGAATACGTCTCGCGTGTCCACGCCTCAGACGTCCACGATTACGGCCGCGGCTACGATCTCGGGAGCTATGTCGGAGAAGGTGCAGACGTCGCCAAGCGCAAGGAGGATGTCGACATCATCGCGACCAATCCGCCCTTCAACCTTGCCGTCGAATTCGTCGAGCGCGCCCTGACCGAAGCTACGAAGATCGTCGCCATGCTCCTGCGTACCGTCTGGGTCGAGGGCAAGGACCGCTATCAGCGAATTTTCCTGCCCTGCGCCCCGGACATCATCGCCCAGTACTCCGAGCGCGTGCCGATGACGAAGGGCTGCTGGGATCCCGACGCCAGCACTGCCACAGCCTACGCCTGGTTCATCTGGATCACCGATCCGAAGCTGCGCGCCATTCCGCGGATCCCTGGCGTCTCCAGCACCATCTGGATCCCTTACGGCGCTGAGGCTCGCTACACGCGTCTCGATGACCGCGCGCGCTTCGGCAAGCCGAAACCGCCGCGCCCGGAGCAGACCTATGCCGACATGTACGATGGCGATCTCTTCGCCCCCGCACCGATGCCGATGATGTGAAATCGAATTTTCGGTGGACGGGTACCCTCCAATTTCCTGCCGCGCCCATCAATCCCTAGTGGGGCTGTTGATCATTCTGCAGAGCCGACACAAGATTTAGTAGTTCTGTCTTTCGAATCGGACATGCAAGGTCATTGTCCAGACCAACGATTCGAGTTCAGCTGCAAGGATTGAAATTTCTGATCCTTGTGGCGCTCGATGCCACCCTGACGAGGTCACCATGAAGTTCCAGCGTTTCTTCACCAAGGCGACGACGGGCGCATACGGCGCGATCGCCTTCCGCAAGGCCAATTCCGAAATCAAGAATCCCGATGGCTCGGTCGTCTTCAGCGCCCGCGACATGGAGGTTCCGGAGAACTTCAGCCAGGTCGCGGTCGACATCATCGCGCAGAAGTATTTTCGCCGCGCCGGCGTGCCCGCCCGCCTGAAGAAGGTCGAGGAAGAGAGCGTTCCGTCCTGGCTCTGGCGCTCGGTCGCCGACGAGGCGGCGCTGGCAGAGCTCCCGGAGGGTGAGCGCTTCGGCGGCGAGCAGAATGCGGCACAGGTTTTCGACCGACTGGTCGGCTGCTGGGCCTACTGGGGCTGGAAGGGCGGCTACTTCTCCTCGGAGGAGGATGCGCACGTCTTCCACGACGAACTGCGCTACATGCTCGCCAAGCAGATGGCGGCGCCGAACTCGCCGCAGTGGTTCAACACCGGCCTGCATTGGGCCTACGGCATCGATGGCCCGGGCCAGGGGCACTTCTACGTCGACCCCTTCACGAGCGAGCTCGTGGCCTCGGCATCGAGCTATGAGCATCCGCAGCCGCATGCCTGTTTCATCCAGTCGATCACCGACGACCTCGTCAACGAGGGCGGTATCATGGACCTCTGGGTCCGCGAGGCGCGCCTGTTCAAATACGGCTCGGGCACCGGGACGAACTTCTCGAACCTGCGCGGCGAGAGCGAGAAGCTTTCGGGCGGCGGCAAGTCGTCGGGCGTGATGTCGTTCCTCAAGATCGGCGACCGTGCCGCCGGCGCCATCAAGTCGGGCGGCACCACGCGCCGCGCGGCCAAGATGGTCGTGCTCGACATCGATCATCCGGATATCGAGACCTACATCGACTGGAAGGTGAAGGAGGAGCAGAAGGTCGCGGCTCTCGTCACCGGCTCCAAGATCGTCAAGAAGCACCTGCTCGCGATCATGGCTGCCGCCCAGGACGGCGAAGGGCGCCTCGAGGTCGATCCGACCAAGAACCAGCCGCTGAAGCGCGCGATCAAGCACGCCCGCAGGGACGTTGTTCCGGACAACTACATCAAGCGCGTGCTGCAGTTCGCCAAGCAGGGCTACAACGCGCTGGACTTCGCCACCTACGACACCGACTGGGATTCCGAGGCCTACAACACGGTCGCCGGCCAGAACTCGAACAATTCGGTCTCGCTCAGCGACGATTTCCTGCGCGCCGTCGAGAAGGACGGTGACTGGAACCTCATCCGCCGCACCGACCGCAAGGTCCACAAGACGCTGAAGGCGCGCGACCTCTGGGAGAAGATCGGCTACGCCGCCTGGGCGTCGGCGGATCCGGGCCTGCACTTCAACACGACCATGAACGACTGGCACACCTGCCCGGCCGGCGGCCGCATCAACGGCTCGAACCCGTGCTCGGAGTACATGTTCCTGGACGACACGGCCTGCAATCTGGCGTCGCTCAACCTCCTGACCTACTACGACCCGGAGACCCGCACCTTCGACGTGAAGGGGTATCGTCACTCGAACCGTCTCTGGACCGTCGTCCTGGAGATCTCGGTCATGATGGCGCAGTTCCCGTCGTCGGAGATCGCCCTGCGTTCCTTCGACTACCGCACGCTCGGCCTCGGCTATGCCAACATCGGCGGCCTGCTGATGACCATGGGCCTGCCCTACGATTCGAGCGAAGGTCGCGTCCTGAACGCCGCGCTGACGGCGATCATGACGGGCGACGCCTATGCCACCTCGGCGGAGATCGCCGGCGAGCTCGGCACCTTCCGCCGCTATCCGGAGAACGCCGACAACATGATGCGCGTCATGCGCAATCATCGCCTCGCCGCTCACGGCCGCTCGACGGGCTATGAGGGCCTTTCGGTTGCGCCGGTTCCGCTGGACCATGGCGTGCTCAAGAGCATGATCCAGAAGGATGGCGACATGTTCGACACGCTCTCGCAGGCCGCGGGGAAGGCCTGGGACACCGCAGTCAGGCTCGGCGAGAAGCACGGTTACCGCAACGCGCAGACAACCTGCATCGCGCCGACCGGTACGATCGGCCTGCTGATGGACTGCGACACCACCGGCATCGAGCCCGACTTCGCGCTGGTGAAGTTCAAGAAGCTGGCCGGCGGCGGCTACTTCAAGATCATCAACCAGGCCGTGCCCGGCGCGCTGCGCGCCCTCGGCTATGGCGAGAGCCAGATCGCCGAGATCGAGGTCTATGCGGTCGGCCACGGCAACATCGACCAGGCGCCGGCGATCAATCCCGCGACGCTGCGTGCCAAGGGCTTCGGCGACTCGCAGCTGGCGAAGCTGAAGGACGCTCTCAAGAGCGCCTTCGACATCAAGTTCGCCTTCAACAAGTGGACGCTGGGTGAGGACTTCCTGCTGAACACCATCAAGGTGCCGGCCGAGAAGCTCGCCGATCCCACCTTCGAGCTCCTTCCCTTCCTTGGCTTCTCCAAGGCCGAGATCGAGGCCGCGAACATTCACGTCTGCGGTGCGATGACCGTCGAGGGTGCTCCGCATCTGAAAGATGCCGACCTGGCGGTGTTCGACTGCGCCAACCCGTGCGGCCGCACCGGCAAGCGTTACCTCTCGGTCGAGAGCCACATCCGCATGATGGCTGCGGCTCAGCCGTTCATCTCGGGTGCGATCTCGAAGACGATCAACATGCCGAACGACGCGACCGTCGAGGACTGCAAGAGCGCCTACATGCTCTCGTGGAAGCTGGCGCTGAAGGCCAACGCGCTCTACCGCGACGGCTCCAAGCTCTCGCAGCCGCTGAATTCGGCGCTGATCTCGGAAGACGACGAGGACGCCGACGACGCGATCGAGGCCTTCCACCAGCAGCCGATGGCCGCCCGCGCCGCCCAGGTCACCGAGCGCATCGTCGAGAAGGTGGTCGAGCGCGTCGAGCGCAAGCGCGAGCGCGAGAAGATGCCGGACCGTCGCACCGGCTACATCCAGAAGTCGGGCGTGGGCGGGCACAAGCTCTACGTCCACACCGGCGAGTACAAGGATGGCCGTCTCGGCGAGATCTTCATCGACATGCACAAGGAGGGCGCGGCCTTCCGGGCGATGATGAACAACTTCGCGATCGCCGTCTCGCTGGGCCTGCAGTATGGCGTCCCGCTGGAGGAGTATGTCGATGCCTTCGTGGGCACTCGCTTCGAGCCGGCTGGCTTCGTCCAGGGCAACGACATGATCAAGTCGGCGACGTCGATCCTCGACTTCGTCTTCCGTGAGCTCGCGATCTCTTACCTGCAGCGCTTCGATCTCGCGAACGTTCAGCCCGAGGACACCTCGCCGACGGCGATGGGGCTACCGGTCTCGACCGGTCTCGTGCGCGGCCGGGTGACCGAGCACCTGCGGGTCGTCGAAGGCTCCGTGGTGCGCCAGGAAGCGTCTCCCGACCATGGCAGGGGTGTCGTCGTCGCCATGGACGGGAACGCCGCTCTCAAGATCGAGCCGATCCGCCCCCCGCAGACAGAGCGCGTCACCGAGGCTACCGTTCTCAAGCTGTTCGAGAACGCGCCTAAGGCTGCCGAAGCTCAGAAGCGGGAAGACGCGAAAGCGATGGGGTACACGGGCGAGATCTGCGAGAACCCGTCCTGCAACTCATCGAGGATGAGGAAGGCGGGAACCTGCAGTGTATGCGAAGACTGCGCGCAGAGCAGCTCATGTGGCTAAGTATTTGATATCAAAGAGAAAATAGGTTTCTCTTTGATCCAGAAAGCCCTGGTCGGGAAACCGGCCAGGGCTTTTTCCATAGGACCCGGTTTTCTGTCTTTCGAACATAAGCGGCACCCTGAGGCACATTCCACAACGCGCGAGGTTTGAAATGCCCGAGATCACAAAGGCCACCATCGAGGCGGCTGTGCTGGCCGAGTACGAAGCCGTGCAGGGCAAAGTCGTCCTTGCCCACACGATCGAGTGCTACGACGAGCACGACGACAACGCGACCGTCGTCTGCGACCCCCCGGCCATCTGCCGCATCCAGCCATATCGGGATACCGAGCTCGGCGAAAATCTTCTCCGCTGGACGGATGACGCCAATTGCGACCCAATCTTCAACCTAGTCGTCCTGGAGAAACATCCCGCCTTCGCCGGCGTCCGTCCGTCGTGGATCTATGGCACGACGCGGAGCAAGGACGGTACCACCCGGGCCGGCGGTTTCGAACTGGCGGATGCCGCGCATCAGACGCGTTACGAAGGCGCCAAGGCGCTTCCCTATGAGACCGGAGCCTGTGCTCCCGAGGGAAGCGAGCCGAGCTTCCAGAAGACCTTCGGCTGACCTCTGGCGACCCCGGGCACGCGGCCCGGGGCCCAGATCCACTCTTAATTTAGGCCGGAAGATTGAAGCCCGACATCGGGGTGTAGGATTGGATCACTCGGCCATGGACCGTACGGGTGAGCGGCCGGTTCTTGGCATCGGTCATGACCGTTCCGTTGATCGCCTCGCGGACCTTCGCCCCGATTTTGAGGTTCAGCTTGGCCTTCTTCTGGTTGCCGTGGAGGTAAGGGTCGCCGCCGACCACGTAGGCATACGACGCGGCGAACTTCTCCTCCTGCATCAGTTGGGCGAGCACGGTGTCTGTGATCGACTCCGTGAACTTCCCCGTCTTAGCGAGATAAACCGCCATGCCGGCGACGTCCTTGAGGATCTCAAGGGTCTTCACATGCAGAGCGGCTTCCTCCCTGTCCAGCACACCCAACTTCAAGAGGTAGTCGAGCAGCGCCTCGTGAACCACCTCGCTCAAGGGGCGATTGAGCTCCTGCACCTTCTTGTCGATCACCGGGTCCAGGCGGACCGAGCGCTTCACCATCAAATCTGACATTGAGAACCCTTTCTGATAATGTCCGACATCGCATACGATAGCGTCCGACATTATCTATGATAGCGTCGGACATTATCAAGAGGGTTTCGAAGAAAGGTCGTGAAGCGGGCCCCATGTCCAAACTATGGGTTCGAAACGGACCAACTTATCGGTTCGAGAGGCCAAAAGACGCGACTTTCCAATGCCGGTTGTTTCAAACTATGGGTTCGTTTCGCCCGCGGTGCCTTTCATCGGACCGCGGTAGGATCCTCGGAGAACAGACCCGCGAGGATGCGATGACCGATTTCGTTTTCACCATTGGCGTGCCGACCGACCTGGAGCCGTCCGGGATCGCGGTGACGACCGTGCCGGTCGCGAAGGGACCTCGCCTGTTTGCGCAGGTCGCAGAGGCAATGCGCAGCGCGAACCGGGCGGTATCGAGCCGCTACGTGAACTACGACGATTTTCCAGGGGACAGTCTCTACCTGGAGAAGATGGACTCTGTAGGTGAGCAGTTGCGCTTCCAAAAGCTCGCCTTCGCCGACGGCGAAGAGACCAGGAAGTGGTCGATGGAGGGCCACTTCGACGACGAGGAGATCACCCACGAGGAGGTGATCGAGGCAGCCACAGAGGAGCAAGCGAAGGTCATCATGGCCTTCAACACCGTGCTCATCGCCGGCATGCCGGCCGCCTTCGAATACGAGCGGACCACCACGTCGATCCCCATCCTCGAATACGCCGAGTCCATGGAAGCGTGCGACTGCGCTCTGGTGGAGCAGCCGGAGAACGCACCGACACAGGAATTCGAGGAGCTCGTGGCGAACCTCGTCCGCAACGCCCGCGCTGAAGGCATCGAGCTCGATGGCCTGCAGGAAGTGATCGAGGCTCTCGACGCCGCCGGCGTCGACACCGCTCCCTCGGCGGCACCAGGCCTGCGCTGACTAGCGCAGGCCGCTATCGGACGCCGCAGAAGGGCCTGGGAGCCACAGCTTGGTGCCCAGGCCGGCCAGAGCTGCCAGCTGATTCACCAGACCGCTCCCAGCCGCCCTGACGGGCTCCTGCTGGGTATCCACCGCGTCACCATCGGTCGAGGACGAGAAGAGGTCGAGGACGCGGTCAGCGACGATTTTCTCGGAATAGCCCTTCAGGTGGGGATCGGCCGGCACCAGGACCGCAGTGGCCCCCACACCGACCTGTGCCTCGAAGGGCACCGCGAACCCTTCAAGCATGTAGCGAACCGCGTGAGCCGTCCCGCCACCGCCAGACACGAGGCGCTCGCGAACGGCCGACGGGGTCATGCGTGGAGCCTCGCGCGGATGTCCGCGGGAATCCACGACCCACACCTTCTCATTGATCGAGAACAAGGGCGGCATCGCGATGTCATTCGGCAGGCGAACGATCTCGACCGGGTTATCGGCTGCCAGGATACGGCGAGCGGATCGGAGACGCTGGGATGCGATCGCCTCGGTCTGGATCAGACCGACCTCGCGCCGGCGGAAGAAATGCGAATTGCGGGCAAGCCAGAGCCGCGTCGGGACCAGGAACCCGCCCATCATCGCTTCGGCCGAGGCGACATCGCGTTCGGCCTGGGCGCGGGATTGCTCGCGGACGAACTGGACCGCCGCTTCCTCGGATGGAAACGCACGCTGGCCTGAGAAGACCAATCGGTCGGCGCCGAGCAGCTCCACGACCGGCTCGCGCCAGTCGCCGCTGTGCATATAGGTCACGCCAAGCGCGCGGATAGCCTGTGTCCGGGAGAGCGAGGTCTCAAGGGTCGGCACGAATGCTGTTCCTTCAGGATATCGGTCGCCACGCATCTGGCGTGACGAGATCAGATGATCATGAAGGATAGCTCGGATTTGGCGCCTGGCCCGAACGCCGAATGCCCGGATAGACCAGAAATCCGGGGATGGCGGTCACATCCGGAGCGCGGGCGCGTCGTCGTCGAGGAAAGATAGCGGCCGGATGTCGTTGTCGTCGGATTCGACCGTCCCGAGAGCCGGACGAACGAGCTCATCGAACGCGTCCTCGAAGCCCATCGGGACGATCAATGGCGCGAACTTTGCCATGCGCGCGAGCGCGTTCCCGTGGGAGGCCAGGCGAGCGATATTCTCTGCGACTTCCTGCTGAAAATGGCGTTCCAGTGTGGCTTTGGTATGAGGACCGGCCGTTTCCAGGTCGATGAAGGCGTCCTTGTCGCTCGCGCTGCGGGCGCCAGCCAGGATTGCCTCGATGCTGCGCGGCGCGTGGATAAGCGCGACGGAGGCAGCGTGCTTCATCAGGTCGTCGGTGGTCAGAAGGCCGGGCGAAGTCGCTGCTGATACCGCAGCTCGGATCGCGGACCAGGTCTGGGGAGGGCAGGAGCCTTCCTCATTCCATCGCGCCGCGCCGGCCTCGCGGAACGCCGCGAAGCGCAGCGCTGCAGCCGGGTCGCCTCCGGAGCGCAGAAAGGCGGTCGTGGCAGCCGCGTCGGCGAAACACTCCTCGAGGTGGCGAGCCACCTCCGAATTCCTGGAGACGGTGCCCAGGTAGCGCGCGGCAAAGCTCAGCGCGATCTCGCGAAACGATGAGAGCCTGCGGGCATCATCGGATGAAATCGCCGGGAAAGCGTATTCGGAATGCCAGGCGCCGCCGATGCGGGCGCAAAAGGTCGCCCCGGTCAGGAACGGGGAATAGGGAATGATGAAATCGACGGAAGGAGTCTTCGCACCACGGCCGAGACCCAGAAGGGTTCGACGGCATGCCGGCTGAAATGCGTCAGCCATCAGCGCCTTC
This sequence comes from Hyphomicrobiales bacterium, assembly GCA_930633495.1. Classification (NCBI taxonomy): domain Bacteria; kingdom Pseudomonadati; phylum Pseudomonadota; class Alphaproteobacteria; order Hyphomicrobiales; species Hyphomicrobiales bacterium. The sequence goes on along the minus strand of CAKNFJ010000002.1, from coordinate 273,342 downwards.
AGATCCGAGAGCGCACCACGCTCGCCGGACGCGTCCGCCGGCAGGACGGCGTCGACGAGGTCGCGATCCGTCCAGGCGGACGCAGCGAGGGCGAGCGGATCCACGACGTTCAGCGCGAGGCCAAGCCGAGAGGCTTCAGGCTCAAGAATGCCGAGCGCCCAGCGGAGGTCCGGATCCTTGATGATTGGAGTGCGCTCGATGATGCCGCCAACGCCTGGTCGGATGAGCGCGGGCCCCGTGCCGTCGAGAAGATAGGCGAGCATTCTCGCCGTGACGTCGGGGCGGCCGAACGGGATGATTTTGGTGCGCCGCCCCTTAAGCATGCGCTTGGCGACGTCAGGCACGAGCTCGATCCGGTTCTCGCCCGAGCTGTCGTCAAGGATACCGATGACGTCGGCACCGATCCGCGGCATCACCTCACCTTCGAACTGGACACGCAGAACGCTTCCGTCGGTCAAGGCAACCGTATGCCTCTGACCGCCGATGCGACCGCGTACCGTGCCGAGGATGAGGCGCTGCGTCATGTTCAGAAGCCAGGGGTCGGGGCAAAGTCCCCGATGAAGCTCACCGGATACTCGCGGGAGGCTCCGGTCTCGAAGCTCATTTCCTTCAAGACCGCCGCCTCTGGCGAGAGCTCGATCGCCAGATCGAGCAACTCCGCGTCGACCGACGTGAGCCGCCTGATGCCGTCGGTGCCTTCCAAAAAAGCACCATCGGACCCGCGGCCGACTTCAAGATACACGCCGTCGGAATCGCGACCGATGCCCGTGTAAAGAGGCGGCGCGCCCAAATCTTCAGGGATCTTGTCGACGCAGACGACGAGCACCGAGCCCTGGAGATCGGGATCGAGAATGAGGGCTGCTGCATTCCGGATGGAAGTGTCGAGTTCAGTCGTCATGGGCCTGCCAATCGGTGTCATTCCGAAAGGTTGCCGCGCGAGCTTGAAAGTCACCAGCACGCTAGGTGGCCATCGAGTCGAAGAAAGAGAGCTGCGCCGCCGGCGGCGATTTCCGCTTCCTCGGCTTGATGATCTCGGGCTCTGTCCACCAGGGTTTGAGCGGGGCAAAGGTCATGCGATGCTGAGGGCTGGGCCCAAGTCGAGCGAGCGCCTCCAGATGCGCCGCTGTGCCGTAGCCATCATGGCTCGCGAAGCCATATCCCGGCAGCGCCACATCAAGCCGTTGCATCAGCCGGGAGCGGCTTTCCTTGGCGACGATGCTCGCCGCGGCGATTGAGAGGCTTCGCGCATCTCCGCCGACATACGCCGCGGCGAGACAGGGCAGATCCTGCGGAATGATGTTCCCATCGATGCAGGCGTAGCCCGGCCGCATCGGAAGCTCATGGATAGCCAATCGCATGGCCTTCATGGTCGCGATCAGGATATTCGTGCTGTCGATCTCTGACGCTTCCACGCAAGCAACGCCAATGGCGATCGCCTTCTCCATGATGAGGTCGTAGAGCTCGCTCCGGCGGGCAGCGGAGAGCTTCTTCGAGTCATCCACGCCTTCGGGCAGATCTTCGGGATTCAGGATCACGCAAGCGGCCGTGACTGCACCAGCGAGGCAACCGCGGCCCGCTTCATCGACTCCGCAGACCAGCCTGTGGCCTGAGGCGATAAGGCCGCTCTCGATGGAAAAATCAGGCATTGGCCGGCGGCTCGGGAGCGGTGGCGAGCAGCGAGCGGTAAAGCCACAGCCTACGGAGACGCTCGCAACGAACCTCAGCCTCTGCCTCGGCACCCTGAAACACGATCTGCAGATCGTTCGGAATGTGCGTCCGCCAGTCTTCGGCCGGGTTGAAGATCACTTCGTAGCAGGACTTATCGCTGGCCCTTCTAACGCAGTACGGCGTTTCGTCAGCGAGCGCATCGAGCATCGCATCTGTCGGCTCGACAGGAAGCAACTTCCACTCGCTCATCTTTCCATTCTCCGACGAAATCTGAGTGCGAGAGCGCGTCTCAGGGCCGTAGCGACGGCGCCGGCAGATCGGAAGCGCGCAGTCCATGGAACGGCTTCTCAGGGCGGGCCTCGAAGGTGGTGAAGGAAATATGGACCCCGAGCGCGAGCAGTCGAGCGCAGAAATCTTCGTCGCAGGCTGCGGGGTAGGCGCGTTTCGGCGGCACCAGGAGCGCCGCACCCAACTCGGTGCCGGAGATCAACATGGGCTCATCGCTGAGAATAAGCGCATTTCTCGTCGCCTCGCTCTCATCGAGCACGCGAACCTCGCCCGTCGGCTTCGGGCCGCTATAGACAAAAAGATGAAGCTGGCCATCCTCGCGATAGACGTGCCAAGTCCGATTGCTTCCTTCGCCGACGGCTGCGCTCCAGCCATAGAGAAGCGTTCGATCCGGACCGTCGTCGACCGCGATGCGAGGCGCCACGTCGGAGGGCGACAGGTTCCTGATCCGGTGGAAGGCTTCTTCGTTCATTGCGATTCTCGTCAGACTTGTTCCATTAGCATCGCACCGTCTCGCGAAACCGACGAGGGGGCACGATGCGGCTCAGGTGAGATTTCGAGCGCGCCGAACAGGTAGCAATTCCAGTTCTCGGTTGCCCTGATCCAGTCCGTGCGTGCCTGATCCTCATCATCGTAGACAAGATCGCCGACATCAGCGTCCTCGAAGCGCAGCAGGAACTGCCGCTTCGTATGGTCGCTGGGCTGGCACCAGCGCGCGCCGTCGATGACGGAGGGCGCCGGCAGGGGCAGTGGCTCGGCGATGATAGGCGGAACGAGCAAGATCGAATCGCTCGCCCCCCAGAGGGCTCGCTTGATCTCGGCTTTCGCAACCACCATGCCGGCATCAGCGCTCTCGAACGAGGGCACCGCGTCGGGATTGACGGGCACGCCCTCGAACAGGTCGCTCCCAAGGGTGCGACCGACGGCCCGGCTGTCCTCCAGCGTTTGCCCGGTGATCTGCCCGCGCCAGGCGAAGCCCAGGTCGAATGCAGCAATGATCCGACTGCGCAGCTCGGCGATGTGCTCGTCACGACGCTCGATTGCCTGCACGAGGATCTCGTCCACGGGCAGGTCGACCTCGCCGTGTCCGCGCAGCGCCGCGAGGGCTGCAGCAATCACGGCGAGCGCTTCTACCTCGGTCGGATCGCGACGCTCGCCGCGTCCCATCCGTTGCCCTATAGGAAAGGCCCTCGTTCGGGTCGACGTAGAAGAACCCCGCCAGCGAAGCAGGGTTCGAAACGACTGGAACAGCAGCTTCCATTACGCGGCCACGCTTTCTGAGCCGGGGCGTTCAAACAGATGCTGGAGGGAGTTCTGCACCACTCCAACCCAGGCAGTGAACCTGCGCAATTGGAAGCGCTCAGTGGTGGGGTCGAGGTTTGCCTCCCGTCGAATCTCGGAGAGCACGTTGTCCTTGTTCCTGAGGAAATCGACCACGGTGTAACCGCGCGCTCGGGCGTAAGCGAAGAGCATGCAGTCGCAGTAGGGGATACGAATAACCTTCGCTCCCCAACCGCGGACATCGTCGAGAAGAGCCGGCAGATCGCGGCCGTTCTCATAGGGCAGGTAGCCTTGTTCGCCGCCAGCCGTGTCGTTGAGCACCAGGAAGAGTTCGCCACCCAAGGCATCGCGAGCGTCTCGCAGAGCCGCTTGAGCCGACCGGATCGCAAGGTCATCGGGCGTCGCAACCGCCACAAAGCGGAAGGCCACGCCGTCCTCGCGGGCGAAGTCACGGACGGAGTTGTGACGCGCCCAATCCATCAGGCTCGTCGTCGTATTGGCCCCCAGATCGGTGATCGAATCGCCGGACGACCAGACGGAATAGCAGCTGTTGAATCGCGATTCATTGTGCCAGCGGTTGGCTGCGCTCTCGGCGATAGAGGCCGTCGCCGGAAGCGACACAGAAATCCGTTCCTCGCCCAGGAGACCGCTGAGGCGGCGCTGGTGATCGACCTCGACGACGTTGATACGCGGCGCGTCGGGGACGTCCGCTCGGGCGACATCGTGAGCTTGGACGAGGAGGTTCGCCAGCAAAGATTTGCCCACGCCCCCCTTGTCGCTACCAATGATCGTTGCGGCCTTCAAATTCATGATCGTCCCCATACGGGAGGGTTTCTTCAGCTCTGGACCGAGACAATCCTTTCTGCGACGCTCGCGTCAAGGACGGAGCATTCAATCCATGCGATTCACGGTGGATGGGGTTCTGCGAGGATAGAATGTCGAGCTTTCACGATCACGGCACGGTCCGCATCTACGAAACGGCGGACGGCTTCGAGGTCTTCTCCCCTCGCTTCGACTTGGCGACCCGTGAGGTCCTGCGCAGTCTGAAGGCCTATTTCGATGGCGCCCGGCGATCCTGGAGAGTCGTGCCGCGCTATACCCGGTCGAAGCCAGAGGATGTGCTCATCAGGTTGCAGAAGGGCCTTGAAGACGCCGCTCCGGAGGGCTGGCTGGCAAAGGTCGCAGCCATGTCCAAGATGCGAACGACGACGCGCCGGTTCTCATTGAGCATCGGCCTGGGCGGTATTCGGGTGGAAGTTCCGCCCGGACACAAGCACGAATGGACGCTCAAGAACCTCGACAAGCAGAAGATGGCCGAACGAGACGGCGTTTCCTACCTCGTGCCGGCGGCCTATTGCACAAACGCCACCGTGGTCGATGTCTTGAAGACCATTGCCGAGGATGATCGCTCGGCACTCGCGACCGCCGTCGACTACCTGGAGGAGTTCACCCTCCGCGGAGAGCTCTCACTTGCTCCTGAGGAAGTCGAGATGTTCGGGCTCAACCAGGCTGCGAACAGCATCGTGTTTGCAGAGCCGTCGTTCGTCAGGGCTGCTGACGGGTCCATCCCCTCGGAGCCAATCGACGCTTACCCGTTGCGCCTGCTGATGTTCAAACCCGCAGAAGGCGGTGGAGAGGCAAAGTTCGCTTTCATAACCGGAATCGACGCCTGGAAAATCATCCGGCAGCGTAATGCCGGCGACATGCCGGGCAAAGCACTGGCATCCCGTCAATGCAAAGGGCACTGGGCGCGGCGCCGCGGCTGAAACGCGACGCGCTATTCACGGATTTCTTCTCAGCCTAGAAGAAACTGTTTTGTGGGTTTCGGGAACCGCCCCAACAATCCTTAACAAGGATTAATGTTGAGGATCTCCCATGAAGCCTGCTCGCAGCCAGGACCGTCGCAAGCCGAATTCCAAACAGCCGCGCTCGCCGAGCGCTCGTCAGGCGCCGCCCGCCCGCAACAGGCCGGTCCAGGACTTCGAGACCGAGATCCTGCCGAACCTCGAAGCCGCCCGCGCAGAATGGCTCGCAAAGGCGCGACTCGTTGCGCTTGAGCTGGTCAAGGAGCGAGGCCAGATCACGTCCGACGACGTCCGCGAGAAGTGCCCGATCCCGGCCGGCGTCGATCCGCGCTGCATTGGCCCGCTGTTCCGTGACCCGATGTGGGAGCTCGTCGGATACGTCCGTTCCAAGCGCAAGATCTGCCACCATCATCCGATCGGCCTTTGGCGGCTGAAGAACGACCAGCGTGCGAAGGCCGCCTGAGCGAAAGCGCTCCTGGCTTGCATAGTGCCGATCTAGGCTTCGTCGAACATCACCGAACCACGGAACGACGATGCCCAAGATCGGCAACTACCACTACTCCGACGGCAACATTGCCAGGCTGACCTTCGGCATCGACCGAGCCATCACCGTCGTTCAGTACGACGCCTTCGAGGCGATGGGGCTGATCGGATCGGAGGTAAACGGCATCGCCGTCCTCGACGACGACAACGTATCGGTCATCATCGACCGACACATGATCGCCGCTCGCAAATCCGCGCAGATCGAGGAATTCGAGCGCATCAAGGCCATGCCCTGGTCGCAGCTCTCCCTGTTCCTGCGGACCCATCCTCACCTTTTCCCCGGCACGGCAGAGGATCTGCTGACCGGCCGCGAACCGGCTCGTGGCGATCTGATCAATCAGGCGCGAACCCAGCGGGATGTCACTTTCGCGCCTGCTGCCGATATCCGAACGCAGGCGATGTTGGACGAGAACGCAAAGCCTGACGGCGCGTACCATTGGCCCGCTAGCGGCCGTTCTGAGGTGATTTCCTTCCTGTGTCAGCACTCCTCCCACAGCACGAACGGCGCGTTCGGCTACGCACTCGGCTGGGACATCAAGGCGCCCGATTTTGATGGGACCGGCACGACGCACGAATTCACTCCCGACCGCGCATTCGCCACCCTTTGGAAGGCGCTCATTGAAAAGGACGATCACCTCTTCTGGGATGTATGTGCCGAGGCGGTCTCGCCCTATGTCGATGGGCTGGTGCAATCCTGGCCCGGTGACGACGACGGCGATTGGGTCTTCAGGACGGAGGGACGCAGCGGTGGCTGGCTGGTGCTGTCCAAATGGCGCAATCACCGGATGGAGTTCAGCTCTGCCCAGGGGCTTCGTTCCTTCCTCGACGAGCTTTCTGACGCCGATCTCGTCGACCTCTACAAGGGCATCGTTTGCTTCGACAGCGACCTTGCCAACCCGGGAGACACGGTCGCATGGGGCTATTCGCAGCGCCGCGCCAATCGGGAGGAGGCCTGGAAGGAGGATCCTGCCAGCGCACTGACGCTCGCCGTGCAGTATGGGCTCTCCAAGGATGAGCTCGCCGGGATTGCGAAAGCGACGAACATGACTGCAGACCAAATCGTCAGCGCGCTCGACGACGTCCAGATCGACGAGGACGCGGTGCTAGGCATCGTCGAAGCGTTCGGCGGCGAGGGCGAGCGCGAGCGGGTCAGCGAGCTCATTGCGGAGCGCGGCTACCGCTACGCACCGGCATTCTGATGCGCTCTCCGGTCGCTGCAGATACGATCACGTCTCGTGGACGCCTCTTCGAAGGGCCGTGTACGGATGGACGTTCGGAATTCGCTCGCGACCGGCAGCGAGTTATCCACTCTGCCGCCTTTCGTCGTCTGAGCCTGAAGACCCAAGTCTTTTCGGTTCCAAGCGATCACGCGAGGACGCGGCTCACCCATACGCTAGAGGTCGCTCAAATCGCGCGAGATATCGCAGCGCGGCTGCATCTCGACGAAACGCTTGCGGATCTGATTGCGTGCTGCCACGACCTCGGGCATTCGCCGCTCGGGCATCGCGGAGAGGATCAGTTGTCGGAAGCGCTCCGAGACTTCGGAGGCTTCGACCATAACGCTCAGGCGGTCGCGATCGTCGAGCGACTGGAGCGCCGCTATGCGACGTTCGATGGTCTGGACCTGACCTTCGAGGCACTCGAAGGCATCATCGCTCACAACGGTCCTCTCGTCGGGGCTGACGGTCTCCAGACAGGAAAGCATGCAGGGAAGCCAATTCCTAAGGACATTCGCAGGGCGGTCGAACTGCGCGGCATTGACCTCGCGAAGCATGCGTCCGCCGAGGCGCAAATCGCCGCCCTTGCAGACGACTGCGCCTACCTGGCTGCGGATCTCGAAGACGGGGTCCGCAGCGGGGTCATCGACCTGCGCCGCGTGCGCGAGGTCGAGATCGTTGACCGCGTGTGGCGCGCGTCCGACCTGGATGCAGTCGGAGACCAGGAGCGGAGGGCTCATGAAATTTCCCGGGGCCTGATCAACAGGATGGTCTCCGACATCACGCAGACCTCTGCAGAGCTCCTGCAGGGCCTCACGCACCCGGACCAAGTACGCGAGCGAGCAGAGCCCTCGATCAGGCTCTCTGAGCCAATGTTGGCTTTGCAGGGCGAGCTGAAGAGCTGGCTCTATGCAAACCTCTATTGGAGCGAAGCCGTGAAGGACGAGGCCGACGAGGCCGCGCGGAACGTCGGAGAGCTCGCAACCTGGTTTCTGGAAGAGCCGTCACTGATGCCTGGCGAATGGGGGATGGGGCTGGATGCGGCTGACGCGCAGATGATTGCAGATCGTGTCAGGGATTACGTCTCGGGAATGACCGATCGATATGCCATGGCGCAGCACCAGACGATCGCGTCCGGCAGGGCCCTCGCACCGTCGATCTGATCAGGGCGCCGGCGCGCGGACCCCGAGGTCATCCTGCAGAGCCAGGAGCACGCCTCCAGCCTCATCATCGAGACGCGGCGGCGAGACCTCCAGACCCAGTCGCCGAGCCCGCTCATAGGCCACGATCTGCCGCAGGGATGACAGGCATGCCTCAAGATCTTCGTTGACCAGGAGGTAGTCGTACTCCGCCGCGTGGGAGACGTCTTCCGCTGCACCGGCGAGCCGGCGGGCAATGACCTCGTCAGAATCCTCGGCGCGCCGTACCAGCCGCGACCGAAGCGCCTCTGCGGAGGGAGGCAGGATGAAAACCCGAACGCTATGGATCGGATACGCGTCCGCGATCTGTCCTGCGCCCTGCCAGTCGATATCGAATAGGACGTCCCTACCGCCACGGAGTGCTGCCTCCACCGGAGCCTTCGGCGTGCCATAGAGGTTTCCGTAAACCTCAGCCCATTCGACCAGGCCGCCGGCGGCGACCTCGCGCCCGAACTGAGAGCGATCGACGAAATGATAGTCGATCCCGTGTCCTTCGCTCCGGCGCCGTCCGCGCGTCGTCATCGACACCGACGACACGAAGCGGGGATCAACCTTCAAGAGCGCGCGGGCGAGCGTCGATTTGCCCGCCCCGCTTGGGGATGAGAGCGACAGAAGCAGTCCTTGGTGCGATAGCGACACGCCGAGAAACCCAATTGCAGTCCATCCTCTCTCCGGCCGGCGGACGAAAGCGACAATCCTTTGTGAATAACGTGGATCATAGAATCGGTGGTTTGATACTCGCGGTCCCTTGGATTATTCCTTGTGTCTCAGAATTTCACGGCTGACCGAGGTCGTCTCATGCGTGCGCTCTCTCTTCTGATTGCCCTGGCTGCCGCGGTTCCGGCGCTTGCCGAGGAAGCCTCGATCGCGTCTCACCGCGCGACCTATTCCATGACCGACGAGTCGGGATCTCCGACGGGGCGCATGGAGGTCGAGCTGCTTGGTGACGCCTGCCGTGGATACGCGATGCTCCGGCGCCTGGAGATCGACAACGACTTCGGGAAGGTCGTGCGCACGTCCGCGACCTGGGAATCCGCCGACGGCAAATCCTATTCCTTCAACGACACGCTCGAACAGGACGGGACCGAGATCAAAAGTTTCCGTGGCAAGGCCGAGCGCGAGAACGACGCAACGGTTGTCCGCATCGTAGCTCCCGAGGAGCAGCGGGCGGAGCTCCCGGCCAATGTGCTCTTCCCGATCAGCCGCACGAAGGCGCTGCGTTCCGCGATCGACATCAGCGGGCCTGGGGCGATCATGAAGAGCATGCCAGCCTATCTGGGCGCGCCCGGATTCGGCACGAAGGCGGCACAGGTATCCACCATCGTTCAGCCGCGGCGGCCGGATCCGGGCGATCTTGGGGCGCTCCAGGGGCTGAAATCTTGGCACACCCGCGAGGCTTTCTTTGTCGGTGAGGCATTTCAGGACGCCGGCCCATCATTCGAGATGAAGGCGACGGAGTTCGAAAACGGCGTCGTCGCCGGCTTCGAGGTGATCGAAGGTGAGCGGATCAGCCGAGGCCGCATCGAGAAGCTCGAACTGATCCATGCCCAGCCTTGCAAAGGCTGACCGCTAGCCTGTGAATGACTGCCGGGGTCCACTTTCAGCCGGCCTCGGCGCCGCCCTAGAATCTGACGATCGCTTCGAGGAATTTTGATGCTGGACTATGTTTTTGGGATCGCCGGGGCTCTCGTCCCTTTCCTGGTCGCGTTCGCAATTCTCGTGACGGTCCATGAGTATGGCCACTTTATCGCGGGCAAAACCCTCGGAACGCGCCCGACACATTTCGCAGTGGGCCTGGGGAAAGTCCTGTGGTCGCGCCAGGATCGCGACGGCTGCGAATGGCAGCTGCGAGCCATTCCGATCGGGGGTTTCGTTCGGTTCCTGGGCGACCGTGATGGCACGGGGATGGTCTCGGCAACAGACATGCCAGACAACGCGAAGCCAGACCCAAAATCCCCCTACCTGCTTCGCCGCCCACCGCTGCATCGTGCGATCGTCCTGGCTGCGGGCCCGGGCGCCAATCTGCTTCTCGGTTTCCTCGTTATCGCCTCTCTCTATGTGGGATTCGGCCGGCCCGTCGTCCCCCCCGTGGTGCGGGAGGTCGTAGCCGGCGGCGCCGCGGAACAGGCTGGAATTCGTCCAGGGGACCGCTTTCTGAGCGTGAATGGTGTTCGTACCCACAGCTTCGGCGACATCTTCTCGGAAATTTCGCTGCGCCTGGACGAGCCCGCCGTCGCTCGGATTGCTCGGGGAACCGAGGAGCTTACGATCAGGGTTCAGCCGCGTGTCGAGCGCATCACCGGCATTGGGGGGACACAGTCTATCGGCCGGATTGGGATCGTGTCGGGTGATCCCGTCCACGAGACGGTGGGCCCGATCGATGCCCTCATCTATGGCGCCGGCGACGTCTGGAAGCAGACACGGGCCTTTGTGATCGCGGTGAAGCAGCTGTTCATCGGCACAAGGCCGATCTCAGAGGTCGGCGGCCCGATCAAGATGGCGGAAGTGACATCTCAGGCGATCAGCGACGGTATCGCCAACTTCGTCTTCATCATCGCCGCCTTCTCCATCAACCTGGCGGTCGTGAACCTTGTGCCGCTGCCGGTTCTGGACGGTGGTCAGCTGCTGATCTGCGCGATCGAGGGTATCGTCAGACGTCCGCTGAATGCCAAGTTCCTTGTCGGCATTCAGGCTGTTGGGGTCGTCCTGCTGCTTGCGCTCATGACGACCCTCACGATCAATGACCTATGGGCCTTGTTCAGCAAGGCCTGAGGCGCCTTAGCGGCGCCAGGCAGCGCGCGAGCGATCGTAGCGGGCGTTGCCCTTGATATCGCGGCTGCTGCGATAGCGGCGGCCGCTGTCCACGGAGGCCTCGCCGGTGCGATAGTGCTTCACGTTGGCAAAGCTGTTCTCCACGGGCGGGATGTAAGCTCCCACCGGGATGCGCTCCTTTGGCGGCGCGCTCAGCGGATAGCGCCCATCGATCATACGGGGAAACCCCGCCTCGAACTGCTCGGTGGTGGTTGCGTAGCGGCCGTATTCCCCGGCCTGTGCCATCGACGGAATGGCGCTCAGCGTCGCGAGGGCCAGGAGGGTGATGATGCGCTTCATGAATCGCTCCGCGGAAAACTTCAGAAAGTGTCCGCGAGAAACGGTGGACGGTCAAGAAACGCAGTAGCGGTTCTTGGTTGACGGCCGCAGGAGGCTCTCCCTACCTTCTCCGTTAGGCGATCGAGGGAAGAATCCTTGTCGCTCCGGAGCTTTGCCATGACCGAAGAAAGCGACATCTCCCTCGCGATCGAGCGCGATGAAATGATGCGGGATCGCCAGATCCGCAACATCCAGGCGTCTCTCGCGGTAGAGCCTGGATTGGGCGAGCAGCGCGACTGCGCGATCTGCGGCGACGAGATCCCGGCCGCCCGTATCAAGGCCCTTCCAAGCGCGACCCGCTGCGTGAATTGCCAGCAGATGGCGGAACGTCGGTGAAGGGAACCCTGCAGAGCAAAGCCGCAAACAATGCCCGCGGTATGCGCAGCGCTGCTGAGCACATGCATTTCGCCGAGCTCGTCGACCATGCGCAAGGGTTCGTGCTCGACGACGCCACCGTGGTCGAGCTGCAGGCATGCGTCGACTCTCAGACCGCATCAATCGAACGAAATATCGATCTGATTTCCGTTCCGGAGAACGGGTATTGGATCGAGTTCCAGGACGCGCCACGCCGGGAAGAGGGCAGCGAGGCGCTCTATGGTGCCGCTCACCCGGAGCGCGTCGGCGTCCTCGTCTGTCCCGATCCGTCGGAGCCGGACAAGCTCGTCATGATGACGGCCTGGGAGTTTGCCGACGGATCGTGCCGCCACTCATACGCCGCGGTCGCGCTGAAGCCGAGCCAGTTGCGGGTTCACGCCCTGCTGGCGCGAAAGATCTACGGACGCGGCTGGACCGAATGCCTGGCCAGGCTCACGAACCTGGCGACAGTCTACTTTCCTCCACAGTTGCTGGACGAGCTTAGGGCAATGGCTGAGCTGGAAGATGCGAGCGAGGCGGACATCGCGGCGGCAATGCAGACGGCGCAGCGTGACGTGGTCATGGAGCTGCCGTTCACCCTTGCTGCTCTCTTGATGCTCACCGTCGCCGAGGCGCCAGCCGCTTACGACCAAGGGGGGACAGCAGGCTGGCGTGCGAGGTTGGCTTCCCTCTTTCGAGGGAAGGGCTTTGTCCGATCGGGCGTGGAGCGACCGCGGCTTGTCTACCGGCCGGCAGGTGTCAGACGCGCAGCGCCGGCGAATAGCTCGGGGCCAGCGCCTGAACGATATCAGCCATCTCAGGCAGCTTCCTGAACTCCTCGAGGCTGAGCTTCCGCAGTCGCTTGCCCATCAAGGGCTCCCAGGCGCGCAGTGCGCTTTCGACGATCTCCAGGTCCTTCCGATCGTACCCACAACGGATCTCGATCTCGTCGGTGGGGCGGGTGCGATTGGACAGGTAGCTCATGATGCCGCCGTGGTTGAGCGGAATGCGGCCAGCCTCGACCTCGCCCTTGAACCAGGCGAACGCGGCGACGGCCTTCTTCGGGGGTGTGCCGTTGCCTTGTCCATGGTGCTGGCGCACGGAAAGTTCGGGGACGCCCTCGTTGACGCGGCCGATCTCGACGGTCGACAGCGAGACCGCGTCAAAGCCGTCCCCCTGTTCACGCATCGACAGGATGTGGCAGTCCCCCGCCTTCGCACGGGTGTCATAGCCGCCGACGCAGTGATTGAGCCGTTTGCCTTCCTCGCGAAGCTCACGCTTGTCCGTTAGTGGAACGATCTGGATTCCGTTCGGTGCGATCCAAACGTCGCAGAGCGGCGCCCAGCCATCAGCTGCTACGGCCTTGATCTCGCCGCGCGCGATCTCCGGCTCGTCATCGGTTCCGATAGCCGCCAGAATCGTCGTCACGCGCGAATGCCAATCCCGCTGCAGCTCGAACGCGGCCGGTAGCGCCTTCTTGGCGAGAAGAAGACGAATGGCCGCGTCGGTCGCAAGCCTGAGGCTTTCCGGACCAAGATAGGCCTCGTCCTCCGTTGAGCGGGACATGGCGATCGGCAGGACAACCTGGTCGCGGAAGGAGCGAACCATGTCGATGACACCGTTCGCGGCGCGCTGAAGCCCTTCCTGGCTCTCGTCAGGCACTGGCTGCCAGGATGTCTTCTGGTCCTCCGGAAGGTCCAGTGGCGGCTGGGTCGGAGCAGCCGCTTTGGCGGCGCGGGCTCGCAGATCAGCCCATTGCCCCTTCGCCCCCTCCAGCAGTGAGGCGATCCCATCCGGCATCTCAACGTACAGTGGCCGAAGCGCGCCCTCGACGATGTCGAGCAGGGCGTCGAATTCCGCGCGCTTCGTAGGGAACCAGTCCGGCGGCGCGGCCGAGAGCATCTCGACCAGAACCTTCGGGGCCGTACCGCGGTCATTCCAGTCGAGCTTGTCCAGGCGGCGCAGGAGGCTACGGGAGAGCTTCGGTACGCCGATATCGGTTTCGCCATAGGCGCGCATCAGCGCGTCATTCAGCGACTTCTTCATGTCGATGGCGAGCTTCAGCGTCGGCTTTACCGCAAGATCCTGCGCCAGGAGCGGGTAGGCCTCGGCCGCCTGGAGGCGGACATCCGCGCGCGCCGGGTTGGCATAGAATGCGTATGCCGGCTGGTGGAACACGCTCACGGCGCGCAGCGCTCGTAGAACCCGGGGGTCGAGCTTGGCCGCAATCGTCTCGATATGCGCCGCCTTGAGCTGGGCAGCGCCTACCGCGAGGATCGTCTCGTCCGGGATATTCGACTCGGGGAAGCGCACGGTGAAGCTTGCGTGAAGCTGCTTGGCGTAACCCGAGATGCCACCACGCAGGCCAAACCAGTCGAGGGCTTCCGACAGCGGAAATTCCCGCTCGCGAGCCGCCGCTGCTCCCTCGAACGAGGAGAAGGGATCGGGATTGAGTACCCGAACCGTTCGACGGACGGCACGGAGCTCGCCGGCGCCGGTCACGCTGAGATAGCTCACGGTTCCCGGAACGCCGGTGGCGTCCAAGGAAGCTGCCTCGACGCCGCCGTCAGGTGTCGCGCGGGTGGCGATGGGCATCTGACCGAGCAGAATTACGAGTTGCTCGCGCATGGCCTTGCTATGGCTCGTCATCTTGGCCTCACCGGATCATAGCGGGAGCGGGAGCGGACTTCTTGCTCTTGCTCATTCTCTGCATGCGCTCCTGCGCCCATTTCCGGTTGGTCCCGTTAGCGAAGAGCGACGCGCCTGCGCGATAGAGCGCATCGACCACCTCAGCGACCTCATCGGCCTGGATCAGGACATTGGCCGCTCCGTTCTTCTCCAGGCTCGGATCGCGTCGGGCGAAATCGTTGATGGTTGGCACGTCATAGACGAAGCCGTATTTGCGCGAGTTGCGCGGCGGCAGACGGAGCCTGACACCGGTGCCTTCCGGAGTGAGTGCGATCAGCTTGTCCGAAAGGGACGGCGAGCCGACAAGCTCGATGCCATCCGCAACAGCCTCCTGGGCCATCTTGCTGTCGGTCATGCCGACAGGGAAGTTCAGGTCGCGGTGGTTCTTGTTCGTCACCAAGATGCCGCGATGGAAGGAGCCGGCGGAATCCTTGTACGTGACCAGGCGCCCGAGGTTGTGCTCGGTGTTGTAGCGCATGCCACGGTACAAATTGTTGGTCAGGAGCGTCACAGGATGGAGGTTGAGCGCCTCGGCATCCTCGAATGCCTTCAGCAGCTTCTCATAGTCGTTCGACTCCAGCCCTGGCTTTACCGCGAACCTGGAATCATTGAGGAGCGTGCCGAGGCGCATCGAGCGCGGACGCTGATCGCCCGGAACCACGAATTCGACGCCGTAGGTGCTCGCGACGTGCTCATAGCCGCGCGGCGGATACTCGATCCGGGTGACAACGCCCGTGACGGCGATCTCGTCGACGCTGTAGGTGACCTGAACGCCGGGCTTGATCTTCTCCAGGCCCGTGATCAGGCGATCGATGGCGTCCTTGCGCCGTGAAACCTCCTTGTGGCCGCGAGCCAGCGCCTCTGCAACTGTCATGTTCGCCGGCAGGTAGGGCCGCAGGATCTCTTCGAGATCATTCTGGAGCCGTTCGATGCAAGCGAAGGCCCGGCCGGAGGCCATTTCGCCAATCTGGATGCGCTCCAGGAGGCCGTCTGTCTTGATCGGCGTGCCGACGCGCTCCAGCGCACCGGTCACCGCATAGAGCGGCTCGTGGAAAAGCGAGTCGACCTCTTCCGACTCGACGCCGTCGAAGCTCTTCGTCTCCTTGATGTGGACGATGCCGGGCAACTCGTGCGTCTTCAACGGCGTCTGGCCGCGCGCCTCAAGCTCCTCGATCGCCGCATGGAACTCGGCGGTCAGCTCGTTGCAGACGCGCTCCTGCAGCGAGACTGGCAGCATGATCAGCCGCGCCAGGATCTCGTTCGCCGTGCGCTTGTTGTCGGAGACCTCCGTCTCTTCACCACGAACTGACTTCTCAACCTTGAGGCGGGTGCGCTGCTTGAGGCTGGACCGCAATTTGTCCGAGGACTCCATCTCGATCTTCAGGTTGTCTTTGGCGCCGAGCTGGATTTCGTCGACCTTGAAGCCGAGGCGACGCATCAGCTCCGGACGGGCTTCGGCGTAGCGCGAGCACACGATATCGCCGACCGGATTGATGAGGTCGGGGATATCGCGAACCAGGATCGCGGCGTCGCGATTGGAGGTCGTGTTCGCAGAAAGGCGACGGAGCTTGGCGTTCTCCATGGCGGCCAGGCGCATCTCGATCGGCAGACCCGACAGGAACGAGATGATCTCCGGATCCTCGACCTGGTCGTACCGGTTGACGCGACCATGGCCCTGGATTTTGCGCAGGATGTCCGCAGGCGCCTGCAGTTCGAGCAGAACGCGCGGGCGCTGATCGTCGAAACGGGAGCCAGCGTGAAGATCGATGCCGGTGGCGCCGGCGCTATTGATAATCACAGCGTCGAGATCGCCAGAATTGAACGAGTTCTTGACGACAGTCGGGTTGGATGCCGGGCGCCGCATGACGCGACCGCCGCGGATCTCCAGGGTGCGGCCGGTGATCTCGTCACAGGTGAAGCCCGTTTCGTTGATGCGACGCTTGACCTCGTCCACGGCGCTGGCGGGGATGTCAGGAAGGTTCTCGATCAGGCGGCGGATGCGATCACTGATGGCCTTGAGCTCGGGATAGTCCGCCGTGAGGTCGCGCACCGCACCATTCTGGGTGTTGAGCGTCCGCTGACCCATCTTCCGCAGAATGCGATGAAACAGAGCGCGGAAGTCAGCGACGACGGCGCCATCGACCTCGATGTCCTGTTCGGCCAGCTCTTCGAGCAGGCTCTGGACCGTGTTCTCGACGACGATGACGGGCTTGCGGTTATTCTGCAGCGCGTCGATCGCCTGCTCGACGACGATATCGATCTTCAGGGCCGCAACGAAGAGCCGCGAAATTGTATAGAGCGGGCTGCCGTAACCAGAGCGGAAGGCCTGATGAACGGGCCCAGCTTCGCCCTCCGGCGCATTGGCGCGAGCATTGCGCTCGTCCTGAACAGTCTGGTCGCAGGATGCGGCGAACCTGACGAACTCGCCCAGGATGGGCGCGACCGCATCCATGTACGAGCGGTTCCTGTCAAAGCGCTGGGTGTCGACGACCGTGCGATAGGTGACACGCGAGAGGTCGAACTCCCGACGGATCATAACGCCGTCCTGGACGAGCATCGCCGACAGGATTTCCTGGAAGGTCTCGCCACCGCGCTGCATCATGAGCGCCATCTCGCCGTCGAGAAGCCCTTCGGGGAGGAGCTTCCAATAGAGATCCATGTGCTCGGCCGTCTTCGCGAAGGTCGCGGAGGAGAAGACGACACCGCCGCACTTATCGACGGCAGCCTTGATGTTCTTGCCGACGTTCGATGTCGAGGCGGCCGCGTTGTGGCACTCGTCGAGAACGAGCTTCGTCTCGGCGTCGATCACACCGCGAAGCCAGGCGGACTTCCGTTTTGTGAGGTCGCCCTCGGTCGTGCTCTGACCTTCGACGACTTCGCGATTGAACTGGCTGTAGGTCCCGAGGATCAGGTTGACGCTCGCAGGCCAGGCGCCGGAATCGAGCATGGCGTCGACATCCTCGCGCGCCGCGCCGCGCATGACGACCTTCTTGGTCGCCTCGTCGATGATCGAGACCGAGTCGTTGAGCACCATCGGCAGGAAGTGCGCTGCGGACTCGGTGTGAACGATGTCACGCCAGATGTCGGAGAGGTTCTGCTGGCGCTCGGTCAGGAACATCACCCGCTCGCCGCGCATCGCTGCTCGGCGCAGGATGGCGGCAAGGGTGCGGCCTTTGCCGACGCCGGTCTGGTCGGCGATCAGGAAGCCGCGCTCGCGCTCGTCTGCATGGAGGTAGAGGGCCAGGGCGTCAATCTGTTCCGGCGAGAAGATCCGAGCCAGATCATCCTTCGAATAGCCGAACTCGGCGGCGACGAAGGAGTCGACGTCGCCATGCTGACGGACGACGCGAGCCAAGGCTTCTCGGGTCGCGGCTTCGAGATTGCGGGGGACCATGGTCGACGGGTTCCCGACCCGTGACGCGCTCGCATAGGGCACCTGGAACGAATTGATCGACTTGGGATCAGCATCGCCCTTCAGCTCGACATTCGCCGCGGCGGCAAGCCGGGAACGATCCGCCTCACGGGCGCGGTTCGAGACGATCTCTGCCGTCCAGGTCCAGAGCGAGGTCCAGTCGTGGATCGGGCGCGGCGAGGGAGGCAGCGCATCCTCGGACGGCTCGGAACGCCGGCCCGCGATGGCGAGCATGATCCGGCCCGAAAGGTCGGGATGCCCACCCCAGAGGCCGCCATCGATCGTGGACTCGGCTTCGAAGCGCCATTCGCGAGCAATCTGATCGCGGATGGCGGCAAGCTTCGCCTCTTCCTGATCGTTCTTCGGGGAATCGAGAACGATCACACCAACGCCGTCGGTCCCGATCTTGCCGAGCTGGGGAATGATCGCGGAGTGATTGCTGCCGACATCGGCGAACAGGCCGCGCGCGTCGGAGGACTGGAGGCCGCCCTTGCGGAACTCGATATCCTTCAAACCGCGGACGGCAGCCACCGCTCGCAGCGCAGCAGCATGCTTCTCCGAGTCAGCTCGAATTTCGAACTTGGCGCCCTTCGGCATATGCGACAGCAGATAACCCGGGCCTGCGTCGTCGATCGCAATCGTTCGATCGGTCAGCGCCGGGTCGAGACCGAGGATGCGCTGGGAAGCGACGGCCATCGGACCGGCGACAAAGGCTCCGTTCGTGTCGTGGAGGCAGGGGAGGGCCTCATGCATCTTCGACGCGGTGATGAAGGCATCTCCCAGCGTGGTGCCGCCCCGCTTGGCGAGGTGCCGGCCGAGCGCCGCGGTCACCGCATCGGTAAACTCGGCTACCGGCCCCTGGTGCCCGATCGTGGAAATGAAGCGCTGCAGATCTGCAGCGTGTTGGACGCGCCCACGCGCAGCCTGCTCAACGAAAGCCTCAGCGCAGATAGCGAGGGACTCGGCGTCCGGTGCACGCAGAAAGAGACCGGGCGTCGTGCCGTCTCGCTCGGAGACGGCCATACCGCGGGTGTCCTTGATATAGCGCTCACCATTGAGCTCGTAGACTTCCTGAACGAAGCGATTGAAGCCGAGCGGATGACCGCCCGATAGAACGCGCGCCGGCACGCCCTTGGTGGCCGCTGCATCCTGGGGTCGATCGACGGGCTTGTCCGCTGCGTGGCTCGCAGCGAGATCGACATAGTGCCGTTCGAGCTCGTAGGTGTCCGCCTTCGCCTTCGGGAAGAAGGGGCGGAACGCATCCACCGAAATCTTCTCGGTCAGGACGCCATTGTCGTCGAACTTGGCTACCTTGAAGAGCAGCTTCTTGTTCGTCTGGTGGGGCTTGAAACCAAGCTTGTTCGCCGGAGTGTGCAGGTCGCGAACGATATTGGATTCACCGAGCAACACGAGGTTCGAGACGCCGCTGAACGAGCGGACCAGCTTGAGCTGGAGGCCGTACTCAGAGAGATCTACCCAAGGCTGATTGATCATGGATTCAGGCTCGAAGATTCGTGTCGCACCAAGGAATTGACACCGTCATTCTCGGAATGATCCTCGAAACCCACAAACCCGAAAGCGTCATGACTCACGCAAATTTTGCTCCTGAGGCGAAAGTCCGCAAAGTCCATCCGGATGCGAAGCTTCCATCCTATAAGACCGCAGGCGCCATTGGCGCCGACCTGTTTTTGTTCGATCCCGAAGGAAAGATCACGGAGGTCGGTCACCAGGTTGTTCGTCTGCCGACCGGAATCGCTCTGACGCCGCCTGCAGGCTTCTACGCCCATGTAGCCCCTCGCTCCGGCCTGGGCAACGAAGGGCTTCATCTCGTCGCCGAGATCGTCGATCCGGACTATACCGGAGAGGTGATGGTTGCTGCGATCGTCGCGCCCGGGCACCCGCCGATCAAGATCAAGTCTGGCGACCGAATTGCGCAGTTGGTCTTCCTGCGTTCGAACCAGGTCGCCTTCGCTGAAGTCGCCCACCTGGACGAAACAGATCGCGGGGCCGGCGGCTTCGGATCCACCGGCCGATCGGCCTGATCAGGGCGACGGGACCGGCTCCGCCGGCGCCGCAGCGGCGAGCGCGCCCTGCCAGTCCAGCTTCAGGATAGCCGCGACGGGAGCCACGTCCTCCACGCCCAGAGACTTTTTCATCTCGACGAGCTGATCGCGTTCCGACTCGTCCGGCTGCTGGCCGGTCGCGCTGAGCTGCTTGGACTTCACCGCAAGCTCTTCGATGCGCAGGTCCAGCACCTTCAGAGCACGGTTGTAATCCTCGAAGGCCTGATCGGTGAGGGCAGACTCGGGATCGACAGCGTAGATACGGTTGCGATGCTCGTCCTCGTAGCTCGCGTCGAAGCCTTCGATGCCGAAAAGCACGTAGGTTGCTTCCTCATCGCAGCGATCGTCGAACGTCCAGTCGGCGTTCGCCATGACACGGACCTCATGGCCCGTCTCGCGGGCAATCGCAGCTGCAATGCGCTGGTAATCCGGGAACGCCCCGTAGTCGCCGATGCGGGTGAATGCGACGACGCCGGGCACAGTCGACTCCAGGATGTCGGCGGTGTGGCCATAGCGTTCGAGAATGGATGAGATGGTGTCCTCGACAGCAAAGCGATCGAAATTCGCTTTGGCTTCGATGACGTCGAAGGTCTGGATATCGGTCATAGCGTGGCTCTCATGGTTGGTCAGAAACGGGAACCCGGGACGCTGGGAGCGGAAGGCTCGGTGGGATGCTGAGACGGCATCTTCTTGATGAGCGCGGCCTCAAGCGCGTGGAGAACGCTCTTCATTTCCGGCTGACGCATCAGCCAGGCGTGCGCTGACGGCGCCCCTTCGCGATCGGCACGGTCACGGATGCGAAGATATAGACCGTTCGCCCGCCCCGTGGTGCGAGCAAGGGGCACGGCGCGCCAGTTCACGACAATTTCCTCGCCTTCACGTTCAACCCGGCCGGAAGGGCCAACAAGCAATCGGGTTGGATTCGAAAGGGCGACGCGGGAGAGCTGCTCGAACCACTCGCTGATCTCCCGATCGAGGGCCGCGTGCTCTTTCTCGAAGTGGCGTTCCCGCGAAGCGGTTGCATCTTCAATGATCTTTGCCGAAGCATCGAGCCATTTGATGACGGTTTCCAGCAGCCGCGGGTTGCCATATCGTCCGACTTGAAGCTCTGAATTCGACGATTGGAGCTCGGCCGGTGCGAGAGCCGTGAAATAGATCTCGGCTGGTTCGTTCAGACGGCCAGACGCCCGAACAAGGGTTGCGGGATCCAGCTCGATATGGCGCTTGTCCATGCCGAGAGCGTAGAAAAAGGGTGTCAGGATCCGGTTGTCGACGCGATTGAGCAAGCGAATGCTTCGCGGCGAGAGCTCGCGGATATCCACGGGCATCGTGATCCCGTTCACCTTCAAAACGACGATGGGCGCACTTCGCGACTGCATCGATTCCTCGCTTTCCGAGGCTATGAAGGGATCCTTTCAGGAAAGCCACAAGCACGGTGGATGAGGGGAAACTTCGCGATGCGAATATCGTCGCCGACAGGCATAATCGCGCCGATCAAGAATTGAGGATTCTCTCCTTTGAGAAATTGGGGCGCAGCTGTTCTGCTTGGGATTGCGATGCTGTTCGCGCCGGACGCGCGGGCGGAAGGCTGGACCTTGCTGTGCACCGATAAGGGGCGAACGGTTCACCTGGAGCGATATGCCGGTGATGTCCCCGCAGGTGCGGCGGAGACTGCCCTGCATCGCAATCCCGGCGCAACCTGCATCACCCTTGCACCAACCGATACGAATGCCCCGGCAGCCTTGCTCGCGCCTGACCCGGGCGTGGCAGTCAGCACCGACGTGTCGACCGATCCGCAGATCGGGCTTGGCGCAGCCCTGCGGGTGCTTCGCGGAGAGGCGATTGGGACGGCCGAAAGCGTCACCGAAGCGCGCCCCACGTCCTCCGACCCGAAATCGATGCGCCCGAAGTCGGCGAATTGGGTTCGTCTCGCGATCTACCGGTCGAAGGACCCGATGGACGCGCTGGCGGACTGGCAACGCATCTTGATCGCCGAGCCGCATCTTGCCTATCTCGTCCCTTCGGTGACCCAGACCAATGACGGGTGGCTGATGCTAAGCGCCGGCCCGATCACCGACACGATCGAACGGGATGGGCTTTGCCTTGCAGCCGGACACCTTGATCTCGACTGCATCCGCGGTGAAGAAGAGGCGGTGAGTGCCCCGCACGAGGCGAAGGCAGCCGCGATTGCGCTGGCAAAGACCTGGCCCGCTTTGGTGAAAAGCTGGAACCCGCCCGCGGAGTGTCGGCTCGTTCCAGGGATCGAGCGCGAAGCAGAGGTCTATCAGCCAGGACGAAGACAGGGTCTCAGCTGCTGGCGCACACCGTTTGACCCACCAGAGGCTGTGGTTGACATCGCATCACTTGCCCCGGCTATGCCGCCGCCGGAGCCGGTGGCAAAACCATCCCTTGCCAAGCCCCGCATCGCCAAGTCAGCTGCGCCGAAGTCGAGGCCGAAGCTCATGGTGCCATCCGCCCCACCGTTGCAGATTGGTCTCCCGCCCAAATCCGCAGCCGCGGCGCCATTTCGGGTAGCCAATTAGCTCGATCGAACGGGCCTCAGATTGCCTTGCGTCGCCGGCGGCGCCAAAAAGGACAGGCGACTCGACGTCTAAACCGCCCGAGAGCAGCCTGGCCAGAAATCGCTGGAGTACGAAATGCCGCTTAACATCGACCCCACCCCGCGCAATCGGAAGGAGACGGGACTGGCGGTTCTCCAGATCCAGGTCGAGCACGCGGATGGCATCTTGGAGTTCAATCCGACGAGTTCGCTGATGACCGGGATCCAAACTCCGGAGGCCATCCTCGATCTGAAGCCAATTCCAGAGCTCAAAAGTTTGATCACCGGCGGACCCGCAATCATCTATCGAAGCGACGATCTGGAGATCCCGCTGACGCAGGAAGAGACGCTTCGCCTTATGCTGACCGCACTCCGGCCGAAAGAATACGAGGCGATCGCGACCCGCTATGGTGATGCGTACGAGTGGCACGACGATTTTTATGACTCAGCGACCGGAGATGCACTTCAGTCTCGTGAAATCTACATGCAGCAGGCCAAGCTCCAGCGGGAGCTTGGCGACAGCGCAGATGTGCAGATCGTCGAGAAAGACGATTACACCCAGGAGCTCATCGTGATCAGAAAGCCGGATGGCGACGATCAGCGGGGCCCGAAACTGTGATGGGGTACGTCTGAGAGCTCACGATCGACGAGATCTAGCTCGTGAGTCAGCGACAGCAGCTTGCTGATCGTCTCGGGCTTCATGCGAACGAAGGTGCCGCTCGGCGTGTAGCCCTGACCAATCTCTTCGAGGACAGCGGCGAAACCCCCAATCACAGCCTTTAGTCGCGGGCTATCCTCTGGACCCACCCGTGACAGAATCGCTCGCAGTCGCTCCTGGATGACACCGAGGCCGGCGGCCTTCATCAGCTCCAGGTGCCGAGGCTTCGAGCTGGGCTTCAGGCCGGGCCGTGGAGAAGAAGGCGTGGAGCTAGGGCCATCAGGGGCCTCCTCGTCAGGGGCCTCTCCCTTCAACTTCCGTTCCAGATCCGGATCGACATACTTCCGGGCGAAATCGTTCGGGACGTTGTCGACGCCGTGGAAGTAGCCGTCAGGGCTCGAAGGGTCGGCGTCAGGAGGCCCGAGCTCGCCGGGCTGGGGAACCAGGCTCAGAACCGCTTCCGCCCGGACACCGGGGCCGCCCGCCCGAAGCTCATCTACGAGCCGGCTGATGTCGATTTCAGAGCCCGGCGCCCGGATCATGGCAACGAGAGCGCCGGTAGGATCCTTCGACTGTCCTGTAACCCGGTCGAATTCCGAGAGAGCCTCGCCAATGGCTTTGAGAACGGCCTTGTGGTGGCGCGGCTCCGCGCCGAGACGCCAAAGGCCTGCGTCAGAGAGGTAGAGCTTCAAGCCGCGAGCGGCTTGAACGACCGCGAGCGCGGGTGCGAGCAAGGCAGGTCTCCAGAAGCTTGCTAGGAGCAAGAATCATGAGGATAATTCTGGACTGACACAAGGATTGAATCGTTTGCTCCGGCTCGCCCTCCCTGCAATCATCGGCGTCTCGATGATCGGCGCCGTAGCTCTGGCACAGGACCAGGGCCCGGCCCGGGCGGGATCGCAATGGAGCACAGAAGAGTACGACAAGGCCTGTGCGCCGCTTTTGAAGACCAGCGCCGGAGACACCCGGCTGAACCTGCTCCAGTTCAAGACGGTCTTCGGCAAGCCGGCCATCCGCTGGGCGGAAAAAGACTACCAGCAGGTGATCGACCTCGCACGAGCCTGCCATGGCTACTCGAAGCAGGGTGCCATGGTGGACGGCAATAACTGGCGAGCGATGATCGAAGGTGCGCGAGACAAGGTCCTCCCTGTGGCTGAGCGTTCGATCCAGGTCGACGAGTTCGCGTCCGGCCTTGCGAAGGATGCGATCAAATTCCCGCAGTGCTCGCAGCTGCTGGAATTCGAAATCGACCCGGTCAGCATGAAGGACTCGTCTGCCGAGATGTTCGGTCAGAGCTTCATGCTTATGAGCGACAAGGACCTGAATGCGGCCATCCAGTATGTCAACGAGTGTCTCCTTTTCGTCCCGGACTACGCACAGGCCGTGAAGGGTTGGCGTGAGGCGCAGGGCAAAGAGCATCTTAACAAGATCATGGACAAGCCGCTGATCATCTTGAAGCGCCGGCTGGAGTGGCGCGATTGGGAAAAGCGGCCGTCAGACCTCATCGTTCAGGACGAGTCGGGCGCTGTGATTCCGCCGACGATGACCTCGCGCACGACCCGAGAGATGATCCTACGGTTCAACAAGGCGGCCGCTCTCATCCGGCGCTTCACTCCGGAGACGATTTCGATCTTGGTGAAGCTCGCTGATGACGTCACGATGGAATCGAAGAACGCCTACGACATCGCCTACGCGGAGGCTGTCAGGCGCCGTGTTCAGGATGAAATCTTCCGCCGTCCCTGAGAATCGCAAGCGCAATCCTTGTGGGAGTCGCATGCTCCCACTACCGTTTTGGCGCTCACCTTCCGGAGTGCCCGATGAATCGCTTTCTCGTTGCCCTTTTTGCTCTGCTTCTTCCGGGGCTGGCCTTCGCGCAGGACCTGACGGGGACGGCTCAGCGCGCGGTCGAGTCCCTTGAGAAGATGTCCGGCCTCCCGATTGTCTTCCTGGAGCGCACCGGTGATGACCCGGGGCAGTTCTGGTACCGCGCGATGCAGAAGCTCTGCACAAAGACCGGGGACAACTGGTGTGACGACGACCTGACGTCGCTGCGTGACACCACCAACCCGATCGGTTGGTCGCGGGTTCTGACCTATCGCACGCCACAGGGGGCCGAGAAGAAGGTCTGCGTTATCCTGCCGCCCAACACCGGCGTCTCGGCCGGCTACGTTGCCACGGGGCTTTCGGGTGGCAACATCTATTCCTGGCAGGAGCTCCCCACGAGCGCCGAGGCCGAGACATTCCTCACCCTGATGCACGGCGCCAACTGCCTCAACACCTCTGAGGATCAGCAGCAGGCAAAACGCGCAGACGCTTTCGCAGCCATGACGCTCGCCTTGATCCAGGGCGACGGCGCCTTCGTCTCCGCACGGGACGTCACGCCCGCGCGCAAGTTCGCCCTCTATCGCTTCGGCGAGTCGACGCGCTGGGCTGTCAATGTCGCCGAGCGCATTCTTCTCGACCAGTGGAAAGGTGAAGCGGTCGCGGCTCTCTCAGCCCGCAACCGATGTGACGCGAAAGCCGTCGCCTCCCAGAACCTCGCAATCGACTCGCTCCAGCGAGATATGACGCTGCCGCAAGGCGAAGACTGCGTCAGCACCACGGGTGGCGCCGCCAAGGGGACAGTGACGGACGGGAACCTGTGGCTCTGGACCAATGGCCAGCCTGGGTCCAATGCCCCGGTCCTCGGAATGCCGCCGGAGCCCTATTCCGCCTTCAAGGGCTTCCAGAGCTTCGATGCGGGCATCAGCTACGCCTTCAAAACCGCTGAGACGATCGCGTCCCAGCGGTGAGCTTTCCCTGGCGCACGCCAGTGATTGCATCAGAGGCTCGGACGGGCCTCAGCCAGGGATAGGTTGCTGTCGACGTCATCCAGAAGCGCCTTAGCTTGGTCGCGGACCACCGTCGCCGCGGCCAGGACACGCTCGGCATCTTCGATCTCGCCATCACGGATAGCCACGAGCTCGGCCAGCATCGCTTTCCGAATGCGGAGCGCAAACGTCGGATCTTCGGAAAACGCGCTCTCGATCGTGTCCTTGACGAAACCGCGAACCCGCCGGTCGAGCTTCTCGTCGTGCAAACGAGTGCTCTTGAAGTCGGTACCGGTCGCGAAGTCGTAAAGCGTCACCGACTTCGGCGATGCCATCTCTGGACTGGATGCATCCGGAATGATGGCGTGAACCAGCCAGCCAACGGATCGCCCGTCAGGCAACTGCAGCGCCGGCCGATCATCGCCGACAGGGGTGAGCTTGCCGACAGCGAAGACGCACCGCAGCCCGGAAGGGATAGCGCTCTTTTCTGAAACGTCGAGATGGAAGCTGAGATGAACCTCGCCCAGCTCCGTCTTCAGAGCGAGATCCTCCGTCCGGAACGAGTAAGGGTCCTGCATGATCCAGGGGCTCTGCCCGAGCTGCAGCGAGCCGAACGGCGTGTCGATCGACGGAAGTGGATTGGATTCGGTCATTCTTAGCTCCTGAGTTTCAGAAGCCTCGGATCCTTTTTCGCAAGGATCAACCAGCCTTAGCGATAAGCTGTCCGAACGCGCTTCAGTGTGGCCCGTTCCGGCCAATCCGTGATCAGCTGATGAAACACTGCCTCGTCGTAGTTGCTGTAGGCGTAGAGGAAGGCCGTCGTGATTGCCCGGAAATCCTCGAACTGCGTCTTCTCGGCCAGGCTGCCGCCGGCGCTTGGCCCAATGGGGAGATTTCGCCGCGCCTGCGGGAACCAAGCAAGATGCTTGTTGCCCGGCGCCGAGCGATTGAAGGCATCGAGGCGCTGCTCGGCTGTCTGGCCCGTGAAGTCGGCATCGAGGCCCGCCTGGGCGACCATGAACGGCTTGGAGACGCCGCCCCAGCTGTCTTCGGTCAAACCCATCACACCGACGCCCTGCGGAGAAAACATCATGCCCGCGTACCAACGCGGATCGATGAACTTGAGGGGCTTGCCCATATCGGCAACCACCTTCGCCCCGAGGAGAAGCTGGACGACGTAGGCGCCGAACTCGTGGCCGATGATGATCGGCCGCTCAGTGTTAACGGAGTAGCCGATGACCTTCTGGATCCGGTCGACGTGCTCCAGCGGAAGTCGGCAAGCCTCGCAGCGCCCGTCCCAGGCCAAGGCGTCGTTCAGGACGCGATCGACATCCCAGGATGATCCGCCCTTGGCTTCCGCGCGTCTCGCAAGCAGCCCACGCATGAAGATGCTGTCGTCATGCACCGGCGCCGCGACAACGAAGCCGTGCGAAGCCCAATGCTGCAGAAGCGGCCGGTAGACCAGCGGATCGGTGAGAGCGCCATGCGAGAACACCACCAGCCGCCCAGTCTTCACCCCGCGCGGGGCGTGAACGACGACGCGAGCGGCTTCGTAGGGGACAATGAAGGGCTCGCTATGGGGGTTCCAAGGGCCGTTCTGACCGAAGGCATACCAATGGGGATCCTCGCCGGGGATCGGCGACCGGCGCATGACCAAGTTTTCCTCCGCACGCAAGCTGCCAGGGAGAACCGAGGCGGCAAGCGCTGCAAGGACAGTCCTTCGATTGGTGCCGTGGATCATGAATCGCCGAGCCAATTGTTCTGGAAAGAGCGTCGGCTGGATATGGCATCCCGTCAACCGACCGAGCACCCGACCAGGGCCCTGCGGGTCCAGACATTTCGCGGGATGCGGTTCACTCGGAGTCGATATCTCGCTTGTATAACAGGCGCTTCCGGAACAGGATGTTTGCTGTTTCGCGAGGTCGAGATGCTCGTTGGTCGTGAAGATCTCTATCAGCTGCTTGGGCTGAATTCGCTTGTCGATATCGCGGCAGGCGAGCCCGGTGGCTTCGAACTCATCCTTGAAGATGGCCACCGGCGCGCAACGCTCACGCTCAACGGCGCGAACATCCAGGCCGACCTGGTCGAACTGAGCGGCGATGACGCCTCGACGATCGTGATCACCCTGTCCGGAGAATACGACGAGAAGGCCGACAGCTTCGCGCTGTCCGGCGAGGACGCGTCGGGGCAGAGCAGCGATCCGACGGATCCGAGGGGTGTCGCATCAGCCTGGCGCCGCATGACCTACGGAATGCAGGCTGCGGAGCGACCCAACTGAAGGTCACAGCTGCTCGGCGACTGAGCGTGGGCTTGTCCGTTTCAGCAAGGGCGGCGAGGGTGCTCTGCCGCCCTTGGAGATCCAAATGAAGGCCTGCCTTGTTGACTTCACGGCCAAGAAAAATCTGGTCGTTCCCTGGATGCTCTTCGATTCAATCGAGGAGGCGGTGGCTCAGCGAGTGATCGGGCATCCGTCATGGCCGCATAACATCTGCGAAATCGATGAGACCAATCCGGTTGCTCACGTCCTGACGCGGCGCGCCGCGGCGAGCAGTCGTAATAGTCCCTATCGAAGCGAGACTGTTTCCGCGTTCAAGGCACGGGGGCCAATTCGACCCTATTACGAGATCGCCGCGGAACTAGGTGCGGCGGGTCCAAAACCGTGAGCGAGGCACCGAAGCCGGCCGTCGCGATGATGCTCGGCGAGTTCAACGCCCTGATCGAGCAAAACGACGAGCTGCGAGCCGGAGGCGGAGTGATCCTGGCGCCGGCGCAACGGCGCTTTGGTGTCATGCCTGAGAACGCAGGGGATGTTGACCTCGACAGCATGGAGGCAGACCGCCCAGGCGAAGGTTGGGGATCGAAGGTCCTGCAGCTAGCTTGCGACCTGGCTGACAAGCATGGCCTATCGATCTACGTCCGCGCGCACGCCTCCTCAGAGGACGATCACGACCTTCCCGACATGCAGGGCCGCCTCGAGGGCTTCTATGCGAAGCATGGGTTCGCGATTACCGGCAGTTGGGGGGCCTCAGACATGCTTCGCAAGCCGAAGCCCTTCGATCATGAGGCCGAGGCAAGGCTAACGGCCTGGACGGCGCCGGTCGGACCTTCGCCTATCTGATCCCGAAGGCGGCAACCTCCGCGACAGCCTCAGGATCGAACTCACGCTTCAGCATCGCCGGGACTGCCTGACACCGCGCCGTGACATCGGCGACGACAATGTCGAGGCGCGGCGAGTCAGCTGCCGTCCCCCTCATCGTCTCACGCAAGGCCGCCGCCTTCGCGGGCATCAGCGCCGCCATCGAAGACAAAAGCTTGCGCACCGCGGCAGGCTGGAAGCCGCACTCGGCCGCGAACCGATCCCAGTGGTCGCCCGTGAGCTTGGTTGGGTCGTGCTCGCCGCCGACACTCATCGTGAGGTAGGGCGACAGCCGCTTGTAATCGGCGACGAAGGCGCGTTGACAGGAAACGTCGTAGAGCGGTGCCAGGCTCGTCTTCCCGCCTCTGTGGAGCAGGGATAGGTTCTTGGCGTGGCCATCGCTGTTCGCGACCAGGTAGCTGTAGAACGCACGGCTCAAGAGCTCCAGCCGCGCGCCGGCGCGATCGTCGACATGATCGAGCAGTTGGAAGGCGTCCTTCCACCCAGGCCCGCCGCGGGCTTCGAACTTGGCGGCCGGCATGAGCGACAGAGCCTGGCAGAAATCTTCCTGGTGGATACGGCGCAGCCGCTTGCGATCGCCCGTCTGGGTGACGACCCGGTCGTAGCGTGAGACCAGCATGAAGGGGATCCCCTCCGCGGTCATGATCCGCGATCGGGGAACCTTCATTCCAAGCTCCCCGGCAAGACGGATTGCGAAGTGCTCGACCTTTATGGAGTCCTTCAGGATCGAGATATCCGTCTTCAGGATGTGGCTCGACGGATAGCCGTTCTTGGGGAGGCCGATGACGCCGTCGACGACAATGACCGCTGCCTTGTCATTGACCCCGGCCAACGAGATCAGGTGGTTGTCACCGTCTTCATCGATGAAGAGTGGGCGAACAGGCAGATCCCGGATCAGCTCAGCCAGGCGCTTTTCGTCGAGGGGATCGAACTCTTCCGGAACATCCTCCTCGCGGATGACAGGGGCGTCAACCGGGACAACGGACACCGAGCCCGCACAGTCCCGCCCAATCCCGCCAAGCAAAGAGAAGTCGTCGGCTCCGCTGATGTGGAGGATCTCACCGAGCCTCTGGCGATGGCTGGTGGATTCAGGAAGGAGGCCAGCAAAAAACGGGTGCGCCACGTCGTCACCGAAAGGCTCGGCCCGAACAGGCAAGGCGACGGACAAAGCCTGGCGAGCGACGCCGACCTGCGCAACCCACTCCGGAAGATACTGAAGCTCCAGCTGACCATCGCGCCGGCTTCGCAGCTCAGCGCATGGCTGCCCATTGATGCGGACCGAGAGGCGACCAATCACTTCATCACGGGCTTTCATCGCATTCCCCTCGGAGCGTAGGCATCGCCCTCGTCGCCGAAGCCATAGCCGTCATCGACATCGAGCTCGACTTCCTTAGGCTCCGGCGCCGGATCATCAGGAAGCTGGGCAAGAGCGCCGCGCCGCTTGGCTGCAATACGGCGAGCCAGGGCGAGCTCCGATGCATCCGGTGCCTCGTCGACACCGTCGGCAACGAGCTCGAACCCAAGGTCGCCGGCGTCGCGAGCAAGATCGGCGAGCGAACGCCCAGGGCCGGTGCGCGGCTCAAGGCGCAAGCCAAGCGCAGCTGCCTCTGCCATGAGGTCGTCTAGGCCGGGCTTGATCGCCCGCGCCGGCTGCAGAACAAGTTCGAGGCCAAGCTGGTGTAGAACCCGCATGAGATAGGATGCGCCCACGTCCCCGCTGACACCACTTTCGATCGACATCAGCGTCTTTCGGTTGATGCCCGTCGCGAGAGCGAGGTCGTCCTGACGCAGGCCACGCTCGACGCGTGCGGCTTTCAATGCCGCGGCGACGCCTGCAATATCGGTGACCCTGAATGAGCGCATTATCATGTCCATCATCGCGGACATACGGCGCGTAAGGGCCGAGCACAGGTCTCAATGTCCGTGATGATGGACATACACGCTCCGAGGTCGAATTTCAATCCCAATGTCCGCGTTGATGGACATTGGATCGTAACCGGGGGCTAGAACCTGGCAATGTCCACGAAGACGGACATCACATCCGAGGTGCCGGGGGAGCGAAACGCGAAGGATTGTCGCCGACCGTTGTCAGGAGCTCGTTGTAGACGTCCTCGCCGAATGCTGTCTGGAAGTTCGCGAGCGAACTCTGGATCGTAGCGTAGATATCCTCGCCCTTTCGAACGTCCTTGATCGAACCGTCGTAACCCATCTCCGAGAGGAATGAGTCACGGTCCATGCCGTCGACGCTGCTGAACTCGCTCTGAAGCGACTCCAGGATGTCGCCGAGGGCCGGCTTCTGATTGCGACCCATGAAGAATGGTGTCGAGAAAGACCCATTGGCGCTCTTGAAGGTGCAGTCGAAGTGATAGCGCCAATGCGGGCCCTCCTTCGAGCTTCCACGGGAGACCACCTCCAGCTTGATGCCGTGGGTCGCGCAGAAGCCTTCGAACGTCTTTGGATCCACGCTCGGGTCGGGCCGCGATTCCATCCGGTAGGAAGGCTTCGCCAAAGCAGCGAAAGCGGCCTCCGCCCGCGCTGCCCAAACCGGTGCGCACTTTTCGAGCGCGTACTGCCGAACAGCGTCGCGGAAGACCTTATGCGTTAGGACGTTCGTTAGACGATCCTTCACATAGGATGTCAGCTGGTAGGGCTCCTTCTTCAGAAGCGCGGCATTAGTTTTCTCGAACGCCGCGATCGCCTTTTTCTGCTCGTGCAGCGCCGTCCGTTGGCTGAGCCCGGGCTCATTGCCCGCGAGTAGGTCCTCAAGGCGCTTGACCGCCCGGTAGAGGCGGTCCGGCGCCGCGAAGATGCGCTCACGGAGCCTCTCATCCCGCTCGAACTCCGTTTTGGCCTGTTGGACGACCTGAAGCTGCGCGATCACCTGCCTGGTCCGGCTCTCGATCACGCTCGACGGGCCCATCAAGGTCATGATCGAGGCAGCATGAAGCTCGTAGATCTCGCGAATGTCGCTGCCGACATTGAGCAAGTCAGCAGCCTCCCGGAACCGATGTTCGCGAAGATGATAGGCGGCGTTTTCAATAGCATGCATTGGCGTGCCATTGCGATCGGCGAGGTGAACGGCTGCCAGCACCTCAAGGTCTTCGCGAACCTCGGCGGTCGCAGATGCCAGGATGCGCTCGTGGTCACAGCCGCTGTTGCAGGTCAGGCTGAAATAGCCCCTCTCGCCTTTATCGAACGTGGCGACCACGTCGACATTGCGCCCTTCGTCGTCGACCAGCAGGAACTCTCGCTTCATGACACCCAATCCAAGGAATGATCCCTGGAATGAGCGTCGTCAGGAAGAAAGCCACAAGCGGACCTTCGCCTCTTTCATCGAGAGGTGTCATATTCGGAGAAACGGAGAAACTGTCCATGTCCGAATCGATCACCGGTGTCGCCGTTCTCGGCAACAGCGGAGAGACAATCGTCTTCATCCCCCCGACTTCGCGAACCCCGACGAAGATCGTCCGCCACGACGACAGGCTCGTGATCTCGGACACAGACGGCGCAATCTCCGATGAGACCTACGGCCCCCTCGCGCTGGAGAAGTGCCAGGACGGAGCCACCGTGTTCGTCATTGAGATGAACAAGGCCGGCGAGCACGGCCGCGGCTTCCAGCTTGTCGTGGGAGCCTGACCATGGATATGCCTCCCGTCGACGTCGTCGCCCTTCTCAACAAGGTCGCGGCAGCCCCCTACATCATTGAAGCGCCCGACGCCCCGACGGATGTTCGGGAAGGCGTCATTCGTTCGCTTGCCGCACGCGCGCCCGGTCGCACCGCCGAGATGACCGCCAAGTCATCTGCGGATATCGAGGCCTATCGGGGCACGATCGGGGCCATCAAGGACCGGCTGAAGGCTGAGCTTCCGGAAAATCCGAACTATACGATCGAGTTCGTTGACCTCGCCGGCAATGCGAAAGCCGAGGCTGACCGCCTGGCGAAGCTGACGTCCCAGGACAAGATGGCTCGCCGCTATGTCAAAGAAGGGTTCGAGCAGGGCGGCATCGCACTTGGCTTGGATCGGAAGAAGGGAGGCCGCATCTGCATGGTCAGCCCCTTCGCGCCGCGTGTGAATATCGACGATGTCCTCAACAAGCTCACAGGCGTCGATCCGAACCGGGAGAATGTCTCCGATCAGGATTTCCACCGGCAGGTGGCGTGGCACGAAATCGGTCACTGCCTCGTTGGCGGCAGTGAAATGAAAGCCGACATCTTCGCGGCCTTGATGACGATCCGGGATACCCCAAAGCCCGGAATGCTGCTGCGCTGGGCGATGTGGCGCGAGAGCGCTGAGCTTCAAGCGCGGGAGATCGACGACAACCACGACGTCTCGAAGGGCATCTGGCAAATCGTCAGGATGGAGGACAAACTCCGCGCCGATCCGGAATTCATGTCGATGAGCGTCGACGGAATTGCTGCGCTCGCCAATCAGGTTGCACAGAGGGCGGACTTCACCGTCGACGAGAAGCTGGCGATCCGGGATATCCGGGTGATGGTCGCTGTCGCCATCTCGAAGAAGGCGCACTTCATCGCGGAGCCAGGTGGCGGCCTGAAGCCTACCGACCTGGCTGGCTGGCTGCATGCCAGTGGATTGGCGCCCATCGAGCGGCTGACGAAGCTGACGCGCGCGATCATGGATGGCTCCGACCCAGGCGATCCGCCGAAGCTTGATCGCAAAACACTGCGAGAAGCGATCGCGACCTTGGCCAAAAGGGGTGACCCGACCGCGATCGCCATCGGCCGGGCCATTGACCTGGAGGCTCCCGTAAGTGCGCGATCGCTCAAGCGCGAGTATGTCGCGCAGATGAAGGACGACGCGAAGATCCCACTACAGTTCTCCGCCAGCAGGGTCGTCTCCGATCGCGTGCTTCGGTGGGCAATGGACACTCAGCAGATCAGCTTCTCGGCTGACCAATCCAGCTACATGATCAAGGACCAGCAGACCGGCCGCGTCGTTCAAGCCGGCAAGGTCGAGCTCTCCGGTGGCCAGGCGGACGTTTCCCTGGAGGGCCGCTGGAAACGAGATCAGGTCTCCGGCGCCCCTGGCGTCAGCGCAGAACTTGAGCATCGCTGAGCTCATCCACCGAATCCTCGCTCCCCGGCGAGGATTCCAGCAAGGAAAGATGTAAAGCTTCTTGGAAACAAGGAGCCTTTCCATGCGAGCATTCCTCGCCGCCGCGGTTGTCGTCGCCGTGACCAACGTTCCCGCGCTCGCCGAATCCGATCCCGTCATCGCCACGGTCGACGGGCGAGCCATCACGCAGAGCTCGGTCGAAAGCGTTCTGATCGAGAACGGGATGATGGAAGACGATGATCGAGAGGAGGCTCGGCAGGACGGCCGGCTTCGACAGACGGGGATTGTCCAGGCTGTCGAGCGGGCCGCGCTTGCCGCCGCCGCAGAGCGCGACGGTCTCGACAAGAACTCGGTCACGATGGAGCAGATCAAGGAGGCTCCTGCCTCGCGTGATGGGCTATTGCGCGAGGTGTGGATGACCAAGGTCGAGGCCGACCTGCGGACACAGACGGACACCGCTCGCGTGAAGGTCTTCTACGAAAAGGCGAGTGCCGGGCCACGCTACTCTCTTCGCTTCCTCACTTATCCCACTCGTCAGGCCGCGACCGAGGCTCTGAAGACCATCGTGGATCGCGCCAGCTTCGATGCCGAGGCCGTCCGGATGTTCGGCTCCAAGCAGGACGCCGCAACGTCGCAGACCCAGGACGTGATGGAGGCGACAAGTGCTTGGGCATGGCGCCTGCAGGGGCTCTCGATCGACGCTCCCGACGCGGGCACTATTGGCGGTCCGTTTTGTGAATGGCCGCTCTGCTCGATCTGGCTCGTCGAAAAGGTCGAAACGGCTCCGACGCCGGCCTTCGATAAGCTCGACGAAAAGCAGATGGCTTCACTGCGAGGGATGAGCGTCTTCCTGAAGATGCGCTCAGCCTATTCGACGGCCTTGGCCGCGGCGAAGATCGAGTGGAAGGAGCCCGCTCCGGAGAGCTGGACCGATCTCGCACGCCGAATCTCGATTCCCACGAACGAGTTCTGAGGAAACACCATGAAGCGTATCCTATTCGCCGCGATTGCCCTGACCGCGGCGTTTTCTTGTGCTGCCGCCGAGGAGCTCGCGGTTGTCGACGGCGTGGTGATCGAACGCCAGCATGTCGACGAGTTCGTATCTCGGCAGCTCGAAGCGCTTTCACGCGATCGGGGCAGCAGTGTTTCGATTCCCGATCGCCTTAAGCAGGACGTGGCAACGGCCTCGTTAGGCGACCTTGTATCGAGCGTCGCGTTCGCCCGGGCGGCGCGGCGCGCCGGATACGCCGACGACCCCAGGCTCAAGCAGAGCCTGGAGGAAGCCAGAAAGGGCAAGCTCGGCGAGATCGACGAAGACTTGCTACTCGCCTTCCTCTGGAACGAGAAGCTTGGGCAGGACGCCATTCTGAAATCGACCGAAGGGGATCTTCGCGACTTTTGGGCGCGCCTGACCGAGGGGGCAGATTACAAGGTCAAGATCCTGTCCTTCGCAACCGAGGGAGAGGCCAGGGCAGCCAGAGCGCAGGCAAAGGATGCATTTGACTTCGCCGCGATCGAGAACAGACCGAAAGGTGAGGGGGCCCCCTTCGCTCTGGAAGCGCGGGTCGACTCCGGCTTCCTTTGGAAGTGGCGCCAAGGCATCGATCTAGGCACACCGCGAATGGGCGACATCGGCGGCCCAGTTCGGGCCAAGAGCGGGACTTGGTCAATTTGGATCGTCGAAGGCGTCCTCAATCGCCCGCGGCGGAAGTTCGAGAGCCTCGCCGAGCCGGCGCTGGAAGTGCTCAAGACTGAGTATGCAGCCTGGAAGCAGGAAAGCGTCCTCAACGAGGTGCTTCGCACCGCCAAGATCGAGTGGAAGGTCGAGCGACCTTCCCTCTTTGCTGACGCAACCCGCTGAGGAGCCAGTCTAAGGAGCGGGGCCGACCGGAGTTGCCCCGCCGATGGCGGAGAGGTGTGGGGCCGCGAAGTCCTCCGCTTCGCCTCGCAGATAGGCGAGGAAGTCATCGGGCACGACACGCTCGGGGATGCGTGGGTATTCGTCCGCGCTGAAGATGAGGCCAGTTGCATCCGGCTTGAAAAAATGACCCCAGTCACGCTTGAGCGCGGCGGCAACGTCGGCGAAGCGTGTCTCGACGACCCACTTGTATGGCTCGCCGGGAATTGATGAGCGCCCGGCGATCGAACCGACGGCCGAGTTCGCTCCAAGCCAACCACTTGGATCGTCGCGCCAGGAGGTGCCGGTCAGATCCGCCTCATAGAGGCGGCCTTCATCGGTCTCACGAACGATCATTCGATCGCCCCAGCGCGCGACAAATTCGGCCTCGAGGCCAGCGTGATCGAAGGCAACGCGCATACCGCGCGGGCCGATGTCCTCAGCTGGCAGCCACCGAAAGCCGGAATGCTTCGTTCCCCACTTCGAGAACGACTCCAGTGCCGTCAGCGGCGGAAGCACGCCCCGGTTCACCGCGAGGCATCCGAGGTCAAATGAACTGGGCTCGGTGAAGCCGAACGTCTCCCCAAACGCAGCGAGGAAACGTTCCTGGTCGGGCCTTCGCTCAATGTAGACAGCCAGATCGAGCGAGTGCCCGTGATTGGCCCAGTGCTCGCTCCAGAGCCAGGGCCCGGTCATATTTTCGGACAGGAACTTGTGAGCGTCATCTGGAAGCTCGGCGCGCGAGCGTAGGTCAATCGAGCGTCCATAGGTCGAAAACTGGGGCGTGAAGCCCGTCACAGGGCTGTTGAATGCCTCGCTGAGAGCAATGAGCTCTTCGGGGCGTATCTCCCGCTCCCCATAGACCGGTTCAGGCAGACGGCTCTCTGACCACTCGGTCTGGTTCCGGTGGCTGAAATCGATGACGCGAGGCATAGCGGGGCCCTCAAAAGGTCGTATCCGGGAGGCTATTGCCGTCGCCTGAAACCCTCAAGCGCCCGTCAGAGGAATGAGTCAGCCCAGCGGGCCTGGGCGCCGCGGGAATCCATGTGGACGAAGTTCATGTCCTCGTAATAGCCGACGCCGCCGAGTTTGAGAGCCCAAGTGGCGCGAGCCACATTGCGCATGCTCACGCCGGGGAGCGTGAAATCGACGGCCTTGGCTCGCAGATGCAAGCTGTTCACCGCCGGGCCATAACCCGCCTCGCGCAGCGCCTCCTGGGTTTTCTGGGTGCGGAAGCCGGAGTTGATGGTGATCCGCCCGTTCTCCGAGAAGTAGCGCTGGAGGACGTACAAGGCCGCATAGAGGCGGCGATCGCATTCGACAGCGGTCTGCTGGCGCCAGTCGCGCATCAGCCAATGGCACCACTGCAAGGCAACCGGATTCCACTGGTCGCCGATGAACAGCTCCAGGTCGTAGGCCTCACGCGTGTTCGGATTGAGCAGGCGAAGAGGAATCGACTTCTGCGCCGCCTCGACAGCCGGCTGGGCAAGGCACTTGGGCAAGCCTGCGAAAATCGCAGACGCGCCGAGACCGAGTCCCATCAGAAATTGTCGCCGGGAGGTCGAAGCGGACATGCAAAAGGAACCCAGAATCGATTCAACACAAAGGACCGATATCACAATCCTTCCAGATTCCCGGAAGTCGGTCTACCATTTCGTCATCCAGCAAAGGACGGCGTGGGGGATTGTGCCTTTCGCTGCCCCCGCTGAAGTTCATCTCAGGGCGTAATCCATGATCGATATCGCGTTCAATCAGGCAGGGGTCACGATCGTTCACGACGATCCGACCCTCGATGAGGCTACCGGCTTCTTTGTGAAGCGCGCCGGAGGCCAGTGCCTGTTTGCGCTCGCGCGCGGGGCCGTTCGGGAGATCGAGGAGATCATCCCGGAGGATCTGCGGGCGGAGGTCATCGATCAATCGGAAGCCATGATCGTCAGGATGGACGGTCTGCGCCCTGTGAGAACGGGCACGATCGTCGTGCATCTGGTGAACTAAGGGCGCGTCATGAGCGACAGCGATATCATCGGCACGATTGCGCAGGTCCGATCCAACAGGAGCTTCTTTGTCGCTGAGCGCGACAGGGCCTACGAGGACTGGACCGCAAGCCTCCATCGCGAGCTCATTCAGAACGCCGTCGATGGCGGTGCGAGGAACATCGACATCTCGATTACGAGCGAATTCGGACGCGGCGTTCTGGGGCGGGAAGCGGAATGCCCCATCGTAACGCGGGTGGCCTACCAGGACGACGGTGTCGGCATGACCCCTGAGGTTCTGGAGGACGTCTATTTCTCGCTGCACGGCTCCACGAAGAGCTCCGGCGAATCGGTCGGCGGATTCGGCCGGGCTCGCCTGATGACGACATTCTCACAGCCACGCTATTCGATCAGGACCGGCGATCGCTGGGCCCAAGGCGTCGGTGCCGAGTATGTGCTCCGATCGCGCGACCAGGCTCTGCGGGAAATCGATCACTGGCTCGATCAGGCTCGCGATCGCAAGGCGGCGGCCGCCGGCGATGCGCAGGCTCAGCTGTTCCACCAGCGCGAGATCGACCTGCTGGAGCAGGAATACGAGGCGCTTGCGCAGGGCCCGCGGAAGGCCAAGGGCTGCCGCGTGGAGCTCGATCTCAATCCGCAGGACGCAAAGTCGGCGGAGCGCCGGCCAACGGTTGAGCGGATGAAGGAGACGCTTCACGCCTATCTCAGCCGGAGCGCGATCAAGGCGAAGGTGACGCTCAACGGCGAGCTGATCGAGACGAAGAAGGTCGCGGTCAAGCCCGCTGCCAAGATCCTGGCTCGTGTCGAAAATCACCGGATCAACGACGGCTGGCGGGAAAACCCCAAGATTGAGATCCTGCCCGCAGGGGACGGTGCGTCCGACATCGCATTCGGCGAAATGAAGCTCGTGGATCCGAAATCGGACCACGGTCTTCCTGCTGGCAAGATCCTGGTGCGTTCGTCTGGCGCGCTGATGTTCGAGACGAGCTCCGGCAACACTGAGCACACTCTCATTCTGGAGCTGAACCCCTCCCTCGCGCGAGAGGTAATGACCTCGAACCGGGATGCACTCCGGGATGAGTACAAAACGGCGCTGGAGGAGTTCTCACAGCGCATGGCGACCGACACGGACGCTGCGCTCCGAGGCAAGCCGAAGACCGAGTTCACGGTTCTTCAGGGTGGAAAAGGCCTGCTCAGTTCTCGCCCTGAGAAAGTCGAGATCGATTTCGCGGCGCCGACCGCGGTCACCGGCTTCAGGACGAGCCGGAGCAAGCGCCTGGCAGAGCGGGTTGAGGCGAGCCAGAGCATTTGGTTCAGCGACTGGCAGTTCGATGGGTTCGTGAAAGACGGCCTGGAGAACGTGCCTGCGGCCGAATTCCACAAGCTCTTCGAGGGCCTGAAAGGTCGCGGCTCCGTCGAGGGCACCATCCTTGAACGCTTCTCCGGCCGGCAGCAGAGCGAGGCGTTCCTTACCGCTCTCGATCGCTACGGACCGCGGAAGGCGATGGAAGTCGCTTCCGGTCCGCTGCTCGGCCACCTTGTGAACTCCATCAAGCTTCATCAGGCGCTCGCCGACGAAGCTGAATCCGCGCTCAACCGGGACAAACTCTCGGACCTGCACGACGTGCCCATCTATAAGGAGAACCTGCAGGCTGACGAGAAGCTCGATCCGGCTCTCGCGAAAAAATTGACCCGGGCCTTCCATGCCCAGGGAAGGCGTCTCGACCCGCGAAATTGGGATCTGCCGAACGGTGAGGGGCTCCAGGCCCGCAAGCTGCTGGCGATCTGGCAGGTCGCGGTTCAGCAGTGCCTCGCCATTGCCGCGGAGAGGCTGCCTAAGACGCCTTCGTTCCCATATTCAGTGGGCTGGGTACTGGCGTTGCCGCGTCACCAGTGGCAGTCCCTCTCGGGGGATTATGGCTACAGCATCCCCGAGGCGGTCTTCCACAGACCGGATGCGAAGGAGGATCTGCGCTACTTTCTGCTCAATCCCCTCGATCAGGAGTGCCAGCTCCGCTATAGCGCCGGCAATGCCGAGGATCGGCATGCGATCATTTCGCTCGCAGCTCACGAATGCGCCCATATTTACGCTCCTACCGACCATAACTCGGCGTTCGCGCAGGCTTTGACCGAGATCTCCATGGGGCTGACCCCGAAGCGCCTGCGCGAAATTCACAAGGAAATGGACGCCTCCATCCAGCTGATCGACCGGCTTTATGGGCGCGGCCGCACCCGGATCGTGGCGCTCGACAAGGGAAACGGCTCACGCCCAACCGAGCGTCTCCTCGACTCGCTCAGTGATGACGCGCGAAGCGAGGCGGTCGAGCTACGCGCCGATGGCGTCCGCGAGGTGGATGGCGGGCGGATCGATGAGCTGGAAAGCACATTCGCCGCTTGGCTCGACCAGGAGGGTGCGCGGCCTTCCATGGGCTGATGCGCTCATCTTGATCGGGGCTCATCAGCATTTCTGTCTTGCAAGGGGCGCCCATAGCATCGGCGTAGATAACGAGGAAGATCGATGAGCGACGAGCCCCATTTCTTCAACACGTCGAAGACGGTTGCATTCGACGAGGCTGCGGGCCTTCTGGGCTTCGCGACCAACG
Source organism: Hyphomicrobiales bacterium (assembly GCA_930633495.1). NCBI lineage: Bacteria > Pseudomonadati > Pseudomonadota > Alphaproteobacteria > Hyphomicrobiales > Hyphomicrobiales bacterium. The sequence goes on along the minus strand of CAKNFJ010000002.1, from coordinate 232,920 downwards.
GCGCTGCGCCGCAGCGCATCTTCGGGCTGTTCGTTGAAGCCGACATCTACGGTGAAGTCGGATGCGAACCCACTGAGAGTTACTGGCTCAAGGCCACCCGGCAGGAGGACCAGTCAGCGACTCCGGCCTCAGCGCCGCATCCGGAGTTCATCCTGTTCAGCAGCGATATTGGGCAGGTAGAAGCTGTCCTGGGCGCTATCGCCAGCGCTTCCTTCGTGCCTGGCTATGATCAACGGCCGGCGGGAACCTTCGAAGGCTATCACAACTCGGCGCAGACGGAATTCTCCGATGCCACGCCGGACGATTGTGTCGAAGGGCTTTCCTGCCGCGTGAATTCGACGGGCGCGGGCTTCGAGTTCCGCTTGTTCGACAGGACGACGACCGTCGCCTCGGTTGCCGCAAAGCTCGCGCCGTCCGGCATCGACGACGTGCTTAGCGTGGTCGGTGATCTGCGCGAGTGGCGCGAGGATACTCTCCGAAAGATCGATCTTCAGCTGAGCGAAGAGCCGGCGCCTGCTATGGGCATGTGAGCGACGACGGCCTCAATCGAGTAAGCGCGCGGCCTTGTTCCGGAGACCGCGCCCCGCCTGGTGATAGCGGGCGGCAACCCGAACATCGCGATGGGTGGACAGCTCCATCGCCTCCATCAAGCTGATCCCCTGCAGGCCGGTCTCGGTCATGAAGCCTGACCGCAGGGAGTGAGCACCGAACGCCGACGGATCGAAGCCAGCCGCCTTCGCGCGCGCCTTTACGATCCGGTTGATCTGGCGATCGCTGATGGCGCGATCGAGGACCACGCCATCCTGACCAACGCCTCGGAAGATCGGCCCTTTGCTGATCCCTGACGCTTCGAGCCAGGCGCGCAGCGCGATCGCAGCCCGGCCGGCCACGGGAACAGAGCCAGCGTCACCATCCTGATGAGTTTTGGTCACGCCGAGCTGGTAGACGTATTCCTCGCCATGACCGGTAAGGCGCTCGCATACCGCCGACGCCACTTCTGACCGCCGGCGGCCGCCGCTTCCAAAGGCGAACAGCAGGATCGCCCGATCTCGCAATCCACGGAGATCCCCCTGGCACGTCGCCAGCAATGGCTCCAATTGCTCCAGGACCAAGGCCGTCTTCCGATTTGTCGAGTAGCCGGTCCGCTTGAGTGCGACGCGGCCGGCTTTGCTCATCAGCATCCGAAAGCGCGGATCCTCGAACGGGTTCGCGTAGCCGCGGGATCGGTGGACTGCTGACATCGCCGCAATCTTGCGCCTAAGAGACGAGAGGGCCGGCAAGCCAGAGGCCTTCTTCACCCCAAGCTCGACCAGGCCAACATCGATCTGTGCCGGCATCTCGTCGACATGGTGGACGACGAACATCATCGCGTGCTCGATCGAGCACGGAAGCACCGAGATCGAGTTGAGGTCTCCCCAACCCAGCCAGTAGCGAAGATCGGACGCGTAGGCGCGCCGTGTGCTGGCCGCACTGCCTTCTTCGAGAATGCGCCGAACGGCATCGCCCAGATCCGCTGGCAGGCCGGCGGAAGTGACGGGTGCCAATGCGCTCCCAGGGGTATCCAAAGCAGCTTCTCTCCAAGGATCGCCCGAAAGGATCGGAGAATTCCTTGCACACGGCAAGAAGGATCTTGCCGGAAGCGCGGCCGAAATGCCCCAGCGGCCACGCGACACCTTTACCTGGCCATCTGCGAACGTTTTGGGTGAGAAATGCCTCAAATTTGATGAAAGCAAGCTAACTGGCCTTAGCTTGCTCTTGCTATCAACGAAAACAGCGGTCTCGGAGGCCAAAAATGCACCTTGCGGAGGGCATTTTGAGGGGCTACGGATTGAGGACCGAGAAGAGGGGATTATCGGACATAGCAAGGAAATCGGCTCGCTCAATCCATGGTGGATTCACCGAGTTTTGAGGATTGTTTTGTTACGAGGAAGGGCAAGTTAATGAGGATTAACTTGCGTTGAGGATTGCCGGCAGGAATTTCCGCACCATTTCTAGGTGTGAGCCGGTTCGAGGAGCCTAGAATGCCGCGTGAGAATAACGCCGAGAGGCCAGCAGGCCGGGATCCAAGCTTTTGGACGGGGAGCCAATCAGAACAGGATCGATTGCCTGCTGTCACAGTCGACCACGAACTGAACCGCGCTGAAGCCGCCGTCGGCGACGGCCACGACATCGCCGCGCACGCCTCAGAGGTGGCCAAGCAGTACCGGGAGGCCGCAGAGCGATTGCTGGTGGGGATCTCCAGCTCTCTGCGCTTCTATTACGACCCGCAGGTTGGAGCCGAAGAAGGCCGCTCGCCGCGGCAGCTGACGATCTCCGGCTTCGAGCCTGAATTGTCGCGGGCGCTCGCCGATCAGATCGGCTGGGAGCTCAGCCCCATGGACCTGATTATCGGCCTCGGCCCATCGATGGTCGCCTGGGACGGCTCGCCGGCGGAATTTGACGAGGTCGTCGCCTCCGACCTTGCCTACTATGTCGCGAGCCTGTTTCCGATCCAATGCACGGGAAATCTCGCCGATATGATGCCGTGGTTGATGCAGCTCGCTGCGTCGATCGCGATTCATCGAACAGGCGATCATGAATTTGTCGAACGCTGTGCTGCCCGCAGCTTTGCTGGGCTCGCATCGATCCATGCCGGTAGCTGGAACGCGACCGGGCAGACCGCGACGCAGTACCCGGCCTGGTTCCCGCTTGCTGATCTCGTCTCAAACGAAACCCAGACGAGAGCCAAGCTGGCACCTGAAGCGCTAGACCTCGTCGAGTTGGCCAACCTCGTGCGTGACGCGATCGCTCACACGCTGGTCAATATCGGAATTCCGGTGGAGACTCGTTCCCAGGAAGCGACGGACTCGATTCCGCCGACGCTGAACTAGGAGCAATCCTTGACCGAGGCCCATGCATTGGCCGCGGCCTTCGCGGCCATGGCCCGGCTCGATGAATACACCAGGCACTTCCGCAACCCTGAGATCGCGCGAGCGTGGTTTGCGCGGTCAGAGACCCTTGCGGTGATGCAGGCCTCCGAAGGCGAGCTGCTGCAGGAGGTCACGTTGTGTCATCTGCTGATCGATGACCTGTACGAGCTCTCGACGCTGAAGCAACGGCTCGCACCCTGCATTCATAGCGCAATCCTCCGCTCCATCGCCGGCCCAGCCAGCGAAGAAGATCCGCTCGACTGGATCGCCGCTGTTTGGGGAGAGTCTGAGACATCGAACCGCCATCGCGACGTTGGTGCCGCCCAGTGGCGACATGAGGCCTCGATCAACGAGATCCTCGCGCCGATCCGAAGCGCATTGACCACGGCCACACCGGAGGTGGTCGCCGAGTGCGTCCGGCAGATCTGGGTGGGCCACGCCTTTGACGGCCGCGGCAAACGGATGGCCTTGCTCCTGGCGCCGTTCTTGATCCAGCGAGCATTCAAGGCGCCTCTGGTTCAATGCGGCCTTGCCAGGGCATTGGCGCGCGACGCGGATCTCACCAACGAGGCAGTTGTCGACCCGGAGGCCTGGCTCCTTCACTTCTACGCCGCCGTCGAGGAAAGCGCCTCTCGTACCTATGAGGCGCTCAACACGCTCGCGCGGGTCAAAGCCGACCTATCCGCGCTGCTTCCGCGTGAGCGCGAAACGTCGCGAAGCGGCCCAACAATCGAACTGTTCCTGCAGCGCCCCATCCAGACAGCGCAGGATATCGCCGGCGCGATCGGGTCGAGCGATTTCGGCGCTCGTCTCATCATCGACAAGCTGATCAAAGCCGGTGTCATCACACCGCTCGATGGCTCCCGGCAGAACCGCAGCTACATCTGCCGGAAAGCGATGGCAGCCTAGCGTTGCGACAGGCGAACCTGATCTTGAGCTCGCTTCATCGCGGCGCCAAGCGCCGTTTCGGCCGGTAGAGCGCTTCCCGAAGATCGGGCCGACTGCCCCTCGAACTCGCCTGGGTGCGCCTGGCGAATACCCCGGATCACACAACCGGGGAAGGTTAGCGCCGCGCGCGCCAGGACATCCGCCATGTCGTCGCCGCGGACACGCGCTGTTCCCGCGAACTTGCCGGCGCGGGAGAGACGTACGACCCAATCCGATTTCTCAGTCATTCGGCATGCCTCCTGAGTCGGAGGCTAGAGAACGTCGATGGGCAAGCGCAACTGCTTGAAGGTGATGATCCCCTCAAAACGGCGGGGAGGAACTCCGTTAAGGATGGTGGCGGGTGTTCTTTATGGCAGCGTCGCTTTACCGCTACCCGCTAGATACTTTCCGCCCGCTTGGTGGATAGCTCCGATTTCGATCGCCCTTAAAATTGCAGCCTCCCCGATATGAGGGAACTCGATATCCAGCGCGACGCGGGTCCGCGGAATCCAGCAATAATCGAGAATTGCGCCGACGAGGATTGGCCGGCGAAGCGCATTGCCGACCCGGACCAGGAGCCCGAGGCCTGTCAGCCGAGCAACAGCGAAGGGCAGAAGCTGGGCGTGCTCCTCGAACCGGGTGCTCAATTCGGCCAGAAAGACCGGGCCGTCTGCCGTGCTATGGTACACCGCGTCGGAAAGCGAAAGCACTTCGGGCGAGGCGAGCTTCTGTTTGACCTGAGGCCCTGCGCTGAACCTCTCGTCGCGGCCGCCGGGGGTTCCGGTCGCAAGGATCGTGCGGCCGATTGCTCCATCAAGGACTTTGCGCACCTCACCAGGAGCCATGCGCACCTCGGCTGAGAGCGCGATCAAATCCCGGGGGAACCAAAGCGCAGCCTCAATCCGTTTCAGCGCCTTACCAGGGGGAGTACCATCGTCATCATCGATTGCTCGATCTTCTATCAGCGCTTCTGCCGTAGTCAGAGCCTCCGGATCGTCGCTTGGTGCGCTCTGGCCAAGCAAATAGCGATGAGGCATTTCCTTACTGGCAAGGCTGAGATCCCCGCCGGCGGCGAGCGCCTCAAGGGAGGATATCACGTCGGAGCGGCGCCTCCCTGACCGCATAACGAGCTCTTCGATCGTGAGAGGCTCCTTTAGAAGAGCAGGAAGAGCGACATCTGTCGAAGCCCGTGACTGCAGCGCAGGGCCCGCCGATCCATCGACGACTTCTATGCGCGCCGCGCCGGATCTGGTCGCCTTGGCTACAGAACGGAGCTCTCGCGTGTCGTCGATCGTAAAAGGGAGGCGAGGTGTCTCGTCGGCAGCCGCACGCCTTGGAGTTTCGGCGGTTCGCGTCTCTCTTTCGAGAGAAGGCAGCTGCGGCGGCGGGGCGTCTCCCGGCTGAAGCAGGTTCGTGAGCTCTCGCAAGAACGGCGATACTGGTGCGTTTGATATCCGACGTCCAGCCGCACGATCCCTGTCTGCTGATGATAATGGGGGTGGCCACGCCGGCCGGGCTTGGGGAAACAGTTTGTCGACCTCAAGAGGCGTTGGCGGCTTCGCCTCGTGACGTGACTTCGAAGGTGGGCGGAAGTCGCCTGGACGAATAACCGTCTCCGATCCCACCTCACTCGCCCAAAGCGGCCTGAAATCGTTGGCAAAGCAGGTCGCCAAAGCTGGCACCGACTGGTACGCGAGAATGCGGACAGCGCTTACGACCTTGTCATCGCTACAGCGTCGAACGCGGGCGATATCGCTAACTTTGAACGCGACGTCGCCGATGAGGCTTCCGCGAAGGTCTGCTGCGATGAGGAACGGAACGTGTCGGCTCTTGCTGAGGCTGACCAGGTCGGTAGGTCGAGGCGGAGAGCTCGCGCCCAACAGGACCCGTTCGCCTCGGATTGCGAAACACAAAAACTCATGCGCAGTCTCGACCGATGAGCCGAGCTTCTCGGGCAGATCCCGGATGGCCACCACTTCATCCTTGAGAACCCTGATGAACTCCAGGAAAGCGAATGTGGCCTCTCCGGTCCGTTCGGAAGGAGGGGAGATGAGGACGGTCGGTTCAAGGCCGGACACGCCTATTCGGGCGTCCTGATCAGGCGTCGTCGGTCGCCCGAGCAGGTCGATGCACTGGAACGCACCGCTCGCGATCCCCCGCTGCATTCGCTCGACCACTTCGGAACCGGAAAGGCCATAGTAGCGGCCCACATCCGCCAGGGAGTGCCACTCATCAGGAGACAATGGCTTCCTGCTTGCTGACGCGGTTGCCGGTTCAGGCTTGAACCCGGCGCCGGCCTGCGCCTCAGACATCCGTTCTGGCGAAGGGATAGACGGGCGTTCGAGAACCGGCTCGCCTTCCGGGCTTTCGCCTCTGAGGACCGCCTGCGTCTCCATCGACTGATATTCAGGCGGCGCGGTATCAACCTCGACATCGAATCCGAGGGCAAGCCCCGCCTCAAGGGCCGCTCTGAAAGTTCTAGGCTCAGTCGTGATATATAAGAACGGGCTTCCACCGCTCGGAAAGGCGCGGCCTTGATACGTCACGATAGCAATTACGCCCCTGGACTTGAGGCGATTAAGTATTGTTCTGAACTTGGTTCTGTCGCCAACACTCGTGAGACCGTTGCGGCGGCAAATTTCGGCGAATGAGGCTGGCTTTCTACGAATTTCATCAAGCAGGAGATGCTCAGAAATCATAGATTGTCCCGACGCATTCGCACCACAAAAAAGCGCGGAAAACCGCCCGCGATTCCTACCTATGACAGGTAGAAATCGGAGTCGAGAAAGCTGGCGGTGAAGCGGAGCTTATATCCACAAACATAGAGGCTAGAGCAAGGCGCACATTGTGCGCTTTTACTGCCCGATATCGAGCATAACCGAACGCTCAGCGCGCGCTGGCCGTGACCGAGGATGTCCCCGTGCTGAGGTAAGCCACGTAGTTCGAGACTACCTTTTTCACGTAGCCTCGCGTCTCCCGAAACGGGATCAATTCGATCCAATCGACGATGTCGATGCTGTTCGTGCGAGGATCTCCGAAGCGGGCGATCCAGCCATCTGAGGCGCCAGAGCCGGCGTTGTAGGCCGCTGCGGCCAAGGTGACGTTGCCAGCATATTTCGCCAAGAGGTCCGCGAAGTGGTGGGAGCCAACGGCGACGTTGTAGTTTCGGTTGCTGGCAACCATCCTCGGATCGAGCGGAACGCCGGTCTTCCGGGAGATCGCTTTGACGGTGCCGGGCATCAGCTGCATGTCGCCAAGGGCGCCGGCCGAGCTGACCGCCGTCGTACGGAAATTGCTCTCCGTCTTGATGATAGCCAGCACCAATTCGCTGTTCATCCGCGGGTCGTGCCAGAAGAGCTGCGGTCGTGGATAAGCGGGTGCTGCGGGCGCGATTGCGGCGCGGGTGTCGGATAGTCCCGCCTGGGAGGCCGCCAGCAGCCCGTAGAAGGTGTTCCTGTACATTGCCGCGGTCGTGTACAGCGTCTTCGCCTCATCGGCCTGGCCCATGACCTGCAACGTGCGGCCAAGCCAGTAGCCGGCCATCGCACGATGCCCAGCGGGATCGTCGCTCGGGCGCAACCTGGCTGTCATGACCGCCATGTTTTTGAAATGGGCGAGCGCGAGGTCATGGCGACCAAGGACGCGCAGGGCCAGGAAGCCGGCAATAAAGCTACGATCGACCTCGTGAGCGACGGTCGTGACGCCCGTCTGGGCAACGAGTTCATAGGCTTCCTGAGACCGGCCCCTTTCGCGCAGAGTCATTGCCGCGTCCCGGACCTTCAGCCAGTTGGCGAGGGCAGGAGAGACGTCAGCGGCCGCAATCGTGAGAACGGCGACGCAGGCCAGAATCCAACGGGAAGCGAATCGAGTCATCACACCAATCCAAGTCGTCAGAAAGACCTTCGATGCAATCCTTCATCCGATCAAGGATTGATGGCGATCAGAACCGCTTGATCTTCGGGACGTAGGGCTCCGGAGCGACCGGCGCCGGCGCGGGAGCCGGTTCGGCGACAGAGGCAGCCTTCGCCCGAGGAGCTTCGGCTCTGGGGCGTGCATTCGGGCCGGTGATATCGATCATCTGGGGCGCAAGCGGCGCCGGGATCATCGACGTTGTGAGGCCCGCAGGAAGTGCCGGCGCAGTGGCCGCAGTCGGAACGCCGCCAGGAACAGGTACGGGAAGGACGCCGCTGCCGGCTGCGAGAAGCGGTGCGCCGACGACCGGTACAGCAGGGTGAGCCTGAACCGGAGCGCCTTGGGTGACCTCGATCTGGGGTAGCGGCGCATCAACGCGACCGCGCTTGCGAGCCCCCTTGCCCCTCGCGCCATGGCCGGCAGAAGCGATGGCGGCGGCGATCGGCGTCGCAGCAGGGGAAACACCAGCCTGCGCCGGGGTGACATTCAACGGTTGACCGGGGGTGGTCAGCGGGTTCGCCTGTGCAGGCTGCTGCGCTGCATATGCCGCCGCTGCAGCGCTGCCTGGAGGCGGCGCCACCGGTACCAGGCCAGGAGCGATGCCGGCAGCTTTCACAGACGGTGCAGCTCCGGCAACGGCAGCCGGTGCGCTGGGGTCGAGGCCGCCGCCGGCCAGGATGCGTTTAATGTCTGGATCGACAGCAGCGGCCGCAGTCTGAACCGAGCCCGTTTCAGGCGGCTTGGCCGTGGTCTGGCATCCGGCCAGCACCATGGTCATCAGGACAAGCCCGGCCGGCAGTGAATGGGATCGACGCAGCACGCGGACGCTCCTGGATTACGAGTGGGCGAGGAAGGGCGGGACGAACTCGTCCTGCGGCATCGCGGCGGCCGGGACAGGAGGAGCAGAGATGGCCGGTTCCGCCGACATCAGGAAGGCCGGCATCTCAGGATCGCCTTCCGGCGCGGCCGGGGCATCGGACCGCAGCGTCTCCGGGATGTTGATCGGCTCCTGCTCACGAGCGGTCAGCACGGCCAGCGCATCGTCATTGGCGGGCTCAGCCTCCGGGAGGCTCATAACTTCCTCGCCGTCGACCGTAGCGTCCTCAGCGCCTTCGCCGGCAGCGTCCTCAGGAGAGGGCTCTGCAGCATGCTCGCCCTGGAAGGCCTGCGGGCTCAAAGAGATCTTCTCCGGCTCGATGGCCATGTAGTGCGTGACCGCGCCTGCGGCCTCTTCCTCCGCGCTCGCCGGCTGGTTGCCCGCGGGCGCCGCCGCGTCGGGAGCGGGCGTTTCCTCTTTCGCCGGTGCCGGCGCCACTGCGCTCGTGTCGGCGGTCACGACCGGGGTCGATCGAGTCCGGCGCTGGCGAGCGGGGTTCTGCTTGTCTTCCTCCTGCGCCGCAACGCCCGCTTCCGGGGCGGCGGACGCTGCGGTCGACGGCGCCGGTGCGGGGGCGGGAGATGCCGGAATGACGACGATGCCTGCGCCCGTCAGGAGCTGCATGCGGGTCTCCACGAGCTGCTCCAGGGTGTCACGATCGACACCATGGTTCTCGATCTTGCGACCGACAGCTTCGAACTCCTCGTCCAGCGAGTGCCGGCCCTTGAGCTTGGTCGAGATCTCGGCCTCGATGATCGCGAGCTGTGCCTTCAGCGCGTCGGCCTGCTGCCGAAGCGGGGCCACCAGAGGCTCGAAATCCAACCGAGCGAGAGCGATGCGGTCGGCTTCCGCCAACAGTTCATGGAGAGTGGTCACTGTTCAGTTCCCTGATTGGAGGTCGTGAGCGGAGCGGCTTCCTCCTCACCCGTGTCATCGGAGATGCGGGCGACGCCCGTCACCTTGTGACCTTCAGGGAGCGAGAAGACGCGCATGCCGCGGGTATCGCGTCCGTAGACGGAGACGTCGTTGACATTGGTCCGGATAGCCTGACCGCCGTCGGTGACGAGCACGAGGCCATCGGCCTCGTCGACGGGGAAGCAGGCAACCAGGTCGCCGGTCGTATCGTTGAATACGCCGGCCGAGATGCCGCTGCCGCCGCGACCGGTGACCCGGTACTCGTGGCTGGAGACACGCTTGCCGAAGCCGTTGGCGGTAACCGTCAGCAGGAAGCGTTCCTCGTTGGCGAGCTCCACCATCCGATCGACATTGAGGCTGACCTTCACGCGATCGGGGCGCTCGGGGTCATTGGCCGGCGTGACCGTCACGGAGGCCGGTGCGGTCGACTGACCGGCTTCGTCCTTGAGCTCGCCTTCCTTCATGAAGATCGTGCCCTTGGCGAGATAGGCATTGCGCTCGATGACTGAGGCCTCGCTGTGCGGCAGCACGGTCGCGCTGACGACGCGGTCGGCGCCTGCCTTGTCCTTGAAAGCGATGCCCCGGACGCCGGTCGAAGAATTGCTCTGCATGACCCGCATGTCGGAGACCGGGAAGCGGATCGCCTGCCCAAGGGCAGTCGCCAGGAGGACGTCGTCCTTCTCGCCAGCCGGCAACACGGTAACCAGGCGGCCGCTCGTCGACCCGTCCTCGTTCTCCAGCTTCATGGCGCCCTTGCCCCGACGGTTGAGGTCAGAGAAGTCGGTCGCCTTGTTGCGCCGGATGTCGCCGAAGTCGGTGACGAAGAGCAGGCTCATGTCTTCGAGCGCTGTGCGGTCCTCGGGCAGCGCCACGAGCGACTGAACCGTGTCACCGTCCTTCAGCTCGATGACGTTGACGATCGGACGCCCCTTGGCGTTCGCATTCGCTTCCGGCAGGCGGTGAGCCTTGATCTTGTAAGCATGCCCGCGCGCGGTGAAGGCGAGGAGCGGCGTGCGGGTGGTGCAGACGATCGTGGACGTGACGAAATCATCGTCCTTCGTATCCATGCCGGTCTTGCCCTTGCCGCCGCGGCGCTGGGCCCGATAGGCCGAGAGCTCGGTGCGCTTGACGTAGCCGGAGTTGGTCAGGGTCACGACGATGTCGCGGCGCTCGATCAGGGACTCGTCATCGATCTCGTCGGCTTCGACGCTCTCGATACGGGTGACCCGCTTGTTGCCGAACTTCTCGCGGATCTCGATGAACTCGTTCCTCACGACATTGTCGCGAACGACACGGTCGTTGATGATCGGCAGCAGCTCGCGGATCTTGCCGGCGAGCGTCCGGAGCTCGTCCGAGATCTTGTCCCGGCCCATGCGGCTGAGCTGCTTCAGGCTGACATCCAGGATCGCCTTCGCCTGGGCGAGCGTCAGGCGCATCGTCCCCGAGAGCGTAGCGTCAGGATCAGCCTCCAGCAGCAGCTGGGAAAGCTCGTCGTCGATGGTGAATTCGAGCGCCATCAGCTTGGCAGCGGCGTCTTCGTCGTTGTTCGACGCGCGGATCAGGGCGACCACCTGGTCGACGCGGTCGAGAGCGAGGTAGAGCGCGATCTGCCGCAGCTGTCGGCCGCGGGCGACGTCAAGTTCGTGGATCGAGCGCTTCAGGACGCAGTCACGCCGGAACGCGAGGAACTCCGTCAGGATCGTCATCAGCCCCATCTCGGCGGGCTTGCCGCGCGAGTTCAGGCAGGTCGCGTTGTAGGGGAACGTCGTCTGGAAGTCGGTGAAGCGCTTGAGCGCGTTCAGCACGACGGCCGGCTCCGCATCGGCCTTGAGGTCGATGACGACGCGAACGGATTCCTGGTTCGACTCGTCGCGAATGTCGGAGATGCCACCGAAGACCGCATACTGAGCGACCTTCTGGTCGCCAGGCTTGGCCTTGGAGACCGTGGTCACATAGTCCGCGATCTTCTCGATCAGAAGTGCCTTGTTCACATCATACGGGAGCTCCGTGATGATGATGTGGTTCTTGCCGCGCTTGCCGGTCTCGATCTCGGCGACGCCCGACATCATGATCGAGCCACGGCCTGTGACGTAGGCCTTCCGGATGCCGCTGCGACCGAGGATCACGCCCTGTGTCGGGAAATCCGGCCCAGGCAGGACCTCCATGATGTCGTCGAGCGAAGCTTCCGGGCGATCGAGGAGGATGAGGCACGCATCGATCACCTCGGTGAGGTTGTGCGGCGGCATGTTCGTCGCCATGCCCACGGCGATGCCGGCGCTGCCGTTGACGAGGATGTTCGGGAAGCGGGACGGGAGCACGACAGGCTCGCGCTCCTTACCGTCGTAGTTCGGCTTGAAGTCGACGGTCGACTTGTCGATGTCCTCGATCAGGAAATGCGCGAGCCGGGTCATCCGGGCTTCGGTGTAACGGTCGGCGGCCGGCGCATCCCCGTCCGGCGAGCCGAAGTTGCCCTGACCATCGATCAGGGGGTGACGCATCTTGAAGTCCTGGGCGAGGCGGACCATCGCGTCGTAGATCGCCAGGTTGCCGTGCGGGTGATATTTACCCATCACGTCACCGATGATGCGCGCGGACTTCATGTACGGCTTGTCGGAGTGATAGCCGCCGTTATCCATGCCATAGATGATGCGGCGATGGACGGGCTTCAGGCCGTCGCGAACGTCTGGGAGAGCGCGCGAAACGATCACGCTCATCGCGTAGTTCAGGAAGTCCTGCTTGAAGACCTCCGACAGCTCGGAGACCTCGATGCCTTCACCGTCACTCGGAGGCGGGCTCTGATCGGTCATTGGTCAGTCTTCTCTCAGTCAATCAGGGGAAAAGGCGGGGCTTGAACTCGTGCACCGTTGCCGTTTCGGGCCGGGGCTGCTCTGGCGCCGCGGAAGCGACAGCCGCAAGCGAGACGCGCCGAATGTCGAGAAGCGATGGCTTCACGGTGGGGCTCTGCACTACAGGCGCAGGCTGCTCCTGAGGCGAAACCACCGTCAGAGGAGCGGGCGGGACCGCTGTTTGAACGGCCGGCGCCGCCTGATCCGAAAGGACGAACGGATCGCTTGGCGTCGCCCAGACATCGGCAGGGGCGAGCAGGCCCGAGCGAAGGATGTTCTCGCGATCGCGATTGAGGCGTTCGATCTGGGCGGTGAGGCCGATCGCGGCGCGGAGGCCGCCCTTGATCTCGCATCCGGGCTCGCTGCCAAAGAATTCGGCGACAACGATACCGCTGAACGTCGCCGAGCGCGCGCCGCGGAGTTCGCCGGCGATACAGAGGCCGATGATCTGGCCATAGGTGGTGATCTTCTCGGAGCGCACCTCGCCGCGCAGCACCGTCTCACGGTGAAGGCGCACCTCACGAGCCCGAACCGGACCGGTCAGCTGCGCGCCGGGGAGCATGTCGAGGAGATTGACCTGCACATCCGCGGACACGGCAGCCCCAGCCTCGAGGATGAGGCGATGGCACTTGATCGTTCCTTCGAAGGGGCGATCCAGGCGAACGGTCCCAGGCTGGCTGATGACGTCGCGGGCATCTGTATCCAAGGATTGAGCAAGCATCTCGATTCGATCCTTCCCTTACTCAAAGAACCCTATTGAGAGATCCTTGAATGGGTCAACGAATGCGGCGTTAATTCAGGCCGCGTCGGGCTGATTCTCGTGGATGACGGGGGCGTCGACGCCTTCCTTCTGGATCAGCTCGCCGATCGGCGCGCCCTTCTCCTTCAGCCACGCGCGGAGCGGTTCGGAGTCGGTGACCAGGCGAACCTCGACCTGAGCCTTGAGGACGTCCTTGACGACGAGCCAGATCTGCGGGCGCTCGCCACTCTCCGGGTGAACAAGGTGGCCAAAGGCCTTGATCTGCTGGGCCTTGATCTTGTCGAGGGTGCGACGGAGGTGGCGATTGAAGAACGTGTTCACCTCGGTCGGGATGATCTCGCGCTCCTTCATGAAGAGGCGGACGGTGGGGGCAGTCTGAGTGGTCACGAGCCTGATCCTGTGGTGCCCGGCGGTCGATATTCGATTCCGCGCTAGGGAAGGGACCTACAAGGATTACGGCGAGTGCGGCGTGCGGTCCATCAAGGAATGAGGACGCAATTCATGAATCGGTGGATGGGCGCACCTTGCCGGCTGTATACTATAACTCGCAGTCGTCGGCATGAGATGGCCACTGAACGCGGCATTACCCGCTTCAGGAGTGAGGACCGTGGGAAAAAGCGGCACCCAAAGCCACAAATGGACCGAGACCGCGGATCAGATCCATCCAGGTATCGTCTGTAAAGTACATACTCGCCAACGGCATCGTTCGCCGATAGCGGCACTGCGCCGGGTGAGGAGATGCGGTTTGGTACGAGAAATCATTCGGCCCAAGCGGTGGGCCCAGACGCTTGGGCCTCTCCAGCAGGCGTCTACTATAACGTTCATATTCTCCCGTGAGATCGTTCCCAAGTCGCGGCTCTACGCCGCGTGAGGAGGAATGAACTTGCCACCAGAACATAACGAAGAAGACCACAGGGGAGACGAATGAGCCGTCGTCCCTCAGGCGTACACTATCTCAGCCAGTCCGGTGTGCGGGAGAAGCAAGGCACCAGCTACGGCGTAGATGGAATCGGCATACGTCGACATGACATCCGTGCTCCGCGGTGCTGCGAGGCCCGTACACTATACTCCACAGACGGCGCTCAAGGACAATCACGCAGATCAATGAGGGGAGGAGCCTAATGAAGATCTGAGCAAAGCACACGGGCCGCATTCGTTGCCGTGGGCTGTCCCCTATAATCCGCATACGGGTTTGAGAGAGGATGGCGTCACGGTGTTCACTATAACACCCATATCCCCTCGAACTAAGACTCTACGGAGTGGGAAACGCAGGAAGGATTAGACGTTGGATTTGAAGTTCGCACAGATCCTGTTGTGGATGTACCGCGAGATGGCACGGACGATTTCCACAACGTGGCCAGGATATCGACCGTTGTTTGTCGCCATAGAGGTCGTCATCGTGCTGCCAGGGTTAGCGGCCTACCTCTTGCGAGCGGCAAATCTCGCATGAAGGCAGAATATGGCCTGGGCTACAATTTCGGCGAACTGCCGCGCTCGAACCGCTCAAGCTCCTGCTCATAGGCAGCGATGCGCTCTCGCATCGCTGCCTGGTTGGCCTCGTGCTCCGCGATCTGCTTCTTTGCGATACCGATAGCGTGATCGTGCCACCCGATGGAGCGGTTCTGATCCTTGATGTCGTTTCGGATAACGAGCTTCTGCGCCTCGGGCGTGGCAGCCCACTTGGTGAGAGCAGCCTTGATGGCGAGGAAGAACTCCTGCGGCGCTTGCTGGCTTTGCCGTAGATCTCCGCCGGGTAGGACGCTCAAAGAGCGACCATGGAAGGCGATCTTGCCTTTGGGCTTATAGGACGCGTTGACATAGAATTCGACGTCCTGGCCGTCGATCTTGAAGCTCCCCGGCATCGACTTGATCACCGCGGCGCGGAAGCAGCCCTGGGCCTCAAGCGTGCCGAGCCCGGGAACCTCGATCCGAGCGATCTCGTATGCGAACTTGTCTGCCGGCTCGGACTTTTCGGGATGGGGGTTGAAGATCGGCGTTGCTCCGAGCTTGAAATCCTCGCCCGCCTTCCAAACCTTCCCATTGTAGCTGACCTGGCCGACTAGTTTGCCCTCAGCGTCAACGATCGAGCCGCCGGACCAGTTGCCTCCGCCCAGACCATTCCGCTCGATGAAGCTCCTGCATTCCTGCGAGGCTTCAGCGAAGTCGACCACCTCGATCGTGAGATCGGCCACACCCGGCAAGCTCCGGGTGGAGTCCTGCCCGAAATCGGGGTTGCCGCGGCTGGAAAGGGTCAGCTTGTACATGTCGATGCCTCTCGCCGGCGACGGCCGGCTACCGCATCATCATGCCCGGCGGGGGTGAAAGGCAAAACCGGTCCGCGAGGTCATCGAGCGTGATATGCGCGCGGTCCCGTGAGAGATACGGTCTCCACAGATCGAGGATCCCTTCGATTGCACCTTCGGCGGTCCAGTCGTAGCCGCAGATTGCAGCGACGTCTTCCTTCCGGCTCGCCTTGACGCGCGCCAGCGCCTGTCGATCTACGGAGAGAATGCCCTCGGGGAAGCAACTGAGATAGCGCTTGAGGGCACTCACGCATTCAGGAGGCGGCGGAGTGTTCGCCTTTCCATAGTGCTGCTGAACCTCAAATTGCTCTTCCTTCCAGCGAACCTCAGCAGTTGAAAGCCTCGATCCGCCAACCGTCCGGAGCGAGAGGATTGCGCAGTCACCATGGGACGCGCGGGAGGCATAACTACCGACACAGTGGGCTAAGCCTTGAACGCCGTTCTCGTCAGGACCATTCCTGCCCTCGTCGACGAGATCACGTCCGGTGGTTAATTGCCTGATTGAGACGCGGTCATAGAGCGTGAATTCCGGCAGCCACGCTTCCCAGGAGCGCGCCGTGTTGAGTCTGGTGGGAATCAAAACGCCCCTATCGTGCCAGCGCTTTGCCGTCTCGATGACGTCGACCGACGATCGCTCGCCAAACAGGAATTTTCCGATCGCGTTTCGGAAGGTCGGGAACGAAGCCCGAGCTTCTCCATGACCGTCGCGAGCCATCATTGGCAAAAGAACGGTCTCGAAAAAATCGAACGCGACGTCATAGGCTTGCCCGCGAACGAAATCGACGAGCTCCGCTGCCATCGCTGCGCCTGGAAGGACGCAAAGATCGTCGAGACGGCGTCCCGTCATCCGATGGATCCGCTCATCGAGCTCGCTCCATCGTCCTCCGAAGCCGCCGGCCGAGACCATTGGTGCGGTCTCGAAGGCATCTCGGAGATGAACGAACAGCGAGAGCGCGCCGGAGAAACGCCGCCAGCCCTGTTCGTCATGCCTCGTAGGTATCCAATCCAAAGGGAACCCGACTGCAGCGTTCAAGGCGCTCACGCCGATTGGAGCGAGTTCAACCCCCGCCAGCCGCCTCAGGAGGCCTTGGCGTTTCGCCGGAGGGATATCGAATGTCGCAAGCATCTCCATCGCGACCGCTTTCGGTGCCCCAGATACGGCCGGGGACCAGAAGATAAGCGACGCAAGGCCTGGGAAGGCATCCAAAGCGGCGCGGACATCAGAGACCGATTCTGATGGCCAGCGAAGGGCTCTGAGCCCGAAGCGGCCACTGTCCTGCCACCCGCCGTCCAAAGCAATTGCTGTCTCGCAGAGAGCGATCCGTCCATCGCCGACAAGCTGGCGTAGCCGAGAGAGACCTTGCTGATCGAGCCAGGTTGCCACGCGGCGGATGACCTCGAAACGCTCCTCCTGCTCGACTACACTTCCGCCGAAGCGCTTGCAGAGCGCGATGCCGATCCCGACGCTAACATCACCAGACGGCCGCATTCGGTCTGGAAGAACCCCGAGCGCGCGGAGCTGGTAGATCTCGTCGTCGGCCGACACGCGGCTGGTCGGCATGGCCGCGAGCGTCGCCAACGCGAAGTCATGGGGATGAGGAGGGGCATCGGACTGCAGGATATCGATGATACCGTCGTCGTTCGCGGCGGCCATGAGGAAGCGAAACTTCCCTTCAGTGACCGGATAGACGACCCAAAAGCCGATCCGACCATCGCCCTCAACGATACCAGCGGAAACGCCTATCTCAGCGAGAGCTCCGTCCGTGACCGCCAGTCGGTTTTCCTGATGATTGACGAGCATAGGGGGGCGGGTGGTTCGATTGGAGCAGGAGGCTCGGGTTCAGGGCCTTCGAAAACCCGGACTGAGGCCTGACGCCATAACCCGGGATTTCGCGCCGCGCGGCCTAGGCGTCGACCTGGGCCAAATCGCTATTTTCGACAACGAAGACCCGCCTATTTTCGGGGTCATCGCCCATCAACGTGCTGACGCGCTGCTCGGCGTCCTCCACGTCCCTCAGGGTGATCTGCCTCAGGACGCGAACGGACGGGTCCAGCGTGGTGGCCCGGAGCTGGTCGGGGTTCATTTCGCCCAGGCCTTTGTAGCGCTGGATCGTCGCGCCCTCTGAACCCCAGGCTTTCGCGGTTCGCACAAGTTCCAGCGGGCCGTTGATCGTCACGACCTCGGAACCCGACCGAAGCGTCATCTCGCCCTTGTACGCGGCGTTGAGGGCTCCCATCCGCTTCACCAGTTCGTTGCCGATGGAGAGCTTGGACAGCTCGGAGCGCACGCGGAACGTCGTCATGACGCCGTTCCTTGCCTTCCGCGTCAGCTCGTAGCCGTCGTCGCTGAGACGCCCGCTCCAGGCAAGGCCCGACTGCTTGGCGAGAAGGCCCGCGACGAACTCGGCGGCCGCGAGCGTCGACTTCTCCTCTCGGAATACGTAAGGGCTGCAGCCTCCCCAGATCGCAAGCGCCGTCGAGAGCTCCGGGCAATCGATATTGATGTCGAGCTTCTCGATGAGCTCGGCGTCTTTGCTCGCCTGGAGGGCGAAAGCCACCAGCTCCGCGCCCTTGAGGACACTGCCATCCGCGCGGCTGAGCTCGGCGCCGTCGAGGCCCGCCTCGAAGAGGTGCTTGGCGAGGGCGGCTTCGTCCTTGAGGTAGATGCGGTCCTTCGAACGCTTGCGCTGGACACTGAAGAGCGGCGGTTGGGCAGCGTAGATGTAGCCGGCCTCGATGAGCGGCCGCATCTGACGGAAGAAGAACGTCAGGAGCAGCGTGCGGATGTGGGCGCCGTCGACGTCGGCGTCCGTCATGATGATGATCTTGTGGTAGCGCACCTTGCTGGGGTCGAATTCGGTCGAGATGCCGGCGCCGAGCGCGGTGATGAGGGTGCCGACCTGCTCGTTCTGGAGCACCTTGTCGAAGCGAGCCCTCTCCACGTTGAGGATCTTGCCGCGCAGCGGCAGGATCGCCTGGAACTCGCGGAAGCGGCCTTGCTTGGCCGAGCCACCCGCCGAGTCACCCTCGACAATAAACAGCTCGGACTTAGCCGGATCGCGTTCCTGGCAGTCAGCGAGTTTGCCCGGGAGCGATGTCACCGACAGCGCGCTCTTTCGGGTAAGCTCGCGGGCGCGGCGTGCAGCCTCACGCCCCTCCGCGGCTTCGCAGATCTTGGCGACGACCTGCTTGGCTTCGGCCGGATTCTCGTCCAGCCACACTGCCACCGCCTCGCCGACGATCTGCTGCACCGGGTTGGTGACTTCCGACGAGACCAGCTTGTCCTTGGTCTGCGAGGAGTACTTCGGATCGGGCATCTTGACGGAGATGACCGCAGTGAGGCCCTCGCGGATGTCCTCTGCCGTGATCTCCGCGCGCAGCTTCTTGCCGGGAGGATTGGCCTCGATATAGGCCTGAATGGCCTTCGTCATGGCGCCGCGGAAGCCAGCGACGTGGGTGCCGTGGTCCTTCTGGGGGATGGTGTTCGTGAACGCCAGCAGCGACTCGTTGTAGCCGTCGTTCCACTGCAGGGCTGCTTCCGCCTTGACGATGCCGCGCTCGCCCTTGGCGGTGATCGGCGCCTTCAGGAGGGACTTCTTCGATCCATCGCGATAACGGACAAACTCACTGAGGCCGCCGCTGTAGTGCAGCGTCAGCGGAGCCGAGCCATCTCGCTCGTCGGTGAAGACGATCGTCAGGGTCGGATTGAGGAAGGCGAGCTCGCGAAGGCGTCGCTCAACGATCGCGCGATCGAATTTTGTGACGCCCGTGAAGGTCTTCGGGGAAGGGAAGAAGCGCACGGTGGTGCCGGTACCCTCGACACCTTCGGCGACGACCCGAAGTTGCTCTACTGTTTCGCCGTCCTCGAAGGCCATGAAGTGCTCGCGGCCGTCGCGCTTGACGCGAACCTCAAGCCGAGACGAAAGAGCGTTCACGACCGAGATGCCGACGCCGTGCAAGCCGCCCGACACCTCGTAGGAGGCTTGGTCGAACTTACCGCCCGCGTGCAGCTGGGTCATGATGACTTCGACCGCGGGAATGCCTTCCTCGGGGTGGATCGCGACCGGAATGCCGCGGCCCTGGTCGGAGACCATAACGCCACCATCGGCAGTCAGCGTGACGCCGACCACGAGGCCATGGCCGGCGAGGTGCTCGTCGATCGCGTTGTCGACGCCTTCCCAGATCATGTGGTGCAGGCCGGAACCATCATCGGTGTCGCCGATGTACATGCCCGGGCGCTTACGGACCGCATCGAGTCCCTTCAGGACCTTGATGGACGCCGCGCCATACTCGGCCTGAGGCTGGACGGGCACGGGCATCTCGATCGGCGTGGGCTGAAGCAGTTGCATCTCTGGTCCTGACGGATTCGAAAAGGAATTCACCGTCGACCATGGGTGCGATGAAGGAATGGGTCAATTATCAATGAACCGCCATCCACCGCGCACTGAACCGGGGACGAGCATCGAAGGATTGTTGAAGGATTCGCGCTTCTATCGGACAATCCGCGCATCGATTGGAGGAAGTTCCGTTGTCCGTGGGTGTCATCTCAAAGCCGTCGCTGCGCCTCTCGCAGCGCCAGGTCACCATCTATCTCCCGGAAGCTGAAGCAGACGCGGTCCGGGTGCGCGCGGCTTCTCTTGGCGAGACGCTGCAGGAGACGGTGGCAAAGGCGATCAACCGTCGTCTCAAGCAGGATGGTTTCAACCCGATCCTCAGCGAGGTCCGCATCTCGCATTTCGTCCGCAAGCAGCAGGCAGCGGCCGTGCGAAAGGTCGAGGGCCATACGACGGCCAGGCAGGGCACGAAGGTCATGGCCGGCTGGTTCGACCGGAAGGAAACGGCGCTCTTGGCCTCGGCATGCGCAGAACTCGGGCTCTCCTCTCAGCAGGTGGGGTACGAAGGCATGATGCTGCTTCTGGGAGAGCGGAACACCGTCAGCGCAGCATGACCTGGGACGATGACCTCCCCCGCAAGCGTCCGCTGGCATCTCGCAGGGCCATCGCGAGCCTTCCTGCTCACATCGCCTGCTCTGCCTTCTTGACGCTCGACGGCAAAGCCGTCGTCACACGGCATATCGACCTCAGCGACAGGCTGGAGGGCGAAAAGCACACGATGACGCTCGAACTGAGCAGCAGTCCCTATCACGTTCTATACGACGACACCTACGACCAAGGCGACGGCACAACGGCGTTCATGACGTTCGTCGGCTGGGTCACCGGCGCCATACCCAACACCTACCTTCGAAACCCCTTCTCACGCGAAGAGATCGCGAGGATGGAAACGCGATGGCAGCCCGTGCTTGAGGCCCTCGTTTTTCAAGAGCGAGCTCAAGGATGGACGGTATCGTTCGATGCCGTTGAGGTCGGATGGATACGGCCCGAACGCGATGGAGGATTCGAGTGGCAGTTCGGAGGGCGAACGAGCCGGGCGACAACTGTCGATGAGGCGGAAGCACACCTGAAGTCGGCCTGGGCGCGCTCAATCTATGAGCTGGCTCGCGCCCAGGCCTGACGGCTCAAGATGGTGGATGGCGCAGGCGTAAAAAGAAATTCGAGTCGAATCCTGTCTCGCGCTCGGATACCAAGGATCGTCCGAATTTTGTTCTTGGTTTTGCCCATGCGCGAGTCAATCGCCATCCTCACGCCCTCGTCCCATCGCCTTGAGCGACTGGTGGGCCTGCGTGAGCACCTCGACAATCTGCTGGAGGATGTTTCCTCGAAGGTCGGACACCCGCTGATCGCCAAATGCCGCGCCGTCGCCGCTGCCCATCCGTTTCCTTCTGAGCCGATCCGCGTGGAGGCGATGTACCTCTATCGAAAGACGGTCGGGCACAGAGTGGTCGACAAACTCTCGGCCATCGGCATCGCCCACGCCCTCGTCAATCGGAAGTCACAGAAGATTGTCGTTCTCGGCAACATGCCGAAGGCAGTTGCATCGCGCGCCGGCCTGCGGCGCGTCTCCAATCGCCGGTTTTCGAAGGATCCTGTCGAGCACGAGCGCATCGCCACGGACCTCGGCAACGTTCTTCAGACCTGGTCCTTGCGCTTCGTCGCGGGGCAGGGCGCCGCCTGGCATAGCGCCCTCGTGGTCCGCGTTCCGCAGCGTGCGGACGAGACGCATGGCACCAGGTTTCATTTTTTCGTCGCGATGGATGAGCTCGGCAGCGTCACGCGCGAGCTCTACCTGCCTGATGCTGAGCAGTTGCCCGTTCCCCTGAGCGATGATGGCGACGCTGCGCTGCGCTCGCTTGTCAGCCAAGCGCTTGTCCAAAATATGCAGGAGAAGTTTCCGGACCTGACGCCGGACGAGAACCTGTTCGTCCTCGGCATGAGCATGAGGCCACCACTCGATATCGAACGCTTCACCGGCTTTGGCGAGACGGTCAAAGTCATGCTGATGCGAGGGGAGCGCGCAGCGCTCGCACGCTTCCGCCGGTCATTTTCCAGCGCGATCATTGAGCACGCCGCGCGTAGTCAGCGCCCATTTGCCGACAGGCTTGGCGCTGTCGGTTTCTTCAGGGCGAGAGCGGGCTGGAACGCCACTGACTATCAGCTTGCCCAGGAGCTGAGAAAGACGCTTCCTTGGCTGGAATGGCGCCATCTTCTCTATGAACCGGTCCAGGCCGGCTTCCGGGCCAGGAAACCGCTGGCGAGCTTCATTCCCACCCTGTTCGGGCTGAAGGGACTGCACCGGAAGACGCTGAAGGCGCTTGTTGGGGTCAGGCTCGGGGACGGGTTCCGCTACGAAGTCTTGGAGCAAGGCGTACATGCGTACGAGAAGCTCCTGTCAGCGAACCCTCATGCGCCTGTCCCATCCGGACGCGAGTTCAAAACGCTCGCTTGGATGGCAAGCAACTTCGGCGAGGTCGACGCACCTGGCTTCAACCGCGTGGTCAAATGCTACCGCGATGAGCGGGGCCTGATCAGCAGCGCAAAAGCGAACAACGCGCCCAGCGTCTTCCGCTGGATCAGCGGCCAGATCGCTACGGCGACAGGGATTGAGCTGATCTGGGCCCGCAAAGCTGGACTGCAGGTCGTCTTCCCGGAAAACCGCGACCTCGACGGGCTCGATAAGCTCGACCGGGACTGGCACCTGGTTTCGCGGTCCCTGTCTGATGCCGAAAGACGAGACAATGACTGGGCGCGGACGCAGTGCATGCCCGACACGGAAGTGATCGAGGAGCTGACCGCGCAACTTTACCCGCATCTCATCGCGGAACCGAAGCGCTTCGGTGAGGTGACCTTCACGCCGCTGGTTACGACCGAGCAGTTCTTCGCGGAGGGCAAGGAGATGCTCCACTGCGTTGCAACCTACGCCGGCGACGCGGCAGTCGGGCGCTCGCTGATCCTCGGGCTTTCATCGCCAGCGGGCCGGAGCACCCTTGAGCTGGTCCTGCATCTTTGCGAACAGACCGGTTACCGCCTTGCGGTCCAACAGCTCCAGGGCGTCAACAACGGTGACCCGCCGGTGGACCACGTCCCTGCTGTTGTGGAGTTCGCGAAGTCATTCGAGATCGAGGATCTCGAAGCCCTTCTCGTGCGCATCCAGGCAGCCCACAAGGCGGGTGAAGAGCTTGCGGCGGTCGGAACGCCGACGCCCGAGATGAAGGCCTGGCTCGCAAGCCGGGCAATGGACCGGGTTCGCCCCTTCTTGCCCCGCAGCTGGCGTCGGCTGGATGGTCAGGAACTGCGCGACCTCATCAACACCGAGATCAGCACGCCAGCCGTACGCGAAGCGGCCATCGCTAGAATACGGGCCGCAGTGGCCCTCCAACGGGAAGCTCCTCTCCATGCAGCATGATACCCTCGCGGGGCCAACGGCCACCTCGATTTTTACCAATCCGATCCTCGACCGCCTCCGCCAGGAGGGCTGGACCGTCGCATCCCACTGCGACGTGGTCGGGTCGAACGGAAAGAGCACCTCCGTCTGGCTCTTCACCCATCCCTGTGGCCTCTACCTGCGAGGCGAGGGCGCTACCGACTGCGAGGCCATCGCCAAGGTTGAATCCCAGACACTGGCGGATCCACTGATTGGAACCATGGTGGCGATGAAGAAACGTATCCAAAGCCTCGAAAAGGCCGCCGATCGCATCATGCCATATCTTCGATACACGGTCGGACCGGAAAGCCCGGGGCACCATCCGACGATGCCATCGGCCGTTGGCGCCTTCAGCTACGCCGTGAAGGCGGATGCTGGCCTGAATGATCGCATAGTGGGGGCGATCGCCAAACAGGTGGCGTCCCATGCAGCCAAGCCCGAGCTCGAAGCTGGCGACCTGAAGCAGCCCGATGAATATTTACGGGGTTTCCGCGAGGGCGTGGCCGCATCGAGCGCGTATTGTGACGCCCTCGTGAAGGCAGCACGCATCCAGACGCAGGAACCTGCCTGACATGGGTGCGACGCAGCAGCAGTCAGTGGCACGGCCCGAGATCACAGAGGACTATCTGGGCAGGATCCTCGCACCGCTCTTAAGCCTTAACACCCAGCCGCCGATGTCCGGCGACGCTCGCGATCGGCTCTCGCCTCTGCAGCGCAGCTATCTGGACGAGGCGGTCATGCGGCTCTGGAAGGATCTATCACCGGCACTGACCGAGCTTAAGGAGCTCAGACAGGAGCGCGCGGATGGCTTCTCGAAAGCGGTGGCGGAGGCTCGCTCAGAGCGCTTCAGGCAGTGCGATGCGGATCCCCGCATCTTTGTCCGTCGCCTGCGCGAGCTGGATCCGGAGGATCCCGGAGAGCTGTCGGATCTCGGATTTCAGCTGACGGAAGGCACAGCGACGGAAATCCTCGCAGAGAGGGAGAAGCGCGCTGCCGACCGGGCGTCGGACACCGCGCGCACGTCCGCCAGTGAAGCTGCCGCCGAGATCGTCGAGCTGATGGCCGATGGATCGGATGTGGCTGCGATGCGCGAAACCGACGAGACCAAGATCATTGCCCATCGCGAGGCTGAAGATCGCCTGCGGGAGGCAGCGCGCCGCATCCGAGCCTGCGCGGAGAGCGCATGACCGGCGCCGTCGTTGTTGATGCCTGGACGCTTGCGTTCCACCGCGGAGGCAAGATGTTCGGCCGTGGCGAGCAGGAGCCGACCAGGCCCAATGACGACGACAACTGCCTCGAGGAGAACGGCGCGCTTTGGCTAGGCTTCATGCTCGCCCGCTTCCGCGCCTTCGAGGAGCGCAGGCGTGTACGGCGGCTCCTGGATTTACCTGACGAGGATTAGCGTCCGAACTTGCCCTTCAGATCCTGAAACGCTTTGCGCAACGGACCAGAGCTCGCATCGGGTATCTCCACCGTCAGGACGACGAAGAGGTCGCCTCGCCCCCCGCTCATCCGATTGATCCCCTTACCTTTGGCCTTCAGGCACTTGCCGCTCGGAGTCCCCGCAGCGATCTTGATGTTGAGGACCTCTCCCGCGAGACCGACGATCGGGACATCGCAACCAAGCGCGGCGTCCCAGACCGGCATCATGAGATCCACGAAGAGATCGTCTCCGCGGCGGGAGCGGTGATGGCCATTCCGGACGAATACAGTGACGCGCAGATCGCGATTTCCGCCGCGATAGGGGCAGGAGACGGTGAACCCGGTGTCGACGCCTTTCGGTATTGTGACAAGCCCGTAGCGTCCGTCTAAAGCGCCGCGGCCCTCGCAAGCGCTGCACTGGGCCCAGGTGACCGCGCCTGTGCCGGAGCAATCCTGGCACCAGGTCTGAACGGAAACGATCCCCTTGCCCTGGCGGTAGGCGCCGACGCCCGCGCATCCGGGGCAGGCAACGGGGCCGCTGCACTCGACGAGGCCATGTCCCTTGCAACCGGAGCAAAGGATCGCCTTCGGATCGAGGCGGAACGAACCACCGCTATGGGCCTCGTCCAACGACAGGTTGATTTCGCGATCGACCCGGAGCCGTTCGGCACGCACATGCTCTTGCCGGCGGCTCGCGCGATGCATGCTCTCGAAGACGCCCGTGAATGCGTGCTCGAAACCACCTTTGAAATTCGGATGGGCCGCGGCCGGTGCAGCGGCCACATTGCGTCGAATGTGGTCAATGGCGGCCGAGATCTCCTCGAAGCGATTGCGATCGCCGCCTGCGTCGGGATGGTGTCGCTTCGCCAGCCGCCGAAAAGCCTCCTCGGCTTCCTCGCGGCCGGCGCCGTTGGAGATGCCTAGGACTGCGAAAGGATCCGGGCCTCGAAGCATCAGCGAGCCCGAGCCTTGGGCATGCCGATGTGGCGGATGCTCCAGGTCCCGAATCCGGCAACACCGGCGCCGATATAAGCTAGAGCAAGGGTCGGAGCGACGGTATCGATAGGAGCCCATCCAAGCGCGGCCGAGACGGCAATCGAAAGGCCGGCGCAAATCGCGAAAGTCGACGCGATCAAAACCGAGCGTTGGGAGCCGAGGATCGCCCCGACCGTCATCGCCAGAATGGCAGCCACGGCGAGGAGGACATGGTCGAGATAGCGGAGATCCTGCAGCGCGGGCTTGAGAACCGGGGCCTCCACCATCAGGCCGTAGAGGCCGACGAGCGCGCCGGCTGCAAGGCTCACCCGGCTGATTACACTGGGGCGCCCCCGGTTGAGCCAGCCCGACAGACCAAAGACGAGAGCCAAGGCCGCGGCGGTGGGTCCGAGCAGGCCGTAGACCAGCGCCTGCATCCCCTGGGGAACGCGGCGATCGGGAAGAAATTCGGACGCGGCAACCACAGTCGGCGCACGCAGCCGGACCGCGTCGAGAGCGCTGGTGATCCCGGCGATGCGGCTCATCAGAACCGGGATTTCGATCACTTCCCATGATGCCAAAAGATGGCAGCCTGCGGTGAGCCGCACCGTCATGTTGCCTTGCACCCGAACACCGTCGTTGCTCTGCTGACGGGAAGACAGCGTCCAGGACACCGGATCGTACGGAAAGATACCCCTCTGGAGCTCCAGTCCAGGCTTGGTGCGCGCCGCCACCTCGCGATCGAGTCGGCGTTCAAGATCCTTCACGAAATCTGCCCGTGAAATCGCCTCAGCAGGGACCGACTGCAGCGCAAAGGCGACAGAAAGCCGGGAATCATCGGGGTGAACGAAGGCGATCGCGTCGGGGCTAGGAGAGGCCACGCGAACCATCTTGTCTGAGAGAAAGCTCGCGTTCGAGACGAGCTTCTGCAGCTGAATTCCCGAACACGATCCTTGCGCTGCCTCAGCAGCCATCGAGCCCAGACCAAGAACCATCGCGGCGAGGGCTGCGATCACGTTTTTCATTATGAGCCTCTCGCGACGGGTTGGAATCGCGGTTTCATCCAAGAATCGAAGGATAAGAGGCAAGTTGCGTGCGACGCAAGAATCGTCGGCGCTCAAAGTCATGGATAGGGTGCATGGATCATTGACACTCGCATGGTCAATCCTAATGGTGCTGAAGGATTGAAGGATGGTTCCCTCAAATGATGCGTCGCCCACCGCCGCCGCCCGCGGCCCGCAGACCGACAGCGCCACGCCCTGCGACTTCGCAGGGTGAGCTCTTTGGCGCCTCCGGCCCGGCGCTGCCCCAACCGACGCAGCCCTCACCCGCTCGCCGTTCGCCGCCGCCGGCGCGCCCCAGCCAGCGTCCGCCATCAACCTCGTTTGGCGATCGACGCGCTGTGCCGCCGGCGCCCGCGGTGATGCAACAGACATCGCCCGCCGCGGTCCTGAATCAGCCGTCGCGCCTTCCGCCTAAGGCGGCGACCGGCCTCGCCGCCCTGCGCTCTTCTGAGCCGGATGATTACGACGACGACGACTATGCTGCCCCGGAGGTTTCGGAGGCCCCGAAGCAGGCAGAGGTCGAAGCCGACCTGGAAGCCAAGGTGCGCATCCGCCGAGTTCTCTACTCGGCCGAGGACGGCTATCGCGTGATGCTCGTCACGAAGGGCAAGGACAAGTTCAAGGTCATCACGAACTTTGCCCAGGGCACCGAGATCGGTGACGAGGTGATGATCCGCGGAAAATGGGGCACCAGCCGCGGTGAGCGGGTCTTCAATGCGGTTGCGGTCGTCGGCGAAATGCCACGGTCCGCGATGGGCGTCGTCTACTGGATCAAGAAGAGCAAGATTCCGGGGGTCGGCGCCGCAACGGCGGATGCGCTCGGGAAGCACTTCGGTGTCCGCCTGATCGACGTCGTCACTCAGCCGGAGATTCTCATCGAGGCCGATATCCCGCTCGAAAAGGCAAAGGCGATCGCCGAGGCGTGGCTGACCAATGCCATGCGCCCCGAGACCGTCGCCTTCCTGGCCGAGCACGGTCTGAATTCCCGCCAGATCAAGAATGTGATGGAGGTCCTGGGCGAAACCGCGAGGCAGAAGATCGCCGAAAATCCCTGGAGCCTCTCCGAGCTCATCGAGGGCGTTGGGTTCGCGACGGCTGACCGGATCGGAGCTATCGAAGGACATGCCAAGGATTCTCCGCTTCGCATGCGAGCGGGGCTTCGTCATACCCTGATCGCCGCGAAGCGAGACGGTCACTGCGGCCTTCCGGTGGACATCCTCGTCGAGAAGGCAGCGATGCTTCTCCAGCATCCCAAGCCGATCGTCCATAAATACCTGGACCTGGCGCTCGATGGCCATGCTGCGGTGTTGGACGAGGAGACCGGGCTCGCTGTCTCATTGAAGGTGCGCGCCGTCGAGCAGCGCGTTGCTCGGGATCTCGCTCGCCTGCTGAATTGCGGTGCTTACGAGCATGACGAAGCGCTGGCGGCCATTCGGCTGGCCGAGACGCAGATGCATATCACGCTGGATCCGAGCCAGCGTGAGGCGGCCGTCAATGCTCTGACCCACGCCGTCAGCGTTATCACTGGTGGCCCCGGCACGGGCAAATCGACAACCCAAAAGGTCATCGTTCAGGCCCTCAGCAATTTCAAGCGTGACATCGCCCTCGTTGCGCCCACCGGGCGCGCCGCAAAGCGCCTTGCCGAGGTCTCGGGTCGCGAGGCTTCGACCTGCCACAGGCTGCTGCGGGTCCAGGAAGGCGCCTTCGTCCATGACGCGCACAATCCTTTTCCGAACAATTGGTTCATCGTCGACGAGTTCTCGATGGTGGATGTCGACCTCGCTTGCAGCTTCATCCAGGCGATCGCTAGCGACAGCGGGCTGACGATCGTCGGTGACGTCGACCAGCTACCGTCGGTGGGCGCCGGCCAGGTTCTTCGAGATCTCATCGATTCGGGGGTGATTCCGACGTCGCGCCTGGAGGTCGTCCACCGCCAGGGCAATGACTCAGCGATCGTGACGGCTGCTCACCGCGTGAACAATGGCCTCACCCCGCTCCCGGCCGACGTCTATACCGCCAAGGGCTTCAAGGTGATGCCGATCGAGCAGCCGGAGGAGATCCTGGGCAAGGTCATCTCCCTGCTTAAGGATGTTCTGCCGGCTCGCGGCGTCGACCCGCTGCGCGACGTGCATGTGATGACGCCGATGCGCCCGCGCGAGATCGGCGTCGACAAGCTCAATGAAGCGATCAAGGCGGCCTTGAACCCGGCGATCGAGGATGACCCGAATTCGGTCACGATCGGGAAGACAACCTATACGGTCGGCGACCGCATCATGCAGCAGCGCAACGACTACTCGAAGGGCATCTTCAACGGCGAGGTCGGCTTCGTCTGCCATGTCGGGCATCGTCCCGACGAGGAGAACGGCAAGCCGCTGCCCTTCATTGTGGTCGAATATCCGGAAGCCAAGGCGACCTACGGCAAATCGGATATCGAGGACATCGAGCTCGCCTACGCGACGACGGTTCACAAGAGCCAGGGCTGCGAAGCCCCCGTTGTCATCTTCGCTGCACACCGCAGCCAGATGTTCATGCTGCGTCGGAACCTCTTCTACACGGCAATCACCCGCGCCAAGCAGCTATGCGTCGTGATCGGCGCTGACGAGTGCATCGAGCGGGCTGCTGCGACGATTGATCTCGACCGCCGCTACACCGGCCTGGCGAAACGCCTGCAGAGTGAGATGGCAATCGAGCCGGAGCTCGATGAGGGCCTCGATCATATGGTCCCGGCGATGGTTCCGGGCGGCTTCCTTCAGATCGACGAGCCTTGAAGGGCGGCATCACCGCCCTTTCAAATCAGAAACCGGGAGAGGGCGCCGGGACCAGGCGCTGATGGAGTTCCACGCGCCACGCATAGTCGAGCGCGTCGACATCTTGGGTCGCGATCAATCCGCGATCGTCCGCCGCGGGCAGGCGTCCAAAGAAAGCAGAAGCGGCCGTAACCAGCTCAACGCGTTCGATCTGATCAGCGCCATAGGTGGCGCGGATCTCGCGACCTACGGCGGTCTGGCCGGAAGAGACACGGGCGTCGCTCAGCCCCAGGAAATCGGCGTGGTCCATGCCAAGGACCTCTTCCGTCACATCGATACCGACGATGGTGCCGTTCTTGAGATGGACAGAGGCCTCGATGACGTTGGGCAGAACCCGGAGCGGTTCAGAGAGGTCGACGGGGATCTCGGGCCCGCTGGCCAAACGCAGGAACCCACGCAGCCGCCCGTCGCCGACGATGGCTGAGGTATAGAAGCGCTCACCGAAGCGCTCGGCGAGGACGATGTCGCCATCCTCGATCGCGGAGGGGTTGGAGGGGAGCGAAACGAGCTCGTACCGGCCATCGGAAAAGAGAAAGCCCCGCGCCGGGATGACGCCACCTTCGAGAACGAGGGTGGCATCGATGGCGCGGGGCTTGGCGATGGGATCCATCACGATCACATGCCCGGGCGCATACCGGGCGCCCGACGCGGCGGGGGCGGGGCTGCGCGGCCAGGCAGCGGGCGAGCGCCGGGGCGAGCCTGAGGTGCCGCAGCGGAGGGCTTCTCCTCGGCGGCGGCAACTTCGCGAGCCGACGGCTCTTCGCTGGCTTCAGCGGCCGCGTCAGGTGCGTCGCCGAAGGTCTGCTCGTCGTCCTCGGTGGCCGCGGCGCTGGCCTCGATGAGGCTAGCCTCCTCGACCACAGCCTCCGGCTCGGACTCGACTTCGGCGACCGCCTCGACCTCGACAGCTTCTGCAGGCACTTCAGCGGCGACGCTTGCCTCGGGGGGCACTTCCGGGGCGGGCTCTGCGGAGACTGCAGCCTCAGGACCGCCACGGGCGGCATCGGCCTCACGAATGCGCTGCGCAGCCGCTTCCTCGGGCCCGCCATTGAGTTCCGCCGGCGGATCCATCTCTGCAGCCGGCATCTCCACGCGCAGGGAGGGCGCCGGGATACGAGCGATGCTCGCAGCGAGACCTTCCAGCATTCGGAAAGCGCCTTCCAGATCGCCAGCTTCGCGAGCGCGCGTCGCAGCAGCAAGGGTGATGGCGCAATCCAGCCGTGTGCGCGCGGCCTCGAGGCTCGGTCCACTCAGGAAGTTGAAGGACTTGATGATGAACTTGTTCTCGACGTACGCCGTGCCGTCGCGACGCACCTTGTCGGTCGACTTGGTGTAGCCGGAGCAGTCGATGAAAGCTCGGCGGGATGCGAGATCCTCGTCGGCTTGGGTCAGGTTCTCGATCTTGGCGGAAAGAGCCTCCGCGACCGAATCCCAGGCCATTGCCTTGATCCATTCGCCGGAATCCGAGCGACCAAGGATCGAGAGATAGGGGCGATCCTTGTACACGCCCATCTGCGGGCGGCTCAGCTGCATTACGATCTTCATTGGATGCTCCGCACCGGAATTAGCTCATCCACGGGAATCTGCGTCGAGTCCATGAAAGTCACCATCATCGGGCAAGGAGAAATGTGGACGTCGCCTTCAGTCCCATGGATAGTCATTCGAGAGTCGAAGGAATCTTGTTGGAGTGACGTGATGAAAATCCTGACCAGCCTGGCGACGGCCGCGCTCGTCCTGATCGGTGCCGCGGGCGCCTCGGCCCAGACCAAGGGCTGGGAGACCTGGACGAAGGGTGAGGAGTGCTTCGCGCTGCTCGGCATGGCCGCGGACAACGAAGCGCCCGTGCGCCCGCTTGGGCGCCCGTACATCGCCATCAAGAACGCCCCCAAGCTCGACAACTTCAACGGCGTGGTGATCGTCTCCGGCTATGGCGAAGACACCGGCGAAGAAGGAACCATCGACATCGATGGCAAGGAGTTCAGCCTGCTTATTTTCAAGGGCGCCGGCTTCGTGCGATCAGGCGAGCCTGAGGAGCGCCTTGTCTCGGCTCTGGAGCAGGGCAAAGAAGCCCGCGTCACCTGGCTGCGCAAGGACGGCATGATCGTCCAGAACTATCGCCTGGAAGGCTTCCCTGTGGCGAAGAAGACGATCGATGCGGCTTGCCCGAAGCCCGGCGCGAAGCCGGCTGCTGCCGAGGCGGCGGCGAAGCCCGAGACCACGAAGGTCAAGCGCTGAGGAAATCCTCGCGCATGAAGGCGTTGAAGGCGTCAGAGAGCGCCATGAAGGTTCGCCCGCTGAGTCTGCGATACTCCCGAAGATCCGCCTGAGGCGCGACGGCGCCTTCCTGGATGTAATTGCGGCTCTCGACGAGCTGGTTATTGACCACAATCCGGAACTGAATCGAAACCGGCGGCGTGACCATGAACACGAGGTCCACCGCCGAGGCTCGCGCCTCCCACGTCACTCCGGTCGTCTTGAAGTGCTGGTCGACCTGGCCGTTCACATATCGCTCGATGAGAGCAGCGACGGCGCTGATCCCGTCGGTCTCGGGAAGGGTATCCAGAAGACCACCGGTGGAGTGCTGAGCGAGCTTGGTGTTCGCGAACTGGTCATGAGCCTCGACCGCATGGAATGGCCGAGGCGTAGCCGCCATCGCCACCATGGCGCGTGCGGCATCGAGTGGGGTCATATCGGCGGCTGCGCGGCCCCGGCCAGACTTTGAAAGCAGCTTGGCCTCGCGCAGCTGACGCATGAAGATCACAGCCGTCGAGGCGGGGACCCCCATCACGTTGGACAATGTCTCGCTGAGCGTTCTCGGCAGCAACCTTCTGGCCTCACCATCGGACTTCCACACCGATGAAACTAACCAGTCGGAGAAAGCGGCGCCACGAATTGTATCTGGCTATCCACCAAAGGATTGCATGACGGGTCTTTCAAACCGGGCAAGGACATCCGATCGTCGATTCCAATCTGATGCCAGCAGGCCGCGAAAGAATCGATGCGCCATATCCGAATCACACAACTCGACGGAAAGCTGCCGAACCTCGCCTTGATGAAGATCTCGGCCTGGCATCGCGCCCGTGGCGACGTGATCCACTTCACTAGGTCACCATACCGTCATCTCGACGAGCCTGCCTATGAAGCAGTCTATGGTGGTGCGATCTTCAAGTTCTCGGAGGAGCGGGTTCGTCGCTTCGAGGCCGAATGGCCAGGCGCTCTGCTGGGCGGGACGGGAAGCGGCCGCCTCGCCACCGTCGAGGATATCCCTGGCTTCGTCGAAAGTGGCCTCGATTACGAGCTCTATCCGAATTTCAATGCCAGCATCGGCTTCACCCAGCGCGGCTGCAGGCTTTCGTGCAAATTCTGTGTCGTGCCCGGAAAGGAGGGTAAGCCGCGTTCAGTCGCTTCGATCACTGACATCTGGCGCGGCGACCCATGGCCGCGGAACCTTCACCTGCTCGACAACGACTTCTTCGGGGCGCCGGACTGGGCGGAGCGGATGTCCGAAATCCGCGCTGGCGGCTTCAAGGTGAGCTTCACGCAAGGGATCAATGTCCGCGCGATGACGGACGAGGTCGCTGCAGCGCTAGCGTCGGTTGAATACCGCGATGACGGCTTTACCAAGCGCCGGCTCTACACCGCCTGGGACAATCTCAAGGACGAGGAGGTCTTCTTCCGCGGCGTTGACACGCTGGAACGCCACGGCGTACCGCCTTCCCACCTGATGACATTCATGCTGGTCGGCTTCGACAAGAAGGAAACCTGGGAGCGCATATTCCATCGGTTCGACCGCATGGTCGCACGTGGGATCCGTCCCTATCCGATGGTTTTCGACCAGAGCCGGAGAGACCTTAAGAGGTTCCAGCGTTGGGTCGTGACGGGGCTGTATCGAGCAGTCCCGTGGCAGTCCTACGATGGCGGCTACAAGGCGAGCCGCGTCGTTGGCCCCGATCAGGGCGATCTTTTTGCTCCGGCCTCGTGACTTGCAATCACGAGGCCGGAGCGTTCCGGGTCAGTGCAGACCGGGGCCCTGGGTCATCTCCAGGCGGGCTTCATAGTGAGCGACCGCGTGGTGGATGTCGACGCCACCGCCGAGGAAGTCGAAGGTTCCTCCCGTCACGGTCGCGAAGCCCTCGTCATCGAGAGTGATCTCGGCATCCTCGGAGAAGAAGGCGCCGAAGCCCCAGCTTCCGGTCCGCGAGGTGACGGCCTCCATCTTGAACACGCCGCCGGCCCCGGCCCGATAGATCGCTCCGTCGCCGCCGATCGCCCAGCCTTCATCCTCGCGCACATAGTTCGCAAGGGCCGCAATGCGGAGGTTCTCGGCCCGCGCGTTTTCGAGACTGGTGTCCCCATCGGCGCGGACGAAGCCGTAGGTCTTCGACAGCCGGTCGACGAAGTCATCGGCGAAGATTCCGTCGGCGAGCGCCTGGCTCATGATCGCGAGATGCGGGTCGATGTCGTTGTGCACCTTCATGAAGCCCACGCCGAAGCTGGCCGCCATGCTGCCGTTGACCGCCTTCATGTATTCCGCCTTCTCGACGTTGATCTGGCGTCCGTTCATCGATTCGTCTCCGCGTTTCGGCAGTTCGTCCAAAGCAGCGTGAGAGCGGTCCTTGAAATGCACAACAAGAATCCACCAAAATATTTTTGGAAGCCGCAGCGCCCGGTCGCGGTCCCAGGAGAACCCCTTTGAGCAGCTCGACCAGGAACGCACCGCGGAGTTACGGCCCCGACGATGATCCGCTTCAAAAGCGCGTCTACGACTGGGAGCGGGCCTGCGTCGACAGCCGTGCGCGGCCGGAGATCATGTCGCGAGAGCAGTGCGCAAGCTTCATTCGATTGGTTGTCAGGAGCCGCCCCATCTCGGTCAGGTCTCTACGCTTCACCGCCACGGGCGATTGCTATGCGACGCCGGCCGGACTGATCTCGATCGCGGACTGGGGCCGAACGAAGCACACCATCCTTCACGAGCTTGCCCATCTGGTGACGTTCGACGCCGTCGCCGGTGGCGAGCCCGCACATGGCGAGAGCTTCGTCCTGGCGGTGATCGAACTCTACGCAGAGTTTCTCGGACTGGATGTCCAGGATCTCTCGCGAAGTGCCCAGGTCTTCGGCGTCCTTACGGAGAAGGGCGCCGCCCGGTTGGTCCGGAAGGCGCCCTCTGTGCCGTACTGCGATCTTGACTGGTAGGCCTTAGCGTTTGCGGGCGCCGGGCCGCGGCGGCGTCGGTTCCGGGAGGAACTTTGGCCCCAGATCAGGTTCCGGCTCCGGCTCCGGCCGTGCAGGCGTCCGATCCAGAAGACGCTCGTAGGTCGTGCGAGCCTGGAATTCGACCTTCGTGAGGAACTTGCCGTTCATGGCCCAGCGCGGCGGCTCCTGAGAGCCCTTGGGAGGCACCAGGGCGGGCCCGAAGGCGTTGTGGTAGCGCTCATCCTCATCGAGGTGCGCATAGCCGCCATCGGCGTCCACGAGGACGAAACCAGCAGGCAATCCGAACCCGTCTTCCTTGTTGTAGCGCCCGGCCGGAAGCTTCGTCGGATCGAACGGGTGCTCGTGCCCCGTGCTGGGATCGAACACGGTGAGCTGCTCGACGCCGATGCGGATCAGAACTTGGCGGACGACCTCCGGACGAATAGCGGGCTGGATGGGCTCCGGCGACTCGACCCGACGGAAGCGATCGCGGAAGGCCGCGAGCTCGACCACCTTGTTCGGCGCAGGCGTCTGCCGGCCCATGCGGCGTGCCATCTCCTCGAAATAGGCGAATGGCGACTGCTTGAACGTCTCGGTCAGCTTGGCATAGCTCAGCGACTTCGCGATCAGGCGCGTGCGAACGGCGCCGTCGCGAGCCACGAGAGGCATGCCGGGAACGAAGCGGCCGGCCTCAGCATCCTCGCGCGTCTTCGCGGGCACGATGACGTTGTGACCCTGCGCACGGAGATCCCGATAGAGGCGCAGGTTCGCGGCCGGGTCGTCGGACGCCCGAGCGAGCTCGAAGCCTGCCCAGACCTCGTTGCCCTGAACGGTGATCTCGCGTCCGCGGAACATCGACTGCGCGGAGAAGCGCATGTCGTCCCAATCGCCGAAGGGCGGCGCGTCCGGATCGCCGGCACGCCCGCGCAGCCTGGTCGCATTGAAGGAGCGCAGGCGGCGCGCCTCGGTCTGCTCCGGGGTCTCCTGCTGGACGCGCATCCGCGCGGCCGCTTCGACTTCGGCATCGAGTGTACGACCGAACATGCGCGCAAGCCCGGGGCGAGACAGACGGCGATCGACCGAAGCCGCGAGCACGCTCTGCTTGGTCACCCCGTCGATGAGGTAGTTCGCGCTGCCGCCGTCGGGCTGACGCCGATGCTCGATATGGAGCAGACGCTGGCGGAGATAGCCAACGAGCTCAAACAGGCTCTCGGGACGAAAAGTGTTGTCGAGGAACTCGGTGATGCGTTCCCGGGCGTCCTTGATGGTGAAGCCAGCATCGAGCGCCGGCCGCTTGCGCGGGGCGAGATTACGAGCGGCGAGAACGCCGAAATTGTCGAACGGCGAGCGCTGAGGCGCGATGACGAGCGCCGTCGCGCTGCGCAGGCCGGCGGACAGCCGGCGCAGCGTGCTTTCCTCAAACCGAAGGGCTCGTACCTGGTTCGCCGTTGCCATGCCTTATCTCCAATCGATTCCACCGAGGATGCTCGGAGCCGGCGCAAGCAACAAGCGGAGCTGTTACGGTCGCGGCGAAGACAGGCCCTCGAATTCGAGAACGGCTTCCTTGGCCTTCTCGGAGACAGAGACGAATCCGTCGCGGAGCAGGGCCTCGCGGAGCGCAGAGAATGCAAAGCCGTCGGCATCAGTGGTCGGTTCCCGCACCAGATCCCAACGCTCCTCCAACAATGCGCCATACGCTCCCAAGAAGGGGGCGCCGCCCATGTCCAGCGTCGTGATCAGCCCGAGTGCCTTGTCGAAATCGACGTTGCGGAAAATCTGCTGGATCTCGGCATTGCTGAACTGGAACCCGAAGCCATCGCCTTCCTCAAGAGCCCCGCGAACCGATAGCTTCTCGGTGAACCCCTCTACGCAGCGGCCGGCCTCGGCGAGATTGATCAGGCCGACCTTCGAGCTAGGCAGGGAACTCGGCAGGAGCCGGCGGGCGAGAGAAAGCCAGTCGGTTGTGAAAAAGAGGTCCTCTTCGTCGAAAGTCGCGCAAGTCTGCGGCAGATCGGCCAGACGAGCTAGAATATCGCGCGAAATCGGCCCAACCCTCCGCTTCCAGCCTCCGCCCTCACCGGTGAAGCCGACGGTCTCGATCGAAGAGAGAATCGCCTCGTATGCCGCCTCGGGGGTGACATGACCATCGGCGACCTCGAACAATTCCGAACCGTTCATCGCGATGCCAGCGAGGATGGGATGGGTGAGGACGAAGCGCTTGACGGCCTGGGCCCCGACGGTGGGTTCGGCCAGCCAGTTGTAGTGCTCCAGCGGCATCAGATCGCTGCCTCGGTTGTCGTAGGGCAGAGCATGAAGCGCATCGAAATCGATCACGCCTTCACCCCAGCTCCGGACGATGGGGGATGAAGTCGCGGCATTCCGAATGGCTTCGAGAAAACCGTTGATCTCGCCGGTGCCGGCCGCTCGACCGTACAGCTCGACGAAGAGCGACGAAGCATCGCTTCGAAGCTGAGGAGGGACGGGGACGGGAACGGGCTGAACCGCCACGCCTCTCCAGTCGGTATAGGGGCGATCGAGAACCCCATAAAGCGGAAGGTTCAAGCTGCTGTTGATTTGATTGCCCGTCGCGCGAAGGATCACGGGAGCGTGGCTTTTTGCGCTGCCCTTAGCTGCGACCGACAGGGTCGAGAGCCCGTTCTCAGCCTCAAGGCGGAATTCGAGGCGGCTGAGATCGAACGGGGTGGCTTCGGACATCATGCGTTCCTTCAGGCGGGTGTCAGGTTGGATTGAGGGCTAGGCGGCAGCGTCGAGCGCAGAGTTGACACGGCTGCCGACGAGATGGACGACCGCACGGCGGGCCACTTCGACCTCACTCCCGACCGGTAGAGTCGCAAGCTCGTTGCGAACAGGCCGGGCGCCTCCAGCCTGTAGGTCGGGAACCTCGTATATCTCCCGGAGCCGGTAGACGTAGCCGTTGCTGCCCAGCTCAAGCGCAATCTCGACGCTGCTCCCCGGAAGCCGAAAGAGCTTGGCGTTCGCATCATAGGTCGGCGCACCGGAGATGTGCGCCGCGTCGCATGCCACCACCAGCAGTCGCCGCATGCGCTCGATGTTCTTGGCCACGTCGCGATTCCTTTCTCTGAATGAAGGAACGATAATCGGTGGACGAGGTGCGAAACAAGGATTGTGGCTTGTAATCCACCGGAGGACTGTCGTCGACGAAAGATCGGAGACGATTCAATGTCCATTCCTTGCAGCGATCCCCGCCACGTCGATAACCAGTATGCCGCGCTAATCCGGAAGATCCTCGAAAAGGGCGATGAGCGTATGGATCGCACCGGGGTCGGAACGAAGGCGCTGTTCGGCGAACAGCTGCGTTTCGACCTCGCCGACGGCTTCCCGCTGCTCACTACGAAGAGAATCCATCTCAAGTCGGTGATCCACGAGCTGCTCTGGTTCCTCAAGGGCGACACCAACATCCGCTATCTGAAGGAGAACGGTGTCACCATCTGGGACGAGTGGGCCGACAAGGATCTTGAATTGGGTCCTGTGTACGGCCGGCAGTGGAGGCGGTGGGAAACGCCCGAAGGCGGCACGATCGACCAGATCGCCAACGCCGTCGCCGACATCAAGAACAATCCGGCTTCGCGCCGGACCATCATCTCGGCCTGGAACCCGGCTGATATCCCGAAGATGGCCCTGGCGCCCTGTCACTGCCTGGTCCAGCTGTTTTGCACCAGCGACAACCGGCTCCACCTCATGCTGACCCAGCGCAGCTGTGATTCCGGCTTGGGCTGGGCCTTCAACGTCGCCAGCTACGCCATCCTGCTCGCCATGATGGCGCAGGCCACCGGCAGGATCGCCGGCGAATTCATTCACTCGCTCGGCGACGTCCACGTCTATCGGAATCACGAAAAGGCACTGCGGGAACAGCTTGCTCGGGCTCCGCGGCCCATGCCCAGGCTGCGGCTGAACCCCGACGTGAAGGATCTCTTCGCGTTCCGGTTCGAGGACATCGTCATCGAGGATTACGATCCGCATCCGGCAATCAAGATGGACGTGGCGGTCTGAGATCCGTCATGACCATCAGACCCAACCCGTTCCTGCTACAGGGAACCGCGCTGATCAGCTTCTCTGGAGGCCGCACCAGCGCGCGAATGCTCAAGGCGATCATTGATGCCCATGGCGGCCGCCTTCCCGAAAACATCGTCGTCGCCTTCGCCAACACGGGGAAGGAGCGCGAGGAAACCCTTCGTTTCGTCCATGAGTGCGGCACGCGATGGGGGATCCACATCTACTGGATTGAATGGTGCGCCGAGGCCCCGGGCTTCGAGATCGTCGGTTACAATTCCGCGAGCCGGGATGGTGAGCCCTTCGCCGCGCTGATCGAGAAGAAGAAGCGGGTGCCAAACTGGAAGGAGCGCTGGTGTACCCAGTTCCTGAAGGTCCTCCCGATGTTTTCGCTGATGCGTTCGCTCGGTCATGGTGAGCCGGGCAATTATCTAGAAGCGATCGGCCTTCGGGATGATGAGGGCATTCGCATCCTGAACGGCCTGGAGAACGCTGAGAAGCACGGCCGCCGTGTCATCTATCCACTCGCCAAGGCGAAGATGCGCAAGGACGATATCAACGCGTTCTGGGCCGAGCAGGATTTCGACCTGCAGCTCCCGCGCGGAGTTGGCAATTGCACGCATTGCTTCGCCATGGCGCGCGCTGATCGGATCAATCGGATCCGCATCCATCCCGAAGACGTGGCTTGGTGGCTCGACAAAGAGGCTCGCTTCGGGCGTTTCGATCGCCGTGACTCGATGCAGAAGCTCGTCGACGAGGCCAAGCGCGCCCCGACCTTCTTCGAGGACGAGTGGGAGCCATCGGATTCCGAATGTGGCGTGTCCTGCGCTGGAGAGCCCGTATGATCGCCCCGAGCCCCCCGAGCGGGCTATCCCTCGCCCAGATCGTCGCCTTCGACGAAGACCTGGGGATCGGTCGTAGCGGCAAGCTCGCCTGGCACCATGCCTCGGACCTTGCCTACTTCCGGAGAATGACGCTCGGGCGCGTGCTCCTGATGGGACGCGCCACCTTCCAGTCGATTGGGAAGCCGCTGCCAGGACGGACGAGCATCGTTCTCACTAGGCAGGCTCCTGAGGCCATCGATGGGGTGTTCTTCGAGCAGAGCTATGACGCCGCCTATTCCAGGGCCATCGATCTCGGTGCCGAGGAGCTAATCGTTGCCGGCGGCGGCGAGATATACGCATCGACGCGTCCTCACACCGACCGCATCATCGCCACCCGCATCCCGGGCCGGCACCAATGCGACGTCTTCCTCGAAGCGCTGGCGCCCGCGTTCCGATGCCAGATCTCCGACGAGGTTGGGGAGCTGAAACACGAGATTTGGCACAGGAGG
Source organism: Hyphomicrobiales bacterium (assembly GCA_930633495.1). NCBI lineage: Bacteria > Pseudomonadati > Pseudomonadota > Alphaproteobacteria > Hyphomicrobiales > Hyphomicrobiales bacterium. The sequence goes on along the minus strand of CAKNFJ010000002.1, from coordinate 192,827 downwards.
AGCTGATGCTTACACGGTCGACCTCAGTCAACGTGATTGCCGGTTGCTTCGACTGCAACGGCTCGGAAGCGATCTGGACGGCCAAGAACGCGATGGCTGTGGCGGCACGCCACGCCGAGGCGAAGGGGCATAAGACCTGGGCAGATCAAACCCTGTCTGTGCGCTACGCCTGCGTGCCTGTCGAAAAAGCGAAGACCAGCTAAGCTTCCGGAGCTAGGCAGCGGCCTTCTTGATCATTTTCGAGGTGTAGACCACCAGCGGGGCCGCGCTGGTTCGCACCGAGATCGAGCTGTCGTTGCCCAGGATCTCTCGTATCTGCACCTCCCTGAGCCGGTGCTTCATCGCGTAGCGGCTCAGCCAAGGATTGATCGCGTGATGAGTGATCAAGGCCGGCATCGCAAGCCCCTCCTCCTCGACGGTCCTGACCGCCATGTAGTCGTAATCCCCGGCGAGGATCGTCACATCCAGGAAGATGGTCGGGCTGGAGGATTTGCCGTTGCGACGCCAGACGGTCAGGCCGAGGGTCGGCGGGGAATAATTGAACTCGTCGAGACGGATGACATCGAAGCCGGCCGAGTCGAGGGTATGCTGATCGCATAGGGCGATCATCTGCTGCACGGTCAATGGCGGTCGCAGATCGAGCCATTCTCCGTCGCGAAAGTCGAGAACGCGTTGCTCAACCTTCGATTTCTGATCGTCGCTCATCATCACGCCCGGGCAGGCACTTGTCAGCGATGAGAAGTTCAGATCGTGCACCGCGCCGCAGGCTTCACACATCAGCTGGCAGCCTTCGCCGTTGAAAATGGTGCACTCGCAGGTGCCGTCGTCCGAGCAGATTCGCGCTTTCAGATCATGCTTGGTCATCGCCGGCTTCTCCATGGTCGAAAGCCATGCTCGATCGAAAAGAAGAAACCGGCAACTCTTGCTGAGTGATCTCGCCCGAGTTGCCCCGGGCGAGATCAGCAGTTTTTATCCGACCCTCTTCCGACGGCGCCAGGGAGCATCGGCTTCCCAGTCGCCGGCCATGATCGAGCCGTAGGGCAGGACTTCGTCGACCACCTTCGCCAGTCCGAAGTGCTCGATCTGGCGACGCACCGATGCCGCCGACTTGTAGGCGCTCGGCAGCTCGGAGATATCCGGACGTCCGCAGAAGAAGCGGCAGTCGAGCCCGCGGGTCTCCTCCGCGACGATATCCTCGACCGGACGATCCCCCATCGAACGCTTATGCGCCGTCCGAGACAGGTTCCGGCCGGCGCCGTGAGGCGAGAAGCCCAGACCGTGTTCCGCATCGCTACCGCGTACGATCAGGATCGGCTGACCCATGTTCAGCGGGATCATGGTCAGGCCGATATCGTCGTCGGCATAGCCCTTGAACGCGGGCGTCGCGCCCTTGGCGTGGTAGAACTGGCCATTCGGCTTCCTGAAGACGAAGTTGTGCTCGTTCCACCACCGGTCACCGGCCGCTACGCCAAGAACCGACAGCGCCAGGTCATGGATGGCGTAGTGGCTCGACTTGGTCCACCGACGCAGGATCTGCAGCGCTTCGAAGTAGGCCTCGCCCTCGCGGGTGTCGGCCTCGATCCATGCGTTGCTCCCCAACGTTTCCGGAGAAACGCGGCGCCGCGTGGCCTCGGCCAGCTTCATTCCCTTTCCATAAAGCTTCGCTCCAGGCGCGCGCGAACCGTGGTGGGTTACCAGTGCGGTCTCGCCCGTCGACTTGATCCGACCAACGTAGGAAAAATGGTTCCCGTCGCCCTGAGTCCCATGATGCTCGCGAGCAACAGACACGAGGTCCTTCAGAAATTCGTTGCTGTCAAAGGACTCAAGCAAGGAATCGGACATCCGTATCTGCTTCCCGCGCTCGCGCCCGCCGGGCCCGAAATGCGTCACCTTGTGGACGGCGTCGAGCAGCGCGGCCGGAGACACGCCCGGGACCACGGTGATCGCCATCGAGCAGCAGATGTCAGCCGAGTGGAAGCCGGGATGGATCCCCGTGCTCGACACGACCCCGCCTACCGGAATCGATCCCGGTCCGGAAGGGCACGCATCGGGCATGATCGCGCCGGCGGTCACCACCGGCGTCCTCAGGAGCTCCGTCATGGTCTTCTTCACGGCCTCGACGTTCGCCTCTTCCTCGGGCGTTTCCGCCTCGATGTTGGCGTAGAAGGGCAGGGCGCCCGGCGCGCGCAGCGCCAGCGCCGGAGGCGGCGCAAAGCCCGCAGCGATCGCCAAAGCGGCATCGAAGGTCTCGCCCTGGGTGATGGCCGAGTTGGCTGCTTCGAGTGCCGGCTTGAACCAGCGGCCCTGCCGCAGTCCGGCATCAATGAGATCCTGTCCCGAGATCGTAATGGTCATGCGTCCTCGCTCCCGGCCTGGCGCCGGCATGCGTCCTCGTTCCGGCTTGGAAGGCCGGTCGTGTCGGGGGATGGGTGGCGAGGGAGGGCTTTCTCCGCCGCCGGTTAAGGGAAGGAGGATTTCAAGGGACGTGCCAACTCACCGAACAATCCTTGCAAGGATTGTTGAACCAGGTGTCAAGTAACTGAGTATGTTGATGAAATGCCCGATCAGGGACGATCGTGAATCCTTGGAGCAAGGATTGCCTGAAGCTTGTCGATGCTATACAGAGGGATAGCAAATTAGAATTTTGGATAGTTCATGAAGCGACGTGTTGGCATCGCCATCCTCGGTACCAAGCTCGATGCGGGGATGAAGGAGCAGCGCTGGAACAAGTGGCGCCCGACTGTCGGCATGTGCCAGCAACCAGGCCTGTTCATCGACGACCTCCATCTGCTCGTGGATACCCACAGCGACGCGCTCTTCAGGCAGGTCACGGCCGATATTGCTGAAGTAGCACCAGCGACCGAGGTTCATCGGCACGCCTTCAACGCGCGCGACCCCTGGGATTTCGAGGAGGTCTACAGCAAGCTTCTCGCCGTCATCGAGAACGAGATCGTCTTCAAGCCAGAGCAGGAGGACGTCTATGTCAGCATGACCACCGGCACGCACGTCGCGCAGATCTGCCTCTTCCTCCTGGTGGAGGCACGCTTCATTCCGTCCGCAAAGCTCATCCAGCTTTCGCCGCCCAAGCGCGGCACCGACGTGCCCGAGGCTGTTGGCCGCCACACGATCATCGATCTCGACCTGTCCCGCTACAACGCGATCACGACGCGTTTCGCGGTGGAGCGTCTCGCGTCGACGTCGGTTTTGAAGGGCGGCATCGCCACGCGGAACCGCACTTTCAACACGATGATCGACGAGATCGAGCGGGTTGCCATCAATTCGCGTGCGCCCGTGTTGCTGACCGGGCCGACGGGAGCCGGCAAGAGCCAGCTCGCGAGCAAGATCTATGAGCTGCGCAAGAAGCGCGGTCAGGTGTCCGGGCAGTTCATCGAGGTCAACTGCGCGACCCTGCGCGGCGACCAGGCGATGTCGGCGCTATTCGGGCATCGCAAGGGTGCTTTCACTGGCGCGCTTGCCGATCGGCCGGGGCTCATGAAGGCCGCTGACAAGGGAATGCTTTTTCTCGACGAGATCGCTGAGCTCGGCGCGGACGAACAGGCAATGTGCTTGAGGGCGATTGAAGAGAAGCGCTTCCTACCTCTCGGATCCGATCGCGACGTCTCCTCGGACTTCCTGCTTATCGCCGGCACGAACAAGGATCTCGGCAGGGAGGTCAGGGCAGGGCGCTTCCGCGAGGATCTCTATGCCCGACTGAACCTTTGGACCTTCGCGCTGCCAGCGCTGCGGGAGCGTGTGGAGGATATCGAGCCGAACCTCGATCACGAGCTCGACCGCTTCAGCATCAGGGAAGGTCGAAAAGTCGGGATGACCCGTGAGGCGCGCGAGCTATTTCTTTCCTTCGCGACGTCTCCTGCGGCCGCTTGGAGCGCGAACTTCCGCGACCTGACCGCGAGCACGACACGAATGGCGACGCTGGCGCCGAAGGGACGGATCGACGAAGAGACCGTCCAATCAGAGATCCGCCGACTCAAGGCGCTTTGGGCGGTGGATCAGGGCGGAGACAGCCTCGAGGAGCTTCTGGGCGACAGGGCGGCGGAGATCGATCCGTTCGATCGGGTGCAGCTCGCGCACGTCGTCGGCGTCTGCCGGCGCCACAACACGATGAGCGCTGCCGGGCGCGAGCTCTTCGCCGTGTCCCGCGGAAAGAAGGCCAGCTCGAACGACACCGATCGTGTCCGGAAATACCTCGCGCGCTTCGATCTGGCCTTTGAGGACCTAGCTCATAACCAGCGAGGCTGAGTGCTCAGAGCGCGCGTGCAACCCAGCTCCCAACGAAGGTCTTCAACTGCTCGAAATAGCCTTCGTCGGCGAGAAGCCGGAAACGAGACGCCAGGCTGAGGCTGTCAGGTTCGGCTCGGTGGACATGCGGAAAAGTCGCCCGGACCAGCTCAACGACATCCGCGCTGCGTGACGCCCAGGCCGCGGCAGCAGGGGCTTCGCCCAATGCCAACGTGAGGGCTTCGGACTCGTGATAGATCAGAAGCCCATCCCATACCGATGCCGGGTGCAGCGCCACCAGATGTCCGAGCCAGTGCGCGTCATAGGCGGGGTTGTCCGACCAGATGAAGCGAACGTCCTTCAGCCGCCCTGCAATCTCGGCCGCGACCTGCTCGGCTGGCATGCCTTCCGCCTGCAGATAGGCCTGCGAGAGACCATGGATGGCCTGAGCCTCGTCGTTCCAGTTGAGGCCCGCCCATCGCTCATGCGGCCGCACAAGCCAATTGGAGACGTTGAGCGCGTCATCGCAGAGCGCGACCTCCACCGGGTATCCCGATACGAGCGCCGACGACTCCACGTCGATGAACGCAAAGTCGGGTCGCAGGACGGCGCCTGGCCTTGGTGGGACGGGAAGCCTTTTCACGCCAGCACAGCCGGCAGATAGGCAGTGGTGATCGCGGCTGGGTAATGGATCACCTTGCTCTCGTCCTGATGGCAGCCGTAGAGCACCAGTGACGAAAGCTTCGTGGTCATAGTGCGATCAAAGATCGGTTGGGGCTCGATATCCTCCAGAAACTCCTGGACCTTGACCGTCGGCATTCCGCCGGGGACGTAGACATCAAGCGTTCCCTGGACGCGCAGCCCTGCCCAGTTCAGGGGGCGCCGGCGTTCATCTGGAGGGATTTGGGTCAGCCCAACGCGCCGACATGACGCCATGCGGTATTCGCCGATCCCGAAGCCAGAGAGTAACGACGGCTTGAATTTTGAGAGATCTCCGCGCACCCCGAGTATGATGTGCGTTAGGCCGTCACCAGGATCGCTGCCATCGGGAATCCCAATCGGCACCACCAGGTCGAAATCGGCCTTTTCGATGCTCGCGTCGAGCGATCCGGCATGGCTGTCCCAGACATGACGAAAGCTGATGATCTCGTCATTCCGAACGTGCGCATTGGGGTTGTACCTGCCGCCGGGGCGTTCGGCTTCCTGGAAGCGACGGGTCTTCTTCTCGCTGACACGCAGGACGAGCGTCGCGCTCTTGTCCACATTGAAACGCTTTGCCTGCTTCTCGGCCTCCTGGATCGCGGCTGCAACACACGTCCAGCCGGAAATGTCGCAGAGATGGCGTTCGCCATGCCAAGCTGTAATCTCGGCGTGGACATCCTCGATGATCTGGATCGTTCGCCGGCGCGTCTCGACGACTTCATCGACATATTCGTGGACCACGTTCTCACGCATGAGACGTCTCTCCGAGAAGCTGGGCGAGGCTGCTGTCGAGTTCGACCCTGAGGGTACGCATTCGCTGGATCGCGGCTCTTCGCCGAGTGAGGTAATCGAAGATCATGTCCTCATGCTCCTCATCTCCGGTGGCAGCGACCCCGTAGAGATAGTTCGAGAGGACCTCGGGCTTCATGGCCAGCGCGCGCCGGCGAAGGCGTTCCTCGATCTGGGCGTCGTTCATGCCATCGAACTCTTCGAGGTCGATGTGCTCGATATCCGTCATTTCGCCATCCTCGGTCACATCAGTCCTCCTCAGGGACGAATTCAGGCGGCGTGACGGGATCCACCGGCAAGGCTGGCGCCGTCCGCGCCCGGCGCGGTGTTCCGGGCCGGCCGCTTTCAACGGGGATTGACGACAGAAGCGGCGAGTCGGCCCGCACCAGCTCCGTCTGTCCGGAGCGAGACGGAAGCCCCGTCGTCGGGTCAACAACGAGCGGAACGAGGCCCTGCGCCACCGGTGGTTCCTTCAACGTGAAGCTAGTCCCGGAGTGATCGAGGAAGTCACGCACGATCGGAGCGGCTACCCGGCCGCCGCCGGCACCCTGGAAGAGGACCTTGTTGTCGTCGCGGCCGATCCAAACGGCGACGACGACATCCGCGGCAAAGCCGACAAACCAGACGTCGCGAGCGGAGTTCGTCGTTCCGGTCTTCCCGGCGAAGTTCCGGCCGAAACCTGAGAAGGCGGTTCGCGCCGTGCCGCGCTCGACGACGCCCTTCAGGATCGACGCCATCTGCGATGCAGCCAGCGGGTCGATCGCGGGAGCGGATAGCACAGGCTCGCGATGGATCAGTTGCCCTTCGCGCGATCTGATCTCGTTGACATAGCGCGGCTGCACAAGCGAACCCCCATTCGCGAAAGCGCCGTACGCCATCGCCATCTGAAGCGGGGTGACTTCGATAGCGCCGAGCGCCGCGGCGTTGGTCATCGAGCCGGAAATGCCGAGACGACGCGCGACGTCCTGAACGTCCTGCAGGCCAAGCGTCCACGAAAGGCGGGCAGAGGGGATATTGCGGCTCTGTTCGAGCGCGCGGCGGACTGTGACCAGGCCGCCGCGGCTGCGTCCCTGCGGATCCGCCGGGCGCCAGTCGACCATACCTGGCCCCTGCTCAATCACGATCGGTGCATCCAGGATGGGGGAGGTGGCGTCAAACCCGATTTCGAGCGCACCGCTATAGAGGATCGGCTTGAACGATGAGCCGGCCTGGCGGCGAGCCTGCGTCGCGCGATCGAACTGGGAGCGCTCACGGGAAAAGCCACCAACGAGCGCGAGCACGTCGCCGGAGCGGGGATCAAGTGCCACCAGCGCGCCTTCGACCTCCGGCATCTGAGCAAGCTGCGGCCGGCTGCCAAGAAGGTCGAGCAGGATGACATCGCCGGCGCGGACGACGTCCTGTAGCCGCCGCCCGGTCCAGCGGACACCGTCGGCTGTGAGACGCACGCGCTCGGCCGGGCCAAGGGCGACAACGGCCTCAGCGCCCACGCTCTCAACGACCCCGAGCGAGAAGTCGGAGCTGCCGGCGGGAGGATCCAGCTCCGGATCTGACCAGTTCACCGGTAACCGCACGCGCGCCAAGGGACCGCGCCAGCCAAGGGTCTGATCTGTACGCCGGATGCCGGCCTTGAGAGCGGTGTCCGCCGCCGTCTGAAGGTCGGGGCGCAGGGTCGTGCGAACGACAATGTCCTGGCGGCTCTGCAGGTCATTCGGGAGGCCTGCGAGCGCCTGCTTCCAGGCGAGATCCTGAAACCATCCCTCTTGGCTGTCGGAGGCATTCTCCTTGTGCTTCCGCTCGGCAAGGCGGATCGGCTGCCCGATGGCCGCCGAGGCGGTGGCGACATCGATCGCTCCGTCCTCAGCCATTCGTCGAAGCACATAGTTCCGCCGCTCAAGAGCACGCGATGGGTTGCGAACCGGATTGTATGAGCTCGGCGCCTTGGGCATGCCGGCCAGAAGGGAAGCTTCCCCCACGGTGAGAGCGTCGAGTGACTTGCCGAAGTACGTCTGCGCAGCTTCGGCCACGCCATAGGCGCCGAGACCGAGATAGATCTCGTTCAGGTAGATCTCCAGGACCCGGTCCTTACCGAGATCCTTGTCCATCCGCATGGCCAGGAGCGCCTCGCGCACCTTCCGGACGACGCTGCGCTCATTGCCGACGAGGAGGTTCTTGGCGACCTGCTGCGTAATCGTCGATCCACCGGATGAGCTAGCGCCGGATGCGTGGCCAACCGCGGCGCGTGCGACGGCGAGAAGGTCCACGCCCTCGTGCGTGAGGTAGCTGCGATCCTCGGCCGAGATGAAGGCCTGCTTCACGAGCGGGGGGATGCGGCCGATCGCGACGAACGTTCGGCGCTGGTCGGTCCGCTTGGAGAGCAGACTGCCGTCGGCCGCGAGTATTTCCGAGCCAGTTTTCGGAACGTAGGTCGCAAGCGCCCGGTGATCGGGAAGGTCGCGGCTATAGGTCTCGACCACAGCGAGCCCGGTCGCCAGCGACACGGCGCCGACGCCGACCGAGGCAAGAAACCCGAGCCCGAGGACAAGGCGAACAACCCTCACGATGCCTTCCTCTTGGCGGGCTTCTTGAGGAAAAAGGCCGGCAATGTGGTTGAAAGCCGGACGAGATCGGCGAGTTCCGCGCGCCGGCGCAGCTTCTTCGACCGCGGCACCGGGTCGGCATCAGCGAATTTCGAGAACCTGCGAAGCTCTTCCGCACCTTGCGCAGCATTCTCGCGCGCGAGCCAGAGCAGCTTCCAGGCCTCCCCTACAACGGAGCCGGATGATTTGTCCGCCGCAGCGGCACCGAGCGTGGCGATGACCACTTCATAGGCGCGCAGCTGTCGCATCGACTGGGCAAAGGCAATGTCGTCCATGCCTCGATTGGCGATCGGCTTTAGTCCCTCTTCGAAGACCCGTTCGTGAGATTCCGACAGAGCAACGACGATGTCGGAGGCCAGGTCCGGATCGAGCGTCATCGGGCGGTTGGCGACGGCTGCGCCCCACCTCTCGGCTGCGACATCGATCAGCGCGTTGGCGATTGCCATGACCGCAGCGCGGTCGGGGCCAGACAGGGAGGTCAGTCCAGCCATTAGGCTGGAGCGGACATGCTCCACAATGGTTCGCGCGCGGCGCCGGCGAAAGAAGGACAGCACGAATTGCTCTTGGATTCCTGATCAGACGAAAGAGCGTATCCGCGGGCGCACCAAGGAACAACGACTGCGATCCTTGATGGTGCAGCAAACTGTGGATCCGCGGATGCGGCTTGCGAAGCACTGCGATATCATCTCCGGAGAACTCGAACCGAGAGAGCCCGATGAGCCGCGAGACCATTTACATCGTCGTTAACGGCACGCCGTCCGAGGAGGAAGATGCGCTCATCCCCGGGATCTACAGCGCCGAGGTCGACGCGGATCTTTCCCCGGAAGAGAAGGCGGAGGTCGCGCTCGACCATTTCCACGAGAACAATGGCATCGCCTGCCTGGACGACTTCGATATCGGCGCGTACCTGGCCTCAGGCGAGGAGCTCCCGCGCATGGAAGCTTATCAGCCGAATTCCCTGTCCGCCCGGGGTGAGTACGGCGAGTTCGTCGGTGATGATGCGCCAGCGGAGGTGTTGAAGCTCCGCACGTCGAACGATCCAGCCCCGTCGATCTAGAACCGGGACGCCAAGGTCAGGCGAAACGGAGCCGGCTCTCTTGCGAAGAGGGTTGTGGGCAACGAGAAATGCCGGCCAGGGCAGACCGGGATCTCCCGATCGGCAGCTGGCCGGCTCGCGTGCGTTCAGCGGTGCAGCATCGGCATGGCTCCAATCGGGCCGATCTGCGGAAGCGGAGTGCTCGGCCGGCCGAGGTCGCGCATCGGAGCCGGAGCCCCTACCGGCAGCGAAGGTAGAACACCAGTGGGAGCCGCCGGCGCGCCATCGATACGCGCTCTGAGCCCTCCAAGCTGCCCGATCTGCGGAAGCGGGCCCGCGACGGCGCCGCGGGCTGCCAGATCGGAATGCCCCGAGAACTGCCCGAGATGCTGAGCAACAATGGTTTGGTCGGCGCCCTTGCCGCTGACCGCCCGAGCCTCGTCTGAAGAAAGCACTTTGACCTGGGCCGTGCCGAAGACTTTGGCGGTGTCGGCCTGCGCAGGCTGACCGCCCAACGCGAATGCAACGAACGCGAACGCGACAAAAAGTGAATGCGACTTCATGCAACTGATCCTTCTGCTGCGGTCTCCAGCTTGAGACCTCACGATGCCGATGGGCATCCCTGAGTGGCGTGAAGGCAGCCGCCCCACCAGCGTAGGATGCTCACAAGCGCACGAGCGCGCGAAAGGAAGTCACAACATCAGCGGGTCAGTCTTCCGAAGGATTCGAGAGCGGAATCATCGCAGCAGATAGCCCATTATAGAATCCTTCGCGAAGTCCGCCTACCCGGACGCGTATGGATCGTCCACCACCATCAGGCGTAACGGGGCCGGCTCTCTTCCTCGAAGATGTCAGCCAGCTCTCTGACCAGGTCGCTCACGGAGGCCGAGTGCACCTTCAGTTCCGCTGCCGTCGGATAGGAATCCAGTGGCAGGGCAATGCCATCCGCGATCGCGCGACGCTTGAATTCGTTGAACAGCAGATCGTTCTTGTTCCACCGGAACGCGTCGACCAGCCCGGTCCTCTCCAGCTCCGCGATGCGAACACGGTCGGCGTCAGTCGGCTCCTCCTTGGCTGTGAGGGGGACGTATTCCTTGCCTGCGTCGATGCAATCCAGATGCAGCGTGCTGTAGAAGGCTCGCTTCTCGCCGAAACCCCAGATCGGGGCTCCGAAGGTCTGGCAAAGCGCACTCCCCATGGGGAAAGCCGCTGGAACCTCTTCGGGTGAACCCATAGTCAGCCGCGAGGGTGTACCCATGAGCGTGAACATCTCGCGCTCGGGCACCACCTCGATGGGGCTGCGCATGAGAGCGGCGCCCGCCATCACAATTCGACCGGGCGATGCGGGAAAGCGGGTCTTCCTCAGGACCATGCCGCCACAACACAGCAAAGCACCCAGAAAGGGCGGCTTGATCTGCATCCGGGTCAGAAGGCCGTCGAGCTTGTCGATCTTCGTATCGGGATCCATCCGCTCGCCGCGCGTTCCGATCGAGAGCCTGCGACTGTCGGGACCACCCGACAAGCTCAAGTCGAGCAGCTGCTCGTCCGCGAAGGTGTCGGGATCGCATTCGATCATCGCGAGGCCGATGTCGTAGACGAAAGGATGCCGGCTCTCGAAGCGAGCGTGCTGAGGCTGGCTGTAATCGGGCGTCGCCGAGCCCACAGCCCTTCGAAAGATGATCTGGCCGCGAATGAAATCAGTCATGCGCGGAGCGTGCGTGGCGCTGTTGAAAGTCACAACGCGGCGAACGGCCGGAGCATGATGCCAAGGAATTCCGATCGAAACCATGGATGGACGCGAAGCCTCATGGGATCATGTGAATCGAATCCTTGATCTGGAGCCAACGTGGTCGAGTCGTCTCTCGCGGCGGATGTCGCAGCCATACCTTCGCGCTCCGACTTCGGGACGGCCGACCCGCTCTCTCGCTTCTATTCGAAGCCGCCGGTAGCCGACGGTTTCGCGGCATTGTTCGCTACCGATATGGCGAAGAACGTCCTGGATCTCGGGTGCGGCGAGGGATCGCTGACACTCCCGGTGACACAGCGCTGGGGTTCGTCGGCCTTCGTGACCGTCGACAAGGACCCGGCGATCGAGCTCAGTCTGAGGCGCCGGCTGCGCCCCGCGGGGCGCGTCCGCCATCAGCATCATTGCCTCGACGCGTTCTCACTCGACCTCCCTCAACGGCTCGGGCGCAAATTCGACGTGCTTTTGTCGAACCCGCCCTATCAAAGGGTCGAGAGGACGAGCGCGATCGAGCGCATCTTCGCGGATGCAGGCCTGACCGGTCTGATGGCTCTGCCGCCGGAGATCTGCACGGCTGAGCTTGTTTTCCTGGCCCAGATGCTTCGCGTGGCGAAGTCGGGCGCCGAACTCGGAATGATCGTTCCTGACGGCCTCATGACGTCCTTCAAGAACGCGTCCGTGCGCAGGGCCTTGTTGCAAAGGGTTGCGATCTCGAAAGTCGTTTCGTTGGAGCCCGGCTCCTTCCTCAGAACATCAGCTCAGGCCTATGCGCTGATGATGCGCAACGAGCCGGGCGGGACCGGATACGTCAATCTCCACACGCTGGATGAGGACGGGCTGTCCCAACCGCTCCAGATCTCGCCTCAAGAAGCTGCGAGGCGGCTCGATCACGCCTATTACGCGCTGAGGCCGACGCAGATGGAGCGTTCGATCACGCTTCGTGAACTGCGTGCCGAGATCGTCCGCGGCTATCGCACCTCGGTGGAGATCAGGAAGAAAGGTGGCTTTCACACAACGTCCTTCCCGAAGGCCGACGAGCCGCGCGAGATCCATCTCGACGAGGCTGGTGCCGGAAAAAAGACGGACGCGCGCGCCGGCGACATTCTGCTCGCCAGGGTCGGGCGTTCGTCCCATGAGAAGATCGGCCTGGTCGAGCGCGGATCCTCTCCGCTCAGTGACTGCGTCTACGCGATCCGTATCCCGCAGGCGTGGCGCCGCGTGGTGCTGACCTCACTACTGAGCCCGGGAGGCCAGCGTGCTCTGCGGAGGATCAGCTGCGGCGTCGGGCCAAGGGTGATCCGGAAGGCTGACCTTCTCGACCTGCCTTTGCCGATTTGAGGCGCTCGCTTCTGGCTTTCCAGCTATCGAGCGATCATGGCGCCAAAGGAGCCTCAGATGACCCAGACCGACACTGATGACGAAACGATCGTTGGCTATGGCTTCCTGGATGCCACATCCGGTCGGCAGGTCAGGCTGCGTCGGCGTTACAGCGAAGACAGCGAAGAATACGGCGTGGTGGAGATCCCGGAGCTCAGCACGGACGATCACGGCGCGATCTTCTCGGTTCGCGGCCCGGAGGCTCTCCAAATCGTGCTGGAAGAGGAGCCGTTCTGGCTCAATGCGGACGAGCGGCGTCCCCAATGGGGTGACTACGCCAGGAAGTTCGACCAGCTCATTCCGGTGAAGTTTCGGAGCACGCGCAGCGTCACTCGCGACCATGCTGGTAGGGCCGTCGGCCTGACGATGGAGACGAATGTCGAGCTCGTCGAGCACAAGCCGCTGCCGCGCTTCCTGCCCAAGGGTGAGATCATGTACGACGTTCCCCGGAAGGGAGCGCACAACGATTTCAGCCCCGAAGAACGCTACCTCTACATGTATCCGCTCACCGAGCACGAGAACCTGCAGAAGTTCGTGGGTCACGATGTCCGGCTGCGCGGTGACCGTTACGAGAAGCGGCACGTCCATCGCCTGAAGATCATGGGCGATCGCATCGCAGCCGTCCTCGGCGCGCGCGAGCCCGTTGTGACGTTCGATCCCGAGGTTGAGGAGCCCGCGGCTCCCGGCATGCGCTAAGGAGGCACTCGTGGGCCTGGCCAACATCGCAAAGACCAAGGGCGCGGCCGACAACGCCGCGTCGCGCCTGGCGAACAAGCGCGGAGCCGTCGCGGTTCGGGTGGCGGAAAAGCCAGGGTACGGAATTCTCGTTTCGCCGCTAGGCGCTGCCCCGGCGGGGACGGAGCTCAAGCTTCACCAGCCTGACGTCCAGGGCCTGCCGCTGGTGACCGCACTCACTGGCGCGCGCAGCCCAGAGGGACGCGTGACCCATCGAACCGCTCCGGGCGATCTCATCGTGCTCGAAGCTGCCTTCATCGAGGGTGATGCCCTCGTCTGTGGCCGGGTTGCGGGGCGTATCCATGACGGGATGAGCGGTCCGGTCCAGGTCATGAAGGCGCTCGCGCGCATCTCGGCAGCGAACGTCCACAAGGGCGGCTTCTCGCAATGGGTCTCGATCCCCGACCCGCTCGCCGCTCGTGTGATGCGCAATGCCGGGGACGTCGAGGCTCTTGTCATGAGCCAGATCGGACGAGAGTTCCCGGGCGGGGAGGTGAGCTTCTACATGCGCTCGCGCGCCGGCCGGCAGGAATTCAAGATGGATCCCGGGGAGAAGGCTGCGGCCTATGTAACGCGCCTGGTGGAGGCCAACCGCCTGCTCGCCGGTGGCCCAGTCGAGCTGATGCCGATTTTCAGCGTCCATGTCGGTCGCGATCAGTCGCTTCGCGAGGGGATCAACACGCGCGTCGAAACCGTTGGCAAGGTGCTAGGCTCGGTCTCGAAGCTCTACGGCGAGGGCTATGTCCCCAGCCTCCTGATCCTTTGTGACGAGGACAAATGGGCTTTCGGCGGGAAAACGGAAAAGACGCATCGGGTCGCGGCTTGCGTGGAACCGCTTGATGTCGTTGCTCCCATCGATCGCAAGATGATCGGAACGGCGAACATGAAGGACGCTTCCGGGAAGCCGATGAAGCCGTTCGAAACCCGGGAGCTCTGGTCGGCTGAGCAGATGGCCGTCGATGCGAAGCGTCGAGCGCCAGAGAAGGCGACTTCAGCGCCGGGTTACGACGATGACGGCGATGACCAGCCTACCGCCCCGCTGCCCTTTAGGAGCGCCCAGGCGCGCCGGCCTCTACCCGGCGGCATGCGCTAGGCGGCGCATGCCTGTCGAGCAGTGGTTCTCGAAATGCGTGACGCCCTTGAGCGCGGCGCCGATCTGACCGGCGTCGCCACTCGTCGCGCGGCGGATTGAGGCCGCCAGGCTCTGCCCGCGCTCGGTCAGGGTCACGACGCGGACGCGCTTGTCCTTGGGATCGGATTCGCGCACAGCGAGCTCGCACTCCACGAGCGACGCGATCGCGTAGGAGACGTTCGAACCGGCGATATTCTCGTCCTTGATCAGGTCGACGACCCTTTTCGGGCCCTTGTCGAGGCTGAGCAGGAAAATGACGTTGGCCACGGCCATGTTGCCGAGTCCTGCCTGCTTGAGCAGCGGATGGATGAAATCGTCGAAGTGGCGGAGCGCGCGGTGTGAAGCGACGGCCACATCGGCCCAATGCCCTTTCCCGCGACGATCTGATCCGCTCATTGCCTTCCCCGACACCCTTCGATTTGAACCTTGAATCGAATATCGAAGGAATACGAAAATTGGGCAAGGAGAAATCCGGGCGGAAGTGCTCCGCCCGGAAGGATTGTTCAGGCCGCAACCATGAATGGCTGCGATTGACCTTGTGGCCTGGGGATAGCTGAGGCCGCTGCGAAAAACGCTATCAGCTCGTCTCGCGCGGCGACGTCAGCCTGCGCCAACATCGATCCCGCCAGAATTGGATCGGTCGTCCAAGGGTCGCGGGCTTGGTCAGTCTCGGCGGGCGCTTCGGCCCCGGTAAAATCGGAAAACATCGCGGTAATCTCCAGAGAATACGGACTGAAACGAGAGCTTCGGGAGCTCTTTGCCGTCTCGGAGCGATTTCGCCATCAGGGCTGCGTTGTGGGCCATGTCACAGTCTCCTTCATGGCGTTGCGATAGAACAGATAAGGAACATAATTCGGGCGGCGGAGCAAGCCCCTGGATCTCGATCCAACGGACGCGCACTGTGGATAGGTGAATCGATCCTTGATGCCCGCGATAGAATCCGCGGGCCAAGTCGCCTAGATCGACGGTGCGAAGGAATTCCGAGCCGCGAGCTGAGAGGCTGCGTCTGCGGCCGTCGGCGCCTTCAGGATCTCCTCATCTCCTTCGAAGACAGCCCACTCGCCGCGCTTCATGCGCGTCAGCTCGAAGCCGGCGGCGGAGACGAACGTCGGCAGATCGCGATCGAGCTGGAAGGACCAGTCTTCGTCGAGGCCTTCATTGCGGGCGATTTCGGAGGCCTGCTTGGCATCGAGCTCTGCCATGAGGCGATCGCCAGCAACTTGTGCGGCCGCGAGGGTCTCGAAGGGCGACTGGCCGGCCTGGTCGGGAATCGAGAGCCAAAACTTCCCGCCGTCCTGATTGATGAAGGCGGAGCCGGTTTCGCCCGAGAGGAACGTTTCGACTGTCATCGCCGTCATCGGGCGGTGCCAAGTCTTCGAATCCAGTTGATCCCATTCCATCTCGTGCGGTCCTTCGATCTGAGATGCCGAGAAGGCTAGGGCGGGCGGATGAAAGCCGGAAGTCAGTCGCTAGCGGCCGAAGCTCGGCACCGGCCCCGGTCGAGACGTAGCGACGGTAAAGACCCGCTCGATGTCCGCTCGCCAGAAGCGCTTCACTTGGCGTTCGAGATCCTCGCGCCTGAGATAGCGCCGCACGGTTTTGAGCTCCTCGTCCATCTCGTTCTCGGGGCCGTCCCAACCATACATCACGTCGAGCGCATGACCGGGCTCGCTCTCGATCCAGGCGTGCCCGTTATAGCCGCCATCGTCGTCCATGAGGGACGGGTCGAGGTAGAACTCGCCCCGATCGTGATTGACGCCGGCCAGTCCCCAGCCGCCGCGGATCGCCAAGTCGAAATCGTCTGGGAAGCCTGTGGGCCAATACAGGGCGCCGACGCGCACATCCTTTGGCCCGAATCCCAGGAGGCCGGCTGCGGCCGTCTGAACGAGAATGCAGACGGTATCGATCTGCAGATCTGGCCTAACGGAGCGAACGATCTCGTTTGCCTCCTGCAGCGTCCCTGGCAGATCGAGGTCCATCAGAAGAAGCGCGGCGCCGGCGGCTCGTCATCCTTGAGTTCGAGCTTGAGCTCCGGGTCGGTCGCGAACGCATAGGCGTATGAAGCGTGATGATCGTCGAAAAAGACGATGCCGACACCATCCTTCTCGGCGAACAACGGAACTCCGGTCACATAACCGGGAAAGCTCGGATGGCTGAAGGGCGCAAGCTCACGGCTCTCATCCGAGTTGCGGACCCAACGCTTCAAGGCAGCCGATCGCTCGACCTCGTTCGGCATCATTCTCAGGAGTCTCATGTCTTCCAGGTCTGCGGCATTCCCGAGAACAGGAGCGAGCATTGCCCGCGCAATCGCCCGCAGTGGCTCGGTCTGATACCGGGGCATGTCGATGAGCCGCTGCCATTCCTCGGGCGCAACGCGCGTCTCGCGGTCGATACGCTGGAGCACCGGATCAAGCTCCGCCTTCTCGGGAGCCCGAGAGGTTACCTCCCCGATGTACTTCTGTGGGACGCGCGTGTCCTTCACATCGAGCATGAGCGCATCATAGGTCAGCGCATCGTTGCGCGTCTGTGGGTCCATCTCTTCGAGCGCAGGCATCCGCTGCCGCATTGCCGCGATATCGGCGAAGTGGGCGCCAAGCTCCGGCGCAGGCTGGATGGTTTTTGCTGCCTCGCGGAGCGCTTCGAGCTGCCAGGAGACCGGCGTGTCGACCGGAAGCACAGGAATACCCTCATCGGTGCACCGGAAGGCATCGGCATTGAACTCCTCGTGGGGGATCACGTCACCGCGGCCCTGCTGCAGTACACCGTCTTCGACGCGAAGGCAGCGGATCGGATCCGAGAACTCCAGCTGGATGCGGTCCTCGAACTGCACGCGGTCGGTGATCATGCGGTAGATCGCGCCATCCGGCAGACGGTGGAGCTCGGGATGCGGCATTGGGAAATTCCTTGATCTGGGCCGATCCGGCTTGCTCTGAAAATGCCGCCACGGGACGCCTGCCACAAGCGGCACCCAAATAAATTCCACCATGCACGGCCTCGAGGCATAGTCGCAGGATGCTCACGCTTCTGCTTCTCGCCGCAATCCTTATGTTCGCGCTCGCCCAGCCGGCGTCCGCGCAGCTGGTCTATGCCTATGACGGGCCCGGTCGGCCCGGGTCGATCGTCATCAACACCCGCGAACGGCTGCTCTACTTCGTTCGGGCGGATGGTGAGGCCCACATCTGGCCGATCGCCGTCGGGCGCGAGGGGCGCCAATGGTTCGGCCGCACTCGTGTCATCAACAAGGCGAAGAACCCACCGTGGCGGCCGACGGAATCGATGCGGGCCGAGAACCCGCGGCTACCGGCTTATGTCGCCCCTGGGCCCGGCAACCCTCTTGGCATCAGAGCAATCTATCTCGCCGAGGGCGCTCTCCGCATCCACGGCACAAACGCACCGGGATCAATCGGTCGAGCGGCCTCCAGCGGCTGCTTCCGGATGCACAATGCCCATGTCACCCAGCTCTACGAGCTCGTGAGCGCCGGCGCCTCGGTCGAAGTTCGATAGAAACGCTCAGTAGCCGCCAATCCGCCACCAGGCCCAGACACCGGCGAGAGTCACCATCCAGATCAGCTTGAGGCGAATCCAGGGCCAATACATCTCGCACAGGAGCTTGACCACCGTAAGGAGGAACAAGGCCGCGAGGACGTTCCCGACAATCTCCATGACCTTGTCGCCAAGCTTGCTGAGACCGTAGAGGTCGTCGATCAGATAGGCGGCAAAGCCGAGAACACCCAGAGCCATCACGGCCCGGGTCAGAAGCGTGCGGACGCGGCTCGGCGGAGCGCGATCGATATCAGTCATTTTAGTCTCGGGCGTCAGGGATAAACACGGGTATCGCGGAGGGAAGCGAACTCCACCCGCGGGTGTGAGTAGCTCCCTCCGCGAAGGCGGATGAGCATGCGATCCTCGCTCGCGAGACCCTCGGACGTTCCGGCGAGCGCGCGTATTTGCGATCGGTTGAAGCCTAGAGCGACCTCCTGACCACTGCGAAGCAGATTGGCGATGCCATCCGGGTTGAGCGGGACTGAGCTGATCTCGCCGGTTGCTGCCGCCACGGCGCGGATGTCCTCAATCATCGCCTCAAGCGACTTCGCTTCGAAATGCGGCCGCACCTTCTCGGTCAGGTCGATATAGACCTCCCGCGACTGCCCCCGCTCAGCAAGCGCCGTCCGGATCGACTTGAGGAAGGCGTTCTCGGGAGAGAGCGAAGCCGGCTTGACCTCCTCTCGCGGAAACGAGAACAGCACCACACCAGTGATGAGCCCCGCGACAACGAGGACGGAAAAGATGAGGCGTCCGAGCATGGCGAGCATCAAAGTTCAAATCCAAGCGCCACGAAACCCCTCGGAATTGATCTGTCGCGACGAGTCACTTCGAAGCGACACCTGTCCGCGAGAAGTTCGCTGCGATCGTCATGACCTCGCTGCCATAAGCGGTGCAGCGGGGCGTGGCGTAGAGCCCCATCTGGTGCAGCGCAACGCCCTTGCAGGAGGCGCCACCGCGGCGGATCGCGCGGTGGAGATGCTCCAGGCCCCAGACCAGGTTGGTCTCGGCATCCTTCAGTTGGGAGCAATCGCCCTTGAAGCCGAGACCACGCGCCGTCTGGCATTTGATCTGGGTGAGGCCGAGCGGACCACCGCGTCCGACGGCGGACGGGTTGTAGTTGCTCTCCTGGCGAACGATGGCATGAGCCAGCGCAACAGGAACCTGCTTGCGCTCAGCGACCTTGGTAACGAGGTCGTGGACCGGCGTGCGGGCGACTTTGCCGACCGTGTTGCTGCTGGCCTTGACGGCCTGGGGAGCCGGCTCCGCAACGGCTGCGGTCTGGACACGGGTCTGCGCGCAGCCTGCGAGAGACAGGCCAGCGATCGCCGTGAGCATGATGCGTGAAAATTTCATTCCGTAGTCTCGCGTTTTGCGTTGGCGCTGTGGGCCTACGGTGAGAGAGCTGAAAACGGTCAGCTCGAAAGGAATGGATCGTCCGATCCGGTTCAATCAGGAGAGCGCCGCTGCGGCTATCAATCTCCCGGAGATAAAGGACTAGGATCGGTTCGCGACTGGAACAAGGATAAAATGAGTAATCCATCAATCGCCCGTGGATGGCCATCCCAGATTTCCGCCGTCGATGGAGAAGGAGCGTGCCAATTTCAGCGTTGCCCAGTAGGATCTCAGGAGCTCAACTTTCCGGTCGGACTTGCGATGCATCTCGCTATCATTGGCTCAGCTGGTCGGCGCGACGATGCCGATCGAATGACCCCGGACTTGTACGCGGAGATGTGCGCCGAGGCGCGCGTCATGGTGCGCGACGTTGGGGCGACCAGGCTGATCTCGGGAGGCGCCGCTTTCGCGGACCACGTCGCCGTGACGCTCTTCCTTGAGGATGTGGTGACAGAGCTCCAGCTGCATCTGCCCGCGCCCTGGCAGGGAAGTGCCTATGCCGATCGTGGCGACGGTCGCACCGCGAACTTCTACCACGAGGCATTTAGCAGGGCCTGTGGGATCGACAGCCTCGCGGAGCTTTCGCGTGCCACCGAGAAGGGCGCGATGACCGCGACCTATCGCGGGTTCAAGGAACGCAACACACGGGTGGCTGCCTCCGATGCGATCCTTGCCTTCACTTTCGGCGCGGGTGGCGATCACCGTTTCTGGCCCGGGGAAACGCTTGCCCTTCGAGCGGGACTGAAACCAGGCGGCACGGCCGATACCTGGAACAAGGCCTTGCTTGCCAAATTCAAGCGCCATGTGGACCTGGGTCAGCTCGAACACCGTCTGACGACGGCTCTACGACCTTAGGCGAATCAGCCGGACTGGTTTCGCGACACGGAATGAGCGGTACCATGTCACCCTTCGGGGTGTCGCTCGAAGGACACGCTAACAAAAATCCGTGTCTTTCAAGGATTATCGTAGAACGGTCCTGCGCTCGCAATCGATCCGCCAAACCCCATGTGAATCCCGCGTTTCCGGCGATGTCTCACGGGCTGAGGCGCCATCCCTCTTTCCAGGTACTACCCAGGAGGGCTTGGCAACGGACGGTTCCTCGGCAACAACCGCTCAAGTAGGCCAGAGACCGAGGTGCCGGCGTGTAGACCAGAGCCGATGGAAGCTGACGTACGAGCGTACCGACTACCCCTTTGGCCCGTTTCCCTTTCGGAGAATCGGCCGTTCAAACCGAAGCACCCATGCCAAACGCGCTGGATCACAGGATCCCCATTTACATCCGCCTGCGAAATGAGTTCGCGCAACATATCGCGGAAGGCCATTGGGCGTTCGGTTCGGCAATTCCCCCAGAAACAGAGCTTGCCTCGAAGCTTCAGGTGTCGATGGGCACCATTCGCAAGGCAATCGAGACTCTGGTCGACGATGGGCTACTGGTGCGGACGAGAGGGCGAGGCACCTTCATCAGACGCCCAAGCTTCGAGAAGTCACTCTATAGGGCTTTTCGGGACCCCAACCTTCCAGTCGAAGCCGCGGGAGAGGGATATCCTGATCCGATCACTGGTGTCGGACCTATCCAGGCTTCAGCGGTGCTTGTCGATCCAGAACCGCCCCAGGCAACCCTCGATAAACTACGGCTTCGCAAGGTCCAGGACGTCATCGAGCTGCGGCGCCTGACTTCCGTTGGTGGAAAGCCCGAGCTGAGCGAGCGCATCTGGCTCCCACGGAAGCGCTTTCATGGACTGCTGGAGCTCGGGGAGGGATCCCTGAACGGCCTGCTTTACCCAATCTACGAGGCCAGCTGCAGCCAATTGGTTGCCTCTGTCGTCGAAACGCTTTCCATCGACAGCGCGACTGAGGCCGATGGCGTCACGGGCGCCCGACCAGGCGAGCCAATGGTGGTGTTGACGCGCATCGCTTACGACTATGCCGGCGAGCCGATGGAATACCGGGCCGCGCGCGGCGCCGCCGGCGCCTTCACCTTCAGCGTCGAAATTCGCTGAGCCGTCCGACACCCCTGATTTCGATGCGGCGCGGTATCGATCCCACGCTCGATCCTTGCTTGCGTCAAACGCATTTCGCGACGAATTCGCTCGAATCGCTGTGGTTCTTGTTTCTTCAATCCTTCAAATCTCGTAGCGAATCCATCATCAGTCCTGAAAATTCCTTCGAATGTCGGACTATTCCTCCGTCCGACCGCTGGAAAAACCCCATTATCCATAAGCGGTTGGTGGACCCGCTGCTCGCGCCTATGGAAGTGAGCAAGGAAGCCAGTTACACATCAAGGACTTTGGTGTCTGGTTCTTGGGGTCAGAGCAGAAAATGCTTCGCCGTATCATCAGTGCCGTCCTGGCCGTCGCGATTGCGCTCCCGCAGGGCGCTTTTGCCCAGCAGGCGTTTTATTTCCGACATGCTGTGTCGAGCGTCGCGACCCCGACGAATCCCGGAACGCCTGGCGAAGAGGGGCCCGTTCGCGGCACCGGCGATCTAGCCATCTATCTTCCCGTGCAGGTCCGGGCTCGTCTCGGCGTTCCCTTTTCGCTGCAGCTGACCGCGCAGAATGCGACCGGCACGATCGCATGGAGCAGCATCGGAACGGCGATTCCTGATGGACTGACCTTCAACCCGGGCACCGGCCTGATCTCGGGTGTTCCGACCGCCATCCAGACCTCGCAAGCGGCCCGCTTCAAAGGCGTGGACGCGAACGGGAAGTGGGGCGAAAGCCCATCGCTCATCATCGATGTCCAGCCGGTCCCGACGATCACGGTTTCACCGAGCTACACCGCCAAGACCGGGGACGAGTTCGCGTTGCGGCCCAACGCGCGCCCTGTGTTCGGTTCGCAGGCCTGGACACTTTCCGGCCAGCTTCCGCTTGGCCTGAGCCTCAACCCCAACACGGGCTCGATCAGCGGCACGCCGCGTCAGCAGGGGACTTATGCCGGCCTTCGGCTTTCGGTGACCGATGCCGACGGCGCCACCGGATCCTCTTCGGAGTTTGCGATCGCGGTCACGTCGTCGATCAACATCGCGGGCTTGCCCTCGAAGATCTCGGCTCGCCTCGCTCGCGCGATGAATGAGATCCGTCCGACTGCTACCGGAACGCCAGGGCCTTATACCTGGACGGTGTCCGAAGAGGGCACACCCCTGCCAGCTGGCCTTTCCCTCAACTCCAGCACTGGTGCGATCTCAGGAACCGCTGTTTCCACCGGAACTGCCACGGGCGTCGCGCTCAAGGTCGTCGATAGCACGACCGGCGCCTCCACCATCTCCGCTCCTGTCTCGATCAACGTCGCAGACGCGCCGACGATCGCGGTGAGCGCAACCTACAATTTCCGCCAGGGGCAGGGCGCCAAGCTTCTCGTTCGTCCGCAGGGGAGCAACCTGCTCGCCGGCGGCTATTGGTCGATGTCGCGATCGGTGCCCGGCTACGAGTTCAGCTACTCTAACGGCTCCCTCTTCGGTGATGTCGGCGGGATAGCCTCCTATCCAGGCGTGACGTTCACCGTGGTCGACTTGTTCGACGGAGCAACCGCAACCTCCGCACCGACCACGATCAACATCGTCAAGGGCCTTAAAATCGAGGCGCCCTCTGTCCCGGCTGCCCGGGTCAATAAACCCTTCACAATGGCTGCGCCCGTGGTCGAGGGCCTGATTGGGACGCCCACCTGGTCGATCTCGGGCGGATTGCCCGCCGGGCTGTCGATTGACACGGTCACAGGCATTGTTTCCGGCACCCCGACGACCGTCGGGGCAGTCCAGACATCGCTCCAGGTCCGCGACTCGGTGGACGGCATAAGGGCGATTTCGCGCGATTTCCGGATCGATGTTCGTCCCGAAGAAGAGCCGATCGCCTTTGAGATCGCTGCGATCCCCGAGAGCCTTCCGGCCTCGACCAACACGTTCTTCAAGTACACACCCACGGTCAGCGGCGCCAAAGGCACTGTGAGCTGGTCGCTGACGGGTTCGCTGCCGAGCTGGGCGCTCTTCGAGCCCGCGACTGGCACGATCGCGGGAACCCCTGCGTCTCCGGAGGTAATTTCTGGCCTGTCCTATCGCGCCACCGACTCCGCCGACAATGCCCAGGCAATTTCCTCAACATTCTCGATCGCTGTAACGCCCTCTGCGCCGATGGCGATCTCGATGCCGGAGACGCTGCAGGCGAAGGTCGCCGAAGAGATTACGACGGCAGTTCCGACCGTATCTGGGGGGCAGGGCGGCCAGTTCTATGCCCTTGCAACGGGGCGGGTTCCCGAGGGCCTCACGTTCGATACGCTCCGTGGCCGCTTCTCGGGCCTGCCGACCGTTTCGGGAGACCTGAGTGGCCTGTCGATCCTTGTGACGGACCAGGTTGGAAATTCGGCCGTCTCGAATTACTTCGATTTCTCGATCGCGCCGTCGGATAGCAGCCCGACTGTTTCCATGGCCTCGCGCATCGCAACCACGGGCCAGGAATTTGCTGCCGCCCCGTCCGTTGCCAACGCCTTTGCTCCGCTGACATGGGCTGTCGACTCGGGCACCTTGCCCTCCTGGGCTACCTTGAACACCACGAGCGGTGTGATTTCCGGCGTTCCGCCGCAGGCAGAAGTGAGCGGGGCGATCAGCCTCATTGTCACGGACCGGTTTGGTCGCGGCGGTCGCAGCTCTCCGTTCACCATTTCCGTCGTCGACGCACCAGTGTTCTCGGCCTCGATCGCGAGCCTCACGGCAACTCAAGGGAGCACTTTTGGTGCGAGCCCTTCAGTGGTGGGCGCAAGGGGTGCAGTCACGTGGTCTGTCAGCAGCGGCACGCTGCCCCCGGGCCTCGGTCTGAATGCTACGACCGGTCACATTTCGGGCGTTCCGAGCACAGTTGGGGCCTTCCAAGGGATTGTTCTCTCCGGTCAGGACTCCACCGGCGCCACGACCTCAACCAACGCATTCGCCATCACGGTCGCACCGTCGCCGTTGTCGATGGAGGCCTACCCCGCGGAGCTTGCCGCTACCTATGGCACGCCTTTCACTGCCCCGGCGCCAGTCGTGCGCGGTGCCCGAGGAACCTTGGTCTGGTCGCTCATTTCCGGAACGCTTCCGTCTTGGGCCAGCTTTGATCCAGCCACCGGGCGCATCAGCGGCACACCGGACGCGCTGACAGAGACCGGCGGTCTGCGTGTCCGCGTTACGGACGAGAACGGGACCAACGCGCAGACAACGATCTTCAAGATCCCGGTCAAGCGCCAGACGCTCACCGCTTCGGTCCCGAGCTCCCTCGGCTTCCACGTCAATACGCCAATCTCCTCCGCGGCTCCGACCATGGCGGGTTTGATTGGCTCGCCTTCCTTTACGCTGACGGCCGGAACGCTCCCTTCCGGCCTCGTCCTGAACAGCGCGACGGGCGTCATCTCAGGCACGTTGTCCGCACCCGCTTCCAGCGCCGGTCTGATCCTGACGCTGACGGACAGCTTCGATCAGGCGACGGCGCGGACGAACTCGTTCACGATCTCCGTAATGGGTGATCCCCAGATCACCGTGGCATCGGAGTATCCCGGCGCCCGCGATGAGGGCTTCTCCGCGTCGCCTTCCGTGACCAATGCTGTCGGCGTCCAGAATTGGACGATCGAGAGCGGAACCCTGCCAAGCTGGGCATCGCTATCCGCGACCACCGGCAAGATCTTCGGCACCCCCACCCAGATCGAAACCAGCACCGGCATTTCGCTTCGGATGACGGACGCTGCCGGAGGATCTGCTGTCTCGGCACCCTTCTCGATCGCCATCGGATCGGGCCTCTCGGCCTCGTCGGATCACACGATCTACACCCCCCGCATCGGCGTCGCGTTCGCAACGGATTCGCCACGCGTCTATAACGCCAAGGGCACGATCTCGTGGTCGGTCGAAACGGGCTCACTGCCGAGCTGGGCAACCCTCGACGCGGTGACTGGCGTCATCTCGGGCATCCCGACTCAGGCCTCGACCCACACGGTCACGTTGCTCCTGACGGACTCCGCAGGCGGAACGGCGACGCTTTCTCCGTTGACCTTCAATACGAAGAGCTCGGCTGAAATCGCGGTCGCGAGCAAATCGCTTCGTGTCGGAGCGCCTTTGGCGCTTCAGCCGGTCGTTACCGGCGCCGTCACGACCATGGAATGGACTGTCTCCAGTGGCGAGCTCCCTCCTTGGGCGGTCCTGGATACGGCCACCGGCGCCATCACCGGAACGCCGGTAGCGACCGGAGCCTGGACGCTGTCCTTGAAGGGGACTGAGGCCGACGGCGCGGTCAGCACCAGCCCAAATTTCACAATTACCGCGACCCCTGGTCTTTCCGTCGCGAACCAGGCTCAGAGCTACGGCGGACGCATCGAGCGGCCGTTCAGCATGGCACCTGTCACGGTCAACGGAGCCATCGGAACCCTCGTCTGGTCGATCGCTCCCAGGTCCAACCTCCCGTCCGGCCTAACCCTGAACACCGCCAATGGTGCTCTCAGTGGAACTCCGAACCTTTCAGGTAATTTCGCTCCGAACCTGGAAGTCCGTGACGAGGCCGATCAGGCGACGTTGCGCGTGTCACTGTCTATCCAGATCGCCCCGAAGCTGACGATCGGAGCGCCTGGAACGGTTTCCGTCCACGCTGATGAGCCATTCGCAACGCCCGCGCCTTCGGTTGTCGGCCAGAGAGGTGCGCTCAGCTGGTCGCTCACGGGTGGGACCCTGCCCGGATGGGCGAACTTCAACGCGGCTTCCGGCACAATCACGGGCACCGCGCCCGGAGACCTGACGAAGGTTGGCCCCCTCAAGCTCTCGGTAACGGACACGCTCGATCAGGAGAAATCGGCGGAAGTCGATATCGGGATCAACGTCGTCGGCCGGCTGGGCGTCGCGGGGCTTCCGACCAGCTTCTCCGCTCGCAACGGCACGCCGTTCACAAGCGCCCGCCCCTCGGTCATCAACGCCATCGGGCAAGCCACGTGGACTTGGGGACAGGGCTCGAACCCTCCGTCCTGGGTCACGCTGAACGCCGCAACCGGCGTGCTAACCGGCACGCCGAGCGAGGTCGTCACCACGAGCGGATTAACGCTTATCGTAACCGACTCGACCGGCAAGGTGGCGTCCTCCGCTCCCTTCACCCTGACCGTCTTCAACCAGCCGTCCGTCACCGTTTCCGCAGACACCGTCAAGAAGCGGGTCGGCGATGACATTTCGATTTCCGCGACGGCGACGGGATTGGCTGGGACACCAACGTGGTCGCTCGTCTTCCAGCCTGGCAGCGATCCGCTCCCGGCCGGGCTAATCTTCGACACCGCGACTGGCCGCGTCTCGGGAACGCCTTCCGCGCCTGGGTCTGCGTTCTTCATGATCCGGGTCACGGACGGCAATGATCAGTCGATCGCAGACTCCCCGCTGGTTTCGCTGACCATCGGACCGCAGTTCGTCCTCAGCGGCCTCGGAAACGCCTATTTCGCCCGCATTGGCTCCTTTATCGACCTCGGACAGCCGACGCTCGTCGGCCAGGCCGGCGCGACCGTGTCCTACTCGGTTTCGGTTGCTGGCGGCACGATGCCGTCTGGCCTCTCTGTCGACCCATCGACGGGCCATATCCGAGGTGTGCCGGCGACCGCCCTTTCCCCCACGGTGGCGACCCTCACGGCAACCGACAGCTATGACCAGGCGAAAGCCCGGGCGACGTTCACCTTGGGCGCCTTGCCGAACCCGGCCATCAGCGGCGTGCGGGATGTTTCGCTCCGAAACGACATGCCCGTTGAGACCGCCGCGTTGGTTCCTTCGGCGAGCAATCTCTTTTACGCCAACGCGGGCTACTGGACCGTCAACGGAACCCTGCCCACCGGTGTCAGTCTGGACCCCGCGAACGGCCGCCTCAAGGGCACGCCGACCGGCTATGCCGCGTCGACGAATTTCCCGGGCCTGACCCTCACTCTGACCGACACGAGCGACAACAAAGCGGTCACCTCGGCGCCATTCAGCATCACCGTGAACTCGGGAATGGCGGTGACCACGAGCCAGCCGAGCTATACTCTGCGCGCTGGTGTGTCCTTCACCACTGCGGCCCCCACGGCTATCGGAATAAGCGGGACGCCGACCTGGTCGCTGACCACCCTCTCTGGGGTCCCCCGCCCCTACAGCATCAACTCGGCCACGGGCGTCATCGTCACGACGCCCCCTGCGAATGCTGCAGGCACCTGGGTCTACGCACTGAGCGTCAAGGACTCTTTGGACGGCAAGACTGCATCCACGGAGGTGTCCGCGAACATCCTCCCTGCCACCACGATCTCCTACGCGTCCAATACCGCCCTCACCCCTGGGCAGCAGATCTCGCTGGCTCCCGTCGTGAGGAACAATCTCGGGGCGCTCTCGTACGAGGTCTACACCGGTCAGCTGCCGAGCGGCATGTCGCTGAACGCTACGACCGGAGCGATCACTGGCACCAGCGCTGCCACCGTCACCTCAACGATCAAGATCGCCGCCCGCGATACCGACGGCTACTACGCGATCTCGGACAACATCCGCATCGCCGTCACGAACGCACCTGACGTGTTCGTTGGAGAAATCCCTCTCGCTAAGGTTCGCAAGCCCTTCAGCATCGTACCATCGACCAACATCGCGACCGTCTCCTGGTCGCTGACCGGGACGCTTCCCGCGGGCCTGACCTTTAATTCCGCGAGCGGCTCGATCACCGGAACGCCAACCTCTGTGGGATCGTCGGGGACGCTGAGGATCAACGCGCTGAACACGGCGACGTCGATCACGGGCTATTCCGAGGATTTCACCATCACCGTCGCGGAGGGGAACGTCATCTCGGTGAGCGCCGCGGCCGAGAAATGGCGCAAGGGCCTGGGGTCGACGGCTCAGTTCGCAGTCGCGAACGCCGTTGGATCAGTGACCTGGAGCGTTAGCTCCGGTTCGCTTCCTCCGGGAGTTGTGCTCGATTCCACGACCGGGTCGCTTTCGGGCACCCCGATGTCCTTCGGCACTTATCAGCCGGTCATCAGGATCGTCGACAGCGAGCAGGCCTCGGCGACGCTCCCCTACACAATGAGTGTGCAGGCTGGACCCTCGATCACCTATCAGGCCGTCATCCTGCGCCCCGGTGTGAACAGCAACGTCCTCCCGCGGACGCAGGATCTCATTGGCACGCCGTTGTTCGCTATCACCGGCACCCTGCCTGCCGGGCTGACCTTCTCGACGTCGACGGGCGCCATCGCAGGCACGCCGACGGATGCCTCCTCCGCGCCTTCGGTCGTCACCGTCCGGTTGACGGACAGCGATGGAGCAATCGCCGAGGCCTCCCTATCCCTGATTGTGAGCGAAAACGCGTTCATCGTTGATGCCGGCGGGACTGCTTTCACGGCGACGGTGGGTCAGCCCTTCCGGCTCGCGCCCGTTGCCTATCTGCAGAACGAGACCGTCGGTCAGTACGCCTCGTGGTCGATCAACGGGAAGCTGCCGCAGGGCCTGACCTTCGATCCAATCACCGGTGTCATTTCCGGTACACCAAGCCCGTTGGCTGCGGGGACAAACACCTTCAGCATCCAGGCGACCTACAACTACCAGTCGGCCAGCACGCCTTCGCTCACCCTGACGGTCGCCGACCGTGCGGCCCCGATCGCGACGTTTGCTTCGAGCAGCTACACAATTCGCCGCGGCGCGCCTATCTCGATCGTGCCCACCGTTCAGAACGCCGTTGGCGATGTCTTCTGGTCGCTGAATTCGGGGACGCTACCTCCAGGGCTCGCTGCAAGCGACCAGACCGGCGCCGTGACGGGAACTCCCATCACCAACGGAAGCTATCAGTTCGCCTTGCGTGCGACGGATTCCTCCAGGTTTGGCGTCACCCCGACGGTGACCTTGGTGGTCCAGGACGGCCTCACGGCCGCGGTTACCGAGGTCAGCTCGAACAACCGCGTCGGCAAGGTATATCTCGCCAACGCCGTTGCCACCGGAGGGGACGGGGAGGTCGCCTGGAGCGTCGTCCAGGGACCAATGCCCACGGGCATCAGCCTCAACGCCAGCAATGGCTACATTACCGGTACGCCCACGCAGGCTGGAAACTTCCTTGTGAAGCTTCGCGCGACTGATGCGCGCGGCGCCTCCAAGGAGGTCAGCCACATCATCAACGTCAATGATGCTCCCGAGATCGCGGTCGTCGCGTCGCAGACGGCGGTCGTAGGCAGCCCCTTCTCCTTCACCCCTAGCGCGCTCTCAGCTGTTCCGACGCTCGTTTGGAGCATGGTCGGGACGCTGCCGGCTGGCCTGTCCTTCGACACTGCCACGGGCAGGATATCCGGAACCCCCACCGCCCCAGGGTCGGCCAATGACCTTCGGCTCGTGGTCCGCGACGGCGATGGGCTGTCCGCTACCTCGCGCGCCTTCACAATCACCGTGAACGCTGCATCGACGACTTTCACCGCGACGATGCCGTCGGTTGTGAACTTCAAGATGGGTGTAGCCACCTCTGTCTCCCCGACCCTCAATGGGGCAACAGGCTCGTCCCAGACGTATTCGCTCCAGTGGTACTCCGGTGCCAACTGGTACGCCGCCTCCTCGGCAAACCTGCCGACTGGCGTCAGCTTCGATACAACGACGGGAGTGATCTCGGGCACTCCCACGACCACGACCAGCTCGCAGTCGTATCGCATTGTCGTGATCGACTACCGTTCGCCTTCCAACGTGACCGCCACGACGAACCAGTTCACGTTCTCGATCGACGCGTGGACCCCCATCCAGGTCACCACAGCGCCCAAATACGACATTGTGCGCGGCCAGGAATTCGGGATGCAGCCGGCTGTGACCGGCAACGTCGGTGAAACCAGTTACACCCTGCAGGCCGCGTCAGGAGGAAGCTGGGTCGCCTTCAACGCCGCGTATCTGCCGGCCGGCATTACCTTCAATCCCGCGAATGGATCGATCAGCGGCACCACGGTTGTCCCGAACGTCCCCATGACGACCTTCCGCATCCTGGTCAGGGACGCGCGGAATGTGACCGCCTATTCCAACCAATTCGTTCTTGGGATCGCGAATTGGGAAATGCCAAGGATCACTCTGCCGAACAATGTGACCGTCAATCGCGGTCAATCCATTGAGATCGCCCCGATCATCCAGGGAGTGGCGGGAACGATCCAGAGCATGGGCCTCCAGGGCCTATCGGGAGGTAACTATTTCAATCCCGGCACCGCGGTCATGCCGGGGGTGACCTTCAATCCCGCCACCGGTGTGATTTCAGGCATTCCGACGTCCTCGCTGTCGAGCTATCAGGCCTATCGCATCTGGCTGACGGAGAACCGAAACGGACAGGTCCAGACCGTCTATTCAAACCAGCTGGTCATCACGGTCAATGATTGGGCGACGCCGACCATCTCGATCGATTCCTCGGTGAAGGTTGCTCGCGGTGTGCCAGCAGTGATCACGCCGACGGTCACGGGTGTCTCCGGTACGCTCGGGAACTTCTCAGTCTATGGCTTGTCCGGGGGCAACTGGGCGACGGCCTCGCTTCCGCAGGGAATGACCCTGAACACCACCACGGGCGTCATCAGCGGGACTCCTCAAGCGGCAACGTCGCCACAGTCCTACTATCGCCTCTACGGGCAGGAGACGCGCCAGGGCCAGACATTCGGCTTTAGCTCGAATGCGTTCGCCATCAACATCACGGACTGGTCTCCTCCGACGATCGTCTATCCCCTGCGGACGTCGTTCGTCATAGGTGCGCCTATCACCATCCAGCCTGTGGTCGAGAACGTCGAGGGAACGACCAACTACAACCTCTACTACTACAATGGGACGGCCCTCTCGGCATCTAGCGATGGCAGGTGGTTGCCGAATGGGTTGGCCTTCGATCGAACGACCGGACAGATCACGGGGACGCCGACGGCCGGCACATATGGAACCGGGATTTACTATGTGAATGGTACCGAGACCCGCTCTGTTGGTGGGGTCAACCAGAACATCGCGATGTCGGCGCCGAACTTCCACATCGAGGCTGCGCCCGCATCCGGAACGCCGACCCTGAGCTACGGCAACGACAACACAGTCGACGCCGTTGCCAACGGTCAGGTCGACGCAGCGCCGGCCCTCGCCGGGGCCGCGCAGGTCACTGGACCGTACACCCTGACATTCACGCCCATCACTGGCCTGACCGGCGGGAAGGTCAACTATGTCAACTCGCTACCAGCAGGGATGACTTTCAACTCCACGACCGGACGCTTCACGGCATCCGCGCTAGGGCCGTCGACCGGCGGACGCTGGTATGGTTACAAGGTCTGCGCGCCCACACCGGCCGGCCAAGCCTGCGGCACCGTGACGTTCAATATTGCTGACCGGCCGAACGTCGTTGTCGACGTGATGCCCTACATTGACGGAACGCGCAGGCAATCGCTGAACGTGGTTCCGACGGCGCGCAACGCGGTCGGGGCTGTCAGCTGGACACTTCAGGCGCAGATCATCTCCGTCAACGCGCTGAACGCTGGAGAGTTTGCCACGGCCTCCATGCCGCCAGGGCTGACCTTCAACGGCTCCACGGGAGCGATTTCGGGCACTCCTACGCAAGCCGGCATCTTCCGCGGCTATCGCCTTGTCG
The DNA here is from genome assembly GCA_930633495.1 of Hyphomicrobiales bacterium. Taxonomy (NCBI): domain Bacteria; kingdom Pseudomonadati; phylum Pseudomonadota; class Alphaproteobacteria; order Hyphomicrobiales; species Hyphomicrobiales bacterium. The sequence continues at coordinate 160,982 of CAKNFJ010000002.1, read as the reverse complement.
CAACAGATAGTCAGGGAGCTAGCTTCCGGGGGCAGACCCAGGAAATCATCATCCGCATCGCTGATGTCGAGCCGTTCACCCTGACGGCGCCGGGGATCATCGACGTGAATGTGAATGAACCGGTCGACTTCTCTCCCGTCCCCGCGGGGAACGTCGGGTCGGTCGTTTGGAATAGCTCTTTGACGATCCTCGCCAACACGATCAACGACGGACAGGGCACGTTCAGGCAGAACGCTTTGCCCCTGGGGCTTTCGTACGATGCGAGCCGAGGCCGCATTTTGGGCACGCCCGCGGTCAGCTTGGCTGAAGGGCTTTATCGTGGCTATCGCATCTGCGGTACGGACGAGCTTGCCCGATCAGCGTGCACCGGCGAGATCATCATCCGCGTCCAGCCGAAGCCCGTTCTTGCCGTGAAGGTGCCGCTATACGTCACCGTCAGGCAGGGCGAGGCCGTCCAGATCGTGCCGAATGCCGAGAACGCCTATGGTACTCCCGTTTGGAACTCCGTGATTATCTCGGGCTCCGCACCTGTGCTGAACGGGCACAACGGCGATTTCGTTTCGGGTAGTCTGCCGCCGGGTCTGAGTTATTCCGCGGCTACGGGGACCATCCAGGGAACTGTCTCACTCACCACGTCGCCTGGACGTTGGAGAGGCTACAAGATCGCGGTCAGAGATGGCCGGAACATTTCGGTGAACTCGGATGAGATCATCATCGAGGTCGTGACGGGCGAGCCGCTGGCGATTCAGGCGCCGTTGGTCACAGAAGCGGTGCGGGGACAACCTATCAGCATCCAGGCAACTGCTTCGAATGTGATCGGAACGCTGGCCTGGAATCCCGCCATCATCACTGGCGCAAGCACAGCTCAAAATGGAACGAATGGCGACTACGTCAGCGGCTCGCTCCCGCCGGGCCTGACCTATAGTGCTGCGACCGGAATGATTTCGGGCACGGTCACGGCCGCCACCGCGCCGGGCCGGTGGCGAGGCTACAAGTTCGGCGCTACCGACAGCCGCAACGCTGGGGTGACCAGCGACGAGATCATCATCAACGTCCAGTGACAAAGAAAGGGGCGCCGTGGCGCCCCTTTCAAGTTCCAAAAGTGCCTTCCAGCCAGCCCAGAGGTTGACCGCGTTCTCCTTTGTGCTTTGGGGAACTCGCGCGTGCCCGAACGCTTGTCCGCTCTGATGTAGACGAAGAGTCCTTGCCCGATTGCCTCGATCGTCCAAACCCTGTCATCGACAGCACGAGGAACTGGCTCGAATCGGCGGAATTCCGGTTCCTTCAATCCTTCAAATCGCGCGGGGAATCCATCATGCGCCCTCGAAATTCCTTCGAGGCTTGATCAGTCCTCCGCCAGACTGATGGTAAAACACCATTATCCATAAGCGGTTGGTGGACCGACGGGTTGCGTCTATGGAAATCCGCAAGGAACCCAGTTACACATCAAGGACTGTAGTGTCTGGTTCTTGGGGTCAGAGCAGAAAATGCTTCGCCGTATCATCAGTGCCGTCCTGGCCGTCTCGATCGCGCTTCCGCAGGGCGCTTTCGCCCAGCAGGCGTTCTATTTCCGGCACACCGTGTCGAGCGTCGCGACCCCGACGAACCCCGGGACCCCAGGCGAAGAGGGGCCAGTACGCGGCACCGGCGATCTCGCAATCTATCTTCCGGTCCAGGTCCGCGCACGGCTCGGCGTCCCTTTCTCGCTGCAGCTGACCGCGCAGAATGGCACCGGCGAGATCGCGTGGAGCAGCATTGGCACAGCGCTTCCAGCGGGCCTGACCTTCAATCCATCGACGGGTCTGATCGCAGGCGTTCCGTCTCAGATCCAGAACTCGCCGGCCGCGCGCTTCAAGGGTGTCGATGCCAGCGGCAAGACCGGTGAGAGCCCGTCGCTGATCATCGACGTTCAGCCGGTCCCGACTGTCACCGTTCTGCCGAACTACACCGCAAAGACCGGCGATGCGGTCACCATCAACCCCACTGCTCGCCCGGTCTTTGGCTCCCAGAGCTGGTCGATCGCTGGTCAGCTTCCACTCGGCCTCAGCCTGAATCCGAACACCGGCTCGATCTTCGGAACCCCGCGGCAGCAGGGCACCTATCCGGGCCTGCGCCTTACAGTCACCGACGCTGACGGAGCCACCGGCTCGTCCGCCGAGTTCATGATCTCGGTTACCTCGACCATCCTGATCACGGGCCTGCCGAGCAAGGTTCCCGCGCGTCTGGCTCGCGTCATCAATGAAGTGCGCCCGAATGCGAGCGGCACCCCGGGCCCTTATCGCTGGTCGGTTTCTGAGGAAGGCTCGCCGCTCCCGGCCGGACTGACCTTGAACGGCGCGACTGGCGTCATCTCGGGATCGGCCTCCGCCGCCGGCAAGTACGACAACGTCGCGCTCAAGGTCGTCGACAACACCACTGGTGCCTCGACGATCTCGCCGCCGGTCTCCTTCACCGTCGGCGAAGCGCCGACGATCGCGGTGAGCAGCATCTACAATTTCCGTCGGGGCCAGAACGCCAAACTGATGGTCCGTCCTCAGGGCAATAATCTGCTCGCCGGCGGTTACTGGTCGTTGTCGCGCTCGATCCCGGGCTACGAATTTAGTCATGAATCCGGCACGCTCTTCGGTGACGTCGGTGTGCTGGCCTCTTACCCGGACATCACGTTCAGCGTGGTCGATCTCTTCGACGGCGCGAACGCGACTTCCGCTCCGACGACGATCAACATTCTCAAGGGCCTCTCGGTCACTGAGCCCTCGATCCCCGCCGCGCGCCTGGGGCAGCCGTTCACCGCCTCTGCTCCGCTAGTTGACGGCCTCGTCGGCACCGGTACGTGGAGCGTCGGTGGCAGCCTGCCGCCCGGCCTGTCCATCGATGCCACGACCGGTGTGATCTCTGGTACGCCGACGGTGGTCGGCAACATGCAGACCTCTGTCCAGGTCCGTGACTCGCATGATGGTATCCAGGCCAGCTCGCGCCTGTTCAACATCAACGTCCGTCCGACCGAAGAGCCGGTGCCGTTTGCAGTCTCGGATATCCCGGAAACGCTGCCTGCATCGACAACTCAGTTCTTCCGTTACACCCCGACGGTGAGCGGTGCGAAGGGGACGGTTTCCTGGGCGGTCAACGGCTCTCTCCCGAGCTGGCTCCAGATTGATGCTGAAACTGGTGCACTGGTCGGAACGCCGACCGCCGTCGGCACGGTTCCGGGCCTCTCGCTTCGCGCCACCGACAGCAGCAACGGCGCCCAGGCTTCGTCGAACACCTTCGCGATCAATATCACGCCTTCGTCGCCTGTGACGGTGACGATGCCTGAGACGGTTTCTGTGCGCGTCGCGGAAGAAACCACGACGGCCGCCCCGACCGTGACCGGCACGGGCGCTGAACCGATTTACTCGATCGTCTCTGGTCGCGTTCCCGAGGGCCTCACCTTCGACAGCCAGACCGGCCGCTTCATTGGCATGCCGACCGTGTCGGGCGACCTGCCTGGCCTGAGCATCCTCGTCACGGACCAGGCTGGCCGCTCCGGTGTCTCCAACAACTTCACCATCTCGGTTGGGGCCTCGAATACAAGCCCTACGGTCGCTATGTCGTCGCGCACCGCAACGACCGGCCAGGAGTTCTCCGCGACCCCGCAGCTGACCAACGCATTTGCTCCGCTGACGTGGAAGCTCGACTCCGGCGAGCTGCCTTCGTGGGCGACATTGAACACCTCGACGGGCGCCATCAGCGGCACGCCGCCGGCGGCCGGCATCAGCGGCGAGATCAGCCTGTTCGTTACGGACCGCTTCGGACGTTCGGGACGCAGCGCACCTTTCACCATCTCCGTCGTCGACAAGCCCGTCTTCTCGGCAACGATGGCTGCGAACCTCACGGCGACGCAGGGAAGCACCTTCAGCGCCTCGCCGACTGTCGTTGGGGCCAAGGGAACCTCGTCCTGGTCGATCAGCGCGGGAAATCTGCCAGCGGGCCTCGCACTGCTTACGCAGAGCGGCACGATCATGGGCCTACCGACGACTGTGGGCACCTTCTCGGGCCTGGTCGTGTCTGGACAGGATTCGAGCGGCGCAACGACCTCGACCAAGCCGTTCACCATCACGGTTGGTCCTTCGCCATTGACGATGGAGCCGTTCAGTGAAGAGCTGATCGCTTATTTCAATGTCCCGTTCAACGCGCCAGCCCCGACGGTTCGAGGTGCCCAGGGCACGGTCGCCTGGTCGCTCGCAGCCGGGACGCTGCCCGCTTGGGCTACGCTCGATACCTCAACCGGGCGCATCAGCGGCACGCCGAGCTCCCTCGCCGAGACGGCGGGACTGCGCCTGCGTGTAACCGATGAGAACGGAACGAACGCCCAAACGACGCCTTTCAAGCTGACGGTTAAGCGCCCGACGCTGACGGCGACGTTGGATTCGTCCTTGAGCTTCCACATCAACAGCCCGATCGCGACCCCGGCGCCGGTGCTCGCCGGCGTGCTCGGCTCACCGACTTTCGCGATCACCTCCGGCACACTGCCGGCCGGCCTGACGCTCAACCCGGCGAACGGCGTGATCTCGGGCAATCTGTCGAGCTCAGTCTCGGCGACCAACCTCATCCTGACGGTCACGGACAGCTACGATCGGGCCACTGCCCAGACGAGCGCTTTCAGCATTACGGTACTCGGCGACCCCCAGATCACGGTTGCCTCCGAGTACCCAGGCGCGCGCGACGCCGCATTCGCCGCCACTCCGTCGGTCACCAATGCCGTTGCTCCGCAGACCTGGACGCTCGCCTCCGGGACGCTTCCGAGCTGGGCGACGCTGAGCACCTCGACCGGAGCCATCAGCGGTCGCCCGACCGCGATCGAAACGATCTCTGGCATCTCGCTTCGCATGACCGATGCCGCAGGCGGTGTCGCCACCTCGACGCCGTTCTCGATCGTCATCAGTTCCGGCCTGTCCGCGGCGACTCCCTCGAACTACACCCCGCGCATCGGTGTCGCCTTCACATCGGAGGCCCCGCAGGTCTTCAACGCGAAGGGCACCATCAGCTGGTCGATCGACTCGGGGACCCTCCCGAGTTGGGCGACCCTCGACACGACCACGGGCGTGTTCTCCGGCACGCCAACCGCTGCGTCCAATCACACGGTCATTCTCCGCCTGACGGATTCCGCCGGCGGTTCGGCGACGGTTACGCCGATCACGATCGACACGAAGAATTCGGCGCAGATCGCGGTTGCGAACAAGTCCGTCCGCGTCGGCGCTCCGCTCACCTTCGAGCCCACCGTCACTGGCGCCGTCACGACGACGAGCTGGAGCGTCAACACCGGCACGCTCCCGGCGTGGGCTCTGCTCAATCCGTCGACGGGCGCGATCACCGGCACGCCTGAGGCGACTGGCGATTGGACCCTTTCGCTCAAGGTGACCGAGGCGGATGGCGCGGTTAGCACCAGCCCGAACTTCACGATCTCGGCTACTCCTGGCCTATCGGTCGCGAACAAGGCGCCGAGCTACGGAGGACGTGTCGAGCGCGCCTTCAGCATGGCTCCAGTGACCATCAACGGCTCTCTCGGAGAGCTGGTCTGGTCGCTCGCACCGCAAGCCAGCCTCGTCCCTGGGATGACGCTGAACGGCGCGAACGGCGCCCTTGGTGGTACGCCGAGCAATGCAGGTGGGTTCACCGCAAACCTCATCGTTCGCGACAAGAGCGACCAGGCGACCCTCGCGGTCCCGCTGACCGTCCAGATCGCCGGAAAGCTTACTATCGCCGGTCCGAGCACGGTCCAGGTTCACGCCGAAGACACCTTCGCGAGCAACGCTCCGTCGGTTTCCGGCCAGCGCGGAACCCTGACCTGGACTCTCACCGGCGCAACCCTTCCGGGCTGGGCAACCTTCAACCCGGGCACGGGCACCATCACCGGTTTGGCGCCGGTGGATCTGACGACGGTCGGACCGCTCACGCTCACGGCAACCGACTCGGTTGACCAGGAGAAGTCCAACGAGCTCACGCTGTCGTTGCAGGTGATCGGCCGACTTGGCGTCGCCAATCTCCCCACCAGCTTCCTCGCTCGCAACGGTACGGCCTTCACCAGCGCTCGCCCCACCGCCGTCAATGCGGTTGGCGCTTCGAACTGGTCGTGGGGTCAGGGTTCCAATCCTCCGGCCTGGGTCTCGCTGAACGCCGCCACGGGCGTTCTGACCGGCACGCCGAATGAGATCACGACTAGCAGCGGACTGACGCTGATCGTTTCGGACACGACCGGCAAGGTTGCCTCGTCCGCTCCGTTCACGCTGACGGTCTACAACCAGCCGACCGTCACCGTCTCGACGGACACAGTGAAGAAGCGCGTCGGCGACGCGGTCTCCGTGACCGCGACTGCAACCGGCCTGGCTGGCACGCCGACGTGGTCTCTGGTGTTCCAGCCAGGCAGCGATCAGCTGCCTGCGGGTCTCACCTTCGACAACTCCACCGGCCGCATCACCGGCACGCCGACCGCGCCTGGCTCGTCGTTCTTCATGATTCGGGTGACGGACAGCAACGACCAGTCGGTCGCTGACTCTCCACTCGTTTCGCTGACCATCGGACCGCAGTTCTCGATCACAGGCCTGGGCAACTCCTACTTCGCCCGCATCGGCTCGTTCATCGACCTCGGTCAGCCGACGATCATCGGCCAGGCCGGGCCGACGGTGACCTTCTCGCTGGCGCTGACCAACGGCGCGCTGCCGCAGGGTCTCAGCCTCGATCCCGCCAACGGTCAAATTCGCGGCGTGCCGTCGACCAGCGTTTCGCCGACGATCGCGACCCTGACGGCGACCGATACCTCTGACTATGCGAGGGCGACCGCGTCCTTCACATTCGGTGTGATGCCGAACCCGTCGATCGGCAATGTCGGCAACGTCACGCTTCGCAACGAGACTGCAGTTGAGAGCAACGCTCTCGCGCCTACAGGCGGCAACCTGTTCTACCCGAACGCGGGCTACTGGACGATCAGCGGGAACCTGCCAAACGGCGTTTCGCTGAACCCCGCTACCGGTCGCCTGCTGGGCACGCCAACGGGCTATGCGACGCTTGCGACTTTCCCTGGCCTCACGCTGACGCTGACCGATACGACCGACAACAGGTCGACGACATCGTCGCCCTTCTCGATCACGGTCAATTCGGGTCTCGCGGTCACCACTGCGCAGCCGACCTACACCACGCGCGCTGGCGTTTCCTTCACGACGCAGGCGCCGACCGCCGTTGGTATCAGCGGGACGCCGATCTGGTCGATTGCGAATGTCAGCGGGAATCCTCGCCCGTACAGCATCAATTCCGCGACCGGCGCGATGGTTGTCACGCCGCAGGCGGGAGCCAGCGGCAATTGGGTCTACGCCCTGACCGTCAAGGACTCGCAGGACAGCCGGACGGCTTCGACTGAGGTCACGGCCACGGTTCTGCCGGCCACCACCATCAGCTACACCGCGAACTCGCCGATCACTCCCGGCCAATCGTTGACGCTGAACCCGACGGTCCGCAACAACCTGGGTGCGCTTCAGTTCTCGGTTTCCAGCGGGACCTTGCCGGCTGGTATCACGCTGGACGGCAGCACCGGCCAGATCAGCGGCTCTGCCTCGGTCAACGGAACGTCCATCGTCCGGGTTCAGGCGCGAGACACCGACGGCTACGTCGCGACCTCGGCGGACATCCGTATCGCTGTTTCGAACGCGCCTGACGTGTTCCTCGGTGAGATCCCGACCGCGAAGGTCGGCAAGCCCTTCACCCTGGTCCCGACCACGAACATCTCGACGGTCACCTGGTCCTTGACCGGGACGCTTCCGGCCGGCCTGACGTTCACGGCCGCAAACGGCTCCATCACCGGCACCCCGACGACGGCGGTCACTTCTGGGTCGCTCAAGATCAACGCGCTCAACACAGCGACGTCGATCTCGGGTTCGTCCGAGACCTTCGTGCTGGCGGTCGCTCAGCCGAACGTGATCTCGGTCGCCTCGGCGGCTCCGAAATGGCGCAAGGGTCTTGCATCGACGACACAGTTGGCTGTCGCCAACGCGGTCGGCGGGGTGACTTGGTCGATTTCGTCGAACGCACTGCCTCCGGGCGTGACGATCGACTCCACCGGCAAGATCTCGGGCACTCCGACGCAGTTCGGCAGCTATGCGCCGGTCGTGAAAGTGGTCGACAGCGAGAATGCGGCCGCAACGCTCACGCACACGCTCGATGTCCAGGTCGGCCCGTCGCTGGTCTATCAGTCGGCGGTCATTCGCCCGGCTGTGAACAGCAACATCGTTCCGACCACGCAGAACCTCCTTGGAGCGCCGACTTTCACGCTCAACGGCACCCTGCCGGCGGGGCTGAACTTCAACACGTCGTCGGGCGCGATCACTGGTGTGCCAACCGGCCCGACTGCGAATGCTCCCACGCTCATCACCGTTCGCCTGACGGACAGCGACGGCGCGGTGGCAGAGGCGCAGCTCTCGCTCATCGTCAGCGAGAACGCCTTCGTCGTCGACGCCGGCGCCACGGCCTTCACCGCTACGGTCGGCCAGCCCTTCCGGCTGGCTCCTGTGGCCTACCTGCAGAACCAGACTGTCGGCCAATACGCTTCTTGGGTGATCTCGGGCCGCCTGCCACAGGGCTTGTCGTTCGACGCCATCACCGGTGTCGTGTCCGGCACGCCCACGGTGCTCGCGGTCGGTGCAAGCTCTTTCAGCATCCAGGCGACCTATAACTATCAGTCGGCCAGCACACCGGAGCTGACCCTCACGGTCTCCGACCGCGTGATCCCGACGGCGTCGTTCGATGCCAACGCCTACACGGTCCGCCGTAATGCGCAGCTCGACATCCGCCCGACGTCGCAGAACACGATCGGCGGCGTGATGTGGTCGGTCATTTCCGGCGCGCTCCCTGCGGGTGTTGCCATCAATGAAACTACTGGCGCGCTCTATGGCGCTCCGACGGTGAATGGCAATTATCAGCTTGCGCTGCGCGTCTCTGATTCCTCGAAGACGGCGAATACCCAAACGATCACCATCACGGTTCAGGATGGCCTCGATGCGGCCGTCACCGAGGTCAGCTCCAACAATCGCATCGGCAAGGTCTATCTCGCCAACGCGATTGCGACGGGCGCCAGCGGGACCGTGACGTGGAGCCTGATCCAGGGTCCGTTCCCGTCAGGTCTCAACCTGAATGCGGCAAACGGCTACATCACAGGTACGCCAGGACAGGCGGGCAGCTTCCTCGTGAAGCTTCGCGCTACGGACGCCACCGGTGCCTCGAAGGACGTCAGCTACACGATCACCGTGGGCGCTGCTCCGCAGATCGCATCGATCTCGGCACTCTCCGCAGTGGCCGGCAAGGCGTTCTCCTTCACGCCGACCGTGACCAATGCGGTTCCCACCCTGGTCTGGGAAGTCATTGGAACCCTGCCCGCCGGTCTCACTTTCAACAACGGCACTGGAGTGATTTCCGGCACCCCGACCACCGTCGGGACCGGCTCCGAGATCCGTCTGCTTGTGCGTGACGGGGACGGCCTTACGGCGACCTCGCGCTCGTTCGCGATCGCGGTCACGGCGGATTCCGCCTCGTTCTCGGTGGCGATGCCGTCGATCGTCTACACGAAGCAGGGTGCGTCGGTTTCCGTCGCTCCTACTCTGACAGGGGCCACCGGCGCCTCTCAGAGCTTCACCCTTCAGTATCTGAGCACCTACTGGAACAACGCCCCTGCGTCGGCCCTTCCGGCGGGTCTGACGTTCAATGCGACGACCGGAACGATCTCCGGCGCACCGACGACGAATTCAGTCCAGCCTGCGTACCGGATCGTTGCAGTCGATAATCGATCCCCTTCGGCCGTGACGGCAACCAGTAACCAGTTCACCATTGTGGTCGAAGCCTGGGAGCCGATGAAGGTCTCGACGGCGTCGAAGTTCGACATCCAGCGCGGACAAGCGTTCTCGATGGCGCCGACCATCACCGGCAATGTCGGTGCGACGACCTACGCGTTGTACGTTGCCCAGAGCGGAAGCCTCGTCGGGGCGACCGCATCCCATCTTCCAGCGGGCATCACCTTCAACCCCGCCAACGGTACGATCAGCGGCACCACCTCCGTCCAGAGCGTGCCGGCGACGACATTCGCGATCTACGCGGTCGACTCCCGGTCCGTGGCCGCGTTGTCGAACCAGTTCACGCTTTCGATCCAGAACTGGGAAACCGGCAAGATCATTTTGCCGTCGAATGTGACGGTGGCCCGTGGGCAGCCCATCGAGATTGTCCCCACCCTTCAGGGTGTTTCCGGCCCGATTGCGAACTGGTACCTTTACGGTCTCTCTGGAACCTCCACGACGAATATTGGTAGCGGAAGCGTCGTTCAGGGCATGACCTGGTCGAGCGCCACCGGCGCCTTCGGAGGCACTCCGATTGGTGCAGCCCCCTTCTTCCAGTCTTACCGCCTCTACGCGACCGAGACTCGGAACGGCCAGAGCATCCAGATCTACTCGAACCAGATGGTGATCACGGTCGCGGACTGGGCGAAGCCGGCTGCCACAGTCGATCAGACTGTTCAGATTCGTCGTGGCGTTCCGGCGACGATCACGCCGACGATCACCGGCGTTGTGGGGACGTTGAACCCTGTGCAGCTTCAGGGGTTCAACGGAAGCTACTACACAACTGCGACCCTGCCGCAGGGCCTCACGATGAACGCCGCTACGGGCGTCATCACTGGGACCCCCGTCACGACGACCACTCCCAACGCGCTCTACCGCTACATCTTCACGGAAAACCGGAACGGGATCGTCCAGACCTTCTATTCGAACGCGTTCTCGATCGCGATCGCGAATTGGGACATGCCTTCGGTGGCCTATCCGGAGCGAACGGACTGGGTGATCGGCCAACCGCTGACGATTGATCCAGTCGTTTCGAACGTCGAAGGCGGAACGGCCTACACGCTGTACTACTTCACCGGGTCAACCTGGGCTGCCTCCAACGGAACGACATATCTGGCCGCGGGGCTGTCCTTTAACCCGCAAACAGGTCGCATTTCCGGCACGCCTACGGTCGCGACCTATGGCACCGGCGTCTACTTTGTGCAGTTGAGAGAAACCCGCTCGGTTAACGGAACGAGCGTCGACAACACCGTGTCAGCGAGGAACTTCAAGCTCGCTGGTGCCGCCGCGAGTTCGGCGCCGAAGCTCGCCTACGGGACGAACAACACCATCGTGGCGACCGCGAACGAACCCCTCGACGTCATTCCGGTCCTTTCCGGCGCGGCTTCGGTGACGGGTCCCTATACCCTGACCTACGGCCCTATCCCGTCCCTGACGGGCGGGAAGGAATACTATAGCAGCGCGTTGCCGAGCGGCGTCAGCTTCGACACGACTACCGGCAGGTTCAGCGCGGCTCGCATTCAGCAGACGGCTGGCGGCAACTGGCACGGGTATAAGGTCTGCGGGCCCACGGCGGCAGGGCAGGCTTGTGCCGACGAGGTGACCTTCAAAATCGCTGATCGTCCTTTGGTGACCGTCGAGATGACGCCTTACATCGACGGGACGCGGCGCCAGTCCCTCAGCGTCACTCCGTCCGTCAGCAATGCGGTCGGCCCGGTAAGCTGGCAGCTTTTCACCCAGCAGACCTCACCAAGCGCGGCCAGCAACGACGATCAGATGCTGACCACGCTGCCGTCTGGGCTGAGCTTCGATACCAGCACCGGAACCATCTCCGGAACGCCAACCGTCATCGGCAATTTCCGAGGTTACAAAATCGCGGCGAATGATAGCCAGGGCGCCACCTATCGCGGCATGACCCAGGAGATCATCATTCGCATCGCGGAGATGGAGCCCTTCACGCTGAAGGCGCCGTCGCTGCTGGAGATCACGGCGGGAGACAGCGTCGATGTTCGACCGACCATCTCGGGCAACTTCGGCTCGGTGACGTGGGACAGCGCGATTTCGACGACTGCCAACTACACCCAAACTGATGGCATTGGCACGATCAAGCAGACGTCCCTCCCAACGGGGCTGAGCTACAGCGCCGGGTCACTGACTGGAACTCTGTCGGCGCAAGCGCCGGAGGGGAACTATCGCGGATATCGCATCTGCGCGACCGACAGCATTAATCGGGCAGCTTGCACGGACGAAATCCTGATCCGTGTCCTGCAGCGCCCAGCGCTCACCGTGAAGGTGCCAACCTATGTCACGGTGAGGCCTGGTGAGGCCGTGTCGCTGGTTCCAACGGTCGAAAACGGCTTCGGCACGATCACCTGGAACAGTTCCCTCAGCGCAGGCACCGCGCCGGTGGCCGACGGTCAGGCGGGAGACTTCAACAAGGGCACCCTTCCGGGCGGGCTCGTGTACAACCCGACGGACGGCTCGATCACGGGAACGATCCAGGTGAATGTGGCCCCTGGCCGATACCGCGGCTACAAGGTCTCAGTCAGGGACGTCCGCAATGTGCTGACTTTCTCTGACGAGATCATCGTCGAGGTCGTTGCCGCGGATGCCGCCCGGATTCAGGTGCCGACCATGACCGACGCGGTGCGTGGGCAGCCGGTCACGATCCAGGCGACGGCTACGACGCCGCTTGGGCCGTTCACCTTCGGCGCGAGCCTCAGTGCTGGAACTTCCAGCGTCCAGGATGGAGCGAACGGCGACTTCGTGAAGAGCTTCCTGCCTTCGGGTCTGGTCTACGATCAGGCGACGGGCACGATCTCGGGAACCGTGGCCGTTGGAGTGACGCCTGGTCGCTACCGCGGGTACAAGATGAACGGATCGGACCGCCGCGGACAGTTGGTCTTCAGTGAAGAGATCATCATCAACGTGATGTGACAAAAAGAAGGGGCGCCGCGAGGCGCCCCTTCTGATCTCCAGCCTGCGCTAAGCAGCTCAGCCGTTCTTGAGATTGACCGCGCTCTCCTTGCCGGAGCGCTTATCCGCCTCAAGGTCGTAGGAGATCTTCTGACCATCCGAGAGCTCGCGAAGGCCCGAACGCTCAACAGCGCTGATGTGCACGAAGACGTCCTTGCCGCCGGCGTCCGGCGTGATGAAGCCGTAGCCCTTCGTTGCGTTGAACCATTTCACGGTACCGGTCGCCATTCTCAATCCTGTCGCGCTGTAGAGGTGGGTTGCGGGCGCAGCCTAGACTCAGCCAGCCGGATCTGTCGACCCAAGGCCTGAAGACGCCGATCTTTGAAACTTTCGAGGTCGCATGACAGGTTTATTGGGAAGCCAGGGGGACCCCATGGGCAACAGCATCAACTTCCTGGACGCCGGCGCCGAGGTCGATATCGGTCCACACGGCTACTCCAGCAGGATGGTCGTCTATCGAAACGATCTCGCGGACGAGAAGGCTCTCACCGAGGCCGGTGTCACGCACGCCTATGCCAAGTTTGCGCTATCCGCCCCGCAATTCTTCGTAGGCTTCTCCTCGGACCCCGACGGCGCCGGCGCCTGGCAGGTTCTGCTGCTTGATGCCGACCAGGCTGCTCGGTATCCCGTCGGAGCTGAGACCGAGTTCCACTTTCAGAAATCGCGCGAGATCGGCTTCGGGACACTGATCGCGATCACGTCCGACCCGGCTCCTGCGATGACGCCCTGAGCCAGCCTTTGTGCCTTGCATCCCGGCGCTGGATCTTCAGCCTCGAAAGAGGTTGACCCATGTCCGAGACCACCCAGAGCGGCCGCCTGATCGTCCAGGCCCAGCACACCTACAAGCAGACATATTATCCGTCTGAAGGCTCCGGGAAGATCCAGGGGCTATCAGGCGACCTTGTTCAGGAAGTGCCGGTGGCCATCCGCATGGGCGCGGCCGAGGACTATCCAGTCGTCGCGAAGCTTCTCTACGGCGAGGGCAACGAAACGCATATCGAGGTCCGCCAGGGCCCCGATGGCTTCTACCGGACGCTGCTTGCTCCCGACGAGGTGCCGACACCGTGCAATGTCGAGCAGCTGCGCTTCGGCTTGATGGGGGAGTATTACTGGGTCGACGATCCCGTCACCGGCCGGCCGAAGACCAATCGGGACCCAGCGCCGCGCGCCGAACGCACCGTCCCGCCGGATTGGACCATCCGCAAGTTCGGGGACAACCAGAAAGCCGATGCGGAGGCTTCCTTCCGTCGCAAGTTGGAGCGGATCATCGTCATCGACGATATGGCATATGTGCGCTGCACCGAGCCCAGGATTATCCTGCGCATGATGGCCGACTCCGTGCGGATCACCTACTCGATGACCGACATCATTCCTGGAGAGCAGCCGCTGACGCGCCTCGACGGGGACGACAACGAGATCTTCGGACCGACCGTCATCAAACCGTTCCAGTACGGCCACAACAAGAGCGAGCGTAAGCTCGGCGATCGCTCAGACCTCGAGGCGGATTGGCGGATCTTCCCGCTGGGGCGTTTCGAGTGCGCGCGCAAGTTCGCGCTGGCCCTCGCAACGGAGCTCGGCCAGTTCGCACGGGCTCGTCCGGACCTTGTCACCGAGATCGACACGAGCGTTTTTCCCGACACCTCCCGGATGGAGTTCAAAAAGATCGACATCCAGGTGATGACCCGAACCATCGGCAACAAGGCAAACGACCTGCCGGACGACATCATAGACATGTGGCAGGAAGCCCGCAGGGAGGCCTACAGCGACAATCCCGATCTCTCGGTGGCTCTGGACGCCCTCGTTGCGATCAGGGACACCTGTGCGGCCCGAAACCTGCAGTCGCCGATCAGCGGCCGGGACGCGAAGCTACTGCTGCGCTGGACCGAAATCGAGCGCGAGCTCGCCATGCGCCCGATCGAGGCGCCCGAACTGGCCGGCCTTACGCTCTGAGCGCGAAGGCGCCTGTGGGTCGAACATTCGGGTTAGTGGAACCCTGCAGGCGCTGTGACAGCCACGCGGCCATCTCCAAGCCGCGCTGCATACGCTGCTTCCCGTTGCCGTTGAGATAGGCGTTCGGCGCGTCCGCAACGACGCGGCGGATGAGATCGGCCAGCTCCGGAGATGCCTCGTCCGGCTTGGTTTGGGCACTGAAATATTCGAAATAAGCGTCGAGGTAGTCGACCGTGTAGTTGTAAAGGTAGCGATCCGGGACGCTCTCGAAGATCGCCCTGGCGGTCTGGACGAGCGCCATCTCCTCCACATCGAAATCCTGGCACCCCTCGATGAGGATCTCCGGCCGGTTGACGGGCAGGAAGCGCACATCGGTGCCGATGAGCTTCAGCATGTCGTCGAGTCCTTCCCACTGATCCGCCTTCAGGAGGAAAGCGGGGCAGGGTGCCTTGTCGCATTCGGTCACCGTCACCTTCACAGTGCCGTCCTCGACCGGATTCAACGAGATGACCGGGCCAAGGCTCGGAACGTAGATCTGCCCGTCGATCATCTTGAGGGTCGAGGCGAAGCGCTGGGTGGCGGCAATGGCGTCAGGCCGCATCCCTGCGTCGGTGGAGCGAAAGTGCTTCTCCAGCTCGCCGGCCTCGTGAACGCGAGGCATCTCAGTCAGAAGCTTGCGCATCGCCGGCGTGATTAATCGGTTGTCGGCAACGAAAGGCTGTACGGGCGCATGAACTGGAGTCAGCAGGATCCCATCGCAGAAGCGCCAGATCGTGCGGCCGGCGTCGGTAGAAGCCACGATAGCCTCTGGCGCCAGGCCGGGTGCGACCTCGGGGATATGCACCGGGACCATTTCGCCGATGAGCGTGCGCACCTTGTTCCGTGCCCGGGCGGGAACGGCCATGGCTTCGTAGACAGCTGGAAGTTCGGTGATCATCATCGTCCGGGAAAAGAGAGCCCGGGCTCGGGCTTGGGATAGTGGCGCTCGACGGAGAGACCGGAGATGGGCGGGTGCTTTGGCGCATCCGCTGGATCAGGCTTCCGACCGATATTTGCGATCAGCAGCTCAAGCCCACCGTCGAGAGAGGGCGCGTCATGAACGATGACCATCCTGATTCCCCGATACCCGGTGATTTGCCAGCCGAGGCCACCCATGGCACCGCGATACGGTTTGAGCTCTCGATTGCAGCTCGCATGGATCCAGCGCCAGCCGAGCTCGGGATGGACGCCAAGGTAGGTCAGGTCGTCGTCACGCGATGTCGAGCAATGCAGCTCCCAACCGTCGATCAAGAGCTTGCGGTCGCGGTTCATATGCCAGCTGACGAGCTGCTGCGCGCAGCCTTTGCGACTGGTCCGGCCGTAGCCGGATATGACGGAAGTGTCGGTTAGGGAGACCCCCAGAACATCCGGCTTCTTCATCCAGCAGACCACCGGCTTGCGCTGGCCGATATAGCTTCGTTCCGCCCGCCAGATCTCACCAATGCGGCAGCCATCGAGCGAAACCGCCCATCGCGCCGTCTCGGTGAAGTCGCGATAGGCCTCGCCTTCGACTGGGATGCTATCAAGGATGGGCTCAGGGAGCGCGCTGGTGGACATCTCTTCCATGGTGGTCACATGCCCAGCCCGAAGCCCTCAAGCCCGTCCTCGGGCTTCGGAGCAAGCTCGCGATAAATGGCGTATGCGGCTCGGATCGGATCCAGCGGCTTGAGCCGGTAGTCATGCTGATCGGAGAAGGGATGGAGCTCCATCGTCTCCAGCGCTCGATCGAGCAAGTGAGTGAGAACCTCCTGGTCGTAATCGGCGACATCGTCGAACACGGCATTGCGCGATCTCAGGCCATTCTTGACCTCGATTGGATCCATCCCCTCCAGCTCAGCGAAGAACCGGCGCAGCGCGTGTCCGGCGCGAACGCGCTCCCGGGGCGCCGACGTGAGGCGTTGATGCGTGAAGACCTCCATCAAGCCGCGGGCAAAGATGCGCCCCGTGCAGAAGCGTGCGGTATCTTCGAGCGGGAAGGCCGCTGCGGCATCCAGGGGAACGATGGTCGCGTTCGACCCTGCAGCCCAACCCGTCTCAAGGCAGAACCGATGCGCAGCTTCGCCATCGATGGTCGCAAAGACAGGCCGCCAGCTCGGGTTCCGGTTCTGGTCGAAGTCCTTGGTGAAGATCGGTCGCTCGTCCGCCCAGCAGACCAGGCGATGTCCAGTCGGCGAAGCCTGGAACAGCGGCCCGACGGAGCGGCAGTGGATTTCGCCGTCGATCGCCAGGAAGTTTGAGGCGCATCGCGCGATTTCCGCCTCCGGGAGGGCGGCGGGCGCGCCTCGTGTGGTGAGCGGCGGCTCGCGATGCCAGCCGTAATGTGACGTGGCTTCGACGATGTGCCACTCGGCGGCCTCCCGCATGGAAGCTCGGAGCGGCAACTGGGCGATGATGGTTCCAGCGAGCGCCCGGTCGGCACTAACGTATTCGAGCTCGGGCGGGCGATGGTATCGCGCCGAGACTGGGATGTTCGTCGCCAAGAGCGGCCGCCACAGGCTTCCCTCGTAGGCCTTCCAGATGATGGGAAGGCGCCCATCGCCCGGGTTGCCGGCATAGGCGTTCTGGACCTCCTTGCGGGAGACCTCGGGGATCTTGACCATCGTGGTCGTGAGATCGATCCCGTGCACGCCGCGCTGGCGCACCATCTGGACGGTGTGGATCTTCGCCGGCAGCATCTTCAAAGTCCTGGCCTGGGCAACGCCAACGCATCCTCGGGGAGGAGATCGGGCAGCGCCTGGGAATATCTCTGGTACCAAACGGGATCACGCCGAAAGCTGGCGGAGACGAAATCCCGATTGAGATCACGAAGGCCGAGATGGCGACCTTCCGCCGCAAAATCGGCAAGGACGTCTTTTTCATCTCGCCTGCCAGCAACGTCGACGAGAAGCGCGTCAGGCGCCCGACAGGCAACGTGATAAACGCCGGTGGCGCCGCGATCGGTGACCTCGCACACACCGACGAGAGGCCAGCCGGTGAGATCGTGAACAACAAGCGCCAGCACTGAGCACATCCCCCGCATGCCCAGCGTCTTCAGTTCATCGATACCTATCTCGGCCGCCATGGTGGGAGCTCACATGCGCGGTGCGGGCGCGTCCTCGACGGGCGCCAGGAAGCCGCTCTCGCGCAGGCCGCGGCGCGTCCAGTCATCGACGCTGCTGATATCGAAATCCGCGGCCGTTTCGTCGACGAGGTCGGCGATGACATCGCCGCGCTCGACGGCTCGTTCGCAGTCGCCCTCGAAATCGTTCCAGCAGTACTGGTCCGACGCGTAGAGCTGACAGGCCGCATGATAGACCCGCGCAGTCGAGAGATTGTCATCGGCACGATGCTCGTGCACCTCGAAGCCGAAATCTGCAGTCAGGTCGCCGGCCTTGCCGACGAGGGCATCACCGATCTCTGCGATCGTGCGATGGCTACCCTTCGAGACGCGATCGATCTGGAAATCCAGGTCGCCATGGGCGCGCGCGATATAGAGCTGGGTCGCAGCGCGAAGCAGGTTGTGGTCGGTGTAGTTCGGCAGCGGCTTGGTCGGGTCGATTGCGAGACGCATGGGGATTCTCCTTCGGCTCGGAATCTACCGAGGGATCTTGCAAGCCACGAAGGCGATCAAAGACGGGGTGCCATCGAGGGATTTAGATCGGCCGCAGCAAGTCCCTCATCGGTTACCGCCGCGGTCATGCCATCGCGGCGGACCCAGCCCACGCGCTCCAACATGCTGAATTCCGTGGCGCCGATGACGATCCCGCCAGCCGAGGCTTGCAGATTATTGCGGTGGTAGGCGAGACGAATACCGCTCTCGGCCGCCGCGGACACGAAGCGCCGACGCGGCGCGCTCATCTTCATCGAGGCGACGAAGGTGGTGTGCCAGGCTTCCTTGCGTAGGATTGCGCAGGCCAGAACGGCTTCCTGAAAGGCCCGAAGCGTGCGGATGACTTCGGCGTCGTTGTTCAGCGGCCGCGAGACGAAGCAGTGTTCTTGGGGGTCGTAGCGCGTGTCCGGCGGCGCCAACTCGGCATAGCGATCGCGGACCGTCGGATCGTTCCCTTCATGGCCGTCGGCAACGCTCACCACCATCCCGTCTCGCTCGTAGGAGACGATCCCCGGTCCAATCCGGACCCAGTTCGATGCGAACCCATAGATTTCGAAGCCAGCGACTTTGCCGGCCGCGCGGAGCGATGAGGTCCGCCTCGAGGCTTCGGCGTCAGCCTCACGTCGCCGGGCTTGAAGCGCATCCATGGCCGCTGCCTGGGCGGTCGACTCGTAATGGACCTGGTCGTGACCGATCTGGCGAACCGCGCTCTCGACGTCGAGCGCTGGCGGCCGCGGCTCATCCAGGCGCAGGACCACGACAGTGCGGTTGGAGCGCTGATCTGCTCCGGGCTGCCACGTCCAGGCAAGCGTGTTGCGCGATCCTGCCAGCTCCAACCCGGCGACGAACGCGCCGGCCGTATCGGACGAGCGGAAGGTGTGCAATTCGACCTGGCAATCGGGCAGGGCCGAGACGTCCTCAACTTCCGCACCCGACTGCACAGAGAGACCGGTATCCGTCGCGGGTGAAAGGAAAATGCGCATGTCAGCTCGCAGCCCGGATGTCGCCAGTACGGGTGCAGAGGACGCCGGTGGCGCACGCGCGCCAGAGCAGGGTATCGATCGTAGCAACCCGGAACCCCGTCACTGCAGCGAGGTCCTCGCAAAGCGCCTGCGGCTCCTTCCCCCAGAGCTGACCGAGGCGCACAAGGTGGACGTCGGGCTTCGCAACCTGCTCGCCAAAGTTCTTGCCGAGGTGGAAGACGGTCGTCGGTCCGATCCACGGAATGGCCCTCAGGAAAGCCATTCGGTCATCGGACGCCAGGAAGTCCTTGTAGAGCTGCGCCCGGGTCTGCCAGATCGTGTCGATCGCCGCGGCCTTCGCCTTGTGGCCGAAGACATCTGCTGCCGAGTTGCCGGCCTGTAGCGCCCATTTGACGCCATCGAAGATCTTCTGAGCGACCGTGAACCGCATGCCGCTGTTGCAGATGACGAAGATCGTCTCCAGCGCGAAGGCCTCGGGATCTTGGGGCGGCTGGATGTTCTCGGCCCAGCCGATATCACCGTCGGCCCAGCCTGCCGCGCGCAGATTGGCGACGAGGAGTTGAAACTGGTCTGCCGTGAGCATGGATCGATTCCCTGAATCATCAGAGGATCCACGGAAGGCGTGAAAATTAAAAGGATCCCGCTCCGGGGGAGCACCCCATCCACGCCTTTACGAGACACTCATCTTGCGACGTTGTCCGACTGCATGCTTAGTCCCTGATACAGTTTCACGCTCACCAATCGCAGGTCGAAGAATGCTCAGGAAGTCCAAGGTCAACTCCCCCCTGTTGTTTTTGGCTATCGCCATCGGAGTACTGGGAGCCAGCTTAATCTACGCCGGGCCGAAATTCGCGCAGTGGGAACGAGAGGCTCAGACCAATAAGCCCGCTGAGGCAACCCGTTAGTTCACTCCGCCAGCGACATTACGTTGCTCGGATGAACAACGTTCCATGGTCGAGATGGGCCGAACGTAGCGGGGAGATGGAGGCTGATTACGGCTTCCCCCTCCCGCTCGATATTCCAGCCTATCGACCAGCGACCCTCGGCGCTTGGCGCATCGATGCCCGTCGCGGCGGTCTCTCGTCTTCCTATGTAGCGACCCATGCGATCGAGCACCCGCACCACGTTCTCTCTCGCGAGGGTGTGCCCTGGATGGCGAGCTCGCTCCTGGAGATCGAGAGCCATGCCTGGCACCTCCACCAGGCAAGGGGCATCGTGGTCGTCGCCGGACTGGGCATGGCGTTGTTCGCGCACGCGGCCGCGGCCAAGCCCGAAGTCGAGCGGGTCATCGTTGCCGAGATCGACCCGGACGTCATCGAGCTCGTGACTGGGGCGATAGCTCTCAGCCCCAAGGTCCACATCGTCTGCTGCGATGCCGGCTCGGACGAATTTCGGGCCTCCATCCGCGCCAGGATCGGAGCTCGGCAGGTCGATTATCTCTTTGCCGACATTTGGCCAGTCTATCCAGAGCCCGAGGCGCCGGCGTGGTCGGCATCTCTCGTCGAACGCCTGAGGCCGCGGCAAGCGGGATGGTGGGGCCAGGAGGCTGAGATGGCCGTGCGTGCCTATTCCGGCGACCTGGACCTTGAGGCGGCTGCCATGACGGCTGCGCTCGCCTCGCTGGGCGTCCCGTGCGAGGCCACAGAGGGCTATGCGATGTTCTGCCGGGACGTCGCCGCGGCGCACGACCTCGAACTGGCTCAGCGGCCGTCTATGGGGATCTGAGCGGCGGCGCGCTGCTGATCAGCGTGATCACGCAGGGACGCGGTTTCGAGATTTCGCGATAGGGACTATATTTCGCGGATGATGGTGGCAACGCTACAGAGCAGAAAGATTGCGGAGGCCTCTCGTCGCAAGAATGCGGCGGCGGGCGTTATGGACAGGTTGCGTGCATATGCCATCACGGAAGGCGGCCGCTTCATCGTCTTCGGCTCGTCAGCTTCCGGCGGAATGCGTTACGACAGCGATATCGATGTCCTGGTAGATTTCCCTCCCGAGAAATCGGCTGCGGCCATTGTCTATGTGGAGGACATTTGCGCGGAGCACGCCATCCCCGCGGACATCCTCGATGTTGCAACGACGAAGGAGGCGTTCGTGCAGCGAGCGCGAGCAAATGGGCTGTGCCTACCATGACTGATGCCAGGTGGGTTGAGGTTGAGGACGATTTGGCGTCGGCCTGCAAACATTTCGGGAACGCCGCCCGTCTTTACGACGAAGGCGGGTTCGAGGACGAAGGGCTTAGCGGATACAAGTCCGAAATGGCCCTCCAGCACGCGATGCAGTCGGCGCATACCTCACTGGAGGGGGCTCTGAAGCGCATCTTGGAAATTCTAGGCGAAGAGCTACCCAGCGGAGCCAACTCGCATGCTGACCTGATAAAGCGCGTGACTCGCTCGCTTGAATTGGAAGGTCACCAACGTCCGGCCATCCTTTCGGGAAGCGTCGCCCATGACGTGGATGAATCCAGGCGTTTCAGGCACCGGGCCACTCATGACTACGATAACTTCGAACCGGATCGCGCCTTACCGGCGATCGAAGCTGCAAGGCGCCTGGCTGAAAGCCTCGGTCCCGCCATCGAAGCCTTCAAGGCCGTGATTGACCCACCGTCGACCGGTTATAAGCGCTAGATTTCTAGCACTTGGTTGGACGGGTCGTAGCGACCGTGGCGGTTGGCTCACATGGCAAGAGCGTGAGCGACCAATGCGGGATCAGTCATCTCAACCCTGACAGGGTTGCCTCTCCAGTTGTCGGGCTCGATGCTCACATGACGGTTCTCCAGGTGAGCCGCGGCGTCATCGGCTAGGCGATCGGAGAGTGGGTCCTTGAGCGATGACGTGTCGACGATGATCGCGACCTCCTTGATCTCCCCGAGGTCCATCTGACGGCGCATGATGCGCTGGGCATCGGTTGCGAGCAGCAAAGCAATCGTTCGAGAGATGTCGTCGAAGAGCGCCGGCGCCGGGCTGGAGGTTCCGACCATTTCCGCTCTCTCAAGCCGGGCGACGACCTGAACGCCGTCATCGCCATCAACGATCGAGCGATGAAGAACCACGCTGGTTCCAGCACCCAAGCGCTCAACCTTGAGAAGGACTCGATCTCGACCATCGACCTTCTTGTTCAGAGCCTTGGGTGTCCACTCGGCGTCGGAGCCGTCCCCTGCGAGCATCACCTTCAATCCATCGGGGAACGAAGGGAAGAGCGGTTCTGCGATCTCCCAGTTCCCGAAGATGTCATAGGGTGAAACCCTCTCGGGCCCGTCGTACGAGTAAAGCCAGCGAGCATGCATTGGCCGCACCGGATCGGGGCTGAGGTCAGGAAGCTGTCTCGGGGCGGGCGTCCCTTCTGCTCGACCTTCCGATTTCGGATGTTGAGGCAGGATGGGATCATTCACCCTGCCTCGGGACCGGTCGTAAATCAGCTGGCACGGCGCGCCGATGGACTCCAGGTCGCCGGTGCCGGTCTGAACTCCGGACAGGAGGGGATGCCGTCGCTCGCCGAAGATTGCCTTCTTCATGAGCCATTCCTCGCCGCTGAATAGCAGGGAGCCGTGCTGCGCCGGGATCTCGCCTCGCTTCTGGAGCACCTCTTCAACGCGCTCCTGCATGAGGTAATAGCTTTTGTCGTAGGGAGGGCGCCTGCTGGTGGATAGCGCGATATCGACATCGCCGACCGTGTCCTCGCCCCGCATAGCGCTCCCGAACAACCAGACATGGTCGATGAACAGGAAGCCGTCGGGATCCGAGTTATAGGCGTTGATGCGCTCAAGCAGATTGTCGATATGCATGCGCGCCCGGGCGATCGGCGTTCGGGTCCGCGCCTTGCCGACCGCGATCGACTCACCCCCTTTCGTCAGCTGGTAGCCGCGCCGAGAGGCTTCGATGAGATTGCGGTCGAGGAGTTCCTCGAACAGGATCGCGCGTTCACGGACGTTGGGCCCGGCACCCTTCAGCTGCGCGAACGCTCCTGCAGACCCAGTCTTCCAGATAGATTGCAGGCCGGCCTTGATCGCACTCGCCTTAAAGCCGGCGAAGCGCATATCCCTCGGAAGTGTCACGCCCATGAATCCCGAATCCTATCCTTAATGGATCAAGGATAGGGTGAATTGCGCATGGAACAATTCGGTGCCCTATGCGGATTTTGCCCTCAGACGCGCCGCATTCCGCCGAGCGCGCTTAGCCTCCGCCGCCGATAACGCGACATTGATCCGAGCTTCTTCGGCCGCGGCGCGCGCCGCCCTGACGCCCGGCGGATCATGCTCTGGCCGATGCACGTACGGTCGACGAGGAAGGCTCCGCGCTCGGGGCAGATGATCGAGAAGATCGAGCATCCGATGAGCGACATCGAGAAGATGGATTGGGCGCGTCATTGAGGCAGCGGTTCGTCCGGTTGAAAGGGTCAGGAAATGCTTTCCGGCCGAGGAGAAACCTCCTCTAGGAGTCGAAGGAACTACGGACCCGGCGACATTTCGCTTGAGGAACAGACGTACCAATCCATGTTCATACGCCGGATCTCGGCGGTCGGACCGGACCATTCAGCCGGCTCGATCGACACGAGACGCTCTTCCAACGCGAAAGCCATGTCGCTGGCGATCATGCAGCGCAGATCGTCCTCAATGCCGGAGCAATCGATCACGATCGAAACTCCCTTAGTTGAGCCAGAATCCATCTGGCGACGAAGAACGCGTTGAGCGTCGGCAGCAACCAGGATTGCAGCGATTTTCCCGTGATCTTCGTAAAGCTCCTGTGCCGGGTGGACCGTATTGATCAACTCGGGCGACTCGAATCTCGCCATGACGCGAACGCCCGTCTCGTCCTCCACAATCGTCCGGTTAAGGACGACGCTCGTTCCCGCAGAGCCTTCGTCACCATCCTTCAAGAGGAGAACCCGGTCTCTTCCGTCCAGGACGCCACTTTCCAGAGCGTGGGGCCGCCACCCGGGCCAATGAGCTAGGTCTTCATCAAACAGCAATCTCATTTTCCTCGGTCGTTCAACGTAGAGGCGCTTCGCGTCCTCCCAGCTCCCGAAAATCGAGTAGGCCGAGACGACCGTGAGAACGTCGTACCCACCAATCCAATGAGCATCCATCGGGCGCAAAGGATCAGGCGTCAGATCCGGAAGCTGTTGCGGCTCGGGCGCGTTGTCGCGCCGCCCTTCCGACGCAGGATGACGCGGAAGAACGGGGTCGTTCACTCGTCCACCACGCATACGATCAAACAGCAGCTGGCATGGCGCGCCAAGTGTCTCAAGATCGCGGGTTCCATCTTGGACGCCTGATAGAAGGGGATGTCGCCGCCGCCCGAAGATTGCACGGTTCATCAGCCAATCCTCGCCGCTGAAAAACAGGGAGCTGCGCCTCCTCGGGCGGTCCTCATGCTTTCGAACGGCCTCTCGAACCCGCTGCCGCATCTGCTCCCAGTTGCCTTCATCAACCGGCCGTCGGCTGGTGGAAATCGCCATGTCGATGTCGCCGACGGTAGCCTCTCCGCGCATAACGCTTCCGAAAACCCATACTTGGTCGACATAGAGGAACGCTTCAGGGTCCGCGTTGTAGGCCTCGATTCTCGCGAGAAAGGATTCAATCTCGGTTTGCGCCCTGGCGATTGGGGTTCGAGCACGGCCATTGCCGGTGGCTACCGCCTTGCCTGCTTCCGTCAGGTAGTAGAAGTCTTCCCCACGTTCGATCAGCTTGCGATCTAAAAGTTCCTCGAAAAGCATGGCCCGGTCCCGATAGCCCGTGCCGACACTCTTGAGGTGGAGAAAGGCGAGGGGAGATCCAGTTTTATCGATCGACTGGAGACCTCCCTTAATCGCGCTCACATTGAACGAGGCGAAGCGCATGTTCTTGGGAAGGGTGACACCCATGGTTGCGGCCTTAATCCGGAAGATTACCAACTAATAGCGATGCGACACCGTTGCGGATCAGCGTCACGTTGTGCCAGCCTCTGAGCACTCGAAGGCGCTCCCAAGCAGCTTGCGGAATCGGGGATCGGCGTCGACTTGGTGCTGGAACGGCCAGGCGCCCCAGGGCTGCTCGTGGTCGACGGTAGGGTAGAAAAGCGCGCCTCCGCGCATCGTCCGACGATGAGCCTCGACCAGCCCGTTCGCGTTGGCGATCTGGTGTCGCACGCTCTCGGGCACGCCCTTGGCGTTGTGGCGATATACCCACTGGGCGCCGATGCAGAGGTCACAGGTGCCGTGCCCAGCGGGCGCATCGCACCAGGCCTGCATCACCTCGCCCCAGCCATGGCAGAGGGCGCAGACCTCGACGGTGTCTGGGAGCTTCAGATTGTTCGTCATGGCGCAGCTCGCAGCGCTGCACCGGCTGCGCGCCGCGCCAGCTCGCTTACGAGAGGCTCGACCGCAACCCAGGCAGGGCACTCGTCCTCATCCCAGCATTCGCGAACGCGAACGAAAAGGTCCGCTGCCTCGTCTGCATTCGCGGCCTTCGCGAAAAGCTCGATGATATCGAAGCAGCGATCGAAGACCTCGATCTCGCGCTTCCAATAGGAGATGTCGTCGCCGCGCCTGTTGGCGTTGCCCATCTCGCTCACGAGGGAGCTCCGCCAGACACGTCGATGCGTGACGAAGTCGAGGAGGTCGAAGGCCGGCTTCAGCCCAACGACGCGTCCTGCGGCCGCTTTGCCGGTCAGCGCGGCATCGATCTCCTCGCAAAAGATGTCGGTGAACGGGCGGGAGCGGGGAAATCCGTCGCCGCCTTCCCACACGTCCGAACCCAGGGCGGTCGTGTCGCCCTTGCGGACGTTCAGCACGAAGTGGATGCGGCGCAGGAGAGCAGCGGTATCGCTATCAAGTGGAGGAGCACCGGCGCCGGCCGAAGACTCGTCCGCCCGGACGAGAGGCGCCCGCAGATCCTCCAGGACGTGATCCAACATCTGGTGCGACGCGTTCTTCCTCGGCAGGTCCTCGATCCAGGAGATCGCCTGAGCCAGGGCGTCGTGAGCCGAGATCGGCTTAGCCGTCGCCGGCGGGAGGGAGGGCAGCCGCTTCTGCTCAAAGAGCTGGGCAATCCGGGAAGCGGCAGCATACTCGTCGACGCCGGCTTCGCGGATGATCTGCGCGATCTCTTCCTCGGTGGGCGTGGTGGTCGAAACGTCAGACGTCATTGGATGATCCTTGGAGCAGGGCGTCACGCAGCGGTCGCTTTCAGAGGCTTGCCGTTCAGCCGCCACTTGATAACCGCATCGAGGTCGATGGCGCCGCCGGGAGCAGTGCCAGCCGCGGCGTAGGCGCCGATGACGATGTCAGCGAGGGAGCGAGCAAAATCGCTGTCCGCGTCCGCCGGCGGAGGTGGCTTGAGCGGGACGATGAAAGGCAGGACTTTCTGACGGTACTGCAGCAATGCCCTGCCGAGATCCTGGCTCGTCGCGGACATCGCGTTGTCGGAATACCGGAAGCTGTCACGAAAGCGGCGGAAATAGTCCTCGTATTCGAGCGTACCCCTGACCCAGAGGCGCCATTCCAGATGTCGATCATTGAGGTCAGGGGCGGCCTGGTAGGCTTCCTCCAGCGCGGGGCGTGCCTCCCACCAGACGCCCAGATTTGGCTCCCGAAATGCCAAAGAGCTGCGGATGTGGGCTTCAAACTTGCCCCAGGGACGCCAGTTGTCCGTCAGAACAGGCGCCTCGATGATCTCGCCGTGCGTCCGGGCAATCACCTGGTAGGCCTCTTCGCCGATCGCAACCGTGTCGCCAAGCGGCAAGGGCAGGTCTGTGAGGCCGAGGCGATCCGCATCGCGCTTCGGGCAGATATGCCACCGCCATGAGTGGATCGTGGTGATCGACGGTGGGCGCACTCCAAGCTTCAGGCATCTTTCGGAAACGCGGGCGTAGATGTCTTTGGTTAGAAGGCCGGCCTGACGTCCCGGAACGAGCTCTTTCCAGATCTCGTCCACGACTGCCTGCGGGAGCGTCCGCTTGCCAGGTTTACCCACCGGGAGAGCGCGAGCTCGCGCAGCCTGAAAGCGGCGCTGCGCAGCTCGGTGTTCGAGATCCACGCCGTCATCGCCGGCCGTCAAAGCGCGCTGCCCGACCTCGATGAGATAGGTCCGAAGCTGCTTGATGCGCCAAGCGGGAACTGTGGACCCGAACCCGCTCACTCAAAGCCCCTGATGCTGGAGCTTGATGGCCGTCGGACAGCCAGGCGTCTTCCTGGCCTTGCCCCGGCTGTCGAGATCCCCGGGCTGATCGCCGCGAGCCAGCGTGCCGGCGAACCAGCTCCAGTCCAGGGCCGCCGCACCCGTTCCGCGGCGCGTGAGCTCGCGCAGGTAACGGCGAAGCGCCCGCGGCGTGTAGAGGCCATCGGGAAGCCTCTTGGCGAAGGTTGCCTCGCCGATGAAGGCCACAACGCCAACCACTTCGACATTGGGGCCCACACGCTCCTGGAGCGCCTCCACGACCGGATAGTTCTGACGGAGCGGGTTCGGGATCCGCGACGAGACGCCGTCGCGCTCAACGAGCCAGGTCGGTTCGTGAGCCAGACCGGTGATCTTGCCTCGCAACAACGCGTGCTGGATCACCACGACGGTATCGCCCGCGAGGACGATGTAGTCGACGACCTTCACGCCGCCGGCGTAGGGCAGGTATGCATTGTGCACCACCTGAAGCCCGAGGCTGTCGACGATCTTCCAGACGATCATCGGGCCGTAGCCCGTCCAAAGGTCGCGAAACAGATACGCGACGGCGCTTGCAATCAGGAACAGCATGATCGCGAGCGTGTGCCAGTGGGTTTCCAGGACCTGCACCAGGCTAATCAGAAACGCGTTCATTGGAACTCCTACTCGGGACGGGCGTCGGCGCGAGCCAGAGCATCGATTTCGTGCAGCGCAGCGCGCGCGACGAGCCAGTTGACAGCGCGGCGAGGTTTGGTGGCCATCTCAGCTGCGGCCTCTGCGAGCGCGGTCGAGCGATCCGCAGTGTCCGGAGCGCCTGCACCCCAAGCGATGGCGTTCAACGCGTCGCTCGCGAGCGAGAGAGCCAAGTTCGGGCGCGGGTGGGTGCTGAAGGGCGAGGGCTCTGACGTTCCCCCTGACTTAGCCGCGATCATGTCGCGGAGAACCTCCTCGGCGGAGCGGGGATCTCGCGGCTTCAGCAGCTCTTCCTCATGCTCAGTCAGGATCTCGGCGACGTTCGGGCCCTCGTGCTCGAAGTCCCGCGGGTCGTAGAGCCCGCGCTCTTGCAGCCAACCGAGCACATCGTTCGCGATCTCCTCGTGAGCGAGTGCGCGCTGCGCGTTGATCTCGTCGGCCGGCGTCGGCGCAGACGCAGACAGTAGCGAGCGAATCCCTTCACCCAGCTGCCCGATCCGAGCTTCTGTCGCATCCCGATCATAGGAAGCGGGATCCCTGCCCACGAGGCCGAGCGCTTCGTCTTCGAGCTTCGCGAACAGGCTCGCTAAGCGGTCGGCCCACCGCGCGGCGATCGCTTCCCCGTCACCGGTGGGGACGAGGGCAGGGCTCTGATGATCTGAATCAGCCATGGAACTCAGCCTTTCCCGCCGGCGCCGTTGGCAGTCGCGAGGTGCGCCTGAACCACAGCGACATCGACGTAAGGCAGCGGGAGATGACCATCAGGCTTAGCCGCTGCCGGCGCCGCGTTGGCTTTCGCGATCGGGAAACTCGAATTCCCGCGGCGGCGACCTGGCGCGCGCCGGGCGAGCCCCAGCCGATTTGCCTTGCCGATGACGACATTCTTCGTGATGCCGCCGAACTCGTCCGCGATCTTCGTCGCGCTCGCGCCGGTGTCCCAATGCGACCTGAGCTTCGCGACCCGCTCCGGGGTCCAGTAATCCTGAGCCATCGATGGACCAATCACGCAATTCTTAAGTATGCCATCGATAATGCGGGGTCGAGGCGCCCCGGAACAAGGATTGAATCACCCCAATCCACCAAGTTGAGAGCTCTGAGTTAAGACGACTTCCGAGCCGCGCGTTCGCGGCCGGAACAGGATTTCGCGATCTCTCCCCCTGTATGGGGATGGCGGCACTCGGGATGGTCTGCTTAGATGACCATGGGGAAGCAGCGCCGACCCGCTCTTCTCCCAATTCGAGGTCGAACAGGGATTGGGGACAACATGATTTCGAGGGCGAAAATCAGCCTGTTATGCGCCGTTTCCTCGCTTTGCATCGCGGGGGCGGCGCTCGCGCAAGATGGCAAGCCGAAGGAAGTTCCGTCTTCCAGCGTCGTGAGTGACGCCAAGGAGGTGAGGGAGTCCGTGGCACTGATCGGCCTTACCCCAGAATTCGTGGTGTCGGGGGATGTCCTTTACGACAGCTATTTCGTCGGCGCCGACGTCATCCGTTTCAAGCCGGGCGCAAAGCTGATCTTCAGCGACAAGGCGCTCAAGGTCCGCAACAACCTGATCTTCGCAGCCAAGACCATCGTGAACGAGGATCAATCAAAGCCGGGCATCATCACCTGGTCCCGGGGCGAGGGCCCCGCAGCCAGTCCTCCTCACTCCGGGCAGGCGCCAGGAGGACCTCATGGGAATTCTGACGGAGAATCCGGCGGCCCTGGATCCAACGGAGCTCCCGGCAATCCAGGGCTTACCGGGCAGTCCGCGCCGAATTTGACGGTGTTTATGCTCTCGGCCGAAGGCGCTCCCCCGATCGTCGACCTCCGAGGGCAGCGCGGCGGCAAGGGCGGGACCGGGCAGCAGGGAGGTGATGGAGGCGTCGGTCGCCAGGGCGCCCCCGCGAGTGCAAGCGCAGTCGGATGCAAGTCGGGCGCCGGGCGCGGCGGTAACGGAGGAGCCGGCGGAACTGGCGGTCAGGGTGGCAGAGGCGGCGTAGGAGGGAAAGGCGGGACGTTCACGATCGTGTCCCTGCCCACCGCGTTCCCCGCGCTGATATCGCTCGTTCGCGCCGATGTTGCAGGGGGCGAAGGTGGAGATGGTGGCGAAGGCGGCGCTCTCGGGAAGGGCGGGCCTGAAGGCTCTCAGGGAGCAAAGGCGCTCCCATACTGCAAGGATGAGCCGGGACGTCGTGGAAAACGCGGCGTCGATGGCGCCAAGGGCGGTATAGGGCTGCAGGGAGGTGGCGGACTAACGGGCGACATCAACTACACAACGCTGTCGCGTGAGGCCTTCAATCAGCTCTACGGGATCAAGTAAGGAAAGGCCCCGCGGGGAAACGGTTCTTCCCCGCGGGTAACCGCCTATTTGAAGCGGTATTCGTACATCACGCCGCCGGAGCTGTTGACCGTGCTCCCTCGGGAGTTATCCGGAATGTACTGCCCGGAGCCGCCCGTACTATAGCCACCCGAGGTGTTCTGGTTGCTGTAGGTGCCGACGGAGGAATTCCCCGACGAGTACCGCGGATTGTAGTCTGTTCGGCTTTGCGGGGTGTTGCCGCTCGACTGCGCGAGCGCCGCAGAACTCAGAATGCCAAGCAGGAAGACCAGTGCACAACGCATAGCAGCCTCCACAATGCCGGAAATTCGGCAGCGGACGCAGCGTAAGCTTGCTGTTGCTCGTCGGCAAGAACCTCCTAGCTGGTCGCCGGAGTCCACACCTCGACGACACGCGTCTCGATGACGGATCCGGGCGGCGCGAAGGCGATGAGCCATTCGGTCGCTGCGGTGTCAGCTTCCTTGGGTGTGGACCACAAGCCGGTGCTCCGCTTCCAGCTATAGGGAGGCAGACTGCTGATCCGCTTCCGCCGGCGCTCAAAGGAGAAGCTGAGCCTGGTATTCTCTGGTTCCATCAGTCCCCGATCCCATTGCAGGGGCAACCCGGTCGCACAATTTGGCGCCACGATGTCATCATCATCTTAGGCGCCGAGCCGCTTGGAGATATCGGCCAAGCTCGTGCTGTAATCCGGGTCTGCTGCCTGCTTCCCGAAGTCAGGATGGCAGGGCGCGACGGGATAACAGACGTCTCGCTTCCAGCCCTCGTGATACTCGTCGATATCGATCAGGATCCCGTTGACGCACTCGACGTCCTGGCCGAAGCGGTTTTCGAGAAAGCCGTTCTGGCAATGAGTGCACGGCATCAGCGCAGGCCCTCCAGCCAGGCATGCGCCTTCTGGGCTTCGCGCAGCTCGCCGACCCGGAACATGTCGTGATAGCTGGTACCGGAGCCGGCCGGGCGCACCATCAGGCCCGTGCTGCCCCGCAGGCCATGGAAGAAGGCCGCGGCGGTGGCGAAAGGCTGCAGCGCCTTGGCCAGCTCCTTCGAGGCCAGATCGTTCTCGGTCGCCTCCTGAATGAGATGCTCCTGCAGGTTCTCATCATAGGCGAGCAGGTCCGGCTCTTCCTCGTATTCCCCGAGCAGATAGCGGACGCGATCGGCGGTGTAACGCACGCGGTCCTTGAACTCGGAACGATCGAGGGTGATGCCGTCCCAGATGCGCCCGCCCTTCGGCATCAGAACCGCGGTCCAGTTTGTTTTCCCATTGCTCTCCGGCATCGGCCCGAACCAGACGGTGAGCGGGTTCTGCGGCTTGCTCTCGGGCTGGTGGTTGCCGGCGGCCGTTTGGTGGGATGAGGTGTCGGTGGAGGCTGCCGCGAACATCGGAACATTCCTTCATGGGAGATCGAAATTGTCGATCCGACAGTGATGCGCGGCGAGCTCGCGAACAAGGATAGCGGAGTCTCAATCCACGGGAAGTGCCCTCCCAAGGTAAGAATCCATCGACCAATCAAGCCTCGAAGCCATCTGGCCTCGACACTTTCAAGGAAACGGAGGACAATTCCGCGATCAAGGACCCTGTCCTTCAAGGAATCGTGGACCAGCCATGGCAACCGGCAAGAGCGACGACATCAACTACGGCCGCGAAGCTGCTGAGGGCATCAAGGATGCCGTTCAGGAGACGATCATCGGCAAGGGCGAATGGAAGCGCTCGAAGCTCGGCTATCTCTTCGGCTTCTCGTCGCTGACGCGAAACGTCGGGGGCGTCGCTCAGCACGGCCGGACTTCGTTCTGGCGCTGGAATTTCTTCAAGGTCGGCGCGTTCCGCCATGACGACCAGGGCGTCGCAGTCGAGGAAGAGGTGACGGACGCTCACCTGCGCTTCCGGGCTGCGATGGAGGCCAACGGCCGGACCCTAACCGAGGTCAATCGCTCGGTCGACAACACCTATCGCCAGTTCTGGCTCTTCACCTCGCTGTTCGTGCTCGCCTTCGCTTGGGGGCTGGGCAGCCTGATTGCCACCGGCGTCGGCCGGGGCATCTTCATGGTCACCGACGTTCTCTTCCGCTTCGCGCTCCTGCCAATCCTGGCGGCGCTGGTGCTGCGCGCCGGCTTCACGAACTGGCTGTTCCGCCGCCGCTGCCTCGATGGGCTCGGTGACTACCTGCGCTCGGGCGAGTTCCTGCCGGCTAAAGCGCCGCGCGCGCCGGCCTCCGTCCCCGCGAAAACCAAGAAGGCCTCGGGCTCCCCGCGGTCGACCGCCGCCATCGTGCTGCTGCTCGCCGCGGCGCTGCTCATCGCTGCATTCCCCGACGCGGTGCTCGCCCAGGCCACGAACACCTCGGGCACGGTCAATCCCAATGACATCTTCCAGACCAAGTCGCAGCCCGACCTGTTCATGCGTCTGCTGGCCTATGTGATCCCAGACGCCGGCCCGGTCGGCACTCCGGACATCGGTATGCAGGGCTGGCACTCGGCCGTGAAGAACGGCTTCATGGCGTTCTGCGGCACTCTGCTCTTCATCGGCTCCGCAATGGCGGGCTGGCACATCACCACCGGCCTGGTGGCGAGCGCGCGCGAAGGCAAGGCCCTCGGCAGCAACTATCACGAGGTCTGGGCCCCGATGCGCGTCGTCGTCGGATATGGAATGCTGGTGCCGGCGATGAAGGGTCTCTGCGCCGCGCAGATCTTGGTGCTCTACCTGATCTCCTGGGGCGGGAACCTCGCCAACCTGGTCTGGAACCCCTACATCGACACCATCACCGCCGGCACGATCCCGGGCATACAGCAGCAGGTCCAGGACACCGTGAAGATGGGCAACGCCGCAAACGCGACAGCCGCCGTGAAGGCGATCTTCGAAAAGACGCTCTGCGCGGAGATCGTCAACCTCGGCAACACGCGCCTCGGCGTTCAAAACGCCCAGATCTCGGTCCCGCCATCCTGGACCACCGTCTCGAACCCCAACCACTACATGTGGTCGAGCCAGTCTGTGCCGAAGAATATCCAGACGATGGATTACGGCCCGGTCTGCGGGATGATCTCGCTTGAGGTTCTCGCAGTGAGCCTCAACACCCCTGAGATCAGCAACACCAAGGCGATGCTCGACGCCAAGAAGCAGGCTATCACCGAGATCGCGAACAACAGCGAGCTCAAGAGCCTCGCCAAGAGCGCCGCGCAGACCTACTTCACCAACCAGGGCAGCGGTGAGCAGTCCTCGAGGGCGTTCTCGTCGGAATCCAATCCCGACCAGTACACGAACCTCTTCACCCAGGCGATCAACACCTATGTCACCGCGGTCAGCAACGCCGTGGGGCAGGCGATGCAGTCGACGGATCCCAACACGGCGAACGAGATCACGCAGCTGCGCGAGCAGGCCAAGAAGGATGGCTGGGCGGCCGCCGGCGTCTATTACCTGACGCTGGCTCGTATCCAGGCCCGGGTCTATGCGGCCGCGACCGAGGGTCTGCAGATCGGCGGCGTGTCCGGTACGCGCACCAATGGCCAGTCCGCCTTCATTACCGATGCCCTCGTCGGCACCAAGGAAAGCCCGGGCGCGCTGACGCAGTTCGGCGACTGGTGGGACACGAAGAACCGACAGATCACCAACACGGCGATGGGGACCGCCAGCCAGGCCGCGAGCGAGACCAACTCGAACGCGCTGAGCTGGGTGCTGAACCAGGTCTTCGGCGGCTTCGCCAACTGGTTCAACAGCCGCTCGGACAGCACGCAGGTCATCATCAACCCGATGGGCGACACCATCAGCTATGGCAACAAGCTGCTGGTCGGTGCGCAGGCGGCGATCGTCTCGGGCGCGCTGATGAGCGGCACCATCGAGGCCGGCAACTCCAACATCCTCGGTAAGGGATTGAACTGGCTCACCGGTGCCGGCGCCGGCCTGAAGGGCGTCTTCGGCTTCCTGACCCCGTTCGTGACCATGTTGACGATCGCAATCCTGGCCGCGGGAGCCATCCAGGCTTTCGTGATCCCCATGATTCCCTACATCATGTCGGTGTTCTTCATCGCAGGCATGATGACGCTGGTCGTCGAAGGACTCGCCGCGGCGCCGCTGTGGGCCTTCTTCCACATCCGAATGGATGGGCAGGAGTTCGTCGATCAGGTGCAGAAGCCGGGCTACATGATCGCCTTCAACCTGATCCTGCGGCCGGTGCTCATGATCTTCGGGATCATTCTTTCCTACGTCGTCTTCGGAGCCCTGCTGTGGTTCGTGAACACGACCTTCATCCCGGCCTCGAACGCCCTCTCGCAGTCGTCCTCGATCGGCTTCATCGGCATGTTCGTCATGATCGTGTTGATGAGCTACATCGACTTCCAGATCGCGGTGCGGTCATTCCAGTTGATCACCCACATCCCGGAGCGCGTGACCCGCTGGTTCGGCCAGAACGGCGACAACCTCGGTGACGAGCATGACTCGCAGCAGGCAACTCGCGTCTTCGTCGGCGGCATGGAGCATCGTGTGTCCACGATGGCCACGGGCGTCGGGAACGCGAACATGATGAAGGGCGCGGGGAGGAACTCGGCGCTCAGCAGAAAGCCAGGTCAGGCGGCGCCGAAAGCTATCCCGACGCAAGAGGGCGACCAGAAATGAATAAGGGGGCTCGCGCCCCCTTATTCATCGAGATCCCATCAATCTCCTGCACGCAAGTGTCTTAGCGGCAGGACATCGCCAGCATCATTTGGCGCGAGCTCGCAGTGCGCTCGGATTAGGAACCCGTTTCCGCGCGCCGGCCTCGTCGAAGCCCTTGTAGTAAACTTGGCTGAGAACGGTCTCCGCCTCGCCGTCGTTGAAATGACGACCGGTCTTGCGGAGAAGTCGGTTGGCGGGATCAAGGCGAGCGAGCTCCGCTTTGAGAGCCAGAACCTGCGCCTTGAGACCGGCAGCGTGGAGCTGCTCGACCGTAAGCGCGGCCTGATGCTCGAAAAGCGCGCGGTCTTTCTCAGCGATGGTCTGCTCGCCATCGGCCACCACCTGCGCGATTGCAGCCTGTGCACCGAGAACCGTACCCATCTGTGCGAAATCGACCACGAACAAACCTCACAAACGAACCAACCTGATGTCCTCTTCTACGACGGCAGCAGTCGAGTGTCAAGCAGAAATCGAAAGATCCTTGATGCGCTCCTTGATTCAGCTTCTGCGATGGCGATCTATAAAGGATTAGTCGTGTAAAATTTGAGGATTGTGGATGATGACTTTGTTTAG
Source organism: Hyphomicrobiales bacterium (assembly GCA_930633495.1). Taxonomy (NCBI): domain Bacteria; kingdom Pseudomonadati; phylum Pseudomonadota; class Alphaproteobacteria; order Hyphomicrobiales; species Hyphomicrobiales bacterium. The sequence continues at coordinate 125,235 of CAKNFJ010000002.1, read as the reverse complement.
GGGTGCATCGACGGGTCTAGGGATGCCCTGACCTCGTGGTAGCGATCCCGCACTTTAGCTGCGGTATCAGCGTCACCCTCGAAAACCGAGTCGATCATTGCGTCGACCTCGGACCAACCACTGGACGCGAGAGCATTCCAAGCTTCGATCCAGGCCGGGCCTTCGCCGGACGCTGCGACTTCCTTGAGCAGGCGCCCCATCAGGTCCGGACCGATCTTCGAGGCTTCCATCAGACTTGGCTCCTGCACGATTATGGGAGTTTCTAACGCTGGAAATCGCAACCCACCAGAACTTCGTTACAGCCTAGGGTGCTCCCGGCCGGCGAAACGATGGGCTCGATATCGCCCCGCTGCAGAAGCCGATCATGCAGATCAGGCGCGCGTTGCCGGAGCTTGTGATGGAGCTTCTCCCAGAAGGGGCGCGCACCAGCTTCACCGGCCCACACCATCATCTGCGCGCCGATGAGTGCTGCGCAGTGCTCTTCTACGGACATCCGGACGATCCACGGCTTGGACACAGCGCACCCCCTCGAATTTCGGTGGATAGTGCAATACTCGCGCATCCGTGAAGAGCCGCTTCGTTTGATGCGCGCAATTGAGCAGACCCGCAGGGAATTGAAGTTTTGTCGCCTCGGGTGTCGTCAAGCAGCTAATGCATGGAACCCGAGTTATAATTTTCTCGCTATTTCATTATAGCCGGCCGCCGCCGCATTCCCGAGATCCTCAGCTTTCCTCTTGCAGGTTCCTTCAAGGCGCGATCCATGTGGTGGAAACTTCTGGGGCATGCACATGACCACCGACCTCACTCGTTCCGAACGCAAGCTCCTCGAATGGTGCGCGCGAACCTTGGTGCTGGAAAGCCAGGTCGCGGCGAGTGGTCTGTCGCGCGCGCTCAACGAGCTCCTGCTGAAGAAAGCGGTCCGCATGGTCGATCACCCGACCGTGCGAGAAGGGAAGTCTCGCCTGGTGCCGGCGGCCGCGGTGGAAGCGACCGATGCCGGCAAGGGGCTGCTTTGAGGAGACGCGGCGAGGAGTTACCCTTGGCAGGCCTCAACGGATGCCGACAATCCCCATGACGACGCGCGACGGTGACCTGCTGGTTCTTTCGACCACGAATGCCCCATATCGGCGCCGCATCGACGCTCAGACGCTCGCTGAGAGCATCAGGACAGGCGATGCGGGCTCCTGGACCGTCCACGTCGCGACCTTCTTCGTCGATGTCCACCCGGAGCTTGTTGTTCGCTTTGCTGAGCGGCACGAAATCGACCTCGAAACACTGGCGCGATCCTATCGCTCGCTTCGCGACGAAACCGGTGAACGGAGCATCGACCTTGAGGCAGAGTTCGCTCGCCACGGTCTGTGGAGCGAAGCCGAGGTCGGAGCCCGATTGCCGCGGCGCGATCCATGATCGAAACCGAACCACAGAATGCGTGGACACCGGCGCATGGGAGGTGGTTCCGCGAAGCGGTCGATCGCTACGGCACGATGTGCTTTTGGCACCTGAGGCCCAGGAGAACAGAATCGAGCCTCCGGGTTCTTGTCGATCGGCTCAGAACGTATGGCGACATGGCTGCTTGGCGGCTTGCTGTGAACATTGAGGCTTTTCTCGACGAGCGAGAACGCGACGGGTCCGATGCGGTTTGACGGACAGCCGGGCGAGAACACCCTCCTTCTGGCTTTCAACACCCGCAGATAGCCTTGAGGCTCCGAAAAACCCTCAGAGCACCATCTGGAGCCTTCCATGGTCGACTTCGCAGCCATCCTGGAGCGGCAGCGCGCCGCAATGACGCCTGAGGAGCGCACGCGCTTCGACGAGGCCGTTGCGCGGCGCGAAGCGCTCGAAGCGACCGAGCGGGCAATCCCGGCTGTGTTCGAGGTCCTCGGCTGGAAACGGTCGTCGGGGCTCGCGGCGCTGAAGAGCGGCAAGGCTGCGGAGCCGGAGCGCCACGTCGAGCGCATCTATGAACGGGAGGTCCGCATCCGCATCGAGCCGCGTGACAACGGCGCCAGAGAGGTCATCCAGTTCCTCGGCGCCGTGACCGGCCATGAAGCCTTCGAACTCACCCCGGACCTTTGTGCTGAGCTCGCGAGCGACGCGGGCGGAACCTGGTCGATCTGCGCGGGGACGCCAAACCGCTACGACTCGTGCACGATCCAGGTCGCCGACGTCCTCGACTATCTCCGCGATCGCCGGCCCGAGCTCGTCGGCGGGCTTCCGCTGCGCCCTTGAGGTGGCATCATGACCATTCGCACGACATCCGATGAGCAGCAACGCGCGAGGAGCCCCATGAACAATGGGGTGACGATCCTGACGGAGTTCACCGACGCAGAGCGTGATCGTATCTTCGCCGCAGTCGACGCTGAGAAATTGAAGCGGACGAACGCCGACGACGAGACAACGGTCGGCTTTGGCCTGGAGAAGCTCTTTCAGAACTGCGAGGACGCAATTGAGGGGTCGTTCGAGACGACGGCACCGGAAGACCTGCTGCCGAGGGTTATCGCAGACAAAGTCCCGGGGGGAGGCAAGCCAAGGCTGCTCATTGCGGCGGTCGTGAACTGGCGCGGCAATCTCGTCGTTGAAGCCCATCGAAAAATCAGGGTTGGCGACCTTCATCTCGACGAGGCGCCCGAGTGGAAGCGCGGTGAAGCGAGCCGCATCCTCTGGATACGGGACGTTGGGAAGCTCGATGCCCTGTTCGCTTCCGACGACCCGGAAAAACGGCGCGCCGCGAGTGTCGCATACGAGTTCGTCGGTTTGGCGTTCGCCGAAGTCGTCAAGCAGTTTGCCGAGCACTTCGATGTTTCGATGATGCATCAGATCGGCGTCGAGTACGGCCAGGAGGGGTTGGCGTCGCGGATACGCTTCCTCGACCCCACAGGGATAAGGAAAGCTCGCTTCGACGAGGATCTGCGCGATCAACGCTCATGGGCAGGCTTTTCGGCGGACGAGATCTGGAATGCGCAGCACGGCGCCCGCGGATCAGCGTCCTGGTTCCGGGCGGAGAAAGCTGCGCAGACGCTCTATCGTCCTGATGGGCCGCGGCTGCAGGACCTCGAACAAGAATTCGCGAATTGCTTGAAATTCCTCGATGAGGCGATCGATGACGGCTTCTGGTCGCCGACCGATCCCACGCCTATCCGCATCGACAACAAGCGGGACAAAGAAGAGATCCTTCCGCACGGAATCCAGTTCAAATTCCCGCATCCTGAGAAGGAGTCGGAGCCAGTCCCGTATGTCGAAGACCCGGAGGTCATCGGCTTCGGGAAAATGCCGTTTGACACACGCAAGCCTCCTCCGGAGCCGAAGCGCGAGCCTGCGCCGCCATCGAGAGGGCGAAAGCCTGCTGCTCCGCCTCCGACTCCAAAACCACCCACCAAGATCGGCTTCGATCCGGTCATGGTCGCATCCGTCACCAAATTTGCGCCGCTCGTCCTCCCCAGACCGGCTGTCACACCTACGCTGTCACCGAGAGCTTCTCCCGCGCCCACGGCGAGTTCAGGAGGGCTGGGCGCGATCAAGAAAGCCCGCATGGATGCTTCAAGGCTGCATGCGGAGGAGGCTGCTCGGCTTCGCGCGGAGGAAGTCGCTCGGCTCCGTGCAGAGGAGGCGCGGCGTCAGGCAGAAGCAGCGGATCGGTTGGCTGCCCAGGCCCTCGAACGGAAGTGGAGGCCCGACTACAGCGGACTGCCGGCCGCGAACTGGAGCTCCGAGCATGAGGAAGAGTTCGGTGCCGGAAGCACGGAAGAATTCGTCGCGCTGCTGAACCTTCACCGGAAAGCGAGCGGCCGCCTTCCCGTTCCGCATGGCGGATACCCAACGAGCACTCGCATCCTGAACAACCTCTTCAAGGAGGCGCGGTCGACCGGGATGGTCCAGAAGGTCGAAGGTCCGAAGCCAGGCTAAGAGGGAAACTGGTGGCCAACGCACTTTTGAGCGAACTGATCGCTTGCCGCAAGGCTCGCGATGAGGGGAGGGAGCAAGGAAGGCGTCAGGGCCGGATCGAAGTCCTGGCCGCTGTGGTGACAGATCTTGCCGTCGGTCGGGGGTTAGAGGTTCCCGATGACTTCCAAAGCAATCTGAAGACCTACGCTGACGGCGATCAGCTGGCTTCGATGCTCAAAGATCTGAATAGCCTTACCGGCGATGTCGTGGTGTTTGCCTCGAAGCATGGTGTGATCCTGCCGCGCTCTCGATGATCAGGTGATGGGCGCTCGCTGTTCGGCTGCGTCGCCAATTACACGGGCGTTTTCCCAGGACCTCCTCAATATCGACGCTTTCGCCAAGATCCAGCTAAGCGATCCGTTGAGCGTCCCAGAGGACTTCGGCTGCTCGGCCCGGGGCTGAAGCATTCAGCTGAAATCCACGACCTCCCATCGTTTAACCCTTTCAGGCCTTCTGCTTTTCCGAACGTCGACCTCGCTTTGCCAAAGAGAGATTCCAGCCCTCGGGGATGGGGGAACTTGTGGGCCAAAACGCACCTGCGAAGGAGTAGACGCTTCCGGCGATGACGCGGTTGTAGATCAGTCGATAGAGCGTCTCCGTCGCCACTTCCTTGCTCATCGAATGCTCTTGGATGATCTCCGCAGCAGTCATGGGGGAACCGCGCTCAACCACGATCCTCATAGCCTCGTCGACGATCTTCCTATTATAGGAACGACTGACGTACGCTCGGCCTACGCCATTTCCGCCACCTTCTCCTCCAGCCGTTATCGGGGCTGGCGGGGCACTAGGTGCCTCTCCGGTGAGCTGCGTCAGAAACGCAGCGAGCGCGGCGCGCTGGGCACGGATCGAGCCGATCTCCTTCTCCAGCCCCAACAGGCGCTCATCATACGCCTTGAGCTGCCTACGGTTGAGCTCGATAAGTTGGGACTGATCGTCATTCGGCATTGAACATGAATCCTCTGAATGGCGCAGTCGACGTGCGGAGGGGGTGGAATTCGTGTTAATGAGTGCTTCTTCAGGTTCAAACCAAAAAGGGCCCTGTGAATGAGTGATTCACAGGGCCCTTTTGTGCCATCACGCCCGGTGCTCTTCGTAGTCGCACCCGATCAGCTTGGTCCACCAGGCGACGAATGCGCGCGTCTCTTCGACGGTGCCGTTCGGCTGAACATAGCTGCCGTCGGTATTGCGCTTTACCTCAAAGCTCACGCCTTCGGCGACTTCGAAACGTTCGGTGGTAGCTCCTGCGCGCTCGATATCGAACATGATCACTCTCCTGTGCGGCCGATCAACAGCGATCGGCGATGGAGGGGTTATGTCATACCAATCCTGCGAAAGCAACGAATTGCCCGAGAAATGATTTACATGAAGAGGGCTATATGCGGGCTGTGGTTAACGCTCTGATGCAATAGGGTCGCAAATCGAATGAATGCTGCTCGCAGGCTTCGTGAGCAAGAAACGGTCGAGCTCGGCTATCAAACCAGCTACGCTCCCTCCCACAAGGCGATGAGAACCAGTTCAGCCGGAGGCCTGCAATGTCGAGGACGGAGACCGAGGCATCCGAATGCGACGCAAAGCGTGAGCAGCACGACCACAAGCCGCGACGACAGGCTTACGAAAGAGCTTGCTGCGATTTTTTGGACGCGATCGATCGGGCTGCGCAGAAGATGGTTATCCCGGATGACCCTGAGGATTACGACGACGCTGTGATCGTCAGCTTCTACCCGTAGAATCCGAGGGCTCTTCTATCGTGGCTCGTCCTCGATCTTGATCCGCTTTCGCCAGGTCACGACACGGGCGCTGGCTCGATCGAGGACGGAGAAGAAGCCGCTGCGCCTGTTCAGGTCGTCGGCTGAGATCTCGCCGCCTCGGATGCGCGCAGCATCCTGCTCACGCGACCGGCACTTGGCCTCGCGACGCTTCTCGACATCGAATGTTGGCGGCGGACCCATCAGAGAATGGTGAGCGATAAGGCCGCGGTGTCAACTCAGCCCCTCACGGCGCCGGCGCACCGAGCAGGCTGGGGTTCAACTCATTGAGGCGCTCGATATAGGCGCTGTAATCCGCGATCCCGACGCGCTCGGCCTCGGCCGCCGTCATCGCCCAGGCTTCGCTGTCGCCGTCGAGCCAATCCTGAAGCGTAAGGCCGGAGTTGTAGATTGAGCCGTCCTCGGCATTGAAGTGCACGACCAGGCCGTCTTGCACGCCAACGACATCGCAGTCGCCGAGCTTGGCGTGAACGAGGTGCGGGGCGAAATCCTTGAGGAGCATTCTGGCGATCCTGTTGCGGTGTCCAGAGATCATAGCAGGGGCGCTTGAAAGTGGCGTCGTCTCAAATCGAAAGAGCTCGCTGAGCCCTTTAAGGCTGGACGGCGTGCACGAAGTAATCTGCCTGCGGAAGTTTCTCGCCGGTCAGCTGTTTAGCTGCCTCAATTGAGATCGGATAGGAGAGTACAAGGCCGGGATCATCTTCGATATTGAAGGCAGTGAGAGTCGCCTTAACGCGATCCGGATCAAGTGCGATGAAACGCTCGAAGATGAGTTCATCCCCACCAATCGCGAAGCCGCAAACGCTATATTTACAAGTCACGTTTCGGTCCTTCGACAGAGGGCGGTGAGGAGAAGAGAACGGTTGATCATGGCGCCGACTGAACGCCGTTCACGAAGTAGTCTCCTGCGGGCAGGTTCTCGCCCACGATTGCCTGAGCGACCTCGATCGCGATTGGGTAGACGTGCGCGAGACCCGGATCGTCCGCGATGTCGTCTGGATTGAGCGCCGCCTTCACCTGCTTCTCATCGCATTCCAACGTTCGCTGATAGACGAGTGCATCGCCGCCGATCTCGAACCCGCAGAAGCAATACCAGACGATCACGGTTCGATCCTTCTAACCTTGACCATCAGGCTGTCTCGAACCCGATAGCTCGACAACTCGCAAGCGGTCAGCCGTGATCGGGCGCGGCCGCTGCCTGCTCCCGGTAGCCCTCGCAGTTGGATCCAGGCAGGCAATGACCGCCGGTCCAGCTGCAGGCGAAGCCGGCGGACGTGACGCCGCCGTTGCGCGGGGTCACCGTCATCCGCAGTTCGCAGCCATCGGCGGTCCATCCGGGGTGGCTGGCATGCTCGGGGACGAGCTCGGCATTCGACTCAGACATGATCAGGATTCCTTCGAGCGTAGGGCAGGCTTCTGGGCGTAGGCCCGGAGGATGGCAGCGACCTGGGCGCGCGCAGCCGACTGCGCGTGGGCTTCGGTCCAGATCCAGGCTGGGACCGCGCTGCCCTCGGGGCGCCAGCCGACCTGAACGAAGCCGCCCACGCCGTCCTCGAAGTTCAGCGTCAGCCGCCGGCGGCCGGGAAGGATCTGCGTGGCGAGGCGCGCGCCGGCATCCTGGCTTTCGGTATAGCGCGGCACGACGACGATGCTGTTCTCGTCACGCTCCACGCAGAAGCGGGCGAAATCCGGCTCCAGATCCGCGGGAATGTCGAGGACTGCGATGTCCCTTAGGCCTGAGGTGATCTCGTGGATGCCGCTCCACCGATAGGGCTGCTCGTTCCAGAGGTTGAAGACGGCGAGATCCAAATCCCGGTCGGGGCCATCGCCTTCCTCAAGCAAGAGGACGATGTCGTCGAGACCGCCGACGCCAACGGCTGTGGCATTGGCGAGAGACTCGATAGCGGACACCTCAGTCATCGCATCCGCTCTCTGGCTTCGTGGCGCCGATCGGAGCCTCGTTGCACACGAGCTCGCTGCCGGCGGCGGTCACCGAAAAATGGTTGAGCCGGTGCCGGACCGCATAACCGTTCTTCGCAAGCCATGCGGCCGCGGTGAGGTCGGTGCCGACGATCAGGACGGGCTGGTCCGAGAGCCGCTCCAGCACCCCACGCCGGGTCTTCGTCAGGATCTCATCCATTGCGACGGACCTCAGCGGTCACCGGGGCAGGGGGCTCGGGGAGGACGTCCTTCAGGCCCCAGATCGTGTCGCCGACCCGCTGCAGGAGATCGACCTGCGCGGCCTTGGCCTTCGACGGCCTTCCGGTTTCCTCGATCTCCTTCCGGCAGATGTCGACCAGGTGCGCGGCATCGAAGAAGCCGCCGCGGACGCCGTTGAGGTAGGAGCGATCATTGGCATGGTGGACGGCGGCCCGATGAACGAAACCACGGTGCGCATCGATCTTATCGCTCTGCAGCTCATTCGCGGGGCGCCCGCGGCGAAGCCAGGAGAGATCTTCGGACACCGCGTTTTCTGCTGTCGCTCCGGGCGCGGCTGGAGGAAGGCGCCAGTGGGTGGGCACGCCACAGTCCCCGACGGGCGCGGGCTGACCGTTGCCGGACACGATGCGCATCCACCGACCATCCTCGTACCAGGCGTCGGCGATGCGGTTCGGGTTGCCGTTGGCAAGCGCATCATGCGGACGGACCCAAAGATCGACCTTCCGGCCCGTGAGCGGGGCGCTTGCCATGTCGAGCCAGCCATCGGTGTTGGGGACTGCTGCCCACCAGACGCGCTTCAGCGCGGCGTCGAGAAGCGAGAACACGAACGCCTTCTCGGCAGCCGAATAGCTGTTGGGGCTTTGGAAGTAGTTCCAGGCGGAGACCACGGCCTTTTCGGTCTCGCTGAGGCCATCCCAGCCCTTCTCCGGGTTGTCGGCCGGCGCCGCGATGCCTTGCAGCGCCGGCGCCACATGGCGCACGATCACGGGAATAATCGGGTGCTCGCCGCCGTGGCGATCGTACGCTTCCGGTGTGAGGCGGTATTCGACGCAGATCGCGCGGGCGATGGTGCGCGCGGCTTCGATCGCCTCGGGCGAGGCCGTCGGAGTGTTCGTGGGCATAGCGGGCCTCATTTCGTGGGGAGCCTGAGGTTGGTCAGGACGAAGCTCGCCAGTGTCCGCGGGTCGTTGTGGCCGTTGGAGATCAGCTCCAGGGCCTCGCGAAAGGCATTGGCTTCACGGTAGGCGAGGTTCGCGAGCTTCTTATCCAGCGCCCCGGAGCCCCGCACGCGCCGCGGCGCCGGGATGTACTCCCGGGCAGGGAGAGGCTTGCCGGCATAGTAACCACCGACCACCGATCCTTCACCGGTGGGGATCCATTTCAGCTCGATGGGAAAACTCGGCTCAGCGATCCGGTGCCAACCTTCGAGTGAGCAGGCTGGTTCGAAGGTTCGCGGTCCGCCGCACGCGGGGGATTCACGGCCGACGCGATTGCCCTTGCGGTCGAACAGCACGAGATCCGCCAAGGCCTCGCCGCTACTCTCATAGACCGCTTTGACCTTGGCCGGCCGGCCGTTGGCGTTCGAGACCCAGTCGCCGGGCTTCACGGGAAATGCGACCGTCGTCATGAGCGCGTCTCCGTCACGGCGGCGATTGCGTCAAGGGCCTCGGCCGTCACCGCGTGGGCGTAGGAAAACGCTTCCGCCGCCGTCTCGGTGTTGGTGTTGCGATGATCCGCATCCCTGACACGCTCCAGGGCCTTCTGCGCGATCGCGAGCTGAGCCTGAAGGACCTTGTGAGCGGGGCCGTAGTTGGACTCGGGCGGCGAGGTCGTCCAGTCGCGCTTCCAGCAGAAGGCCGCATAAGCGGCGACGTCGAGAGGGTCACCCTTGATCAGGTGCTTGAAGAGGGCCTGCCGGCACTCGGTCTCCCAGTCGTCGGTCCGCCAGTCGTCGCCGAATTCATATTTGTGCTGGGCCTTCAGGAGTTTGGCGCGCAAAGCGAAACTGAATTCCGCGACGAGCTTCTCGGTCTCAGGATGCAGCCGGTCGGCGTGCTCGAACCGACAGGCAAGCAGGCCCCGGACCATGGCAACAAAAGCCTTGCCGGCCTCGCGCAACTCACGCCCTTCATTGGCGTGGGCCGAACCTGTCTTCCCGGTCTGGACGGAGCAATGCGCTTCCAACTGCTCAAGGTGCGCTCCCATGCCGATAGCGAGCGTCTTCCAAAGCCGGGGCTCGCCAGCCTGGGGCAATGGCATCCTGCCGGTCCACGGTTCTTCAGGCGAGCCACCGTAGGTCTCAGGCGGCGGCACAAGGTTGCAAGCAGGCGAGAAGGCAGGCTTTGCGATTGCGTCTGCGATGGCATCAGCCAAGAGGACGATTTCGGCCTCGCCTGTAGCAACGCTCTGACCGTCATTCGACATCAGGTCGACAAGCGGGTAGGCGCCGCCGTCATCGTCTCTCATGTTCGACAGGCGATAATTGAGCAGCACTGCTTCAACCTGCGCCTGCACATCTGCCGGAGCATGCTTGGTGCTTTCCCTGATCGCCGTGACGGCCATAAGCAGGAGAGATTTCGAAACCTCCGCATGGTCAGCCCACGTGGGATTTTCAGCGCAACGCATCAATCTGTCGAGCAGATCAGCACGCCACGGCGCCGCGACTTGTGAGGCCAGCCGCTTCTGATCCCACCCAGCGCGAAATGCGTTGTAAGCAATCGACCGACCAGCGAGGCCGTCCTTGACCTCAGCGTCGGTGATAGGGCGCCACCAACTGTTCCAGGCTCTCTGGCGAGCGGTGATATCTGCCTCTCCCCCAACGAGGGCCATACGCTCTTTCATCTGGCGCAGATTGGCAGCGACCTCGTTGAACGCAGCGAAGTGGGAAAGCACCCACTCGTAAAGCTCGTCGCTCTTATCCTTGTCGCCAAGCTCATAGCCAGCCTTCATGACGCCGAACTCGCGCTGCTTGCGCGAAAGCCATTCCTCGAACGTGGCGAGATCACTGACGCCTGTATGCGCTGCCCACCGCTCCAGAGGGGTGCTGCCGCTGATGAGGTCTGAAAGCGGGATCATGCCCGCCGCCTTCATCCGAGCATCGATATCGCCCATATCAGACCCTGTCGTCGCGGAGAGGGAGCCGGTATCGCAAGACACGCCAAGTGCATTCTCAGAATCTGTCATGGAGATTCTCCCGCTCCCGTCGCAGCGATGCACATCGTCAGTTCCTGCTGACGCTGCCAGCCGGCTGACCGATTGAGCCTGCAGCGCAGCGGCCCCGGCCTCGGCGAACGACTTGCCGAAGCCGAGGATGTCCTTGGTTTCGTGCGGGATGAGGCCGAGACCGGAGCCGGTGACGCCATATGGCTTCAGGTCGATCGACCCGACCCGGCGGCCGGGCAGGCGAACGAGCCATTGCGATGGGCAGTTCGGATTGTGCTGGACTGCGAAGGTCAGCTTCAAAAGCGCCGCCGGCGGCAGGTTCACCGACTGGGCGGTGGCGAGTTCCAGCGCGGCGAAGACATCACCGAGCGTTTCCGCCTCCGCATCCATGCCGAGCTCGACGAGGCGGCCACGCACCTCCATCAGTCGCGACAGAAGCGGATCGGTGTCGCGGACAGCACCCTCCCGAGCTGAGGCTCCCTTAGGCATCAGAAACCCTCCAGCGCAGGGTTTGCCGGCGCGCGCTTGATCAGCCGGTCCGCGGCGTCATGAAGCATCCGGGCATCGGAGCCGCCGAGATAGTCACGAGGGGTCGCCTTGCGGCCGTAGAGCGCCTGGCAAAGCCGTTCGGTACCGTCCTGCCCATCGACGTCAGGAGCAGCGGCGCCGCCGTCGACATGTTCACCGAGTCCGTTCAGCAGGACCGCGACGTTCTCCTCGGCCGTTCGAGCGGCGCCATCGGTAACGAGCCGCTCGTGGTCCGAGACCGGAGGGACGACGGCGATCGGGAACCACACCAGCTGACCGTTGACGCAGATGACCTCCCGCTCGACATCGAAGCCGCCGTCGGCGCGGCGCAGCACGCGGTAACCCGTCGGCGTCGCCAAATTGATCGCCTCTTGGATCGTCTTCTGCCACCAGTCGGCCTCGCTATAGCGACCGTTGGTGTAGCCGGCGGACCAGGCGCTCACGTCACCGATCGGTGTGGGCGTGCCGTCTTCCGCGAAGGAGTCTTCGAGCGTCTTCTCGCCGATCTGCCGGTCCCGCCAGTACAGGGTCTGTCCTTCTGCCTTCTTCAGCAGCGCTGCGAGGCCAGCGGGCGCCGGCGGGGTATCGGTTGTGCTCGGATTGGCGTCTGCCATTTCTCAACCCTGTGCGAAGCCGATCGAGAGAGCCGGCTTGTCCAGACGGATTGATGCGCAGACGCACAAGGAATGAAATCGGAATCCTTCCACTCGCCGCACAAATCCGTGGACGGGCAGGGTGACTGCGCATATCTGGCAGTCTCCTTCTTGCATCGAGCAAGCCGACTGCACCAATTCCGTCCCGGAAACCCAAAGTGTCTGTTCAGAGATGGCTATTCAGACCACGCCCGAGTGCTATGCCTGGATCTGGCTTGCCGGTGCGACCGAACCAGTCGTCGCGGGGCGCGTGTTCCGTGACGGGAGCACGCTCGCTTTCGAGTACCTAGCCTCCTATTTTGAGCGCCACGATGCGATTTCGATCTATGGTCCGGAGCTGCCCCTGCAGCCCGGCCCGATCGCTCCTCTCGCAGGAATGGCGTTGGCCAGCTGCATTCGGGACGCCGCTCCGGATGCCTGGGGCCGGCGTGTGCTTGCAAGTCAGGACCTCAGCAGCGGTGCCAGCGATCTCGACGGCGCAGGGCTCGACGAGATCGCCTGCCTCCTGAGATCGGGATCGGACAGGATTGGCGCCCTGGACTTCCAGAGCTCGGCAACCAGCTATACGCCGCGCTCGCCTCGCAACGCGACGCTTGCCCGGCTTCAGGATGGATCGCAGCTTCTTCAAAGAGGCGTACCGCTCACGGGTGACCTCGAGGCCGCGCTCGTTCCGAGTTGTGCGGTCGGCGGAGCGCGGCCGAAGGCGCTGCTCTCAGACGGCGAGCGCTCGTTGATCGCCAAGTTCGCGGGAATGAGCGACAGCTTCGATATCGTCCGGACCGAGTTCCTCGCGATGCGACTGGCCCATCTTGCCGGGCTCAGCGTCGCGCAGGTCGAACTCGCACCGGTCGTGGGGCAGACAGCGCTGCTGATCGAGCGTTTCGATCGCATTCCTGGTGACAGCGGCTGGGGCCGGCGCCCGATGGTGTCCGGACTGACGCTGCTCGGCCTCGATGAGATGATGGCCCGCTACGCCAGCTACGAGGATTTTGCTGCGATCATTCGGGATCGGTTTCGCAATCCGCTCGACACGCTGCGCGAGCTGTTCCGGCGCGTCGTCTTCAACATCCTGTGCGGAAACACCGACGATCACGCCCGCAACCATGCCGCGTTCTGGGATGGCGCTTCCCTGAAGCTCACGCCGGCCTATGACATCTGCCCGCAGTCCCGGCACGGCAATGAGGCCTCTCAGGCCATGCTGATCCAGGGCGAGCACCGGGAGAGCACGCTCGCGCGCTGCATCGCAGCAGCGTCGACGTTCGGGCTATCGGAAGCAGAGGCAACGGCGATCGTGATCGACCTGGTTGATGCTCTGAAAGCCAATTGGGACCAGGTCTGCGACGAGGCAGGGATCGACAAGTCGTCGCGTCGACAGCTCATGCGACGGCAGTTCCTGAACCCGTACGCCTTTGAGGGCCTGGCCGAAGACTTCACGAGCCAATAGGCATCGCAGCCTGGGTCTCTTTCGAATTCGAGCTAGTGCCTTGCAGCTCGACAGCTCAGGATTCAGCCTGAACTCTAGAGAGGTTTCCCATGATCCCGTCCCACGTCCTTTTCGCACTCGTCGACGAGCAGGTCGAATTCACCGTCAGCAAGTGGAATACGCCGGGGCATTTCGGGGTGCTGCCCGCCAAGGATGGTCGGTTGAAACTGCATGACGGCCATCATGTCATGGAAGACGACGCGACATCGATCCTTGGGCAGCTGAACTATCTGCTATGCCAGGAACAGGTCGGACGCCTCACCCTGACGCCCGAATTCGAGCCGGCCTTCGACATCGGGCAGATCATCAAGGTCACGGTCTCGCCCAAGGTGGAAGGACGCAGGCGGACTGGTACCGATCACACGATCGGCGTGCGCACCGCTATCCTGGCTTCGAGCTCCTCGCTCGATAGCCACCAAAAGATCGTCTACGAGTCCACAGTCAACGGCGCGACTTCGATCCACGTCGGGGGCATTGCCCACGAAACGGTGATCGACATGATGCAGGTCTCGCGGCACGCTATGCCTCAGGAGATCCACAAGATGATCGTGGGGCACCGCTCTTCGTGGACAGGGGCGCCGGATGCCGAGAAGAGCTACGCGAAGCTCTACGGGAAAGCAGCTCTCAAGCAGGCAATCGCGGAGCAGGACAAGGCCGACAACGACTACGTCAGCACCCTGATGGGGACGATGCGGCCGTAAAACGAGCGATTACCGACGGGACAAAGCCCTCAACACCGCTGCCATTAGCGCCCTGCTGTCCGAGGGCGCCCTGGCCTCGCAATGGTCGGCCCAGACATCGTCGTCATCGGACGGGCGATAGATGCCCATCACGAAGGGGCTGCGCTTCAACCACTGCCAGCCCGGAAGCTTCTGATCCATCACAGCGGTCACAGCGTCGAGGCTGGCGGTGAAGGCCGGTGCGACCCAGCTTCGGCCGCCGCCGGCCCATTCGGGCTTTCCGAAGAAGCATTCCGGACCGTCGACTTCCTTGAAGCCTGTAAACGGCGAGCGGCCGTTTTCGTCGGTGTCGAAGCTGTCGAAGTAGGCCTGCGGAAGGCCGAGGGCGAGAGCGATGTCGCCATCCAGCGTGCGGTCGGCGCCAGCGCCTTGCTCAAGCCGCTCGATCAAATCAGCCAGCATTGGACACCTCCGATTGGCGGCCAAAGCAAGAAGACGCCTTCCAGAGGCTGAGGGCTCCGACAGCGCCGGCGATGACACCGCAGCCGATCGGTGGACCCCACGCCAAGATGGCGTCAGGCCTGTGCATCAGCAGCCAGGTTCCCACCGAGGCATCGAAGATGCAGAGCGCGATCAGGAAGAGTGCGAATTTCATCGGGGGATCCTCATTTCCTCGCCGCGCTCTTCATGCTCCAGCGTCGCGGCCCGAAGCGCATCGAGGATGGTCTCGCCCTTTGCCGTGAGGGAGCCGAGCGCACCCGCAGCTCGGTTCGCCGTCGCACGTCCGTGAGCCAGGCCACGGGTCGGCAAGCCGCGAACCCCGGGATGGCGCGTGCTGACGACCCAGCCCCAGCCTCCGTCACCACGCTTTGCGTTGAGCAAGGCATCCTTCTGGGACGGGCTGAGCGCCGCGATCTCGTCAGCGATCTCTTGAGTGCTCAGACCAGCCATCTTCCTCCAGGGCGCCGGCTTTCGACGCTTCAAGCAGGCGGGCTGCAGGGCGAGGCTCCGGCTGCACGGTTCGGTGGACGAGGGCGGTGTCATCGCGGCTGCGGCGGGCGAGATCTGCTCCAGCCAATCTCGTGGTCGGCTGACCACTCGACCAGCCACTCGGCCACGCGAGACCGCACGTCCTTCATCCGCTCTTGCAGCGCGCCAAGGTCGTAGTTCGCACGATAGGAGCCGCCAGTCACATCCTCGACAACGACCACTGCATCGCCACCGAATTGGTCGGCCGTGACGTCGAGAACGAACTCGAAATCGCCGTCAGTGACCCAGTAGTGGCCGCTCCAATCGCCATTGCTATCCCGGTAGCCCCCAGGCATTCCAAGGGCGCGGTCGACGTCCTCATCGGCGGCGTCAGAGCATCCGCCGAGGCACTGCCACCCGCCGCCAGGGATCTCCTGCTCCAGCACGCGCAGCAGGAAGAGCGTCGAAAGCCGGCACATGCCTGTCGACGGATGGCTCGCGCAGACGAGTCCGCGCTGCCTCTGAAACTCGATCCATCGCGGCTCCAGGAAGCGGCGGACCTCGGTCGCGATCGCGAAGATCGCCTCGCGGTCGATGGCAGCCTCGCTCGAAGCCATCATGGCACGAGAGCCGGCGCCGGCGGCACTTCAACGACCAACCTCGGGTCGAACGCTGGATTCTCTCGCTTCGCGCCGGGCGTGGGATAGCCAGCCTGGTTCGAAAGGATGCGCGTCGCGCCGACCATGTAGTCGTGCGATCCATGATCGTGCCCGTGGATCCAGAGCGCGGGCTCGTAGCGTTCGATGACCTCCGTCAGGTCTGATGCGAACGCCGGCGAGAGGGCGTTTCCACGATGCTGTGGTTGGACCGAACCGGGATGAGGCGCATGGTGCGTCACAACGACGGTACGGCCGTCGAAAGGCTCCTCCATGCGGGCTGTGAGGTAGGCGAGATCCTCCTGATGGAGGCGAACAGCGTCGGCCGTCGTAAAGATGTGATCACCGCTTTCGTCATCGATGGCGATGAGACGGTGGTCATTCATCGTGCGACCGGCAGCTTGCCTACCGGCGCGCGCATCGCCGAGCAAGGCGTAGTCGGTCCAGAGAATAGCGCCAACAAAGCGGACGTCGCCAAGAACCACGCGCCCCGGGGCGAGCAGGTGGATCCCAAGCTCGCGAGCGAATTCACGCCCCCAAGCCAGCTGCCGGGTCATGTTCTCGCGATAAAACTCGTGATTGCCGGGGACGAAGATGACCTCCTTACCCGACAGCGGCCCGTGCTTCATCTCGTAATCGATCCAGCGCAACGAGCCCATCAGAGGCTTGTCGATGTCGCCGGCGAGAACGGCCACGTCGAAATCCGGCAGATCCTCCGGCAACCTCCAGGGCGCGAATTCGAGATGGATGTCGGAGATGACGAGAAGGCGCATGGGAAAATCCAGAGCGAGGCAGATTGAATTGGCATCCAATCCTTGCCGTCGACAAGTGCTTCTGGTGGATAGGGGGGCTCAGGTGCTTATCCATTTCGTTGTCGGAGCATAGGATTAATCATCTGAAATCGTGATCCTTAACCGAGGCGCCCCTTGGCAGCACGCCCCCGCCCTGATCTCCCCGCTCGGCATCCGCAGAACACTCCTCTCCATGAGTGGACGGATGGCTGGCTCAAGCTGAGCGTAGCGATGCACACGGATCCATTTTTCCTGGCGATGCACGATCACGAGAAGCGGGCGAAGGGCTGGCCGGTGACACGCGCGGAGATGATCGCGCTGATGGTTGAGAAAGACGACCTTCCGGCAGCCGGCATCGGCGCTCCCTCGTCGCTTTCGTAAAGCCGTCCCAAGCTACCGCTTCCGCATTGGACCCTCAGCATGCTGCCTTCACCCTCCTTCCAGGCATCGGTCGTCTCCCCGAACTGCCGCCTCTATTCTGTGCTGCAGACGGCCCCGCACGGGACGATGGACGAGGTGTTCGGGGAGGTTCTCGAAGACCGGATCGCGGATTCCACACCGCTCAAGGACGTCACCTACGCGACGCTGTTCACCTATTTGCACCGGCGTTTCGGATACCCGTCACGGGGCAGCGACCCCTACAAGGATCTCTCAGCCGCCTGGCTCTTGTCGACGCCGGAGCCCGACATCGTCATCCATGTGATCCCGAGCGTGAGCGGCAACAACTTCACCTTCACGATCTACACGACCACGGAGCGATCCCCGTTCAGCCCCGAGCCGATTTCGCGTGACGAGCAGCTTCGCATCGCGGGCGCCTACCGGAGCCTTCTGCTCGACCTCCTGAGGCCCGTCTGCATCCAGGATGCACACATCAACGCGCTCGGGGAGGTCGAGGACGACGAGCTTCTTGCCTACGACGAGAAAGAGGGCGAGCCGCTTTACGAGGTGAAGTACGCTGCGTCCTCCGGCTACCCGATCCTCCCTGGGTTGGTCGGAACCCGCACCTGGGAAGAGCTGCTGGGCCAGGCATCCTTCTTCGGCTCTGACCGCCTCGATGGGCTTACCGCGATCGTCACGGAGGGCCGCAACCGGATCCTCGCGCAGATCCCGAACGAGCCCGTCGATGTCCAAGTCCTGATCGGGATGTACACGACGCTCTCTCGGCCCAACGCGCCGGCGATCGAGATCGATTTCGCACCGGAAGTGCCCGAGCGCATCGCGGCGCTGCAAGCCGTTCTCTGGAAGGACGCACGTCCGACATCCGAGGATTTGGCGACGGTGAACGACGCGGCCGTCGAACGCGCTGAGACGTATCTGGATGCCCTGGCGGTCCCGGATGACCTCGGCAAGGCGGCCCGAAGAGTGCGCGCTACGGCGCGTCTCCACGAGGTCTACGAGGCGATCTGCGACGCTTGTGGTCGCGATTTCCCGGACGAGGTCTTCGACGAGAAGCGGGTCCTCTGGAACGATGACGACGTGCAGAGAGCGATCACGCGGATGAAGGAGGGCGGGCATGACGCTCTCGCGGAAACCGTCGAGGGGCTGTTCTCAACCGATCCATGGCCGACGACACGCTGTCTCCATGCTCTGCAAGCGCAGGCTTTTGAGCATCGCAAGAACGCCGATCCCGGCCCGACGCCAGGCTGACCCTCCCACGAACACCTGAGACCTACTCATGACCAGCGACGATTTCGACCAACTCATCGCCCGCATCGCAGTCTTCGAAGGCGAGAGCCAGGAGCTTGACGCCCGCGTTCTGCATGCCTTGCTGGCGCCGGAAGGCTCCAAGATCGAAGAGAGCCCGATAAACGGCCAGTGGGTCATCTACGAGCCCACGCGCTTCGGGCGCGAGCCCTTCCGGCTCTGGCAGACCCCGTCGCCACTGCGGCAGATGCGCAGCATCATCACCTCGGTCGACGCGGTTCTCGAACTTTGCGGAAAGAGCAGCGGCAATGCCGAGGCGGCGCGAGCACTGATCAACGCGCTCCACCTCGGGGACGTCATAAATGACCAGCCCATCGGGCCCCAGATCGCGAAAGCGCTGACGCTCGATCTGCTCCGCAATGCCCAAGCTTCGCTGGAGGCCAACCCGCAGCCAGGTCCCTGAGAAAGAGAGCCTGCGGCCTCGTTCATGCCGGTCGCGCTTTCAGCAACCGAATGTGTCGATCCCGGCGAGGAAACCAACCAGTTCTGCCTGGCGGTGCATGCCGGACTTCTGAAGCACCGAGCGTATCTGCGACCTGACCGTTTCCACGGAGACGCCGCATGTGGTCGCGATCTCTTTTGGGTTCTCTCCGGAAGTCAGCAGGCGCGTGACGCGCGCCTCGGCAGGCGTCAGATCGAAGAGTGCATTCAGGATCTCAAAGGGAGGGGCTTTCGGTCGCTTGACCAGCGTCACCACGAGAAAAGCCTCGGCACCAAAGAACAGGTCGTTCGCATTGCGGCGGATCGGAACCACATGGATGACGAAGGGCGGCTGCTCTTCGTTGGCAGGGACCGCGATCGAGCGATGGGCACCGTGGCCTCGGGCGACCTGCTCCAGGGATTGCCGCAGGAGTTCGTTCGCCTTCGGGTTTCGAAGCGCAACGCCGCCATGGGCCATCGCGACAAGAGCGGAGCTCAATTTGCCGAACCCGCCATTGGACGCCAGGACCCGACCTCTGTGGCCGATAACCGCCGCGGGATGACCCAAGGCCTCGATACCCGCGAGCGACGCCTGTAGCTTCTCCAGTTGCAGGCGGCACGACATGAGCGCTGCCCGCGCCAAGTGCGGCCGGAGTGCGTCCAGCATATCAACCGACTGCTGCCCCACGGGGCCGTGCTGGTAGTGGTTCTCGAAGTGGAAGGTCAGGACTTCTTCCGTCGGCATCAGGATGACCGTGCCGGAAGCCCAGCCCCAGCCGCGGGGCCGGAGGAATTCCGTGAACATCGGCTCACGATCGAGTTCTTCGGGCGTGAGGATCTGCTGATCCGTGATGAAGCCGGCGTGCTTCATG
Organism: Hyphomicrobiales bacterium; assembly: GCA_930633495.1. Taxonomy (NCBI): domain Bacteria; kingdom Pseudomonadati; phylum Pseudomonadota; class Alphaproteobacteria; order Hyphomicrobiales; species Hyphomicrobiales bacterium. The sequence goes on along the minus strand of CAKNFJ010000002.1, from coordinate 105,668 downwards.
GCTAGAGCGCGCGAATTCCGCGCATTTCCGGGGAAGAGGCCGCCATTCACAAAGTCGGCCACCGTCTCGGCAAAAGGCTGGGTGGCGATCCATCGGGTATTGTTGTTCGCCGTCACAAACATAGCACCGCCATCCACCCCGGCCACCCGCTGGACGCTGTCCAATGCATCGGACCAGAACTCGGGCAGCAGCGCTGCCTCGTAGACGCGATCGAGTGTTTCGTTGACCTCGCTCATTTGCCCCCACGCCCAAGCATGTGCTCAAGCTATCATATTTCGCTTATTGCGTGCGCAATCGTGCCATTGCGCCTGATTCCTCACCAATCTGGAGTATGACCGGGCTTGTTGGACGCGCCAGACTTCGGTCAACGAGATGTCGGAGTGTCCCCCAATGCGAAATCTGCTGCTCTCGTCGATGACGCTGTCAGCACTTCTGGTCCTCTCGGCCGAGGCTCAGGCCAGGTGCATCTATTTCTACAACCGCGGTGGGTACTCGGTTGCGCAAAACCATTGTAGTCGAACCGTTACGATCCGTTGGACCGACAGCAATCGCTGCAGCAGTGGTTGTGCAGCGCGCTTGGGTGGCGGCAGCGAGCAGACCGTAATGGCTCCGGAGGGGCAGTACTCCTATCGGGAAACCGACGGATAGGACCAGCACATGGGAGCCCATCGGATCCATCTAATCCTCACCGTTCTCGCCGCCCTTCACGTGAGCGGGTCAGATTCGGCTCGAAGCCAGGGATTCCTTGCAGGCAACGAGACAGAAAGCGAACCCGTCATCAAGAAACAGCAGCAGGCGGCGCCACGCATCCCGAAGCGCGAGAGTTATCTGGAAACTCAAGAGGAGGCAGATGCGCGGCCGGAGGATCCACCGCTGAGACAAGGCCCTATTGTTGGAAAAAGGGGCCCATCGAAAGAAGCCACTCTTTCCGCGATAAAAGATATATATAACGATCGGGGTAAGTGCTCAAATAAAACAGAAAGCCACGGATTTCTTTATTCCTCAACCACCACCTATGCATCTGATTTTGAATTCGAAGCTAACGAATCGAGTGTTTCTTTCAAATTCGAATGGTCCGCACATATTGTTGTGGCGGGACAACCAAGCAGCAAGGTTGGAGGGGTCATTTCGAGTGAATTCAATCCAGGTGATATTGACATAATGAATTCTAAGTATGAAAACTATGGCAATGACGATTATCGTACAACGTTATTTCTGTATTGTTCTGGTGGCGATAACTGCGTGAAAGGAGCACGCGGGAGGGGGCGAGTGGCGCGGATTGATTTTTGCGGTATGGATGATCTTAGGAGAGTTCATAGGGCGCTGAAGCACCTCGTCAGCTTCTATAAACCGAGCCCAAGATCTCCATTTTAACGGGACCGCAGTGCATCTGCCTGCCTTGAGGTTGAGCAGGTGACGAACCAAACTTCACTTCGAACTCATAAAGTCCAGCGATCGCTTGGCGCCTTGATGCCCGAGCTTGGCGGCCTTCGCGAACCATTCCCGCGCCAGCTTCTTGCTCTCAGGGACGCCTAGCCCACTCAGAAAAAGACCTCCAAGGCCAGCCATCCCCGAGGCGCTGCCGCCGGCAGCCGCCTTCTCGTACCAGGATTTGGCCGCGGCATAGTCTACGGGAACCCCGTTCCCAAACTCGGCCATTCTTCCAAGCTCCGCCATGCAGGCGGCATGACCAGCCGCAGCCCCTTTCTCGAACCAAACCCTGGCTCCCGCAAAATCAGGGTTGGATCCATGGATCAGGATCCAGCCCAGCGCTCGCATGGAGCCACCTTCGCCGACAGCGGCAGCCTTTTCAAAGAGATCCTTGGCCTGAGCTTTATCCTCGATGCCGCCGACGCCATCGTAGAGGAGTTCACCGTAATTGGTCATCGCGGGCGGATAGCCCAAAGCGGCAGCTTTCTCGAACCATCGGCGGGCGGAAGGCCGGTCGAGCGACACGCCATTGCCCGACTTGTACAAAGTCCCCATACCGTTCATGGCTGGGGCCGAATTCAGGGCGATCGCCTTCTCGTACCACTCCTTGGCACGCTTGAAGTCGACGGGAACTCCACGCCCCTCGTTGAACATGACCCCAAGATTCGCCATGGCCAGCGCGCTTCCGGCCTGGGCTGCTGCTTCGTAGGCCTTGCGAGCATCAACAGCCTTCCCGACAAAATCCAGCGACCGCCCGAGCTGATAAAGTAACCGCGCGGATTTGGGTGATGCCTTGACTGCGGCTTGGCACGCAGCGAGTGCCCTGGGGCCATCGAGATTGTCGAACAGGATGCCTGGATGCGCGCTCGGCCGCATATCGTCGTATGGAGAAGATGCGAGCCTGTCACAGGCCTCTTGGGCGCTTTCAGGGCCAGCCGGTGAGCTTGTGTTGACTTGTGCGCGGAGAGCGCCCGGCTCGATCGTACAGGCAAGAACTAAGGAAAGCATGGCGATTCGAGTTCGTCCGAGCATGCTCGCGATCCAGCCGGCCTAAAAGGACTGATTAGGGAGTTACGCTGAGCCGGTCATACTCCAAATCGGGTACGGCCTTCCCGACCGACTGGCTGGCCGGCTTGCGGTCTTCTCCCGCATAATGGTGCCGGTCCAAGCGGACGACGATCCTTGTTAGCGCCGAGTTAGCGAAGACCTGGCGAGCCAGGCAATTCAAACGATAAAGCGCACATCCCGATCTGGCTGAAGGCCTTCGACTATGGGGCGTAGAGTCCACCTTGCGTTCCACCCTGCGGCAACCAATAGTTGCCGCAGGGTGACCAAGGGGTAGGGGCATGGCACACGATGACTCTGACACAAACGACCCAGCAGATAGATCGCGCCTCCGAGGCCAGGGCACACAGTTCAACGGGCGAGAAAGCCGTGAGGCCATCGAAAGGGGCCCGGCGACGCCCCTGACCTCGAATCCGCCGGCACCGAAGAGCGGATTCAACAAGGTCCTCCTCGGGGTTCTTGGTGTTATGGGGATTGGAGCGGGGTACGTCGCCTGGGACTGGTACAGGTCCTGGGAGAGGACCTACTCCGAGCAGCCGTCCAGGAGGGCCACCGTCGCGTCCTTCGAACCGCGTCGGAGCACCATCCAGCCGAGCGTGTTGCTGCCCTATCAGGCCTTGAAGGACGCCGCGAACAAGACCGCCGACAAGTTCGCACAGCCGATGAGCGGCCGCGAACGCATAGCGTGCAGGGATCTCAGCGCCCTCGGACGGACGATCTTCAGGGGGTGCCTCGACATAGATTGGGACCTCGCCGCCGGCCGAAACGGTTCGATCGAGGTCGGCAGGGCAGGTGACGGAATCGCGATCTCGATACCGGTCCAATTCAGCGGCGGCGCAGGGCCGAATGGCGCAATCGCCGATGCACTGAGCATCCATCGGAAAGCGATCTCCGGCTCCTTCGTCGCCAACGTTTCTGGCCAAGTCGCTCTCGACGAGAAATTCTGCCCTCGCATCATCAATCCGGCAGCCAGCTTCGCCTGGGGCGATGCCGCGGCCATCGAGGCTGTCGGCCGAAACTGCTTGGACCTGCCCTTCGGGCTGGGCTTTTGCATCGGCCCATGGAACCTTCCGGTCGGAAATCTGCTGACCCCACATATTCAGGCGGCGCTGAACGCCCAGATCGCCGACATCAATTCGAAGATCCGCTGCGAGCCTGTTCAGAATGCTCTTGGGAAGGTGTGGCAGAAGCAGTCCATCGCGCTGCCGGCGCAGAAGGGCATGCCCCCGATGTTCCTCAACGTGACGCCACGGGCTCTCGCGAGCCCAGGAATCATCGCCGAGGACGCCGGCGTCCGCTTGCTCTCTCGGCTGGATGCGGACATCGCCGCGTCGACCCAGAAGGGAGAGACAGGATCGGCCGGGCCTCTGCCCAAGAACACGCCGATTGCTGATCCGGCGGGGATGCTGTCGGTCGCTCTCCCGCTGTCGGCGGACTATCCCACGATCAACAAGGTGGTGAACGATCAGCTCAAGGCCCAGCTCGCAAAGAAGCCGATCGTCGTCGACACGGCCGCGGGAGCCGTAAAGGTCGATGTGGATGAGGTCGAGATCTATCCCAGCGGCGACAGGCTCGCCGTGGGCGCGAAGTTCAAAGCGAGTATCCCGGGGCGGATATTCGACGCCAAGGGGACAGTCTGGTTGACGACCCTCCCGACGCCGGCCGCCGACGGACGATCTCTCACGCTGGCCGACATCAAGCTGACGCGGGCGATCGACAATCAGCTCTGGTCGCTTCTTACGGCCGCGCTCAACACCCAGCTGGTCCAGGCTCTGCAGGAGCACTCGAAGGTCGAGTTCGGGAAGGAGATCGACGAGGCCATCGTTAAGGCGAAGGCCATCCTGGCGGATCCGAAGCAGACCCAGAGCGTGCTCGTGAACGTCAAGAAGATCGAGGCGAAACTGGGCCGGGTAGCGCCGACGGAGCAGGCGCTGGTGGTCGAGGCGCTCATCGACGTCCAGGCCGATGCGACGATACCGACTCTGCCGTTCTGACCGCTTAAAGGCGTCCGAGGAAATGCGTGGTCACAGCCTATCACCGTGGGGACTAGGCCTATTCCTGGTTCTGATGGCGGCGCCCGGTGACCTGCTCGGCCAAACCCAAGAGCAGGCGGTCGAGCTGCTGCCGCTGTGTATCCGCTCGGATGGAAAATCGATATTCGCCACTGAGGAGCTCGCGAAGGCCAACTGCCTGGCGGGCTTCGGTAAATATTCGCTTCCTGGGTGCTCGCCGGTTTGGCAATGCAAAGCCGCAAAGGCGAACCATTCAAAGGAATTCCGCACCAAAGAGGAGGCTCAGGCGAATTGCTCAAACGGCGTAGTGCGAGGAATCGTTTATCCCGGATGGTATTGGATTTGCGACCCGCTACCGGCGGGCACATCCGCGGCCAAGGACATATTCCAAGGCCAGTCCGGCGACATCCAGAAAGAGTACGATCGAATGATCGACAAGCTGTACTCTGGTCAGAAGGACGCCGTGAAGCTGCCAGCCGAAAACCCCTTCAAGAAGGCGGGCGACGCCCAGAAGCTGCCGCCCGCCCCGGCATCTGCGGCGAGAGATCCAAGCAAGCGCAGTGAACGCGGGGGCAAGCCGCCGATCGTCTGCCCCCCGAACCCAGCTGGATGCATCACGGTGAAGGAGCTCGGGAAAAGCTCCGAACAGCTGGCATCCAAGTTCCTGCAGTCCTGCCCAGGTGTGCAAATCAGCTTCAAATGGCAGAGCTGCGGGAAGGTGTGCATCGAGAACACGGAGCATATGTCGGAGGGAGAGAGCTTTATCAACTACACCAACAGGACCTATCCGACCGCCTACGATGTGACGTGTTCGCCCCAATGAGGAGGACGCGAGCGATCTCGCAGATTGCGGCCGCGATGGCGGGGCTTCTTGCCCTTGTGGCTGCCTCCGGCGCCCGCGCGGAACAGGCGGAGCGGTGCGAGATTCCAGCCGGGACGCAGTACGCGCATGTGCCACCGGAGGTCACCGTCTACAGCGATCGAAGCCGTCTCAGCATCTATCTCTCGACCGTCAGAGAGCAGCTCTTCCTGCTCAAGTCGCTTACTCAATCCGGGGACCTGTTCGTTCTGGAGCTGTTTGCTGACGGCATGCCGCTGTGGGTTGCCGCGCCGCGCGCAGACCTATGGCGATATCGCTTCAGCACCGCCAATGGCTTGGCCTTCGCGGTCGGAGAATACCGTCTCAAACACCAGATGCTGCGCCCCTACACAGCCCGGGAGACCCTTCCGTGCCTTGTTGAGGAGAGAAGGGCGCAGGCTCGACTGCTCTTTGAAAAAGGCTATGCGAAGCTGCTCGTGAAAGCACCTGACGAAGCCGAAAAGCTCTTCCGAGAAGGTCTGGAACTTGATTCAGAGAATGCGGCGGGGATCTTCTATTGGGGCCACACGCGGGTGCTGATCGACCCAGAGTGGGCGATCGGTTCCTACGAAGCTTTCCGCGAAGCCCTCAGCATGGGATTGCCTCCGACTGAAGCCGTAATGGCCAGGGCGCATGTGCGGAACCTGGAACAGAGGAAGCCTTGTTACAAGGAATGGTACGAGGCACTGCCGAATTTACATCTCGGCTCGTGCCTGTGATCACCTGGCCAGCCAGCCGCTTGTCGCTCGTAGTGGCCTTTGATCAGGTACCCACACGAAGTTGGTGGAGTCGTCGACGTCAACGGACGCCGGGGGACTGGACAAGCAGATGTTCGAGACGCCTGGGAGAGCGTCCCGATATGGCTGAGGTGCAGCGTGGTCTCCGGCTGTGGACGCGTCCCCTATTTGCTAGCCGGTTTCAGATCCCCAGCGGGCGGAGACACGGCATGACGAGCTCCGGCGGCGCCACCGCCCACCGAAGCCGCCAGGAGTGCCTGCGTCGGGTCGGCGCCCTTGAAGCCCGCCTGTGACAGGATCTCGTCGAGGATCGGCTTCTGCGCCGTGAAGCTCAGCAGCTGGCTCGACAGATCGCCCACCGGATTTCCGTTCTGCTCACCCGTGCTGTGGCCGAGTGACCCCAAAAGCCCGCCGGCGCTGAAGATGCGGATATCCGAGATCTTCTCGATCGGCTTCATCGCCTGGGCCAGAGCCTGCGGGACGATTTCCACGCGTGCCTTCGCCAGCTCGAAATCGATGATGTTGCCGGCGAGCGCGTTACGCGCTTCGTTCTTGGCGCGTTCGGCCCGCGCCTCCGCTTCGCCGAGCTCGATGACGCCGGTGGCGCGGATCTTCGCTGCCTCGGCCTCGGCTTCCGCCTGAATCTTGACTGCGGCAGCGAGGTCCTCGGCAGCCTGACGTTCGGCTTCGGCCTTGACGGTAACAGCCGTCGCCTGCTGCTCGGCCTCCTTACGGGCGTCGATCACGGCGATGCGCTTGGCACGCTCGGCGATCTCGACATCACGCGCGGTGGTCACCTGTTCCTCGGCGGTGATGGCGCTGGCCTTGGCCGCATCGGCCTTCGCACGCGCCGCCTGCTCTTCCTCGGTCTTCTGCGCGACCGCGATAGCGGCCTCGATGCGGGCAGTCTCGGTGATCTTCCGGGCCTCGGCCTCACGCTCTGCGATGCCACGTTCCGCGGCGATCCGGGCGGATTCGCGGGCTTGGCGCGCCTCGGAATCGCGCTCGGCGATGCCGCGCTCGGCATCGAGACGGGCGGTTTCCTCTGCCAGTCGCGCGAGCTGCTCGGCCTTGGCGGCTTCAGCCCGGGTCTCGGCAGTCTTGTTGGCGATGTCGCGCTCCTGCGTCAGCTCCGCATCGCGCTGCTCGCGCTCGATGGTGAGGCGCCGGAGCGAAGCCTCGCGGTCCTTGGTCGCGATCTCCACCTCGTTGTCACGAACGATCTGGTTACGCTCGCGCTTGCGCTCCTCGGTGATCTTGGTCAGCGCGGTCAGACCTTCGGCGTCGAAGGTGTTGTTCGGATTGAAATGCTTGATATCGGTCTGGTCGAGCCTGGTCAGCGAGACCGATTCCAGTTCGAGACCGTTCGACTGGAGGTCATGCGCCACGGCCGCCTGAACCGACTTCACGAATTCGGCGCGCTGCTCCTGCAGGTCGCGCAGCGACATCGTGGCGGCAACCGAACGCAGGCCATCGACGAACTTCGCTTCGACCAGCGCCTTGAGGGCGTCGGCGTCGTTCGTGCGATCGCCCAACGTCTGAGCTGCGAGCGCGATGTTTTCCGCATCCGGCTTCACGCGGACATAGAACTCGGCGGTGATATCCGCCCGCATCCGGTCCTTGGTGATGAGAGACTCGTTCTCAGCCCGTTTCACCTCGAGGCGCAGCGTGCTGAGCGATACCCAAGAATAGGAGTGGAAGATCGGCAGAATGACCGAGCCGCCGTCGAGCACGACCTTCTTGCCGCCGAGACCGGTACGGACATAGGCCTTGTCGCGAGTTGCGCGGGTGTAGAGGGACGTCATGATGACGCCAATCACGACGAGCGCCGTAACGATGACGCCAGCGATAATTCCCAGAGAAACGAAATCCATGATCAGCCCCCGTGGCTATCTGTGTGGCCAAGTTCCTGCGGAGCGGGAATGGCCTGAAACAATCCGTCGGCTCCGTCGACGATAAGGACGACGGCTCCAGTCTGGATGATGTGACCTGGCGCGGCCTGCGCGCGCAGGAGGTGAAGGTTGTCGTGACGGTCCTTCACGCGGACAGAACCGGGCTGCCCCTGATCGAGCGGCCCGAGCGTCACCGTACCGACCAGGCCGATGAATTCTTCCTGGCTAAGTGCAGAGGTCTCGTCCCTCGGGATGATCCTGGCGAGGCCGCGGCTCAGCAACCGTGTCGCAGGAACGGCCAGCACGAGCGCGAACGGCACGGCTAGGAAGACAGGCAGCGGACGCATGAAGGTCAAAGCCACTCCCTGGATGGCGAAGCCGAAGACCGCGAAGGCCGAAAGCAGGATCACCCCGAGGACAAGGATTGGTACGCCGCCGGCGTTGAGCCAGGACATCCAGCCCCCGAGTAGGCCGGCCTCGCTTTCCCCTGGCCCGTGATGACCAATGCCGTCGTCGAACAGGCCAGAGGCCGAAGCTCCGAGCAGGACCGACACGAGCTCGACGAGCCCGAGGCCGGCCACCACCATGAGCGCCACCCAGAAGGGCCCGGTGCCCGGCTGGATGATTGAGGTCATCAGCGCTGTCCTTCCTTGAAGGCTTTGAGCCTGGCCTCGATCGCGTCCTCGCGCTGTATCCGTCCGAGCTCTTCGACTTCGGAAGCGCCCTCCAGCGGCTTGGGCGGCACACCGGTCACGCGTTCGACAACGGCGAGTGCCGCAGCGAGCCGCTGGTCATTACGTTGCGAAGGCGTCGCCGGGGCCGAGACTGCCCGCTCGGCGCGCTTGGCGTCTTCCAGGCGCTTCATCGCGTCGGCGCGCGCGGATGCGATGCTGCGCAGTGTCGCCTCGGCTTCATCGACCTCGCCTGCGTTCTCGGCAATCGCCTTGGACAGCGCCTTCCGCTGAGCCTCCAAATCGATCTGAACGCCGGTGGCAGCGCGTGCGAGATCGTCGCGACCCTTTTCCAGGCCGGTCCTGATCTTCTCGTCGAGATCACGGATTTCAGCGTCAAGATCATCCGCCTTTGCTTTGAGGCGATGGCCGGCCGCAATGGCGACACCAAGCGCAGCACGGGCTTCCTCGGCGATCTTCTCAATCTCGCGCACCGCCTGCTGCGCGACCGCTGTGGGGTTGGCACCCTCTGCTGCATCAACGGCGTTGTTGACGACACCGGCAATGACTCGCCCAAGGCGGGCGAGAATTCCTTCATTCGACATCGTGCTCTCCTTCTGAGGATGCAGGCCGGCTTGAACACCGACGAGAACATTGATGGACGACTCGGTGAACCACAGCCGAGCTTCAGCGAAATCATCCCAGCCGCTGCGATAGCCGTCGACCGAGTAGGGAACGACGACGCGCCCCGCGACGGTTGAGATGCTCACACTCTCCGCGCCCTTGATCGAGAACAGCTTGGAATCTAGCGGTATGTCGTTGATCGGAGCTCCCCCCGCGCGCCGGCTATGATCACGCAAGGCGAGTGTCGCCATGCGAGACGGTAGCCCGGTCTGGGCGCGGATCTCCTCGTAAGCCTCCTCGTGCAGCGCAACGAGGTTGGCGCCCTTCGTCCCGTCGAGGATTTCCATGGCTCGCCGATAGGCGGCGAGGGTTGCATCGAGAGCCCTGCGCTCCTCGGGGGACGGCGACAGCACGAGTGCCATCGTGGTCTGCAGCTTCGAAATCATAGCCGGAATATAAAGCACTTCATTGGTGCTTTCAAGATGGAAAACCCAAATTTGGCCTATGGCCCATCTGCCACTGCGTCCGACCGGATTTACCCTTAGCGGTCGGCGCCCTCGAACCAGCGACCGAGCATCACCCTCCGATGCGAAAGGCCGCTGCTCACATTCTTGGGCCAAGCGACTGCTGACGATCCAGCACCACCTCTCGGAGCGTGTCTCCGAAGTCGACCTTGTGGTGAAGGGTGTGATAGAGCGCGACCGAGGGATCTCCTTCATCATCGATGCCGGCTTGCCGCGTTCGATGTCAACGATCTGCGCGTATCGGCTGGCCTCGGGCTCGATATAGGATCGGGTGTACGGGCAGCTGTCGACGCGCGGTTTTAGCCCAGGATCGTGCTGGGGTCCTGTTTTGCTGCTGGCCTCGATCAGGCTATCGCGAGGCGACGAAAGCCGCACCGTCGAGCCGAGATCGGCAAACGGGATCGGCAAACGCTCTGAACATCTTCTCAGAAGGCTCTGGAAAGGCGGAGCAAATCCGGCGCGCCAGATCGGCAATCAGCGCGCTGATCCTCACGCCCCCGGCGGTTGGAAGCCATGATACTCCAAGGCTTCGAGCTCATCGGGGCTGAGCTTGGCCAGGCCGCTCTTCAGGTCGGCGACGCGTTTCGCGTGCTCAGCCCGATCTGCCTTCATTGCGGCGTGAAGCTTGTCGCCGGGCACCTTCCAGTCGAAGCTTTCCCACTTGGCGGTGTTCGGACGCCAGCGGCCGCAATCTCGCATGACCAGGTTGATGCTGACCTCTTCGTCCAGCTCCGCGCGGTTGGAAACATGCGGACGCGAAAGCCGCCTGATTTTCTCGGCGTCTTCCGGCGTCGCGGGCTCGGATCGATCGTGGCCCGGCATCTCGGGCGGGAACGGCCAGCGGCCGACGACGGTATAGTGATGATCGACCATGGGGTCCTCAAGGATTGTTTGCTGATCCTGTACTCGGCCGACAGCAAACGACAAGCGCGGCGGACGATCGGTGGTGGCGCCGTCCACCGCGCGACAGCGTCAGAGGCGCAGCCCCGTCGCTTCGAGGCTCGGAGTCGTCCGGATGAGGATGGGCTCCGGCCCGTTATGGTCAGGCTCAAAACCGAAGCGAGCGAGCAGTTCCGTCACCGACAGGTCGGCGGCCCATTCGGGCAGAAGCTTCGATCGGAGCGCCGCAAAGCGATCTCCCACATCCGCTTCGAGGTCATCGTCCCACTGAGCCTTCATTTCAAGCGCCTCTGAGAAGCCCTTGCCCGCGGCGAGAGAGGCAAAGATCGCGCGCCCAACGCCCCATTTGTCGTTGCCGTCCTCCTCCGGCACCTCGCCCGATTCAGCGATGAACTGGGCTGCTACGCAATCTCCGATCTCGGAGGCGTAGAGCGACAGCCCAAAGATCTTACCCCTGAGGGTATCGATCCTCGCCCAGTCATTGCCATGGCGCTCCTCGAACTCACGATAAAAGTCGTGGGGCGCGATCATCCCCTCGCCGAAAAGATCCGTTGCCGCCTCGATGAAACCCATCGCTGCTTTCATCTGGCCTGGCGTTTTCGGCAGCGCATCATCCGGAGCATAAGACAGGAACGCGATGTGCCAAGGCAGCAAGCCGAGATCGTGGAGCACAACGACCCGACCGACCGCCCCAATGACTGCTTGCGCGCGCAGGGGATCAAACTCCAGACCCTGCCACCTCTTGGCCGCGAACGCCTCAGCCTGGGCGGCGAAGGCCTGAAGCGGATTCGAGGAGGTCGTGGGATCATTCGGGTAGTCGTAATGATTGGCCTCCGCGTGGGCCCTATGGGTCAGGACAGCTCCCAACATTGGGGCCTCCTCCACCGCGGCGCGGAAGGCGGAGGTATTCGGCAGGGAACGGGCCAAGTCGTAGGCTCGGGTATCGAAGGAACGCACAGCCTGCAGCAGCTGCACTGCCTTCCCATCCAGCCGCGAAAGTGTCTCGCGAATATAGGGCACGTTCACCGAGCTGGGCGGGACCTCTGAAGAGAGAAGACCCGCCTTCTGCAGCATCCGCCCCAAAAATTCGCCGCCGTCGAATTCGGCATCGTCCTCGCTCCCTGGGGCATGCAAGGGAAGGGACACGAACTTCAGTGATCCATCCTCCCCCGTCAGCAGGCGATATCCATACTGATCGGGCAGAGCGAGGCCGCGCAGGCGCTCTCCCCTGGCACGCTTGACCCAGAATTCGAAGCCCTGGAGCTCCTTCTCGGAGACTGGCGAAAGGTTGAACGACATCGCTTCGAAGCCGCGAGCAAGCCGCTCAATCGTCTCCTGCCAGGCGCCGCCCTTCAAGTCGCCAGGCTTCTTGGCCGACGAGCTCGGTCCAACCTGGTCGACGACAGCAGCGATCGCAGCGGCCGGCGCCCCGAGTGAGGTCTTCAACGACGCGATGTAGCGTACACGGCGCGCATCCGCTTCAGCAGAGGAAACATCCTGATCGAGGGCGGTGAGGGAATGCTTCCCCACCTGCCCGAGAAGGTCGTTCCAGTTGCGATAGCCGAACATCACCGCGGTGGCCTCGCGGATCTTCGAATGCGGGAAGGGATGCCCGCTGGCCTCGAAGGCGCGGGTCAGCGCCTTGGCGATGCGGGTCGGCCGCTCAGACGACGAAAAGCGAAAAGGATGCATGGTCCCGATCTCCAGACGGAAGGCCCCGCACGTTCCAAGGAGAGGGAAAAGGATTCAGCGATCCTGTTCATCCATCACAGTTAGCGTCGCGCCATGCTTGCGGGGGCGGGTCGACTGTGAGCGACCAACGACAGGAAACGCGAACGGGCTGAAAGTATCAAGGTGTTCGCAACACCTCGTCCCCGGATTGATCAGGGCGCGAATCCGGCTGGAGCCTCGTCGAGGTCGTCGTCCTCATCGTCGGAATCGCCGGGCTCACTCGGCCACATATCCTCCTCGGTCAGCGATGAGGGAGCCTCGGTCCACGAGAGGCCAAGGCCGCGAAGCCGCTCGCGGATCTGATCTCCCATGTCGTCCACGACGCCGGAGCGCAGCGCGATCGAAGTCCCGAGGGACGCGAAGCTTAGCGGAAAAGCCTTCTCAGCCGCCGCCGCCTTCTCGACCGTCCCGAACTGGAACTCGATAAAATCCGGGTCGGAGTCGGTGTCGCTCATGGGATCCTCGCTGATGCTGCAAGGACTCTTCCGGATTGCTATGCCTAGAACAAGGAGTGGCTTTGCCCTCTCTAGCGGGGCAGCTGACAGGCTCGTCCAGCACTAGGATCACTCCATCCCGCGGTGATCGCCGCGGCCCGGTCGTCACGCGCGGGATGGGTCTTCCCGGCCCGTGACGAGAATAGCGTGACCGCAGCAAGTGCGTCCTTCAAAGACTTCCCGCGCAGGCGGGCGGCCGCGCCGGCGAAGGCATCCGCCTGAAGCTCATGCCTGGCGTCGACGGCCTTTCCGAGATGACCACAGCGATGGTGGCCGAGCTCATGGGCGATGATCATCTCGGCACCCTGATAGCCAACTTGGGCGGAGAGCTCGCGATCGTAGACGATGATGGGATTCCCATCGACGATAGTCGCGAGTGCATTGCCTCCGAGCTTCGCGTTCATGGGGAAAATGGCGCATTCCTTGCCGGAGAGCTTCAGCGCGTCGCACAAGTCGAAGAGCATGTGCGCATAGTCCTCGAAAGCAGGATAGGCGGAGACGATGCGACTGCCGGCGGGAAAATGGATCATAGGCACCGCGTCGAAATCGATCTGCGTTCGTTCCTGGGCCACTACGAACTGGGCTGAAATCAGCAAGTGGGCCGTCGCAAGCAACCACAGGGTACCCGCGCCCCGGACGAATGAACCGCACATGCTTCGCTTGTCTCCCGGTTTCCACTCTGTAAACCGGATCAGCTTATTGCTTGCCCGGTCGAGCGGGAAATCGTCTCTTGGATGCAAAGTCTGAACTTACCACCCTGTTGGAAGCGGCGAAGGTCGACGTCGACCTCTTTCACCACGAGCTTCAAATCCGCGGTCACGCAATTCATCTGAGCACTCTGGCTCGTTACATCGGCGAGACCGCGAGCAAGAGCCCTCCGCCTTGGATGATAGAGACAGCTCGCCAGTTGGCTGAGAAGGGCACCAGCGCCTCGTCTCCCGTTCGGAGAGGATCAGTGCGCGGCGCTCCAGAGACGCCGAAAGCTCGGACGCTGAGCTGTCTGGCCCCGGCAGCCGTTGTCGAAGCCGTGGAAGCACTGCGTGCGTCTGACCCCTCGAAGCCTAGCGAGAAGCAAGTCGTGCTCCAGCTCATCGAGCGCGGGCTGGCTAGCCTGGCGCCGAAAGAGGACAGAACCCGAAAGCGCTATGCCTGCGCTGTCTGTGGACATATCTCGGACGGTCGTTTGCTCGAAGCAGGGAGCGAGCAAACTGATCCGAGCATGCGCTTTCCCAAGAAGCATAAGGGGCCGGACGGGCAGCCCTGCGCGGGGAACTATCGCTACGCCCGTACGGTGTAGCGGCGGCCGCCAACGCGTTGTGACTTTCAGGATCAGCTCCCAGCATCGCGTCAGCGAACAGGAGTTGATCCATGAATCTCGATAACGGGCCGCAGCCCGCGATGGCTCTCTGAGGGGCTCGCGGTGGTCAACGCATTACGCACGCTCGCGGCGCTTCGTGTATCGCTCGACTCCGACGGCCTGGTCCGCTCATCCAACCTCAACGGTGCGGAGATGAGGGGCTGGCTCCCATCCAATGTGATGGGGTCGACCGGGTTTTCCCTTCGAGCCGTCGAAAACGGTGAGATCGAATGGCACCTCGTCATCTCCGGGAAGAGGCACCTCCGCTATCGTGAGTTCGAGGACCAAAGGGACGAGGAGACCTACGAGCTGCATGAGCCGGAGAACCCTGAGATCCTGTATCCGCGGATCACAGCGATCTTCGCCTCGCTCGGAATCAAGGTCAGCTCGGTCAAAGCGACTGACTGGCAAAATATGTGGGATGACGACGTCGGCTACACGATCCGCAGCACGGCTCCGGCCTGGCTGGAGAAACCCGACCCGGAGAACCGCTGGCGCATGCCCGCGGATCCGGTTCTCCTCACGCTGACGGGAGATCCCAATTCCAGCTCTCGGCTTCGGGGTCAGGGCCTGGTGGGATACGCCCATGGCGGCAAGCTATGGCTCACGAGAGAGACGGTCGACCATTTGATCGAGACGCTTCCCGTGAAAGCCCCCTCAACGAAGAACGAATTTGCGCGACCTTCCTTCGCTTTCGGCGTGCGCCGGTCGCCGAGCGATTTCGATGATCCATCGAAGCTGCTGTCCCGTTTGACCTCGAAGGTGACGAACCATTGGGGTGACGAGGTGCTACTCTACCCCGTGTTCGACACCGACCTGAAAATCGACGCGCGCTTCAAGCCAACGGTGCCGTTCGTCATGGGTGGCGAGCTGCGCACAGAGGCGTCCTTCGCCGAGGTCGACGCCCAGTTCGACGACAATCCCCCGTGGAAGGTCGAGCCGGCGCCAGCGCCGCGGCCGTGATGCTGAGAGAGCGCCCATCCACAGGCGCTCTCTGGCTTCTTGGCCGGTACCGCAGCATGATTGTGATCCAAAGCAGAGAAGCGATTTGCAGATCACCTTCAACGACGACGGCCGCGGCGATATCCGCGTTGTGACCTTGGCCGATGGCCGCGAGCTCGCGCGCCTGGTCGAAGCGGCGGACGGAAGCGTGACGCTGAAGATGGATGACGAGACGGCGCAGGGCCGTTTGCTGCCCGCGCAATCCGCCTATCCTGACCTGATGGCTGCGCAGTCGTTTCTCATTGGCGTCTTCGATCCAGACCCGAACTATCGGGACGATGCAACCCCGAGGCCGGCCGTCGTTCCGATAGCAGCGTCGATACTGCCTCGACGTGCAAGAGAGCGGTCGACTTGGCGCGGCGGTCCCAAGCGCGGCACGCACTTTGCGACGGCGCTGGAGATCACCGACTTCTTCGAGCATCGCTACGGGACGTCGGGGCTCATTGAAAAGCTCAAGCTGCAGTCTCCAGCTCATTTGGCTTGCTACGAGGCTGCCTGTGAAGCCGCGGCGAAGCTGCGCGAGGCTCAGAGCGTGAGCCGCAAAAACTATGCGGGCGCGCGTCAGGAAGAGATGTCCTATCGCGGCAAAGGAAAGCGAGCGCTCGACCGGGCGAAGGCCCTGTTCGAGCCTATTCGCGTGGCGGCCCGGCAAGCCGATCGGGAGGCGATGCCCACAGCCGTCTCGGATGTCATCGGGAGCACGAGGGATCTTGAGGTCGCGCTGCAGCTGATCGAGGCAAAAGGCTTCCGCGAGATTGGTGCCGGCCATCATGCAGTCGTCTACGGACGCGGACGCATCGACACCATCAGGGCCGGAAACGGTGTCGACGGCTTTTTCCGCCAGCTGGTTGCAGCCGCTGGTCCGCTGGCCCCGTTCGTCGGTCTCCACGCTCCAGTTGTCCTCGACGTCCTGCTGACCGACGACGGTGGGGCGGTTGCCCTGGTGGAGCGGCTGGATCCTCTGCCTGATGAAGGCGATGCTCCCGAGCTCGACGAGGTCGTCGAGCAGGCGATCGCCGCGCTTCGCGGCATCGACCGGCCCAGCCGCGAGCTCGACGAGCGCTACCCTCGATTCCGGGAGTACGCGAGGACCCTTCGCGAGAGCCTGCCGACGGTCGATTATCGGCGTGAGAACCTGATGCTAAGGCACGGCAACCTCATCGCAAACGATCCGTGCGGCCGCGGCTTCCTCGAAAGCGAACTCGACACGCTGAGGGCGATCATCCCGCTGCTTCCGTTCGAGCCGGCGCCGCGCGCGGAGAAATGGTGGGACGAGACGCCTCGCGCTTCACTGCAGCCCTGAGGCTGATCCGCGAGCGGATCATTTGCCTTCCGCACATCGCGTGCAGCGCGCCTTGAGCTGGCCATAGGCGATCGCTTCGTGCCCGCATTCGAGCTTAACAAAATCGTGGTCGAAAAGACCTTCCCGATGCCTGATGACATAGGCGATCGCTACCAGAGGCGCCTTCCGCTTCTCGGCTGAAACGGGACGTCCCCATTTCGCCCGGCTGCGCATGAACCGCTTCGAGATCCAACCCATCTACACGCTCCTGTCCTTCAAGCACTAGTCCGGCCCCGAAACAGGACGCCGGCAGTAACAGGATGGGAGGCGTTACGAGGGAACGGCTACTAACCGGCCAAGGCTTCTTCAAGGCCGAGGACTGGCAGGCCGGAGATGTCTACGACCCCGCTGTAGACGAAGCTGTCCGAGCGGGATGTCTGGGGATCCGCGAGAAGGCGATCGGAGCGAACCCGGCTGTCGTCGATGACGATCACGCAGATCTCGTCGAGATGCTCCGACGGGACGCTACTCGGGTCGCCGTAGGCGAGATAATGCTCCAGCATCACCGAGACACAGACAGCCGGGTGCGAAGCCAGGTAGACGCCGGCGGCACAGCCTGGCCAGTTGGCGCCATGGCCTTCGGCTCCGAGACCATGGCGACGAATGCTGGCCAGGTGCTTCCGAAAAGTCGCGTGGAAGAACGGCATAGGGCTTCAATGCCAACCGAGCGCCGAGGCGTCGAGCCCCGCTTACCAGCGATCGTCGTAATAAGGCCGTCGGTAGCCGTAGGGCGGGGGAGGAGGCCCGTAGCGGCGGTAGCCATAGCCTCCACCGTAGCCATCGCGATACCGGCCGCCATAGCCGTAGCGGCGCTCGTAGGCATTCTGGCGCGCCATGTTCTCCTGGATGATCATCAGCCGCTCGCGCTTGGCTTCGGACATCGCGAACTCGGCCGGCAACTTGTCCAGCTGCGCGGCGACGGAGGGCGCCAGGGCCTCGCCCGCGTGAGCAGCGGTGCCGAGACCGACACCGAGAGCGAAAAGGGAAGCGATTACCAACCGAGCCATCGAGAGCTCCTTTCAGTGGATGCCGGCAGCAGAGCAGGCCAGGGCCGAACACAGCCTGAACGAAAGCGTCCGCGTTCGTTCAGGAAACGGGTGGACAGAGCCCGCCCGATCAGGGCGAGGGCTCATCCGAATGCTCGTCATCGGGGTCGTAGCCCGTGCCGTACCACTCGATGCCGAGACCCTCATGGAGGTATGAGGTGGTGTCCTCGGACCGAATCCAGAAGGACCAGCCGCACTTGCCGGGGGCGGAGCTCTCATCACCGTCTTCATGGAGCTCGAAGGGCACATCCAGCTCGCCGAGGGTCTCCGTGAGGAAGGCATCGATGACGGATTCAGCGAGCTCTCGCGATGGTCGCCGGCCGCCGCAGGACGATGCCGACAACACCGGCCGATCACCCGGCGTCAGAACCTCGACGCCTTCGAAAGACAGAACCTTCTCGTCATCGAGGTTGTCTTCGTCGATCTCCTGCGTGAGATAGTCGGCGATCCCGGCGGGAAGCTCCTGGCGACGGCCATCGGTGCCGCTCAGCACGACTTCGACCTCATCTCCGGACCAAAGGGACAGTTCAGTGCAATCGAGCAGCAGCTGGCAGAGGAAGCGCTGATCGCCCGAGCCTTCGGTTCCGGTGTCGACCAGCTTGATCGGCGTGGTCACCAACCGAACCGTCCGAAGGACCGCTGCTGCATTGACGAATGCGAGGACCCGATCCGCGTCGTCGCCAACGATCCCATCGAGCTTCGCGCCGTCGAACTTCGTCGATCGATCGATAATGACGTCCTGAAAGAGGGCCCCGGTCATATCGGCCCCGGAGAAATTCCAGCCCCGCAGATCGAGCGGCCGCTCGGCCGAGCCGCAGAATTCGCTCTTGGCGAGATCGGCGCCGACGAAAGCGATTGCTGGATCCATCCCTCCGGCCGCGACCAGGTCGTCGAAGCGGTCTGACTCCAGCGTCAGGATGCTGGCAAGATCCTTGAAGAGATCCGCTCGGTCCTGCGGGTCAGGCATCAAAGCCGACAGCGAGATGGGAACGGGTTGATCCAGGATCACCTCGGCATGGGCGGTGCCGTCAGCGCCGAGCTTGATCGGACCCGTTCTGACGATGGAGATTTCGTCTCCGGCGAGGACGTTCCCTCGGACTGTCTGCCGATCATCGTTCGATGGCTTGCTCACGGAATATCCTCTGCTCAACGCGCCGGCGCCGCGGCGGTCGTTGGACGCCGATCAGGTCGCTGCCAATTCGACTTCAGCGCCGGGCCTTTCCCTTCCAGCCAGGCTTCGAGTTCCTCGACGGTGAACCAGCCGGAGTTGACGCCCTGCTGATCATGCGGGTTCAGGAAGAACATGACGTTGTGCCGGGTCTCGATCGGATTAGGGAGGCCGATGCGATCGTGAAGCGGGCGTCCCGGCGCGAGGGCGAAGAACCCATAAGGCGAGCGGAAGCCTGAGCCCTTCATGGTGGCGTGACGCTCGGCGATCTTTTGCTCGATCCCGGTGGCGAGAGCATCCCGCTTGAGCTCATTTCTCGCTTGATCAGATGCGAGCATGTGCGCCTTGTCCTCGGCCCTGACACGGCTGGGCATCGCAATGACAAGCCCATCACGAGCAAACGGATTGCCGCCGGCGCCGCCAAGCCAGATTGCGAGGTCCGGTACGCGAATGGCATCGGCGAGTGCCTGGAGATGAGGAATCGCGTCACCGTGGGCCGAGATTGCGAACCCTGACTGGTCCCACCAGCCGCAGAGCTCGTTCTTGGCCTCGAGGAAGTGAGCGCGGGGCGAGATCGTCGAAGGCCCAATCTGAAGCACCGCGACCTTATGATGCTTGCGCGATCCTGCGAGCCGCACCTTGGCGGTGACGTTGAAATCCAGCGACAGAGGGACTTCTTCCGCCGAGCGCGAGCCGATGCCTTCGGGATCCGAGACCAGCCGGATGCCTGCCCATCTCAGGAGCCGGTCAATTCCGCTTTCGTGCTCGGCCCAGCCCGACGGCATCAGGATGAAGCCGGCAACCTGGTCGTTCTCGCCCTGGATGATTTCGACGCTCATCGCGCGCTGCATGGACGCCTCCTATCGAAAGCACAGACGACAGGAAGTGAGGAGCGTTGTCCAAAGGAATTGAGCGGTAGCCCGCAGAAATCGGTGGGCGGGCAAGAACGGCTTGTTTGTTCCATGCATTCCCTCGCGGGAGACTCGTCGGGACCTCATCGAGATCCGGCAATGCGAACCAGACAGGACGACCCTTTCGGCGAGATGCTCGAACGGCAGTTGAAGACCGAGCAAAGCCAGCTGCTTCGGGAAACCAGCGAAACGACCGACGCTTTTATCGCCAAGGTGAAAAGCATCTGCTCGCCGAGCTTCGCCGCGGCCGGGCGTCTGAAAGTGACGGACCTGGAGAAGCTGGAAGAGGCGTTCGACGGGACCCTCGGCGACGTGACCTCGCTCTATTCCCGCAATATGGAGCGCGCAACGAAGACGGCCTTCCGCAACGAATACGCGTTCGAGCGGCTTCGGCTACATGCCTCGCCTGGCGATGCCGCCGACCTTTCCTGGTTATGGACCACCAACTTTTACGCCAAGAGCAAGATCGTGATCCTGGAGAATTCGCGGCTGCCCTTCGCGTGGAGCACGCATGCCATGGCGAGGATGATGCAGAGAGGTCTCACGCATCACGATCCACGCAGCGCAATGGCCAAGCAGGTGCTGGAATGCAGCTTCCTGATCTCGGTAGCCGCCGATCTGATCGAGGCGGAGGGTCTGCCGCCCCGCTTCGCTATCCCCGTCGCGGATGGCATCCTCGCTGGTTTCGTCGGCCACATTCCCACGGTGGATCGCGGTTCGTTTCGGCTGATGATGACTCGGGACATCGCCGGGATCGACTATATCGGGCCGGCTGCCTTGTCCTGGCGCGGCCAGCAGGGCCAGTCCACGACCGGTTGGCTCGGGCGAACCTTTCTCGGGGCGGACATGCTTGGTCCCGCCGAGCGGCAGTACATCTACGATTTCAGCCGCATGCAGCGCCGGTATCGGCTGGCCGCCAAGGAGGCGGCGCATCTGCTCATCACCATGACATCGGTGATGAAACCACCGGAGGAGCTATCGCAGGGCGTCTCGGAAAGCCTCAGGGAGGCCTATGAGGATGCGACCGCCGAGATGCGTGAGTTCCTCAACAAGTTCCAGCGGACGAAGATCTGCGGCGTCGAGCGCGGCAGCAAGCGCCGACGCTCCTGGATCGAGCAGCAGGAGGAGCTGCAGATGGAGGAAGCACTGTCCGTCGGGATGTAGCGTACAAGTTCGAGGTCGGCGACCTTTCGGTGGATGAGCAAGGATCGGTTGTTTGTTTCTTGATCGGACTGAACAATTGTTCGGGCAGAAACAACGAGGCCGTCATGAAAAGGAAGCGCGATCCACTTTCCGAGGCTGCCGAGCAGCATTTTTCTGACGAGCACTATGAGCTGCTCGATGCCTCTAACGCGTCGCTCGCGGCGTTGGTGGAACGCGTCCAGGGTATCTGTGATCGCCCGTTTCTCAAAACAGGCCATCTCGTCACAGCCGAGCTCGATCTCCTGGATCAGGCTTATCGCGACTATCCCGGGATCGCCGTCCCGTCATTGTTCGAGCGCGATATAGAACGCTCTCCGGCGAGTTTCCGTCCTCGGGCGGAGTCATTCGAGCGCATCCGGGCCCACGCATCACCGGGCCAAGGCTCGCAGCTATCATGGCTTTGGACGCAGACTTTCTTCGCGAGCCGCGAACTGGTGGTCATCGAGAACGCACCGTTGCCCTTCAGCTGGGCGTCGCACGCGATGGCAAGGCTCGTCGAGCGCGGCGGAAAGCTGATCGATGTCCGCAGCGAGATCGCGAAAAACCTCCTCGAACACAGCTTCATGATCGCCGTCGCTTCCGATCTCATCGTGTCCGAAAACCGGCTCCCCCGGTTCACCGTGCCTTGCGGGGACGGCATGATCGGGGGCGTCGTCGGCGAGATAGGCAGTCTGGGCGTCACCGCGTGCCGGACGATGATCAGCCGCGATTTTTGCGAAGCAACGGCGATCGCGCCGAAAGCCCTCAAGCGGAACGGACAGTTCAGCGACGCGACGATGGGCTGGATCGGGCGAACCTATATCGACGAGGAGACGATCGGGCCCACCTATCGCCGCTACCTTACGGATCTGCAGCGCTTCCAGAAGAAGTACCAGATCGTCTCCCGCCAAGTGGCGAAGCTGCTGATCACCGGGGGCTCAATCATGCAGCCGCCGGAGGAGGCGTTGCGCGGAATGTCTGACGATCTGCTCGACGCATTCAGGGCTGCGAGCGCCGACATGCGCGAAATCTTCAGGGAGCACCGGCGCACGCGCTTCTGCGGAAGAGACAAGCGTGCACCGCGGCGCCGCTCCTGGCCGGAGGCCACAAACCACGACGAACTGGTGCACGAGGCCGAGCTCGCTCTCGCGTTCTGACGCCTGTCTGCGGTGAGGCCTCCTATGCCACTCTCTAACCAGCTTGGAGCATCCCCATGCTGATCGATGTCAGCAAAGAGCCCACGGTTCTGAATCTCAGGGTCCAGCGCCAGAGGGAAAAGGCGCGCGAAGGCATCTACCGCTCGACCGAGCCTGTGCTCCAGGCGATCGCTGGCGCGTGCAATCGCCGCTTCGGTGGGCGGAAGAGGCTCGTCACCGGGGATCTCCAAGGGATCTCCGATCTCATGATGACCGAGTTCGACAAGACGGTGAACTCGATCGTCTCCTTCGATCACAAGCGCGAAGCGACCCGCGTCCGGCCGAAAGGAGACGCGATCGAGCACGTTCGCATGTTCGTCGGACCTCGGACCAAGGATGATCAGCGCAAGGCTTCGATCTGGACGCTGCACCTCTATGCCACGCGCAAATACGCCATGGTGGACTTCCGGCGCTTTCCGAGCACCTGGAAGGCTCACGCCTCTGCACGCATGCATGAGCGTGTCGAAGCCGATCTCGATGCTGAACGAGAAGTGGCCCAGGCGGTCATGCTGCAGCATTTCATGGTGTCGGCCGCGACCGACGCTATCGCTGAACTTGGACTGCCGCCGCGCTTGGCTATTCCGTGCATGGAAGGTCTCCTGCTGGGAAATGTCGACCCGATCGATCCCTACGAAAGCGGATCCTTCCGCTGGCAGTTCACCCGGATCGGCACGCAGGATTTCGACGTCCCCAGCCGCTACATCTTCCGACAGGGCGGCTACCCCGATCTCCTCCCGACCTGGACTGCGCAGACCTTCATCGGGCCAAACGAGATGCGCTCGACCCAGGAAGAGTATGTCGCCCGCTTCGGCGAGATCCGAAACCGCTTCAAGCACGCAGCGGACCAGGCCGTGCAAATCCTGACGATTGGGACATCTTTCATCAAGCCGCTCTGGGACGCTGAGACCGCAGAACCCGAATATCAGCGACTGATCGCCGCCTACGAGGAAGCCAAAGCGTCGCTCAAGGTCCTGCTATCGATTCCGCGGTTCGCACTCGCTTGCGGCAACGATCCTTCGAGGATGCCTGACGAAGAACCTTATCTCGGTTCAAGCGCCCCGGCTATCTAGGGATTGGGACTCAATTTAACGACTATGAAGAGGCAGAGATGGCAAAACCCGGCTGGAACGACATCAAAATCGAAGGCTCATTCAAAGAATCTATCAAAAGGGAGCTAGAGGAAGGTGGGTCGCAGGTTCTAGACCTTCAGGTCTACGAGGGCGACGGTGAGATAGAGGCGTACGCATTTGCGGCCGTCAGGGAGAGAGACGGGGAAGTGTGCGGCGTCACGTGCCTTCTGAAACATATGCACCACCACGAAGACACAGAGACGCTCTACCTCAAGGAATTCCACGATATCGAAGGGCCGTACGCAGCATTTGCGCCTGTGCGCATCCTGCGTCTGCTGTCGCCGACGAGCGATCCAGAGGCGCTAGCGTGGCGAGCTCAATGCCGAGCCTTTTGGCGCACACCGGGATCCCGGCGGCATTTCAATCCTGTGCCGATGAAGCGCTGAGACGACCCAGGCTGCACGCCTGCTTGATCCATTCAACGAACGGCTGCATATTCCTCTCGCTGATCCTCTCTGGGAGTGCCGCCCGCATCATGCGCGCAAACGCCGCCATGACCATGAACGCAGCCGCCGCGATTAACGCGGCGCGCTTCGTCGTGTCTGGAGGCGGCTAGAGAGCGATCATTCCTCACAAGGATTGCGCCAAGCCAGGGGCCCCTCCGGAAACGGACGGGGCCCCTGGCTTTTTGGCGTTGGAGCAACGCCACCAGGCGCACGGAGACAGGCGATGGGAGACGACGAGATCGCCGGAAACGGCATGGGAAACACGATGGCGCCTCGGGCGCGGGACTTCAGAGCAGAGCCTTCCGACGAGCCGGCAGCGGGCGCGAACGGCGAAGCTTTGAGATCTGATTAAGTGCTTGAAAATAAATGAAAAAATCTGTTGACGTGGCCAGCCTATGGCCCTATCTATCAATCACCAACAGCGAGGCAGCTGATGGGGCTTTAGCTCAGCGGGAGAGCAGTAGCTTTGCAAGCTTCAGGTCCTCGGTTCAATCCCGAGAAGCTCCACCACTTGCCTCGTTGTCGGTCATGTTCGCTGGTTCGGCTTAGCTCAGTTGGTAGAGTACCCGACTGTTAATCGGGTTGTCCCAGGTTCGAGCCCTGGAGCCGGAGCCATCGTGCATGTGGTCGAGTAGCTCAGTGGTAGAGCAGGCCCTTGATAAGGGTCAGGTCGCAAGTTCGAGCCTTGCCTGGACCACCAAATAGCCGGCCGATCGGCCGAAACGTTGACGCGGAATGGCGCAGTCCGGTAGCGCGCCAGGCTCATAACCTGGAGGTCGAGGGTTCGAATCCCTCTTCCGCAACCAACGTCCTCGCCGGGTCGGTCGAGCTCAGCTCCCGACCCGGCAGCGAAAGCAAACCAATGCGTCGACGAATGCAGATTTCGCCTCAGATGCCCTAATACGCATGCGCAGCGGACCAAGTCGCCGCCCTCCGGATCAACCGGTTACCTCTATTGTCTTTGCAGTCTTCCGCTCCCTCATTCGCAGTGGCTCCTGCGATGGGAAAGAGAGTTAATCAAGGATTGCGAAACGATTTCTCTAAGCGTCATCCACCGAAATGAACTCTCGTCATCTTCTCATCCCAATTTGACGTCGTTATCCATGGATGCAGAGTTCACTGACAAAAGGACTGCTGACATGGACAAGAATGACCTGGTCGACCTGACCGCCTCTATCGTTGCCGCCTACGTTTCTCACAACAGCCTGCCGCGCGCCGAGATCGGCCAGCTCATTACCGAGACCTACGGTGCGCTGAGCAAGCTCAATTCCGGCGAGGTGGTGGCGGAAGTCGCGCCCCAGCAGCCGGCGGTTCCGGTCAAGAAGTCCGTCTCGGCCGACTTCATCACCTGCCTGGAAGACGGCAAGAAGTTCAAATCGCTGAAGCGGCACCTGCGCTCGGCCTACGACATGTCGCCCGAGGAGTACCGCACCAAGTGGAACCTCCCTGCCGACTATCCGATGGTCGCCCCGAACTATGCCGAGGCGCGCTCGAACCTCGCCAAGAAGATGGGCCTCGGCCGCAAGGCTACGCTGGGCCGCAAGGCGGCGTGAACTGGCTAATCCAGAGCGATCGAGACGGAGCCGCGGGTGCATCACATCCGCGGCTCTATCATTTTGGCGCGACGGTCATCACTCACGTCCGATCCCGGCCCCAAATCGACGTTCCGTTCTTCAAGCCCGCGGGCTTTTGGGTATCGGTAGGAGATTCTTGGCTGAGACTGGTTCGCGCCTCCTCGCATCTCGCAGATTTTTCTCTCGCCAAATCGACCGAGGTATCAGTCGTCGCTTCACAACTCATCTGGCTGAGAAACTTTGAAGAGATCGTGGACTTTGAACGAAGGTTCCGGACGGAATGGTCCCACGCGGGCGTGTCCCACACCTCAATAGGCTGGGACAAAGTTGCAGCCGCCGCCGACGGTGTCGTCATCACTGACCTCGATTTCGACAAGCTCTATCGCACGCGCGAACTGCACTGGGCCATCAGCTGGGAGTGCGCCAGCGGCTGCATCTGGAACTCCTTGGCTGTCACCCGCCTCACGGAGATTGTTAATGCCTCGCCTCTGGATCCTCTCTGACCTGCATCGCGAAGTCCCGGAGAACCGAGGATTTCTGCCGGCCCGGCCCGATGCCGACATCCTGATTGTCGCCGGCGACGTGCAAGAGGAAAGCGTCTCTGATGCGATCGCCTTCGTCGACAGCATCAGGGGCGGCATGGAGGCCGTTTTCGTGGCCGGAAACCACGAGTGCTGGGGCGAGTCGCTCCAGGCGATCTCTGAGGCGGGGAGGGAGGCTGGGCAGCGCCATGGTGTCAACTTCCTCGATGACAGCTTTGCCGAGCTCGCGGGGATCACGATTGGTGGGGGCACTTTCTGGCATCCCGTATGTGCCCAGGAGGTCGACGCCGCTCCTGACCTCACGAAGATCATGTCCGGAGAGCAGCCCGCCTGGTTCGGCGGGAGGCACCCCTCTTTACCCTACGAAGAACCCATCTTCGTCGACGGTCCAGGCATCATGGATCGACGCGCGAAGAACCGGACGATCCAGCAGCGGCACGAGGCTGCGGTCGCAACGCTGCGGTCGCGGCACGCTGATGTGGTGGTCACGCACTATCCGCCGACGATGGCAGCGCTATCGGCGCTGCCAAATGCCAGGCTCTGGGTGCACGGGCACATCCACCGCCGTATCGAGAGCCGTCATGGCGATACCAGGATTGTCGGTAACGCCCGCGGTGGCTTCTCGATCGTGCTAGATTTCGCACCGGGTCTGGTCGTCGAAATCTGAAAGCCCCGCAACCCAAGGATATGTGTTGCGGGGCTTCGGGATCCGGCAGATGATTCCTTGCCCATGGAGGGACTGGACGATGCCGGACGTGGTCTACGAGCATGCGGTCAAGGCTGAGCTTCATTCCGGTGCTGTCCGGACCTTGAGAGGCGGCTTCCCATCCAAGGAGGCCGCTGAAAAGCACCCCGTCGACCACTCGCTCTGGAAGCGGGTGTGGATCGAGGAAACGGGAAAGCCGTTCGAGGAACCCAAGCCGGCCGAGCTGCCGCAGTTTCCTTGGTCTCTGGAAACCAGCAAGACCTCCGATGCCAACGGGCAGTTCCACGCCTATCTGGTGGACGCAAACGGCAAGAAATTCGCGGCGCTCTGGGGTTCAGGCCATCAGAAGACACTCCTCGCCGAGCATATCCTAACCCATTGCTCACCGAGCGCCCCGACGTGACCATCGACCCCGCTCCGAAAGCTAAAATCCCAACGGGAGAGACCGATCTGCGCGCGCTGCTCAGCGAGCTCGAAGCCGCGTCGGTAAAAATGCCTGCTGGTCTCGTCAGTAGGGCAGTCGACACCATTCTGGCGCTCGCCGGCGAGCGTGATCAGGCGGACCGGCGCGCCGGCGCCAGCGAGCGCGAGAAGGCCGCTATGGAAGAGCGCGAACGTCGAGCGAACGCCTGGCTCCTCGGCGCCAAGGAAGCGGCCGGATACGACAGCAACGTCTCGTTCGATCGGGTCTGGGAGGAGACGTTGGTGAAGGCGCGTTTGATGGATTCGTCCCCGCGCATGAGGAGCTCCTGACAGAACCAGAGAACTCGATCGCGCCACATAGAAACGGAAGAGGCCTGCATTCGCCCGTCGAACGGCCTGCCTGGGCGGACGGCGAAGCCTCGTCAGACCGCGGCGATCCCAGCGGTGAACTTGTCGTTGGAAAGCGTGCGCAGGCGACTAAGATAGCTCGGCAGCTCGTCTCGGTAAGCCGGTCCGAACAGGCATACCGTCTTCGTGCCGGGCTCGATCTCCGAGCGGCCGGCGTCGCGCACGGACTGATGAGGGATACCGGCGACTGCCGCTTCTCGCTCAACCCGCTCCAGAGCCTCCTCAGAGGCCACAGCGACGACGATCTTGGGCGTCGCATCCTCCAGGTACTCCTGCAGCAGGGCGGGCTTCTCAGAGGCCACGCGCAAGTGCAGCCAGCCCGCCGCATGCATTGCCTGACCGAGCAGCTTGCCGACTGACACCGGGAGATCGGTCCGCACGGCGAGCCACATCTTGAGCTCGCGCGCCTTCGGTTCGACAGGATCACTCATCTGATCGAATTTCGCTCTCTACCCGCACATTGCAGCTCTTGCCTGGCCATAGTCGATTGATAGCGGAGACGCCACCATGATCGACGAGCCCAAGATAAAGATCCTGCAGAGGTGGGATGACTGGAACACCATTGCGGAAGCGCTGGCGAAACAGGCGGTCCTCGAACGCGATGATCGCGTTATGCTCCTGGCAGCCTCAGTATTCCGCTCTATCGGACTGGCGGCGACGGCGGGCTGTATTGAAGAAGCGGCGCGCCAGCTCGCAATCGGTTCCTCTGGACCGGATCGCGCACCCATTCCTTGACACCTGCGGCAACCTACCCGATTTTCAAGGGATGACGAAACTGTGGATCATTGGCGCCGAGAGCGGCCGGGCGAAAGCCCGGATGCTGAAGCGCGCCGAACGCGTAACGCTGGTCTGACGCCGGCACTCGCCTCCACCACGTCCTCTCGCCCCGCAGGGCTTCCAATGCGCATCTGGCTCTTCTCCGATCTCCACCAGGAGCACGACGATCAACCTTGGGATCCGCTCCCCGAGGCGCCGGCGAACGGCTTCGATGTCATCGTTGCTCCCGGCGACATCCACACTCCCCTGACCAGGTCGCTGCACTGGCTGCACGAGCGTTTCCCGGGCACGCGCGTGGTCTATACGCCGGGCAATCACGACTTCTACTGGGACCGTGGCGAGGAGCGCTACACGCTCTGGGATCAGCTCGATCGCGGCAGGGAGCTCGCGGACAAGCTCGGTATCGACCTGCTGCTCGACAGCTCTGTCGAGATCGGCGACACGCGTTTCATCGGCGGAACGCTCTGGACCGATCTTCGGCTGGACACTTGGTCGCTCACCGACGCCGTGCGCCAGGCTGGGCGGGTCATGAGGGACTACAAGCGCATCCGCCGGAAGTCGGAGGGCGGAAAGAAGCTTCGGCCAACCGACACACTGGAGATGCATAGGGCGACGCGGCGCTATCTCGCGGATGAACTGGCTAAGCCATGGGCGGGCGAGACCGTCGTCGTGACGCACCACGCACCGCATCCGAACTCCCTTTCGGACCGGATGGATTCGCACGGCTATTGCTACGCCTCGGACCTTACAGGGCTGATCGAACAGACCGCGCCGGATCTCTGGCTCCACGGACACATCCACAAGGCCCAGGATTACACGATCGGGTCGACGAGGGTCGTTACCAACCCTCGAGGCCATATCGAGGAGACGACGGGCTTTATTCCGAGCCTTGTGGTCGAGACGAAACTGGCGCCGGCGTTCTCCCCGGCCTGATCGAAAAGGCCGAGCCCTTCGGATGCTGCCATTCCCTATCCGGGCGGCTACCGTATAGTCAGTGTCTCGCAGGGGGACGCTGACTTGTTCGTGCTCGTTGACACTACGGTCGCCAAGAAGCGCGCGCAGGCGCAGATGGAACGCACCATCACCGCGGCGCTCGGCTACAAGGGTGTTCTGAATGTCGGCTTCCCGGCTGGCAACTTCGACCGGACGGTTTACAGCGGCGGCGTCGAGGATCTCTGGGCAGCCTTCAGCCCGCCGGAGCAGGAAGAGTCGACCAAACGCTACTGGAACGGCTTCGGCGTGTTTCGAGAGGCGCCGGCGTTGACGATCACGGTCGAGATCAACATCCCGCTGGAGATCAACACAGCCCGCGTCGCCGGCTTCTTCGCGCAGGAGCCGGTCAGCGGCGCCATCTACCTGATGCACTCCGGCAAGATCGGCGGCGGCCAACCGGGCGTCGGCAAGTCTGCCTTTCTGGCCTGGTCGAAATCAGAACTGGTGGCGACGGCCGACGGAGAGGGGGACGTCCGCAGCGGTATAATCATCGGCCGCATCGACGATCCTGACCTTGCCGGTCGCATCTGGCGCTTCGTGCAGCTGGTCGCGGCGTTCAAGGTCGCTGCGCGGTCAGGAGAACTCGAAACGGATGAATTCCAGGCGAAGGTCGAAGCCTATGACCGCTACCGCAAGGAGTTTTCCGGCCGAAAGCGAGGCGCGCGCGCCGGTGGCGCTATCGACTATCTCAGCTACCACGGCGATGTCGTCCAGGCTCTTTATGATGAGCGGCTCGCGAGCAAGAAGAAGGCCGAGGAGATCTCGAACACCGGATTGATCGATCTCTGCGTTCGCGAGCGCGGCCGTCTGACCGAGCTGTACGAGGTGAAGACCAGCACGGAGCGCCAGGCTCTCTACACCGCGATCGGGCAGCTTCTGACCCACGGTGTTGGTGGGCCCAAGCGGATCATTGTGCTGCCGGCCGGCGAGGAGATCGCGCCTGACTTTCAGGAGGCGTTCGAGGAACACAACATCGCGGTCCGGCGCTTCGAGGTCACCAAGGCTCGCAAGGTAATGCGCGTGACGCTTCTACCGGCAGAGGACTGAGGTCACTGATGAAATGAAAATGCGAACGGCCATGTAGCTGATCGGTGCGCGTACATCCGGCGTCACCATATCGAGCTCATGGCCGTCTAGACAACGAAGGGAGGATCCCTCGACGTCGTCGTTGAAGCCGTTGTAGGGGAGGCGACCGGCGTTTGCAAGTGGATTCTTTCAGCAGGAAGGATCGTGATCGCAATCCTTCTTAAGATGAGGGGTTGGGTCGGCGTCTCGATTTGGCGCGATCGCGGGACAGCGCCCGGATTGCTGCTTCAGCGAGGCCATCCCAGTACTCCGTCGAAGCTCCAGCGCGATACGAAGTGAGTGCATAAGAGACATGGGTATGATTGGCGTCTTCCTTCGCCATCGCTTCCGCCACCCTACGAATAAGCCGATGAGGTATCGTCTTGCGGCCCCTCATCGCCGCGGCCCAGACCGTTTCGCCTCGACGTCGTACGCGTCGAGATCGAACAGATGCGGCCGCTCGATCGCCAGAAGAGCTGTACGCGCGCCAAGCTCGGACAGAGCGTCGCTGAAATTCCGGGAGAGATGGTTCATCTCGCGGTGATGCCCGAATTCGTGAATAAGCAGGTCGAGCTGCCGGCGATTGAGCGGGCCCTCGAAGAACTCTTCCCCAAGCGCACCCACACAGAAGTAGAGGCTGCCAGGGCCATAAGCTGCAGCCGCGTTGAAGCGCTTGTAGAAGGTGACGGAGATCTCGGTGTCGAGCAGCTCGCGAGCCATCGCCTTGCAAAATCCGGCGAACGCATCCATCGCCGGCGTGCGCTCAGCGAGTTTGGCGGGCTCACCGTCCTCGCTGAATGGTTTCGGCGTTGGCGTGATCCGGCCGGCGGGCTGCACCCCTGCTGCGCGGATCTGGGTCCACGCCTGGCCGGAGAAGGCGCCGCCATGGATGACGGCATACCCCAAAGCTACGGCGCGATCGTTGGCCTCACGGTCGCTGGGGTCGTAGCTGACCATCTTCTCGCCGTAGCGCGCTTTGAGGACGTCTGCGACCGCCGTGGTTGAGACGCCTTCGTCCTCGATGGCGTCATTGATCCACGGAGCGGCCGCTTCCGCCTTAGGCACCAGGTCGGAGGTGTGCGACAGGACAGCGGCGCGAACGTCCCTGAGATAGGCAGGCGTCACCGAGTCGCGTTCGAGCGACAACGGAACCTTCTGGCCGATGTCGACGTCAAACAGATCGCCGGTCTCGACGATCGGGATTCCCAACTCGAAGATCCGGGCAGGCTGACCGGGCTGAGGCATATAGACGTTGACACTGCACCGGCGGGCGGAGCGCCGGAGAACGCCGTTCTCGTCCGCGAGCTCGGTCGGAAGCGTCGTCTGGAAGCTGCGCAGGGACTGCCGCTGGAACAGGTGTTCGCCATTGATCAGCGTTTGCACGCCGGCGGGAGGAATGAAGCCGCGAACGAAGGCCAGCATCTCTGCTAGCTCGTCACGCGTCATCCGAATCTGCGCCCTGAATTCGGTTCCGACTTCGGTCTTCCGCCGGGGAAACGACGCGCGCCCGTCGGCGTTGAAGGCGATCGTCCCCTTCGTCGACATGATCGTCGCGGAATCGCAGAGTGCCAGGACCAGCTTTTCGCCGAGATTGAAACGGCCACGAAGGCTGGCATTGCTCTTTTTCACGGACTCCGAGAAGAGCGTGAAGGAGTGGGTCAGGTTGTGGAAACCCTGGGGGCTGTCGTCCTTGACGACGAGATCGACCAAGGCGCGTCCCTTCACCGCTTCGGCAGTGAACTCGACGCGGGTTACGCCTTCGGCGTCCCAGGCGTTCTGCAGGAGCTCCGCGCCGACGAAGGACTTGCCTCGGCGTTCGAGAAGCTTGCCGAGGCCGGCCCTGTCGACGTCAAACCACTGCATTCAAAAGCTCCGATCCTGAGAGGCTCGACCGCGACAGCTAAGGGGCCGGCTGTGTCGTTCCGAAATTTTCGGACGGCGCGATCCAGGGCACGCCGCTGCCGCAGCGCTTGTCCGCCATCGTGACGCGCATGGGCTCCTTCAGCTCCATGGTGCCGGTTCCGAGCTCCGGGAAGATGAGAACCATCTTGCCTCCACGAATCTCAGCACGACCTTCGTCGCCCTTTATCTCGAAGTGCCTCGTTGTCGTGTTCGTCTTCTCGCATTCGATCACGACCTCCCACCGCGTCACCGGCTTTTTGCCGATGGGCTTGAAGTCCATGCGAGTGTTGTACTCCAGCCCGTCTGCACGCCGCTCGGGCAGCGTCACGGTCCAGTCGAGCACGAGCTCGCGCACATCCGGGAAAATCGTTGGATAAATCTCGGCTTTCGCCGGAGAACCAAGGAGGGCAAGGGCTGCCAGGGCAGCGGGGTAGGAGATGCGGATCATCGCGACATCCTAGCGCGGAAACTGAAGGATCTCAGCAGTCGTTTTCGGTGTCTCGACCAGGCGGTCTTCGGCCTGTTTCACCGCATCACGGATTGCCCAGCGATCCATATTGCAAACACCATTCGGCTGCTCGCTCCATCGGTCAGCAAGAGCACTATGGCCGGCGAGGCGATAGAGACGGGCGATCTGCTCCGGGACGAAGCCGCACCGCGGTGTCTCGGCCATGCCGCGGCAGTAGCTGAGGAACTCCCGGTCGGTCATCGCCTCAGCTCGCATCGCGAGATCCTTCAGTCTCAGGCCGGCGAACGAAGCGCCCATCTTCGAACTCGTCTTGGAAGCGGGCATGAAGCGAGCCGTCCAGGTCGCAGCGGTAGACGGTGAAGAAGTTCCCTTCGACGGCCGGCCGGGAACCGTCAGGAGCGGTCGGGCATGCGAGCTGGAGTTTGGCCTGGCCCAGGCGGATATAGGTCGACTGGCGCTTCAGATGGAGCATCCGGGGCAGCGACTGGAGCTCGTTGTAGAGCTTGCTCGCGCGCATAAGAACGTCGCGGTTCACCGAGGCAGTCCCGGCGCCGGCGGCGGCGGCCTCCGCGAGGGGGCGAAGGAGCTCGATCAGGGCAGGGATGTCCGGGGAAGGAACCGGTTGCTTAGGGGCTTCCGGCCCAGGCGTGTCGTTCATCGTTTCACCAACCACAGGAACGCGCTTCAAGGATTGCGTAGGCCATCCTTGAAGTCCCAGCAAGAACCCGAGCCTGGCCATCCACCGTCAAGGCGTGAGGGTGGACTCGGCTTCGAGTTCGGCGTGCCGCGTGAGATCGACGACGAAATGCCCCTCGGTCATGACATAGTCGTCTTTGGGAACGAGGAACGTCCGGCGCTCGGCGTTGGCGTCACGGACACCGTCGACAGTGGCGGTGACGACGACCATCCCGTCGTCACGTCCTGAAGCCGAGACCACCATCCAGCATCCTTTGTGAATTTCCAGGAATGCCTCCTCACGAAGCTTTCTCGAAGCCTCGTGCGGAACGTCCTTGCCGGTCGCGGCCATGAAGCGGTGGGGATCACCGTTCATCGCAGCGCGACGCGCCATCTCCTGCTCGCGGCGAGTGAACAGCGCGGGAAAGGTGATGACGACAATGTTCGCCTCGCTGTCCTCCTCGTACGCACCCTTTTCGTTGCGCCACGCGGGGTGGACCTGTTCATTGGCGCTCTTCGACAGCAGGAAGCCACCATGGCTCGGTGTGCCATAGGCCTGAACGCCGCGGGCATAGGTTGTGCAGCTGTCTGCCTTGCCCCAGGGAGTCGAGCGTCCTCGGCCGCGACCGAATGAGCGCTCTTGCCGGTTGAAGCCTTTCAGCTCCTTGCGGTGGGCGAAGATCGAGGCGACGTCATTCTTCGCCAGGGCGACGGAATCATGGCGAGTGCCGTTGCGCTCCCAGTTTGGGTCGGCGAAGCGATAACGGGTGTCGAGCTCTTCGATCACGAAGCCCGGCGGGATACGCTTGCCGTAAGCGGGAACGGGAACGATCCGGAATGTCCCGTCCTCGTGCGAGATCTGCGGGTTACCGTCCTCGTTGGTGGTCCACTCGGCCATGGCGTGCTCCTGGAAATGCTCCCGCGAAGCTGCGGCCCGAAGATGAAAGTCGCAAAGCCTAGAGCGCGAGTGTCGCGAGATCGGCCTCTGACACCATGATGGCCTCGATATCGGCGTGCCGGCCTTTCTCCATCAACTCCCAACGAAGCATGCCGAGATCGATGCCTCGAAGCGTATCGGCCGCCAGGCTGTCGCCGTTCACTGATGAAAGCCCGGCCCGCAAGATTGCGGCATATTGGATCACCTGACCGGCCCACGAGCGGTCTCGCTCCGCTCTTGAAGTCGAGCGAAGCTGCAGCAGTCCGTGACGTGCCTCCGAGATTTCTTCTGGCCAGCCTTGCTGCCCGTTGATGACGGAGAGGCCGGCGCCGGCGGTGATCTGCTCGGCGAGCATGACCAGGTCATCGCGCACGATCGAGGCCGGTGAGTGAATGATGATCTCGTCATCGGTTACGCTGAGGGGCAGGTTGGATTGCTCCGCAACACGCGATGCCAAGGCGAGCGCCTCATCCCGGCGATCCAGACGAAACGGCGAGCAATAGCTCAGCATGTCCTGGCGATATCCGACCATCAGCTCGACTGCCTCGGCCGAGCAGTGCACTCCCCACCACATCTCATCCGCGACTTCGGCGGACCAGACGCTGCCGTCGACGAAGATCAGGCCTCTCGCTAGGGATTCTCGACCCAGCGCCAGATCTTCGTCGCGATTGGAGGAGGCAAGCCGCCCGAACTTGCCCGCTTCCGACACGGTTTCGAGCGTGAGTGCATTGTCGCGATAGAAGCGCGCTCGCACGTCCAGGCTCGGAACGGCGGGATAATCGGATCTGCGCCAACGGCGTTCGCCGATTGACCCATTGGAATGCGATGGCCGCTCGACGTCCGCGAGGAAGTCGTCAACGCGCAGCGGCGATCCGTCGCCATTCAGCACGGCGCCATAGTGCCTTCCCTCATGGAACCGAGAGACGATCCGGGGAGCCGGCCCTTCGACGTTGTAGCGCGTCTTCAGGCTATTCTGGATCCATTCGACACCGAGAGGAGCCTCGATCGACGTCAAATTCGGGATCGCCACCGTGACGTTCTCGCGGAACATCGCGGGCTGGGGATTCCGGTGTCGGGGAGGGATGACCTGCGCCCGATAAGCAGCCGGCAGGCTGACGATCCGCTTGTTCAAATCGAGCTCCCGATGTTCACGCGCCAGTCGGGGCGTCCACCGAAGATTGGGCTTAGAGGTTGCAATCGACAACCGCCCAGTCCCACATCTGGGCATCTTCCGGTACCGAACGGGCCTTATTATGCCGCGTCAGCCAGCTCAGATCGAGATCGTTCCGCTTTCTGAAGAAGATCGCAGCATCCTCGCCGGCTACTACGAGAATGGCTATCTCCACGGGCATTGCGTTCCCCTGGCGATCGCGCTGGCCCGAGCCACTGATGCCGAGCTCGTCATCCTGCGGACAGAGGAAGGGCGGCTGATCCACGCTGGCGTGAGAACCGAGGCTGGTGAGCTGCGCGATATCCGGGGCGTCGTCGAAGAGCTCGAATTCCGCCGGCCATATGGCGGGATGGGCCCGCTGCGGCTGGTGCCGACGACGGAGGCTGCTCTCCTGGCAGAAGTGCCCGACACGACCGAGAAGATGATCGAGCGCGCCGGGGACCACCTCTGCGAGCTGTTCGACGACCTCCCTCAAGCCAGAGAGCGCGAGGAGAAGATCCGAGCGTTCCTCGGCGCGCTCAGCGACCTCTGCACAGCGCACGGCTTCTGGCTCCGCGGCGAACTGCCGAACTCGATCGTGCTTTACCCCGCCTATGGAGACGAAGCCGGATTCAAGGCCCGCGCCGTGCCAGGCGGGACGCTACGACTGGAGCGCCTTCTCGGCGAAGCCGAGGTCGAACGAGACCAGCCGGCCGATCTTACGGGGCCGCCGGCGCTGGCGCGGTAGCCGCCCCGAGATTGGCGAAGGCCGGCCGTAGCGTGTGGTCGGGCGAAACCCAGAACACCTGATGGGCTTCGAGCGGGGTCGGCGGCTGCCACCTGTCGATGAAGCGCTCGATCGCTTCCTCCGGCACTTGCGCCAGTCGGTCGCGGTTTTGCTTGAGCACCGTCTGGTAGGGGGTATCGAGTGCGTGAACCTCGACATGGGCGTCATAGCTGCGAGCAAGCGATATGATGCGATCGCGCATGAGCTTGTTCGTGTTCGTCGCATTCCACACGAAGGCCTGTTTCTTCCGCAGGTGCTCTCGCGCCCGCTCGTAACCGAGCTGCATCACGCGACCCGGATCGTCCTCGTCTTCGCGCAGGTCGTCGAACGAGACTTGCGGCAGGCCCGGGAATGCCTTCGCGGCATAGGTGTTCTTTCCGGAGCCAGGAATGCCGCTCAGCACGAAGACGCGACTTCCCGCCGGCGGCCGCGGCTCATAGAACGGTGACTTTCCGGTCTCCCGGCAGAAAATGACCCGGGCTTCGTCATTGCTGAAAGCCCATGGAGTATCCAGGCAGCCGAATTCCTCGGCCGCGAGACGGACGCATTCGAGCTCGATCGCGGTCTCTTCCGTGTTGGGGCTTATCCGGCCTCGATTGTCGGCCTGGGCAAGCATGACGAGATCACGCCAAGTGGCCAGATGCGAGAAGGAGATGAACTCGTCGCGTGGTTCCGGTTTGCTCAGCACATGGAAGACGCGCTGGTGCCAGGCAATGAGGGCAAAGACCCGCTCCCGCATCTCGACATCGGCGCCGAGCTTCCAGAGGAAGGCCCAGGAAGCTCTGGCACCCTTCAGGGCGTGATGCGGATTGGAGACCTTGAGCCTCCCGAGCTCGGTCGAGAATTCCTCGAGGCGGGTTTCCGGCTTGGCGACGTCATGCAGCAGCGCCGTAACCAGGAGCGCCTGACGATCGAAGTCCGAGAGATCCCACAGGGCAGGGTCTTGCCGAAGAGCCTCGACCACCATCACCGTGTGGGTCCAGACGTCTCCTTCGGCATGATAGACCGGGTCCTGCGAGGACGCAGCCATCTCGGCGTGCCACGGAACGCGCGCTGCAATCGCATCCCAGGCGAGGGGAGAGCCGACAGGCCGATCGAGAAACTGCACGAGCTCCTCGAAGCCCGCCTGTTTGAATGGGGTCGTCACGACTTATCCTCGGAGTGCAACGCCGGAATACGGAGCTGCCAGAATATCGATGCCGGGGGCGAGACCATTCTCAAGAGCCGGTCGCTGCGACCAGTGCGCTCCCGAGGTGATGGTCGCCAGAAACTCGGCGCGGATCCACTTATAGCGTCCGACGACGCAACCATCGACCTCATGCTTCACATAGAGGCCTTCGGGCAGACTGGTCATGTCGATCCAGGTCGCAGCGTCGGACGCCGCGACGCCGGCCGCCACGCATTGCTCGGCCAGGCTCCTCTGCCAGTCAGAGCTCTTGAAGAGGCTGGGCTGGATCAGCTGCTGGATCTCGGCGTCGGCCTTCAGGTGCCCACGATGAACAACCGGCACCGACGGCATCGGAGCGCCATCGAGCAGGGCGTGCCGCTCATCCGTTGCCAGATACCGTCCGGTTTCCCGATCGTAGACGTCGTATTCGAACAGGAAATGCGGGAGCAGGTCGTAATAGGCGCAGTGCACCCGATGCAGCCATTCGCAGTAGACGACATAGCGCTCGCCAACGAGGTCCCGCAGCCAACCGTCATGCACCGCGGCCCAGACTTTCAGCAGGTCAAACTGCGGCTCGCGGGAATGACCACCGAGCACCGTGCCTCGATGCCGGAGGAGGAGATTGCCCTCGTTCTGGTAGATCCCGACCTCACCGCCATCAAGCTTCTCCTCGAAGACCAAATCGCCATCGCGCAGGCTCGTAACCGAAATCTGGTCGCGCGCGCTCTCTCCCTTTGCGGCTTTGCTGCCGCGTAGGTGCTGTGTTCGAGGAGGGCGAGGAGGCGTGTACATCTGAGGCCTGAGTCGCGGGTTCGAGCAAAACCTGCCTGCTGAACGCGGCAAATCAACAAGCTACAGCCCGAAGCCACCAAAACGAGAGGCGTGGCGATCCGCCAAGAGTAATTCCATCAACGGAGAGGGTCGACGACCCGCGGTCGACGATTCCCCAAAAACCATTCCTCCTCAGTCTCAACTTTTTCGAGACCGATAGCGATCGAGATGACCACGTTCTTAATGTCAACGATCACTTGAGCACCGATATTGTCGTTGAGAGCAAAAGACATCATCGCGTCCTTGATGATCCGCCACCGACTCTCCGGCAATTCGATTGCGATTCGCGCCGATTTCTGATGAGACTCGGCCTGCGCAGCCATCTGCTCGCAGACCTCATCCACGATCGACTCTACGACAGCCAATGCAGGCGAGCCATTGTAGAGATCGGCCTTAGCTGTTCTCACGGCCTCCCGCAGGCCATCCGGCGTAAGACCAATAAATTCGATCTTCATGCCATCTCCTTCTCTCACACAGTTCGTCGGAAACGCCCGATCATGTCCATGCATGTGAGGCTATAAGGATAAACGCCCTCAATCATAGGCCGTCGCAGCTTTAGCTGGCACCACTGTCCACCGAATTCGTGCCGGAAAGGGGCCAACGAGGCGCGAAACAAGATGATTGGCCACCTCCAAAAGGCGTGTCCTGGTGGAACTGAAGACACAACGATCAAGGAATTGTGGACCAATTAACCAATCTCAATCCTTCAGTGGCATGAATTGACCACCCCTGTTGACAGAGGCGGGGGCTTTCAACGATATGCGGATCGTCCAATCCCGGACGAGATGAGTGAGTTCGATGGCTACGCACTTCGACAGCAAGGACGGCTTCAAGCCTCGTGCCCAGCGCACGATCGCTGCCGCTCGCCTGTCGTCGTCCAGTCTCTCACTCTCCTCGTTGTCCTATTCGGACAGCGCGACGGGGCATGGTCGAAACTGTGCGGATGACGGGAGCCCCTGAGGCCCCCAAACTCCCGACAGACTGAAGATCAAGGCGAAGCCCCCGTCGGACACCGATCGGGGGCTTCGCCTTTTTCATTTCCGGGTCATCGATTGACCCACCGCTGTTTGACAATTTGGCTCGCGCATCGGTCGCCACACCGGTGCGCTCATGTTGGGCGATAGCCCAAGCTGAGGAGTTGCGCTGCCCCATCGAGGGCGTGCCGCGAACCTCAATCGGAAGGTCGGCTGGGTGAGAGGCTTAAACCAGCTGCTTGCTAAGCAGCAGCGGGCGTCACCGTCCGCCGCGAGTTCAAATCTCGCGCCGACCGCCGCCGAATTTGAAGGATTGGTCCTTCGGATGATGAACGTCGGGACTGGCGAGCCCGCGGCTGACTGTAAATCAGCTCCTTTGATAGGTATGGGGTTCGAATCCTTCCATCATCCACCAGATTTCCTCAGAGCATGTTGAGCGCGGAGGTGCTCCGTGCATGCTGAGGACAGCGCTTCGGCGCTGACGAGATAGGAAGAGACAGCAGGCAGCGGCTCGGAAGGCCGACTGCAGCCAACCTGGTTCTCCCGGGCTCTCTTCCTCGAAGCAGGAAGGCGGTTTCGACAACCGTCAGATGGCACCGGCCAAGAAAGTCGGAGCGCGATCAACCGGGGGAACCGGGCTTCCTGAACCAAACGAAGGGGGCGGCCTTGAAAGCCGTCGGCCAGGTGCAGCCCAGAAAGCTGCAGACCAGCCCTCCAGGTCGGAAACCTGGATCCTCTTCGCCTGCGGAGGCAGACGGCCTTGAAAGCCGTCGGGTAGAACCGGCCCAGAACGCCGGCAGCGCCCACCGGACCAGAACTCCGGATTGCCCTCCGCCGCTTCGGAGACCTTGCAGGAGCAGCGGCCCGGAAAGCCGCCCTGGCTGCGACAAACTCGAAATTTGCTCGCTCCCACCGGACTTGAAATCCGGAGCTTCCTGCAGCGGCCGTGAGCACGGGCAGGCGACTTGAACTCGCATTGACCCGGGCTCTGAGGCGATCGGTCTCGATCCGAATTATACCCCGTGATTTGCCGATAGCGGCGGCCTTGAAAGCCGTCGGGAAGCCAGCCTCGAAAGCTGGCATGCCTACTGGACTTGAGATCCAGAGGCTTCGGCAAGGCTGTCTGGTGGAAGCGACTTGAAATCGCGCTTCGCCGGCAGCCGAGATATGGAGGCAGCGGCCTTGAAAGCCGCCGTGACTGCTGCGGCCAGGAAAGTCGTGAGGCGGTCTGCCGGATTCGAAATCCGGAGCTTCCCACCCATGAGGGCCAGCAACAGGTCGAGCATCACCTCGCTCCCTGTTGCTGGCGACCTGGTAGGTTTGCGCGCTTGGAGAGGTGGTCGAGTGGCTGATGACGCCTGTTTCGAAAGCAGGCCTAGGCGAAAGTCTAGCGGGGGTTCGAATCCCTCCCTCTCTGCGCAGCGCGCGCAAAAATAGGACAGAACTTCCTTGCTTCGGTGAGGATCACGGACGGAGAGCTGGCAGAGTGGTCTATTGCGGCCGGTTGGAAATCGGCTAAAGGCGCGAGTCTTTCGAGGGTTCGAATCCCTCGCTCTCCTCCAAAACATCAAGGAATGCCCCTTGGGTTCATCTCAAGGAGCTGGGAATCGGAGCAGTGGTCGAGTGGCTTAAGACAGCGGCCTTGAAAGCCGCCGTGGGCGAAATCCCACCGTGAGTTCGAATCTCACCTGCTCCGCCACCCCTCCAAAAACGCATGAATTTCAGCGCCCGCTTGGTCGGTCGAGCCATTGGCTCCCACCAGGCGGGCGGAAAGAAGGTACGGACAGGTGGCTGAGTGGCTGAAGGCGGTGGCTTCGAACCCCACCGAGGGGCTGAATAGGCTCCTCCGCGAGTTCAAATCTCGCCCTGTCCGCCAACGATGACCGGCGAGCTGCAGGCTCGCTGAGGTGCAAATGCGGACGTGGCGAAACTGGTAGACGCAGCGCGTTGAGGGCGCGCGATCGAAAGATCCCTGGGAGTTCGAGCCTCCCCGTCCGTACCACCTTCTTTCTCCTCTTCGCGGGCATGGCGAAACTGGTAGAACGCGCCGGATTCAAAATCTGGTGGCTTCAAGCCGTGCAGGTTCGAGTCCTGCTGCCCGCACCACCAATGCGCTCGTGGCGAAAATGGTAGACGCGCCCGCTTCAGGAGCGGATTTTTGCCAGTTCGACTCTGGCCGAGCGCACCAACTTGGGGCTCAGAGAACGTCTCAGCAGCCAGGAGCCGCCGCCGGAGCAATTCCGGCCGCCCCCCACTAGCGACGAAACGAATGGCTTCGCCGATCCCACTCGCATTTCCGGATTTCAAGGAATGCCGATACATTCCTTACACCATTCCTCCGTCCGGCGCGCTGGGTTCGCGAAGGAGAGACGATGAAGCCGGTATCTGGCAAGGCGTCAAGAACTCGAACCAGGGGCCATCTTCGCCTCGTGTCCGGTCCAGCACGATCGATTCCGCGACGCGTGCCGGCGCAGCCGAGCCCTTACGCACATCTCGCAGTGGGCTGCGATGCGGGCGAAGAGGCTGCCTTGGCGCAACTCGCTCGCGATATCGAGGCCGCGACCGTTCGCTACGCCATTGCAACGGGGTCAGAGGGTAAGTCGCCCGCCCGCGTCATGGCAGTGATCTCAACCAGCTTGCTGGAGGCATCCGTGGCCTATGCGCAGGAACTCGGGAATGTGGGAGGGCCCCGCTTCGACGCCGTGAGAATGGCCCGGGCCGCGCGCGTGGTGGCCGATGATATGCTGGCCGAAGAGGACGTGCCTGGGCCGGCCTTCCGTCGATAGGCATTCACGCGAGCGCGTGATCGAAGTAATGTAGCGCACGTCCACGAGTGCGTCACATGGTCCTTGATTTCGAATCGATCATCGCCGACCCAGCCACTGCCTACGCGGGCGGGGAGATTGGCGCGAACGCAGCCATGCTGCTGCTTGAAGTTGATCATCCAGACGAGCTTGCTCGCATCCTTGAAGAAGCGGGCTTGACGGCTCCCGAGGCTGAGGAAGAGGCGGTCGCATCGTTCTTGCGGCTCTAGCAGCGCGAGCCCTCGGTCTTTGTGCCTTTCATCGGGCGCTCTTAGCAAAATTGGGAGATCCAATTTTGCAGGACGACCTATGCGCCAGGTTTGGAAAGCCCCCGACCAGAAAATTGATGGTCAGACCCGCTGCCGCGGCATCAACGAGCACGAGAACCTCCGTGTCATGCTCAACGATGCCGATAAGGCGATCGAGGCGCTGGTCGGCGGCCCGGATGAAATCTATGCCGACAGGCTGGCCCTGACCATTGTCGACTGTGAGAACTCGCTCTTCGGCGAGAAGCGCAACGCCGACCGCTACCTGGCAGATTATCGCCGGCATGCCGACACGGTGGTGATGAAGGTTCGCGAGATCGATCGCCTGCCGTCGCGCCGCCTCCTCGCAACGGCGGAGCTGTCGAGCCGCGGAAATCTCACCGTTCTTCTTACCCCTCAAGCGGTCGGCCGCGACGGCGAGCTGACGCGCGCCCGTGAGTGGAAGAAGTCCCTGTTCGACGGCATCGGCGGCCGCTATCATCGCGAGCCGAATGAGCTGCTCTTCATTCGCAACGCCGGCATGCTCTTCGCGAGCAACAGCCTGGATGGCAAGAGCTTCGGTTTCGACGGGCTGAGCGAAGCAGGCAAGAATGCTTTCCGCCTCGTCGCGGATCTGGTGAACACGGCCTATTGGCACCGCATGAATGGCCTCGAACATTTCGATATGGCCGTCGATATGCATATCGCGTTGCTGCGAGACGAGAAGCATACCGCGCTCGGCCTGGAGATGATCGATGATCTGGCCGAACATCGAATCCATCTGGTCAGCCGAGTCGATCGGCTGGAAGAGCAGACCGGCTATTCTGCGGACGTGTTCCTGGAAGCCATGCGGGTCGCTGCCTCCGAGCAGGTGAGCGGCAAGCGCCATGCCAAGGACGATCTGCACTCGAAGCTTTCGCGCGAACTGCGCACGAAGACCGGCGTCGGCTCTGACCTCACGCCGGGCGCGGTCCGCGAGATCCTCGATCTTCTGAACACGGCGATCGCGTATCGCATCTGCAGGATGCCAAAGGCGCCGGTGGAACTGGCAACGGTGGCTGCCCCGACGTCGACGCCTGTTCCTCCCGAGGCGAAACAGCTGCCCGATCGTCCGCTTGCAGATCCGGACCGCACCCGCTTCCGGCAGCGTCCGGAAATCTTCCGGGCGCCGCCATACGGGCAGCTGCGGGGCGCGGAGTGGCCGGAGCATCTCTCGCCCGAATTCGGCGTCAACAGCACGCACGCATTCGTCGAGAAGCTGAACGAGCTGCGCCAGTACGAAGGGCGCCTGCCGGTTCCGCAGGGCAGCTACCCGTCGTCGCCCCGGATGCTCTCTGCCTTCGTCAAGGAGGCGCGCACCATCGTCCGTCGTCAGAACGAGATGCGTCCCGGAATGTAATTGCCGAAGCCGGCGCGGCCTTACTGCTCCGCGTCGGCACCGCTCGGGGCCGCCCCGGAGCCACGACTACGAAACAGACCGACGGCCTTCTCGATGAAACTGAGCGCTTCATCCTCGGGCATCCATCCGGCGTCGAAGGGGCCAGTCCCATAGGGCTCTTCGTGACGCCAGGTTGAACCGGGCGCTTCCTCGATTTCCAGAGCCCAATGCATGCCGCGCGCCCTGAAATAGTAGGGCAACCCGTCGACCGTTCCTTCGGACTGGACCGGGCAGTTGCCTCCGATCCAGGTGATCTCGACACCGTCGACCATCCTTCTTGTCTCCTCTACGTCGCCGCCGGCGCAGGGACCTGCCGGACGTAGATCAGCCCCGGTGCGATGACGGTCTCGCCGTGGGCGAGCTGATCCATATCCATCGTGCCATCACGATCGATGATAGCGACGCGGTCGAAATCGTAGCGCACCGTGTCGGCCTCGATCCACTCCGGGATCGGCTTTTCGTAGAATGTCCCGATGCTCGGCCCGTGTTTCACGCGCGGCTCGATCGAAATCTCGGACATGGCGAGCGACTCCATTGCTGCGAGCCTATGGTCGCCTCGACGAAGGTTCGCGTCCATCGATCCTTCAGGCACGCTCAACGTGTCCATTGTTCCATGCATGATCTCGAAGGATTGTCGACCCACAAGGAGATCATCATGGCGTTCAAGCTGACCACCGGCGACATCGAGGTCGAGATCGACATCCGCAAGGGCGCGAGCCTCAGCGAGGCGGTCGGCCAGGCGCTCGACAACGAGGCGGTTCGAGAGCTGATCGGCCGGACCGTCGACAAATATGCGCGTGACGTGTTCGACAACGACGGCGATCCCTCCAACGACTGGCTGGAGAAGTGCGCCCAGGCCTTCATCCTCGGCGGCCGTGACGCCGTTGAGGATCACATTCGCGCAAGCTTCGAGCATCCGAGCGCCGTCGACCATGCCGCGGCAGAAGCGCGGGGCGACTCGACGATCGAGGAACTCGTCGACGACCTGGTCGATGGCTTGCGTGGTGTTCGTCGCGAGAAGTCCTCGTCCATCCGCGATGCGATCTGGGCCCGGATGGATGAGGTCCTGGAAGAGGAGCTCGCCGCGAAGGATA
Organism: Hyphomicrobiales bacterium; assembly: GCA_930633495.1. Classification (NCBI taxonomy): domain Bacteria; kingdom Pseudomonadati; phylum Pseudomonadota; class Alphaproteobacteria; order Hyphomicrobiales; species Hyphomicrobiales bacterium. The sequence goes on along the minus strand of CAKNFJ010000002.1, from coordinate 60,986 downwards.
CTTCAACCCCGCTCGACGCGATCGGCAAGAACGATCACGTCCGGCTCACCTACGTCCCCGGGATGAATGGGTTGTCGCCCGAAGACGTGATGATCAAGGCCGTCGATCGCGTCTGCAGCGTGGAGACCGTCATCCTGGATGAGCGGCTCATTCCGCTCTTCGTCATGGCCAACATGGACCGCGACGCCTTCGTCAACTTTGTCCGAGAGGACAAGGGGATCGATCTGACCCAGGCCAGCTTCGATGAAAGCTGGGCCGATTACCGGCGCGCGGAAGAGGAGGCCCGTGCCGCCTCCTGGCGTGACGCGACCTGGGCGACCGACCCGGATAAGCCGGAGCTGGTTTCGAAGGAAGATCTGTTCCTCATTCTCGGCGAGAGCTCCTATGGCGGCGTGCCGTCGCTCACGATCTCAGTTCCGCTCAAGCAGTTCATCGAACGAGACTGGAGCCTTCCGCTCATCATCGAGCCGGCGACCATTCGCGACAGCGGAAAGACGAGATCGGTTGCCGGCCAGCTCGGCCTTCATGATTTCGTCTGGGGCTCCGGATACACCATCACCAACTCGAACCCGATCACAATCCCGGCGGATTCGCTGAAAGACTGGTGTGTCTCGGAGAAGACCGGGCACGGCTTCGACAAAGTCTACGACATGGTGGGCTGGGCGTATCGCGCCGGCTTCAAGGACGGCGAGCCTGCCCCCGAAGCTCAGCTTCAGGCTCCGACGCCCTGATGCTTAAGCGGAGAGGTCGGCGATATCGGCCTCTCCGGGACCAGCCTCCAACAGCCGCTTAAACGAGGCGTGCCGGAGCTTTCCTCCTTCACCCGTCATGCCCAGGAAGGAGATTTCGGCGATCACTTCCGGCCTGACCCAGGTCGCCTTTCCGCCCTCGACTTGAGTGACCGCCTCGGACTGCTTCAGCGGCCGCAAGCGCTGAAGGATCGCGCCGGCCGACCGCTCAGAGAATCCGGTTCCGACGGTGCCGACATAGCGCACCTCATCCCCTTTGCGTGCGGCGAGATAGAGACGCGCCAGGCCGCCCAACGACGATCGGGACGACTTGTACCCGATCACGAGGAAGTTGGCGGTCTGGAAGCATTTGATCTTCCGCCAGTCACCGCCGCGCCCCGAGCGATAGGGGGACCGGGCACGCTTCGCGATGATGCCCTCCAACTTCATTTCGCAGGCAGCAGCCAGAAACGCGGCGCCATCGGCCTCGACGGTTTCGCTCATCCGGAGATGAGGATCTTCCCCGATAATGTCCGCAAGTGCCGCACGCCGCTCCACAAGCGGGAGACGACGCAGATCCATGCCGTCGCGATAGAGCAGATCGAAGCCGTAGAAGAGCACCTCTCCACTTGAGCGCCGGCGGGCAGCGTTTTGCAGCGCCGCGAAATCCGAGACCCCATGATCGTTCAGGACGACGGCTTCTCCGTCCATGATGAAGGTATCAGCGGGAACGTTACCGGCGGCCGCGAGAATTCCGGGGAATCGGTAAGTCCAGTCGTTTCCACCGCGCGTCCTGAGGACGAGCCGGCCATCCGGGTGGCGCTCGATAAAGAGCCGGTACCCGTCCCACTTCACCTCGAATAGCCAGTCGGGGCCGGAGGGCGGCTGCAGGGCGGTCTTCGCCAGGCAGGCGGAGATCGAAGCAGGGAAGGGATCATCGAGCAGATCCGGTCCGGGCGCGCGCGCCACGACGCGCGAGCGCGAGACACTGCCGCCTGGGCCGGATCGCAGGATGGAACGCTTACGCACGACACGCTACTCCACAACGCCGATTCAACGGCGCTGCGAGCTTCCCGTTCCTACGCGCGAAGCGAAAGCGAATGTGTGGGCAGATATTCTGGCAAAGCGCTCTTCAGCAGTGACGCCAACCGCTCGACGAGTTCGGGATCATCCGGTGCATCGCGAAGGTCACCTTCACGGAAGGGGCGGATATCGATGCCGCACCAATTCCCTCGCATTTCGGCGGAGGCAAAACGGCGGATGAACGGCAAGCGGGCCCGCGGCCCCGCGTAATCCCATAACCGGTCGCCTTGGAGTACAGCTGCGTGATCGGCGAGACCGTTCGCCCGCGCCAAGACGACAAGCTCGCCGCCGATGACATCCCGGAGGGCAAGCGCGAAGGCGAGGCAGCCGCCATCGAAGGGGCCGCAGTCGGCTGCGGCGAGCAATTCAGCCGCGATATCGTCCGCGATCGGTCGAATTGCGCCGCGCCACTCTGCGAGCGTCATGGTCATGGCGCAGCCGAGAGATCAGCTCGCGAGCGCGTAGGAACGTTCGGTCAGCAGGGAATTGGGGACGGTGGCGACCGGGCTCGACTGACGCAGGAGTTGAACCAGCTCGGCGTCGACGGCCGAATAGGAGAACGGCAGATCGGCGGGAGCGATGAAGACCTGCCACTCGGCGTTGTCGGTCGGCTCAGAAAGCTGCGCCTCCATGCGGGTGACGGCTTCTTCTGGCCGTGCCGCGGCGATATCGCCCTGGATCCAGCCGCAGTCCGCGTTGAAAACGATGAACCTGCTGTTCTTCATGGGGAGACGCCTTGATCACGATTCGATGCATCAATCGTGAGGCTCATCCCTGAAAGCAACAACGCGCTCTTGGATGCTCATCCCCCGTTTCGATGGCCCTCGTCCTTGCGACTGTCGGCCGGCGAGCGCCATTGTTGTCCGGTAGATCGAGGACGATTCCAAATGACCACCCAACGCAGCGAAGCAGTGCGGCAGCTCGATGACCTGAAGAAGCGTCACGATGCACTCCGCACGCGCGCCATCCGAAACCAGGCTGATAAGGAGCGCGCCGAAAGCGAGCTCGCCGAGGCCGAGAAATCCGCCATCGAGCAATTCGGCACGGCCGATGTCGCTGCGCTGGTGAAGATGGCTGACGACATCCGCGCCGATAACGCCCTCAAGCTCCAGAGCTTCGGCGAGGCGATCGCGGCGGCCGAAACCAATCTCGTCGCCTTGGAAAACCAGCCCGCATGATGTCCGACCGGGCGACCCGGCTTGCCCGCGCCGGTGAGCGCCATGCTCGCCTTGAGGGGCGACAGGAGACCCTTGCCCAGCGCCGGGACGAGCTGACGCGTGATGTCGGCGCCGCCAAAGGCCGGCTGTTGATCAAGCGTGAGGTCGAGCAGTTCATTGACGAGATCCAGTCCGAGGCCGGACGCCGGCGCATCGGTTCGTTCGAGACGCTTCTGTCGGCTCTTGTTGCCGAGGTGCTTCCGGACGAAAAGCCGATTGCCCTGACGCTTTCAACCGAGCGCGGCATGCCGGCGCTCGACATCTCCTCGAGGCACCCTTCTGGGAAGCTCGAAGACGTTCTAAACGATCAGGGCGGCGCACTTACCAATGTTGTCGTCATGGGATTGCGCCTTATCGCGGTGATGAAGTCGGGGCTCGCCCGCTTCGTCGCGCTGGACGAACCTGACTGCTGGGTAGCCCCGGAACGAGTTCCGAGCTTTTTCCGCGTCCTCCATGATGCGGCGACCCGCCTCGGGCTCCAGTGCCTGGCGGTCTCGCATCACGATCTCCAGAAATTCGATCCGTCTGGCGCCCGCATCTCTCGCATTGTCGGTGTTCCGAAAAGCGAGTCCAGCGTCCATTGCGAGGAGCCTCTCCCGATATGGGAGGATCATCAGCCGGGCATTCGCTGGATCCGCCTCATCAACGTCCAGGCCTACGCCGACGCCACGCTTCATCTTTGCCCTGGTGTCAACTTCATCAACGGAAACAACAACCTCGGGAAGTCTGTTTTCATAAGGGCTTTGCGGGCCGTGTTCATGGGCGAGACGAGCGACAGCCTCGTTCGGCATGACAGCCAGCTCGCCACCATCGAGATCGGACTGGCCGGCCGGCGCACGCTGCGCTTCACGCGCCAGCCGCGGCGCAACCCCATCAATCTCTGGACGCTCCTCGAAGAGGACGGATCCGTTGTGGAGGAAGCGGGCGTTCATCATGAGACCGGCGGCCGTGAAGCGCCGGGCTGGCTCTCCAGGATCTTCCCGGTCCAGCGCATCGAGAACCTGGACGTCCAGATCTCCCACCAGAAGACCCCTGTCTTCCTTCTCGGCGAGTCACCGTCGCGGCGAGCCAGCGTCCTCTCGATCGGCCAGGAATCTGATTATGCCCGCCTCATGCTGGCGGTGCACAAGGAACGCAGCCAGCGCGACCAACAGGTGGTACGCGATGGCGAGCGAGAGCTCGGTCGTGTGCTCGACATTCTCAAGGCTCTGGAGGTCCTGGGAGCGATCAAGGCTGATATCGAAATCCTGCGCGGACTGGCCACGGAGATCGCTGACGGCGAGGGAAGGCTCAGCGCGGTCGAGGAGGTTGTGACTAAGCTCACTCACCTCCGGAGCGCTCAAGCCCGTCTGGAGGCCACCGGAGTGGCATTGCGGGGGCTTCCGGCGTCGGCAGATCTGGACGGGATCACTGAACGGCAAGCGCGGGTAACTGAACTCGACCGTCTTGCCACGATTATCGAGCGCGCTTCGGGGATCATCGCAAAGGCGACGCGCGAATCCAACGTGCTCGACCACATCCCAGAGCAACCGGCTTTCGAGCCGATCGATCGACAGATGCAACTGGCACGCAAGATTGCTGGACTTCTCGACGAGCTGTCATTGATCGACGCCCGCGATGCTGCGTTGGCAGAGCTTCCCGCGATGCCCGAACTGACGCAGGAGCCCACGCACGAACGTGTTGCCCATGCCATCGATGCGGCGCGGAAGCGGCTGACTGATGCCGAGCAACAGGCCGCGGCGATCGCTTCGGAGGAGGCGGATATCCGCCGCCAGATGGAGGCGCTCTCTGCCACCCTTGGCAATCGGTGCCCAACCTGCGGCTGCGAGGTCACCGCGGAAGCGCTGCTCGATCACATCCATGGAGTTGCGGCGTGATTGTAGCCGGCCATTTGCTCTACCAGGATCCGGTTCAGGTCGAAGGCTTGATGTTCGTCGGCGATCCGCACATCACCTCTTCGCGGCCTGGGCGCCGGAAGGATCCGACCTGGCCCGACCCGGTCCTACGCAAGCTTGAACACTGCGTGGAAATCGCCAATCAGCGCGGGCTCGCCATGATCCTGCTCGGCGACCTCTTCGATGACCCCTTCGAGAAGGATGAGGCGCTGAAAACCCGCGTCTCCAGAATCCTGAAAGCTCTCAAGATCCCGCCGATCGCGAATGTCGGGAACCACGACATTGCCAACAGCAGGCTGTCCGACGGCGATAGCTTGGCCTTCCTCGCCGTCAACGACACCTTGGATGCTGTCGCAGCCTCCGGGCCGGTCTGCGTTTTCGACCTCGGCGGTGTCAAGCTCGGCCTCGGCATGACCCCGTACGGCCAGGAGATCCCGACGGACGTCACCGGTGTGTTCAGCGGGGTCAACGCTGTCCTATGGGTGACCCATCACGACATCGCTTTCGAGGAGACCTATCCGGGTGCGGTCAATCCGTTCCCGATTGAAGGGTGCAAGCTCGTCGTTAATGGCCATGTGCACACACGCAAGAAGCATGTCGTCGCCGGCGCCACGACCTGGCTGAACCCCGGCAACATCAATCGCCTCAGCATCGATGTCATCGATCACGTCCCGTGCGCCTGGACTCTTGATCGAAATTCTCGTTTCGAGCCCGTGGAGCTCCCGTTCGAGAGCGACGTCTTCGATCTGACCGGCCGCCTGGTCGATCCGACGAAGCCGAGCCCGCGCGACGAGAACATCTCCTCGGCTTTCGTCACGCTCCTGCAGGCAGAGGACGCCGTCGATACCTCGGCGAGCGCCGACGGCGGCATCATGCTAGAAGAGATCGAACAGAAGTTCGAGCGAGACAATACGCCTCCGAGCGTCCGCGCTATGGTCAGGGACCTGCTCCGCGAGGCGGTAGCCCGGAAGGCCGCGGCCTAGAGTGGACGAACCTGAGGGGCAGGGGTGAGCAGGAAGCCGATCTCATCGCAAGGGACATCGACCATCTCAAGCGGGCCGAGTCCACGCTCACCCTGGTCGATCACCGGGGCTTCGATATGCAGCTGGTCGCCCTTTTCATCGACATAGGTGAGATGCAGGCGCTGGGCCTTTCCCTCGGCGGGCGAACTAAGAGCGATCACAAAGGTGCTTCCCGAGTGATCGGAGATGAACTCCTGCGCCGCGTTACGCATCGTATCGGGATCGACGCTGTCGAGCAGCGGAAGCACGGCATAATTCTCACCGAGCTGAACGACAAAAGCGGCGCGGAACGGTCTGAAATCCTGGTTCACAAAGACGTCCGTCGCCAGCTCGATCGCGTGCCGCACCAGATCCGGTGATTGGATCGTCATGATCCCCCCTTCGTCCGAAGGGTTCGAAGGCCTGCGCTCGGATCTCGATGCGGCGACATCTCTGTCGGTCGTCCTGCATTCGGCGTCAGAACACGTTCTCCAGCTCCCTGACGACAGAATGCGCTGGCGGCGAGTTCCGTTCAAGCGGCTGCGGCCCCGATTTCACAATTTGGGGCGGATAATTTGGCCGGGATGAGCTCGGCGACACCGCTAGCGGCTTGCATCGCTGACCCGTATCAAAGCGGAGAACACAGCCCTCGGGAAAAGCAGTTGCTTAACAACCCCATCATCGCCTCGGAAAGCGATCAGGCCACCGTCTGGGTGCACCAGAACGGCGAGACCGTCGCGCGCTATGGCAAGATGGGCTTCGAGGTCTACTCGCCGGAAGAGCCGCGCCGGCTCATGGGGCATGGACGAAGCATTGGGGCCGAAAGCTGGCTCTCCTTCAAGGCGAAGGTCCGCGAGGTCTTCAGTCACGACATTGATGACATGCTGACGCCCGTCCGCTTCTGGGACGAGCTTGGATTGACCCCGGGCTTCGAGACTGGGAACCCGACCTTCTTGATCGCCACTGGCCAGATAGCCCATCTGAACAATCCGTTTGAGGACGATATCTGGGGCAGGGGGCAGGTCACGCGCGAGGAAGTCGCCCGGTGCATCGAAGCAGGATTGTTCGCAACCGAGTTCGTTCCAATGGGCCTCCGAGACCGCAAGCCCGCAGGGTGGGATGCGCAGCGGATCGCCTTCTTCGTGGTCCACCCAAGCGATTGGCCAATCGACATCGAGGTCACGAGCGCTGACGGAGACTTCCAGATCGAGGATGGGTTCCATCGTCTCGGATCGAAGATCTTCGCCCGAGAACCGCTCACCAAAGCGACACTCGGGGGCTACGTCACCGGGATGGCCAAGGCATTCCCGTCGCGCGTGCCGCTCTCACCGGAAGCGGTAGAATTGGTGGACGCCATGGATGATCCCGAGATGCATCTCGGGCCGGGCATCTAACGCGAAGTCCCAGGTCGCGCCGAAAAATAATCCTTCGAGATCCGCAGGAATCGTCATTGTTATTCCTTGCGATTTGACGCCAGAAGCACACCGCAGGCTGAAATAATCCTTCCCGTCGCGAAAAATCGCTTGACCGGCCTCTGGTGACTTTCATCGATCCACCGGAACCTCTCTCCATGCAAGGATTGATCGACTCGATCCTTGCTCTAGCCGCTGAAGGGCGGCTGGCGAACCCAACCATCTGCAACCCTGAGCCATTCGAAAACGCCAGGGGTTCGTTAGGAGAGATTCATGTCGCTCGCTGCACTCAAGCAGTCCAAGTCCGGTGGCCGCGGCGCCGGCAACGGGTATCCGAACGTCCTCGTCCTCTTCCAGGGCGCCGAGCTCGCCAACAAGGCTGGCCGCACCCCCGACAAGGACGTGCTGACCGGCCTCCTGGTCAATTCGGTCGACGACCTCGTCGCCAACTACGACGAGCACGGCATGCCGACCACCGTCGTGCAGGTCAAGGTTTCGGCCGACAAGCCCGGCAAGCAGGAAGCCAACATCAAGCACGGCGTCTACGAGATCGCCAAGGGCAAGAACAACAACGAGGCGCTGAAGGAAGGTCAGTACGTCGCCTTCGATCGCTGCAAGATCCGCGGCACCATGATCGAGGCGGAGTATGTCGATCGCCCGTTCGGCAAGCTCGGCACGTTCAATCCTGAGACCATGTACATCTACCTCAACCTCCCGATGAGCGTTCGTCCGGAGCGCGAGGTGAAGCGTGACGGCAAGGAGCCGCGCATGGTCCAGGCGGCCGTGATCAGCCACCCGGCCGACGGCAAGCTCTTCAACGACCACGACTCGTTCGTCGAGGCCGTCCGCAACGCGGTCGAGATCGGTGGCGCCGGCGGCGTCGACGTCTCGGTCTACATCCGCGGCATCGCCCGTGAAGACGGCGCGATCGTGGCCTTCTCGGCCGAGGGCATCCGTCGCTGGGATCGGGAGACCGAGGCCTACGAGACGGTCGAGAAGTTCGCCGAGCGCATGCTGACCGAGGGCAACACCAAGGACCTGCTGGCGGAGGCCCTCTCGGGCAATCCCGATCAGATCTGGGAAGCCGTCCCGCAGTCGCGCATCAACTACGGTGTCAACTCGACCCTGAGCGGCAAGGTCGCCTCGCGCCAGCAGAACGGCGCCGTCCTGACGGACGAGCAGAAGCGCAAGATCGACGACGCGGAGCGCTTCCGCATCGACACCGACGAGGGCACCGAATACGGCTGGGTCCTGTCGAACCTGCCGATGCAGCGCAAGATCGACGGCGACGACGTCGGCAAGTGGTACGGCACCGGCGTGCGTTCGCTGAGCGGCTCCCAGCCGCGTCTCGGCCGCCACGAGCTGATCACCGCCAACACCCCCGAGGACATCGCGAAGGTGTTCAAGGACAACGCCGAGAACCGCCGCGCGGCGCGCCGCGCTGCCGCCCAGGCCGACCAGGCCGAGCAGACCCCGGAGCCCGAGACCCAGGAGGCGGGCGCCCCGGCGCCGGCGTTCTGATCGAAGCGACAATCGAAAACTGGAAGGGGCGGGCATCAGCCCGCCCCTTTTTCGTCAGGCGAACGAGGTGGTGAGTAGAATGGCTTCGACGGAGTGGCTCGATCCGGGTGTAGAGGATGCCCGCATCTTCGTTGCTCAATTTGACAGCTCGAAAGAGCCGCACCATCGCGCTGTCGTCATCGAAGGCCATGGCATCGATCAGAAGGCAGCCCACGCGCTCGGAGCGGTTGGCTTCCGCAAAGTCGATGGAGATCCGCCGGCGTGGCTACGCCCGGGCGGTCAGTTCAAGCTGGGCGAAATCCGCTCGGCCTTCCCTGAGTTTCGGACCGTCCATCTTCCGTTCGAGGAGACCAGGAAGCGCTTCGCCGGGAGGTCGCCTCTCGACCTCGTCAAGCTGGCGCCCGTCGGCGGCTCGGCCAAGGTCAACCGCTTCCAGATCAAATACGAGCCAGCCTCGAAGCTCGGCAAGCCGATCGCAACGATCCCGACCAACCTCGCTGCGGCAACGGGCCGTGCACTCGCGCAGATCGAGGACCGCAACGGCCCGGTCGACAGCTTCGTGTCCCGCCGGTGTGGCTGGTCGATCGCGGAACTTTCCAAGGCGCTTTCACCGGAACAGATCGACGCCGTCGCCATGGCGCTCGACTCCATGGACCGAGGGCAGGGGCTCGTCATCGCCGACGCCACCGGTCTCGGCAAAGGCCGCGTCGTGGCTGCCGTGCTTCGCGCGATCGTCCACGCGGGCTCTGTCGCGATCTTCATCACCGAGAAGGAGAACCTGTTCTCCGACCTTTTCCGCGACATCATCGACATCGGCTCGTTCGAACTCTTCGGCCGCCCCTTCATCCTCAACAACGAGGCAGAAATCAGCGAGGGCGGCGGTGAAGATCGCAAGGTTCTTCACCCTGCCTGGGATCCGTCCGTGGTTCAGAAGGCCATCAAGGCCGGCGAACTCCCGGGCGGCACCAAGCTGGTGATGGCGACCTATTCCCAGTTCAACCGCGCTGGCTCGATCAAAGCCGACTTCCTCCGGCGCGTCGCCCGCGGCTCGCGCATGGTTTGCGATGAGAGCCATAATGCGGTCGGGGACTCCAACACCTCGGAGAACCTGGGCGCGGCGATGGATGAGGCGGATTCTGTCACATTCTCGTCGGCGACCTTCGCGAAGAACCCGCGCAACCTCGCTGCTTATCGCCGGCTTTTCCCAGCATCGATGCGCTCGTCCGACCTCATGTCCGTGCTCTCGTCGGGCGGCCAGGCGATTTCGGAAGCTCTGTCCCAGATGCTCGCTGAGGATGGTGCCTATTTGCGACGTGAGCACGATCTCTCCGACATCAAGATCGAGGTCATCGAGGACACCAAGCGCACCGAGCGCAACCGAGCGTATGCTGATGCGCTCTCGCCAATTCTGAGTGAGATCGCCCGACTAGGCCGCCAGGCGACGAACATGGCCGACGACCGCAACGGCGGGAAGGACGAGGACGAGAACGCCCGCCGGCGGCGGAAGGAGTTCTGGTACGCCGCCAACTTCGGATCCGGCCTGGCTGCCATTGTCCGCCAGTTCCTGACCGCTCTGAAGGTCGAGCTCGACATCGAGCGCTGCATCGCCGCCCTGAACCGGGGAGAGAAGCCCGTCGTCGTGGTCGAGTCGACGATGGAGAGCCTCATGCGCGAGCTCGCATCGGACACTCGGGCGGACGAGACTGCCGATGACGTCGCCTTCGAAGGCAGTGACGAGGAGCTCCCGGTCGAGAGCCGGCCGCCGGACTTCAAGGATGCCTTGCGCCTTTTCCTCGATCGGACCCTGACCCTGCGGATGAAGGTCCCGAACAAGGACCCGGAGCTCGTCGCGATCGAAGATCCTGACATGATCGCCGCGGGCGAGAAGGTGCGGGAGATGATCGCGGCGTTTCCCGATCTTTCGCTCTCACCCATCGACGACATCCGTGCCGCCATCGAGCGCGAGGGCGAGCGGCTTGGGACGGGCTGGAAGGCAGAGGAAATCTCTGCGCGCTCGGTCCGCGTCATCGGCTCCGAGTATGTCCAGCTGCCCAAGCAGGACCGGGTCGCCCAGGTCGCCGGGTTCAACTCGGGGCGGTCGGACGCGCTCGTCATCACCAGGGCAGCATCGACCGGCCTGTCGCTGCATGCCTCGGAGAAGGTTCGCGATCGTCGCCGGCGCAAGATGATCGAGCTTCAGATCGCATCAAACGTCGTCGAGCGGATGCAGTTCTTCGGGCGTGTGAACCGCCGCGGCCAGGTCTCGACCCCGACGTTCGAGACGCTGTCTACCGGGCTTCCCATGGAGACCCGCAACCTCGCACTTCAGAACAACAAGATGGCGCAGATGTCCGCCAACGTCACGGGCAGCGCCGAAAACGCAACGTCGATGGACGTGCCCGATATCATCGATCAGGTGGGCAACGAAGTGTGCAAGCGCCTCCTCGAGGATAGGCCGGGCCTGGCCGAGCGGATGTTCATCGCGATGAAGCTGCCTGACCCCGAAAAGGCAGCGACCGAGCTCTATCACATCAACAAGTTCCTCTCTCGCTTGATCCTGTTGCCCTCACAGGAGCAGGACCGCCTCTATGACGAGGTCGTGGCCGCCCATGTGGCCATGACGCAGGATCTCGCAGCGCGCGGTCGCAACCCGCGTGGTGCGCGCGAACTCGACGGTGAGTGGAAGGTCATCGCCCGCGAGATCTTCGAACCGGGCGACCCTCGCGATGGGGAGGTGTTCGGCCGGCCGGTGACCGTCACGACCATCGAGCGCATGCGTGAGGCAAAGCCCCTCAAGGCCGACGAGATCCTGCGCATGATCGAGGAAGCCGAGGAGAAGACCCCCAAGGCCGCCAATGAGCGTTTCCCAGACCACAAGAAGGCGATCGAGAAGCTGCGGCCGAAGCTGCGGTTCGCGGCACTCTCCAAGCGCTACCTCAATGTCGAGCAGGCGCTGAAGGATCCGAAGGGCAATGCCGTCCAGAACCAGGATGCCAAGCTCAACCACCTCCAGGGTCTGATTGCGTCATGGCGACCGGGTTGCTCGATCCAGATCCCCGGCGAGGAAGGCCTGGAGACCGGCCTTGTCCTGGAAGTGCGGCCGCCGGATGACAAGGATCAGGTGGCTCACCCGGGCCAGTGGACGATCCGCTACGCGATCCCTGGCGACGAGCGGCCTCGTGTGATCTCTGCAGCAGGGGTGCACTCTGAGGCAGGGATCCTCGTACAGCCCTGGCGCGGGCCGCCGAATCCGGTTGCCCTGGCTCGCTTCGACAAGGCCCCCTCAGGCCATGTCCCCGAGCGCCGCAAGGTCCTCGATGGAAACCTGGTTCGGGCCGTTATCGCCGCCCGCAATCAGAAATGGGGATCCTCGGTCCTCTGGACCGACACGAACGGCGTCGGCCACCGCGCCATGCTGATCCCCAAGAACAAGCAGGACGCCATCCATGCGCTGGAGGGCCGCACGACGTCGCTGAAGGGCGCGCTCGCTGTGCTGCGCGCCGGCGGCGAGCTGACGACCGATGCGGACGCTCCGGACGACCGGGCGGCGATCTATGTGGATCGCCCACACCTGGTGGTTTCGTTCACCGCGCGGCCAAAGACGCTGAAGGCCTTCCTGACCGACGAGATCCTGGCGGTAACCGGCCCGTTCGCCGGCAGCAAGGATCGCGCCGCTCGGGTAGCGCTGCCGAATACGCCGGCGGTCGTGGCTGCTTTCCTCAAGGCCGGGCACGCTTTCCATTTCTCGGGAAGCTATCGCCAGCACGTCGCCAAGGCGCTGATGGAAGAGCCCGAACCCGCCGCGGCGCCTGCACCGTCCCCCTGAGCTCACCGGCATGCTAGATAGGATCATGTCTGCATTTGCCTGTGCGGCCCGAATCGAAGTCGTCACGAGCTTCGCAAACGAAGGATTGCGGAACTCGGATAGGAACCAACAATGAGCGTCCGCGACGTCAGCAAGTTCCTGAGCTTCGTGCTCAGACATGCGCCTGAAGAGATCGGCATCAAGCTCGACGCCGCCGGCTGGGTGCGCATTGACGATCTGCTTGCCAAGTCGAAAAAGGCGGGCAAGCGCTTCGACCGCGCGATGCTAGAAGAGGTCGTTGCAACGAGCGACAAGAAGCGGTTCACGATCTCCGAGGACGGACGTTTCATCCGGGCCGCGCAGGGCCACTCGATCAAGGTCGAGCTCGGGCTCGTGCCGAAGGAGCCGCCTGCGGTGCTCTTCCACGGCACCGCGGCAGCATCCCTCGACTCGATCTTTGCAACCGGGCTGGAGCCTCGTGGTCGCCAGCAGGTCCATCTCTCCATGGATATCCCGACCGCCCTCAAGGTCGGCGGCCGTCACGGCCGGCCGGTGGTCCTCACTGTGGCCGCGTCCGAGATGTGGGCTGCCGGTCACCTGTTCTGGCAGGCAGACAATGGCGTCTGGCTGACCGACAAGGTCGATCCGGCCTTTTTGAGCTTCGACCAGAGCTACGAACAACAGACAGACGAGCCCGCGGGCCCCAAGCTCTAGGGCCTAGTCATCGCAGGGGGCGCCTGTTCGAAAACTGTCTCGCCGTTCGCCAAGGTGAGCCCGTGGCGGAGGCCGGTGATCCGGGTGCGGGACAATCCAGTCCGGGTCCGCGCCGCCAGGACGCCAGAGCGCTCGCTGAAGCTCCAGTTCGGCTTCAACGGGAGCGGGCCGTCGACCTCAAGAATACTCAGATCCAGTGCCCACCGCTTGCGGCTCCGTTCGAGAAAGAGCCGGTTGGTGTGCTGAGCAGCGATCACCTGCTCCTGCGTGGTCCATTCGTTGACGGCTTTGATGCGCTCGATCACGGCATCTGAACGCCCGCGTAGCGAAGCCAATCCTGGGTGGAAGAGGGCATGGCAGTCATGACATGCCGAAATGAGATGCCGAAGCGTCTGCCGGCACCACCCGTCCGCCACGGGTTCGTCGTCGAAGCTCCAGACCTCGTGGCATTCCAGAGGCCCTGAACTCTCTCCGCAGCACTGGCAGACATGGCCCGCGGCTCGATAGGCCCGCTGACGTATCTCCTTCCAGGCCGCCTCGGTCAGCAGATTGGTGAGCGACGCGCCGAAGGAGCTTTCCGGGATCATCTCGGTCATCAGCGGGACGAACGCTTTGCGTGCGATCAACGGAACGAATGGCTGCCACTCGTCCTTAGTGGCCTCGGATCGGGGAATCGAGAGGCGCTTGTAGGAATCGATGTAAGCGCCACGGCTGACGAGCTCATTCTTCTCGACCTCCGACGACACAAGCCCGATCATTCCCGGTCCCGGCCACGACGCGCCGCGGCTTCTCGGCAACACCGTGCGGGTCTTCGCGCGAAAGGCCCGCGCGAGCGCATCCCGGCCAGCCGGCCTGGTGACGCCGGGGGTGAGATCGAAAGGCTGGTTCACGGTGTTCGGCAAGGGTATCTCGGGTTCAGGAGCGGGGCCGCCATCAGCTCCCGCATGAGGAATAACGCATCAATCCTTGATTTGCTCAAGAATTGCCCTGAAACTTGCGCTCTCAATTCGGAGCTCATGAGTGGTCCGCAGGCTTTACATCGCCGAGAAGCCGTCCCTGGGACGCGAGATCGCCAAGGCGGTCTCCGCAATAACGGGAGCGAGCCAGAGCAACGGTCAGGGCCTTATCAAGGTCGGACAGGACACCGTCACCTGGACGCGTGGTCACGCCTTCGAAAACGCCAAGCCCGAAGAATACGACCCGATCCTGAAGAGCTGGCGACTCGATACGCTTCCGTTCGTGCCGACCGAGTGGAAAATGTCGGCTCGGCAGGACATGTCCGGCGAGATCAAGGCCATCAGCCAGTGCCTTCGGGAGAAGCCCGACGAGATCGTTCATGTGGGCGACGCCGAACGCGAAGGTCAGCTGATTATCGACGAGATCCTGCTGAAATATGGCCTCGACCCGTTCGCTGCCAATGTGAAGCGGGTCTGGATCCAGTCGATGACCGACAGCGCTATCCAGAAGGCGGTCCGCGAAGCCTTTCCGAATGCCGAGAAGCGGAATCTTTCCCACGCCGCTTTGGCGCGCCAGCGGGCAGATTGGATCCATGGGCTTAATGCCACGCGCGCCTTCGCAATCGTCGTGCGCCAGGCTGGCGTCGACGGCGTCGAGGTTCGGGTCGGCCGAGTTCAGACACCCACTCTGAAGCTCGTCGTCGATCGCGATCGCGAGATCGAAAACTTCAAGCCGGTCGATCACTTCATCCCCGGGGTTATTTTCCAGCACGCGAACGGATCGTTCAAGGCAAGCTGGATCATGCCCGAGGACACACCCGGGCAGAATGCCGACGGACAGCTGCTCGACAAGGCGGTCGCGCAAGCTGTAATTGACCGGGTTGCGGGGAAGGCGGGGACCTTGTCCGACCTCCAAAAGACACCGAAGCACACGCCGCCTCCGCTGGCGTTTTCGGCAGGCTCGCTTCAAAAGGCGTGCTTTCGCAAGCTCGGGCTGCAGCTCGAAGAGACGGATGCGATCGCGCAGAAGCTCTATGATACCGGCCTAACCTCATATCCTCGGCCTGAATCGGATTACCTTCCCACGACGCTTCTCACAGAAGAGGCGCCCCAAATCATCGCCAATCTGGCCAAGGCAGCCGATCTGGCAGAGCACGCCGCCCAGGCCGACCTCAAGCTTCGGTCGCCGGTCTGGAACGACAGCAAGGTCTCTGACCACTACGGCATTGTCCCGACAACCGAGGCGACGCCCTCTCGGATCGCAGCTCTGTCGGGCAATGAGAAGCGTGTTTTCATGCTCATCGCGAAGACCTTCATTGCTCAATTCCACCCCGATTATCGGTACGAGTCGACAGCTGTCACCGTATCCGTTCCTCAAGGCGACAGGGCGGATCGGTTCAAGGCGACCGGTCAGCGCATCGTCGATGTAGGCTGGAAAAAAGTCTTCGGCGCCGAGGCTGACGACGATGACGACAAGGAAGAGGTCGAGGGAACCCTACCTGCGATGGCCAAGGGCGATCCGGTGGACGTGAAGGCCACTGAACTTGGCCCCAAGCGTACCAAGCCCCCGGCGCACTTCGATGACGCGAGCCTGATCGACGCCATGATGGCGATCCATCGCTTCGTCACGAATCCGCAGATCAAACAGCAGCTGAAGGAGAGCTCTGGGCTCGGGACCGCCGCAACGCGAAAAGCGATCGTCACCAAGCTCATCGATGTCGGACACATCGTCCGAAAATCCAAAGGCAAGAAATCGATCATCGTATCGACGCCGCTCGGACGCGCGCTGATAGACCTGCTGCCAAAAAAGGTCTCCAGCCCGGACATGACCGCCTTTTGGGAAACCTACCTGGAGAAGATCCGGGACGGGGAGTTCACCCTCGACCGCTTCATGGCCGAGCAAGAGCGGGCCATTCGCATCCTGATCGACGAGGCGAAGACCCAACCGGTCAACGTCGCGGCCCTTGGCGTGAAGCCGCTGCCCGGCCATGGCGATACCTGCCCTGAATGCAAGAAGGGCACGCTGCGCACCCGCACATGGCCCTTCGATGATGCCTTCAAGGGCAAACGCTTCCTGCGCTGCGACAACTTCATCAAGGATGACCCGAACGCCCAGTGTCGCTACCGCGGCCGGCCGGAAGGCTTCAAGGAAGCGCCTAAGCATCCCGACGAGGGCAAGGCTTGCACCGAGTGCGGGAAGGGCACCATGACGTCGCGTGTCTCGACCAAGAAGGGGCCGAACGCCGGCCGGCCGTTCATCTCCTGCTCGGCGATCGACTTCAAGACCGAAGGCGGCTGCCGCAATTTCGCGTGGACCGATGTCGAGAAGGCCTCTAGCCCGGACGACGGCAAGCCGTGCCCGGATTGCGGCAAGGGACAGCTGCAGAGCGGCATCGTTCAGAAGGACGGGCCCAACAAGGGGCGCAGCTACATCCGCTGCAGCGCGGCCGATTTCACCAAGGACGACGCCTGTAAGCATTTCGCCTGGACGTCGGAACAGAAGATCAAGGGCCGGCCGATCGCCGGCGAGGGGCAGCCATGCCCGAAGTGCGGCAAAGGCAAGATGATACGGCGGACGATCACGAAGGATGGGCCCAACAAGGGCAAGGCCTTCCTTGCCTGCAACAACTGGACCCGAGGCGCTTCCGATAACTGCGATCACGCGATCTTCCCGGATCGAAAGGACGTGCCAGCGAAACCGACCAATCCTTCAAAGGGAAAGCCGCCGGCGCCTCCTCCGCAAAGACGGAGGGCTTAATCCACCAGGATTGAGTCGCGGATCGTTGACCCACGCAAGAACCGGCCGTTAGATCATCGGGTTTCTGAATGATCGGAGAGTCGGCTCCATGCGGGCAATCAAGAAAGACCTTCTCGGCGTTTCCGCCGCGATCCTCATCGCGTGCTCGGGCGCCGTTGCCCAGCCGGCGCCGGCAGAGCCGAGCAAGAGCATCGGCCCTGTCATCTCCGGCGGCTCTTCTGCCATCGCGCTTCCCAACCCCACCGGTGAGCCGAGCAATCCTCTCGCCGGCCGCGGCGGCGAGCTCCCCGCCGTCATCCGCTACGTCATCTCCGAAGGGGTGAAGATCACCTCTCTCGGCGAGACCGCTGGCTTGCGTACCTATCTGGGCGAGGCGGCCAACGGTCGCTTCAACGCCTTCTACGTCGCTCCCGACGGCGAGCATCTGATCGCCGGCCTCCTGTTCCAGTCGGGCGGTCACAACGTCACCAACGACCAGATCGCGGCCATGCTCAAGCGCTTCGGCGAGGCAGCAAAGCAGATGCCCGGTATCGATGCCGGACTCCTGCCATCCGTCCCGGAGAGCGATCCGAAGGCCGATCCCAAAGGCGAGTTCATCGACTGGATGAAGTCGCTCGGCATGAAGATCACGCCGTTCGAGGGAACCGACGGCGGTGTTCAGGGCTATCTCGTCGAGGCTCCGGCCGAAGGCGGCGCGCCCGGGAAGATCCAGGCCATGTACGTCACCCCCGATCGCAAGCATGCGGTGGCCGGCGTGCTCGTGAAGCGCGGCGGCATGATGATGACCGGCGTCCAGGTCGGCCGTC
Source organism: Hyphomicrobiales bacterium (assembly GCA_930633495.1). NCBI lineage: Bacteria > Pseudomonadati > Pseudomonadota > Alphaproteobacteria > Hyphomicrobiales > Hyphomicrobiales bacterium. Next base: position 43,090 of record CAKNFJ010000002.1, on the reverse strand, counting down.
TCCAGCAGCGTTTCCTCGAAGAAGAGCAGGCTCGCCAGAACGGCCTGTCCTCGCCTGTCGAGCCTGGTCGGATGCTTCCGCGCGCCGAGCCGGTTTCGCCGGAAGTTGCGAAGTCGCTGACGCAGAAAGCAAACCCCGCCAGCTCCACCATCGACACTAAGTCCGCCCCGGCGACGACGGCGCCCGTCCAAGTCGGCGCCGGTCTTCGTACCGATGGTCCGGCTGAGATCCCGGTGCCCGCCGGGGTCCCCACGCCGGTCCCCTACGTTCACCAGATCTCCTCGAAGCCTGCCAGCGCGTCCGACCAGTATCGCTATCCCGGCCAGGACGTCGCTGCCTTCATGGAGGCGATGAAGACGACCGTCTTCTTCACCGTGGGCGTCAAAGATCGGCCCGCCATCTGGATGCTGGCCGATCCGCAATGCCCGTTCTGTCACCAGGCTTGGGCGAAGCTGAAGCCGCTGGTGTTCGACGGCAAGATCCAGGTGCGTGTCATCATGATCGCCGGCCTGCGCAACTCCGAGCCGCTGACGAGGTCGATCCTCGGCCGCGCCGAGCCGGCCAAGGCCTGGCTCGCGGGCGAGGGCAGCATCGACAACGTTCCGGTTCAGCCGGGCCCGGCAGTCGGCAGCCCGGAAAGCGAGCGTGCCGGCGAGTATATCCGGATCAACAACGGCTTTGCCGCCCGCTACATGATCCGCTCGACCCCGTTCCTTGCCTACACGACGCCTGATGGGAAGTTGTTCTCGTCCGTCGGCTTGCCGCCGGATATGGACGCCTTCCTGGCTGCCCTCCGCTGAGGACCGTTATGTCGCTTCAGGACCTGCCTTCCCAGATTTTTGCCGACGCCGAAGTTCGAGTGGGTCGCATGCTTGCGATCCAAGCCGAAATCGCGCGCCTGCAGGAAATGGCCGACAGGTTCGAAGGCGAAACGCGATCAATCCTGGCCAAGATCGGCGGCCCCGAACTGGTTGACGCGCTCTTCAATGCCGTCGCCGATCGGGTCGCAGGCCATCCGCTCGTGACACTCGATGAGGTCGCGCCGCGCGCGCCGACACCGGCGCCGGTGGCGCGACCAGTCGCGGCTCCCCCTGGAGCGGCGGCAGCAGCTGCTCCCGTTGCAGCCGTGGAGCCTGCCCCGGTCATTCCCCGCCTGTCGCCGCAGATCCCGCGTGCGGTGGAAGCGCCGGCCTCGGAACAGATCGTCGATCTTGGAGACGACCGTCTCGACTATTTCGGCGTTCCGATTGCCAAGAACCATCTCGGGATGGCTCGCGAGATCGTCCAGGAGGCGAGGGACGCGGTCAAAGCTAATGACCGGACAGGGCTCGCCAAATACGCCCGCCGGTTCGGGCGCGTGGCCTGGAAGCGCCATCTCTATTTCGCGATCTGGCGCATCGAGTGCACAGGCTTCAACGAGGCCGAGCACTTCCCCGGCGACGCAACGGTCCCTGTCGGCGCCGAAACCGCCGCGGCTTCGCGTGAGCCAGCCAATTTCCCTGACCCGCCATTCGACGGTGAGCAGGCTGCAATCGTCAGCTATGCGCAGGCTGTTGGGACAAACGCTCCTGCGGAAGAGGTTCCTGAGGAGCCCGCGGCAGACGATGTCGGCCCAGCGGCCGTTGCCGAGATCGAGGCGGACACGCCCGAAGAGCAGGCGCTCACTGCTCAAGATGATGACACCGCGGCGGGTGAAGAGACTCAACAGGAGCTGACGGACGACGATCTACCTGTAGAGGAGGCCGATGCGTCCTTCGTCGAGCATCCGGTGGAGGTCGCTGATATCGGCGGGGACGCTCCCAGCGCTGACCAGAGAACTGAGGAAGCAGAAGTCGGGATCGGCAATGGAACTACGGTCGTTCCACTGGATCCTCCTCACGTTGCGATGGAGGTTCGAACCTCTTCGCCCGGCGAGCTGCGTCTCGGCGCGCCGCGCCTGCCGCCGGCTGCTCCGCCGATGGGACGTCCGCCACATACGGGGCCACGCCCAGCGCCGGCGCCCGTCCAGGCGCAGCTCGCCGATGACACGACATTTGGGGACCCTGACGGGGCTCCGGCCTTCGATCTCGCTCAGCAGCCGCCGCTCTTTGATGACGCGCTGCCTGACTTCCTGAAGACCCCCGCCGCCTCGCCGGCCGTTCCACCTCGCGCGGCGCCGCCCGGTGCCCCCCGCCGGTTCGCACCCGGGCTTTGATCCGTTAACCTGACTCTGCCAAAACGGTTGAAGGCCCGGGTGCGATAGGACGCTGCCGATATGGCTACGCAGGACGAAGTCGAAAGCCGCGAGGGGATGCTTGCCCGCATGATTGGTGAGCAGGCATCGAACGCCGTCCTGAACAGCCGGCGCATCGTCCCGAAACGTCATTGGACCGGCATCATCGACGAGGCGAGCAAACGCTTTCTGGACCCTAAGAGCCCAATCTCGGGAACGCAGGTCCGGCTATTTATGGAAGACGTGCTGAAGCGAGACGGCGTTCCGCTGCTTTCGCCCCGGGGGCTCTTCATCCTCTTCGTCGACAGCAGGATCAGGCGCCGCGACGCCCGCACTGGAGGGGCGGCCGCCGGACGCTAGACCGACGGCCCGGAGGGCTCCATAGCCTCCCGGCGCTCTCGATAGCGCGCGAAGGCCTCCTCGAGGCGACCTACCTTCTCGCGGTCGAACAGGTTCGGAATGATTTTCTCGATCGCCTCCTGACCGACCACCGCCGCGAGCTCGACGATCAACATTTGTTCGGGATCCGCATGCTCGATGGCGTGGGTCGCCTGAACAGCGATCCACTCATCGCTTTGCCCGTCGTTCAAGTTGAGGAATCCGCCGAAGCGATCCACCAGCGCTTGGATCAAGGCCGGGCCCGGTTCCGTAACCCCGATGTTGACATAAGTGAGCTCGCCGGGGACCAGGCTCGGCTCGTCCGTTTGAGACACGAAAAGTTTTCGCTGGACGCCCGCAGCGTCGCTGAAAGTCAGCCATCGCTCGCTAACGGTGATGCTGTTATCTTCAATCGCTTCGAAGCCAGAAAGGGCGGCACGGAGTTCCGTGGTCGAGAGCGAGCCCAGGAGATAGGCTTTGGCAGATACGGCCATGTGAGCTCCCCGACGGCGGTGCTTGAAATCGATGCGACGGCATCAATAGACAGGGCGAGCGGGAAAGTCACAACGGCTCGACGCCTACCACGATGCAGGGTTCACGGCATCTGTAACGGTGAATCTAGGCTTGCAGGCTCGCACTATTCAGGGGCGGCCGAGGCCATCACCGCAATCTCGCAGCGCGGGTTCGCTTAACCAGGCAGTCCCGAGCGAGTGCGATACAGCTCGATCGGAACAAATTTACCAATCGGCGACTCCCGCCGGGTAGGAATGGATAGGATTTGACGCGTCGAGACTGGTTCCCGAGCCAAATCTGTTAACAAGTCGTTAAGGCAGTCTTCCCTGGCGGCCGTTTCGATGGATTCGTGGGCCGGAGTACGGAGTTGCCCATGTTTTCGCAGCGCGAGTTCATTGACCTCATGGAGGCGAACCCCTTTTCGGTGGTCCGCCCGGATGGCGGTCTCATCGCTGTCGTGTCGATGGACGCGGTGAACGGCCTCTGTATCGTCGAGCGGCCCCACAAAGCCGAACTTGCCTACTCCGACCCTGCGCTCGCCTGCCACGCTCTGAACAAGGCTATCTGCGACCCCGAGATCTCAATGATCCGTCGTTCCAAGGCGGGTTGCGAGATCGAGTGCCGGGTGGAGAGCAACGACGGAGAGTGCCGCCGGCGCGTCCGGTTCTTTCGGATGGAAGACGGCAAGGAGTACTGGCTGGTGCTGGTGGATGATCCCGATCTCGAAGACAGCTTCGAGGCGACGGAGTACGTCTGCGAGGAAGGCCACATCACCGAAACGCGCGCAGTCAGCTTGAAGGTCCTGCATGAGCCTTGGCTGAGCCACCTCGTCGAGAGTGGCGTCGCAGCACAGAACCCTGCTTGGGGCTTGGAGACCGTCTACGAAGGCCGTCGGCGGCTGCGGCTCCTGACCCAGGAGCTATTCAGCAAGGCCGCCCTGACGACTGCATGAGGCTTCCTTGCCTGCATTCCCCGTGGGCGAGCAGCAACGGCTGCTTCCGACATGCATCGAACCGGCGCACAGTCCGTCCAACACAGGAGGGCTCGCCGTGGCGCTTTCAATCGACCGTGATGACTTCCCCTTGGCACAACCCGACTTCGTCTGGCCGAACGAGGGAAACCGTCACCCGCTCGCGCACGCTGGCGCGCGGCTCGTCCAGGAATTCGCCCGTGTCGGATGGGACGCTCCCGGCTTCAACGTGGAGCTGGCGATCCGAGGATCCGGGCGCAACCTGCATCGCCAAGTCCAGCGCATCAGCGGCGACCTGCCGGAAGGGCCTTTCGTTTTCACCTTCGGGATGCACGACGTCGATCGCGACGGCAAGGCGGTCGCTGCCGGTCTAAGCGAGATCGTAATCCCGCCGGGGATCGAGCTCGTCACCTATTCCGACAACAGCGGTCCGACCGCCGCGATCTATGTCGGCCGCAACTGGAAGGCCGATGCCAAGGCCTTCATCGAGGGCTTCAAAACCAACGCGAAGCTCAATGGCCAGCGCAAGTCATACCTCCGGTACGAAGCAAGCCATCTCCCGCGCTATCGCGGAATCCTGCTCCACACCAACGACCTGGGAAGGGAATATGATCCCGAGGGTGCTGAGCCGACGGCCCTTGCTCTCATCGAGATCGTGGCCAAGGTCGAAGCGGTGGTCGACCGGATCATTGCCCAGCTGATCAAGCTCCCTTCTGCTGAGCTCGGAGGCCCTGATGCGGGGCTTTCCAACCTCTTGCCCGTAACGGCGACGCCGGCGCCCCCTGATTTTCCGAAGCTCTACGCTTGGGTCAGGGATCACCGCCTTCATCACCTCCTTAGTGAACCTAAAGGACCTGAAGACGACTATGCGCTGCGGGGCGGAACGCGCCTTCTCAGGCTAGGTGATCGCCCGCGAGCCAAGGTAGACCCCATCGCTTACGAGGGCTTCATCTACGCTTCGGCTGATCCGCGGGCCCGCCGTGAACACCCTATGGATTCGTACGATCAAAGCCTGCCGGTCGAGATAAAGCTGAGCGACCTGACTGACGTCTATGTCGTTGACGCATCCCTCTATCGAGATGCTCGCTTGACCGCCTACGCCAGGGCTCTCGCCAGGGGCAAGGAAGAAATCACCGAACGAGACATCGTCGACGCCATGGGCGCCGTCGCCAAGTCGATGGTGCCCGTTACGGAATACACCGGCGGCTTCCTTGAGCCGATGCACCTCATTCGTCGACAGCTCACACGCGACGAAGTCCGGGTACTTCGTGGACCGATCGGCGTCCATGAGGGAGCTAACGCAACCCAGCTTGTCATGACGGACGAGGAGACGGGCACCGAAGTGCTCGTGCAGAGCGTGAAGCTGACGCCAGGATGCGCCTCCCATGACATCCGGGTAGAGCGCATTCTCCAGCTTGCGGAAGAGACGCTGGGACCGTCGATCGGCCAATTCCGAATCTAGGCTGCCCGAAAATAGAAACGCCGGCCTCCATCGAGAGGCCGGCGTTTCCATGATGAGATTGCTGTTGTCACAGATTCCGCGGGATCGAGGCGTTCGGCCCTTCCGCGCAAGGCCCATTGCCATAGCCCGTGATCCAGCAGCTGGAAGCGGCTGAGGTCGCGCCGCAGCGCCCAGGGCCGACACAGACCAGGTTGTAGTAGACGATGATGAAGCCGTTCGTGCCGCCGGTCTGGATGGCGTAGTACTGATATTGCCACCATCCCTTCGAGCGCCCGTCATTGATGATCACGCCCGGATTGTACGGCGCGTAGCCGTTGCCCGGTGTCCAGGTGTGGTCATAGGTCTGGGCGAGTTGAATGCGTGCCTCTGACGACGTCTTCTCCGCGCCGCGCTCGCCGAGTTGATCCAGCCATTGGGATGCCTGCTCCACCGTCCGCACCGCACCAATCGGTGCGGGGGAGAGGTCGGGGCTCGGGGCTGAATGCGAAGGGGCCGCCATCGCCAGCATAGCCAGCGTAGCGAAGGCCGCGATCTTGAGTGACAGCTTCTTCATGGTGTTCCCTGATCGACCTGCGCCGGAAAGGACTCGTCGGTCTATTCTACCTTGATGGGACCGGGATTTCGCGATCACGGGTAATAGCAATAGGTCATGGCCATCGCCTCCCACGCCTCGGCGTGGTCCGTGCCCGTAAGGTTGACGCGCCAGTAGGTCCCGAGGTCCGACGCCATGTATTGGCGCCGCACGATCGTCGTGGCCGGCGAGGTCGAGACGCCGTCATCCGTCACCGTGATGTTCAGGTTCGCCTGGAAGGCCCAGGAATCCGCGCGCGGGTGGAGGATGATCTTCGCCTCACCGCCATTGCCGCAGAGGGGCTTGTAGACGTTGGGAGCGCCGCTGCTCGCCGCGTAGCCCTCCTGGAGCACGTAGCGCGGTAGAAGGTCCCCGAGACGGTACTGGTTGTTGGTGCCGTTGCCGCCGAAGACCGCCGACTTATTGTAGGTCCCGCTGACCCGCGTATCGAGCGAGAAGCTCTGGGTCCGCAACGTGTTCAGGTTGGTGAGGCCGGCAGGCTGCATGTAGTAGGTGTTGTTGGTCCGATCGTAATAGATCGGCGCGTAGACACCGTTCCCGAAATTGCCGGTTCCAACCGCGGTAACGTTCCCACCGGCAGCAACCTCGCCATTCACATGAATGTTGGGCCCGATCTCGACAGTGCCTGAGGTGCCGACGCAACCGGCCGCGGTTGCCCCGCCAGCGCAAACCGCGGGCGCATTCGTGATGGCATTGCCGCCCATCGCGAGTGCGACTCGCATGGTGTTCTGCTCGGGATCTCCGACATCGATACGAGCAAGATAGGGGCTGTTCAGCGTCGAGTCGTTGACGCCGACAACCGACATGACGTGACCAGGCTGCGGAGAAACCGAGCCTGCGGTCCAGTTGGAGGCCTGCGCCCGCCAGCCGCCGCGGGTCCCGACGATATCGTTGGTCGTGAACCCTGCGACCGGGACCTGCATGATGAAGCCGCCCTGGGCGCCGGCCAGCGTCGCGACGGTGCCGATCGAGCGATCAGGGATGGCCGCGCCCCCCTGGCTGACGATCATTCCTTCGATGCGTGCCTTCTGGTTCGGCAACACAGGGTCGATTTTGCGGACCACAAGCGCGTGCGAGTGCCCGTAGGGATTGTTATCGATGAAGTCCCGGTAGAGCATGCCGGCGCCCTGCACGCTCGGCAGCGTCGCAGTCGGACCGTTGGGCGGCAGAGATGCTGCGTTCGTTCGCCCGATGGGGATCACGAGCGGCTGGTCGGCCATGACGGTGGGATGCTGCAGGAGCTGAGGCGCATAGGCATCGATGTACTGCTGCGACGCCTTCGTGATTTCGCGCAGGCGTTCCGCCGCGCCACGGGCGCGAACGCTCTCGCCGGTCTGCGCGACGAGCTGAGCGAGCCCGCCAATGACGAGCACCAGGATGCCCAGCGCGGCTGACACTTCGAGCAGGGTAAGACCGCGGCGCCGGCGGGCCTTGGTGGTCCCCGGATTCTTGATCATGACGACCTCACTGCGGATCGATCAAAGGATTGACCTGATGATCCAGGATAAATGCGATGGATTCAATGGCCGCGATCTAGAATCCGCAGCTGACTCCACCCTGCGTCTTTGAAACCAGCGTCGGTGTTCCATCACTCACGCCTGGAAAGCCGGGCACCGGGACGACGATGCTGCCGATTCCTGGTGTAGCTGGAGCTCCGGTGCCGGTCTGCGCATAGCCCCGGACGACGACGGCGCTGCCGGCTGCATCCCAACGACCGATGCCGCATCGGTAGATAGGCTTCAGAGCCGTGAAGATCTGGCCCTGAATATGCCCATAGGTGTATCGCGCCAGCTGAGGATCGCTGTTGATGTCGGCGTAAGCGGTGACGATGAAGTCGCCCGTGTAATATGACCGCAACCGAGGCAGGGCTTCGCCGATACGCGCCACAAACGGAGGGTTGCCGCGGAAGGTCGTCGGAAGGGTATCGGCGGTATCGATCCAGCCGACCACGCAGGGGCCGCTCGTGCTGCAGCGCTGGACGGCCGCAGCGTGTTGGATCACGAGCTGGCGCGCCATTGCCTGGCCTTCGTCGAGACGCATAAGCGCCTGATCCTCACGAGTGGTCCCGTAGAAGGCCGCGATGAAGAGCAGGAAGAGAAGAACGATGAACAGGATCATGGGCGCTCGCACCGATCAGATCGGCAGCTCTCCCTTCGCCATGCGGTTGCGTTGCGCCTCGATATCGGTCCCGAGCATGCCGATGTCGCCGGTCCGGATCTTCTGGCGAAGACCGCGCTCCTTCCCGAAGAACAGGGACTGGACGAGTAGTCGCCGTTGAACCCGGCCGTCCGAGGCGCGGATCTTGCGCATCTCCTGGTGGAGAACCGCCGCGACACCGTCAGCCAGCATGTCGCGAGCCATGTTCAGATCGACGCGCGACGCGACGTAATTGATCATCCGAAGCAGCGCTTCCTCGATCGAACCGCCATGGATTGTTGCCAGGACGACGTGACCGGAAAGCGCGGCGTTCAGCACCTCCTGCGCGCTCGAAGGATCGCGGACCTCTCCAAGCATGATGTAGCGGGGCTGTTGCCGCAGGGCCTGGCGCACGAGGGGCGCAAAATCGCCGTCCTTGACCTTGACCTGGTAGCAGACGCCGAACTGGCCGTGCTTACCCTCCAGCATCAGTTCCGGCGGGTCCTCGATCGTGATCGCGATCTCGCCGTAGTTGATCAGATACTCCTGCAGCAGCGAAGACGCCGTCGTGGTTTTGCCCTGTCCCGTCGTGCCGGCGATCAGGATCAGCCCGAAGCCGCGCGGGCGGCCGCCGATGCCGGGATTGCCGATCGGAGCAAGCGCGCGCACGACCTCGACCGGGAGCCCGAGTGGCTTGAGCCGCGGGATCGGGAACATCGAGCGGCGAATGTGATAGCTCGCGCCATGCTCGATCTGGATCTTGGTAATGCGGTAGCGGACATTGTCGTGGTCGAGAACGAATTCGTTCTCGCGCTGACCCATGGCGCAGACGCGGCGATGGACGTCGTCGAGATCCGCGACGGCGTTCTTCGGAACCATATAAAGCGGCTCCGAAACATCGGTCATGCCGCGCATGTAAACCTCGCCCGCCTCCGACATGTAGATGTCGGTGAAGTCGAGGTCACACAGGCGGTCGGGACGGTCGGGGGAGTTGACGATCGCTGTCATCAGAACGTCGACGTGATCTGGGACTGCAGGGAGAAGATGCCGCCGACAATCATGCCGAACGCGGCCGCAAGCAGGCCGATGCAGACGTTGCGCATGACGGCGGAGCTCCGCTCGATCCGCGTAACGGTCTCCTCAAGGTTTTCGCGGCCGATCGTCGTCAGCGCCTCATCGAACTTGTCGAGCGAGGCGTAGGTGCGCAGGTCGAGCACGACTTCCCGGTCGGGGAACTCCATGCGGCTGCGATAAAGCGCGTCACCGATATTGGTGCCGTCGTTCATAATCGCGAGAGCTTTGGTGAGCCGTTCCTTCATCCAGGGGGAGGTGCCGCGGATCATGATCCTGAGAGCCTCCGTCGTCTTGATGCCAGACTTCACCATCGTGGCGAAGGACAGCAGGAAACCGGAGCCTCGAACCAGGCGATAGAGCGCGTACGGCGGGAAACGGTCGGCATAGACCCGCGCGCGCCCGGTCCACCGCGGCATGGACCACAAGATCACGAGGGTCAGCACGACGAGTCCGACCAGCGATGGGATCAGGCCAACCTCAACGAAGTCGGCGATATAGGCCAGCATCGCGCCTGAACCCGTCCACCGCTCCCGCGGCACGATCGTGCTGAACGAGGGGATGACGTTGGTCCCCACGATCACCAGCAGTGTGATCAGCGCGCAGAAGATCACGAAAGGGTAGGAGATGCCGATGATCAGCGCGGTGCGAATGCGCTTCTGTCCGATGTGGATGAAGATCGCGTCGTCGAGCGCCTCGGGGAGCGAGCCGGCCTTTTCACCGGCACGGATGATGGTCCGGTCGCTCTCCGGCACCCAGCCTTCCATGGCATCACCGATCGACTTGCCGTTCTCGACACGCCGACGCCAGGCGTCGAGCGCGATCGCCGCCGGCTTCTTGGGCTTCTTGCCCTCGTTGCTCTCGTGTCGCCACATCGTCTTCAGCGACTCCGTCATCGTGACGCGGTTGCGCTGTAGCCTTGCGAGCTTGCGATAAATCCTGAGGCGATCCTTGCCCCCGAACTGAAACCGGATGAAGGCTTCTTCGAGGTTCCGAAAACTGGTCATTCAGAGTCTCACGAAGCGAGAAGGAGATGTTCTTGCGCGATGAAGTGCTGGATCCGATCGGGCTCGGCGCTCTGGATGACACCGACCTTGTAGCGAACCTCGTTCGCGTCGACCTCGCCGGCCGCGACCTTCATCAGGGCGTGCTCCAGCATGGTCATGCCATCGAGGTTCTCGATCCAGTACTGGTGAGCCAGGACCTTCTCCCCGCGGGAGATGAACTCCATGAACTTCTCATCGGGGATGATCGTCTCGGCCACGACCGACCGACCCGCATAGCCGGACCGGCACTGACTGCAGCCGTCCGGGTTGGCGAAGCGCAGCCGATTATCGACCACCTCCGCCGTGAAGATGCGACCGAGAAGCTCGACTTCGGCTTCCGTGGTGATCTTCCGATCGAGCGCCTCTCGCGTCCGTAGACCGCAGTGCGGGCACACACGCCGAACCAGGCGCTGGCCGATCAGGCCCGTCACCAGAGACGCGTCGGACAGCTTGTACTCTTCGACCTTTAGGTCGCGCAGACGATCGAGCACGGACAAGCCGTTGTTCGCGTGGAGCGAGGCCCAGACCTGGTGACCGGTCATCGCCGCCTGGAACGCGAGCGAAGCCGAAGCCGCGTCGCGAATTTCGCCGATCATGAGGATGTCCGGGTCGGAGCGCAGGGCGCCGGTAATCGCGAGGCGGAAGGCCTCGTTGCGATCGTCGGCCGACGTCGCATTGGTCACAGGAAGCTGGATCGCGCCACGGATTTCGTATTCCGGCGGATCCTCGACCGTGAGCACGTTCACCTCGCCATGCTTCTCCCGGATCGTCGACTGGAGCGAGGTCTGCAGTGTGGTGGACTTGCCCGAGCCGGTCGGGCCCGAGATGATGTTGATCCCATAGGGGCGCGAGCGCATCTCCCGGATCTGCCGGACATGATGCTCGGCGTAACCGAGCACGTCGACATCGCCAGCCGACTTGCGTCGATCCGCGTAAAGCAACCGCATCACGCAGTGGCGGCCACCGTCGGGCAGGGGGTTGTAGCGCAGGCGGATGGCCTGGACGCCTTCCGGCAGCGTGGTCTTCAGCGAGGTGATACGGGCGTCCTGGCCGTCGTACTGCTTGTAAGTCGCGTCCGATGCGTCGGCCATGTGGAAGGCGGCCATGAGCATTTCCTGCGCGATGCCTGAGGGCAGCTCGCGCAGCTTCGTCATGACGCCGTCCGACCGAACACGGATGTTCGCTTCGTGGCGACCCACATCGACGTGGATGTCAGAGCAATTGGCCTGGGCCGCGGTCCTGATCAGGTCGAGAACCACACGCTGCATCGCCTGGATATCGACCTGCGAGCTCACATAGCCGACACGCTTGTGATAGGTCTCGTAGACCGACCGGATGACCTCCATCGGCACAAGCAGAATATGCTTGATCTTGTAGCCTTCCCGGTCGAGCAGCGCCCGAGCCGACGACGCAGGCGATGAACCCTTGGCGGATTCCGCGATGAGCAGCGTCCCGTCCGACAGGGCCGCGCAGATCTGGATCTGACGCTCGGTGAGCTTGAATTGGCCCTCGGCGCCCGTCACGACGTCGCCGCTGAACTTCTGCAGCTCCTCGACTTCCTTGTCGCTGGCCGCGCGCGCGGGCAGACCGCTCAAAGTCACCGGGCTCGGAAGGTTGGATCCCGACTTGACGGCCGGAGCCCCAGTCCCGGGCCGGCGAGCAATGCCAGGCGCCCGGATCGGTGTCACATCCGCATCGTCTTCACCAAAGGCAGGCGCGACCGGCTTCGCGACGACAGGCGCAGCCGCAGCCGCCGGCCTGTTCGCCGGCCGGCTGTTGGCCTTGCCGGAGGCGCGCTTCGCCGGAGCCTTCGGGCTACCGCCCAGACCCAGGAAGGATGCGATCTTGTCGGCTAGCGCGCCCATGAAAATCCGGCCTTGTCAGCGACCCATCGGAGAGGCGAAGCCGTTTCCGACGAGCGGGGGAGCTGCCTGAGGAGTGAGGGGGAAGCTGGTACCCCAGCCGAGAACGGAACGGCCCGTCGGGCGCTGGATTTCGACACCCGACAGCGAGACCTTCACGATCCGGCCTTCAGGAAGGGTCTGACCCTCGCGGACGGTCACCTGGCCGCTGCCGGGGATCAGCAGCGTCGCGGTACGACCGCGGACCTCGACGACGACCGGCTCGGGATTGATGATCTGCGCGGGCGCCCCGCCCATGGCGGGATTGAGCTGGCCCGGAAGCCCCGGAACCTGCGGCGGGGCAGCAGCCTTCGCGGCCGCCTCCTTCGCCTTCTTCTCCTCCTCGCGCCATTCCTTGACCGAGGCGTTGTTGTAGAGCGTACCCCACAGCTTCACCGCGAGCTCGGCTTCCTTCACCTGCGCTTCGAGGAGGCTGATGTTCCGCTGAATGCCGGTGAGCGCTTCGAGATCGGAGGCGCTGGCAATCGGCGCAGTGCCGAGGGGCCCCTGGCCGGGCGCAACCTGCGCATTGGGCGCGCCATCACGCACCGTCAGGCCCTGCAGACGCTCGCGCGCGTCATTCTGCATGCGCTCGGCATAGTCGGTCGCGCCGCGCAGGTTCATGCGCTTGGCAGGATCTTCCGCGCCGGCCTGGGGAGGCTGAACGTTGAAGCCGCCATCCGGCTGCGGAACGATCGGTGCCGGCGCACCGGGCACCTTGGCATCCGCTTCGGCGAGCGGGACCAGGCCGATGGGGGCCTGACCCGGGCCTGGCGAAACCACGATGGGGGCGCTGGGCATGCCGCCGGAGGGCAGGGGCGGCAGGGACTGCTGGGCGACCGCCGGGAGGGCGACAGAACCCAGCAGGGCGAAGGTGATCAGCGAACGCTTAAGCACGGCGGGGCTCCTTACTGCTTCGGCCGATTGGCGGCGACCTTGCCTGCCGGAAGCGGTTTCTGTTCATGGATTGCGCCTTCGACCACGTAGCGAAGACGCCCGAGGTCGAGGGTGATCGAATCGATGGTCAATCCATCAACCTTTCCAAGGATCGTGGAAAAGCGAGAAGGATCGTAGGGGGTCTCGAACCGGAACTTGATGGATTCGAAGAACTCGTTGCGATCGCCGTTCGACCAGCGGATCTGGGTGAACGTCTCCTCCAGCCAGGACTGAAGATAGCGACGCGCATCCGCGAGGCGCGGCGCATCGAGAGCGGGCTTCGAGGTTTCGAGCTGGCCTTCCATCGTCCAGCTCACGTCGACACCGTTATCGCCCGTGGGGGATGCGCTGGCCGCCTTCATGCCGGCGCGGTCGAGAGCCCAACGAACCCAGTTGATGGTGCCGCCGCCGCTGCCCAGCGCCGCCTGTCGCTCGATCGACAGCAGGACCGAGTTGCCGGTTCCGACGCAGCTGATCGACTTCGGCTTCCACCCCGGGATGGAGAGGACGGCCTTCTTCATCGAGACCGAGCAAGCCGGGACGTACGTGGCGGCTGTGAAGCGGCCTTCCCACGGCATCGGCGGGACCTGGACTTCCTCGACCTTGTTTCGGCCGGGAAGGTTCGCCTTCGCCTGTTCCTCGAGGCGGCGAAGCTGCTCCTGGTAGGCGAAGTCGTCCTGGATCTTCATGTAGATCAGGCCGCCGGCGATCAGCAGAGCGCCGGCACCGATCACGAGGATCCATTTCAGGGCCGAGCCGACCTTGCTCGTGTCCTGAAGCGTCGGCGGACGCGAGCCGGTCAGGAAGGAGCTGATCTCGACGTCCTGCGCGCCCTCGAAGCTGAGAGAGGCAGGCGAGAACGTTTCGCCCCACTCGGAATGACCGAGGAGCTCTTCGAACTTGCCCTTGGCATCGAGCTCGTCGCCATAGACTTGGTCGGTCTCGGAGAGGATCTCGCCGTCGCGAACTGCGAGCAGATAGTAGCCGCCATCGACCTCGAAGAGACCGAGCCAGCTTCCCTGGCGAGAATCCGCCATGTGAGCGGCAAGTGAAGCTTGCCCCTTGGAGTGGCCAAGGGCCCGCGACCCGAGACCGTACTGAGCAACGCCAGCGCGGACGCAGAACAGGTCCTGGTCCTCCAGCCGTGCGGCATGCGCGCGCGCGGCCTCGGCGACCTTCTGGACGTCGTCGGCTTCGTTCCAGAGCAGGCCAACCGCATAGGTGCGGCCGGCAAGCTTCAGAACATGGACCTGATCTTCACTGGCCATGCTTCGTCATCCCCATGCCCGATCCCAAACTCAGCGGTTGACCACCGGCTGCGCAGGGACCGTGGCGAGGTTGGAGGCTGCGCCCACTTCAAGAATCGTGGGCGTGATCGCGATCACGAGAATCTCGCGGTTGAGCGTCTTCACCGACTGACCGCCGAGCGGCCACAGCGCCGAATGGCCGGTGCCGCTGTTCTGCGACGACGACCGCACCTGCTCGAAGCCTGCGAGCACGAGGGTCGCATTGTTCGGCAGCATGGCCTGCTGGATGAAGTTGCGCTGGTTCACGTTCGGCAGCTGGATCGTGCTGCCGTTCGACGAGAACGTCTCGAAGCCGTTCTGGCTGCCGACGAGTTCGCTGATGTTCATCGCGTACTGCATCAGAATGGTGCCGTCCTTCTGGATCTTCGGCACGAGATGCAGATTGAAGCCGGTCGTCACCGAGCCAGGCGTCAGCGCGGTCGAGGCGCCCGAGCCCGAGCCCGAGGACTGCGTGACAGCGACCTGGGCGAGATAGCCGCGGGTGTTCGACACCTGGAACGGCACAGGCTGGCCGTTGATGGTGGTCACCGAGGCCGAGGTCACGACGGAGACGTCACCACGGGTGGACAGCGCCTGAACGAGGCCGGAGCCCTGGGTATTCAGAGAAGGATCCAGAATCGCCCAACCGAGGCCCTGGTTCTGCCCGGCGCCAGGCACGGGGACCTGACCGATCGCGGTAACCGGAGCCGGCAGAGAGCCAGTCGTGGCGAAGCGGAGACCGTACTTGCCCGCGTTCTGGAACAGCAGGTTGATGTCGGCTCCGTAGTTGTCGCCATCCTTCAGCTGAACCGAGTAGACCTTCACGCTCATCGCAACCTGGCGCGAAAGCACCTGATTGACGCTACGCAGATAGTCGGTGACGCGCTTCATGGTCGACGGGGTCGCCACCACGGTAACGGTGCCCTGGCCAGAGGCGACCTGGATCTGGCCGTCGCCTCCAACCATCGCCGTCAGGTTCTCGCTGATCTCCTTCCAGACCTCGAAGGAGGACGTCGTCTCGGCGGACTGATCCGTGCCACCGGTGGACGTCGTGCCGACGCCCTGGCCGCTGCCGCCGCCAGAAACCTGGCTGCCGGCCTTCATGTTGAAGGCGAGCTTGGTGGCGATCGGCAGACCCGGGACCTCGAAGACGCGAGTCATGTAGCGGCTGAAGACGATCCGTCCCGCCTTGTATTCCCAGTTGACGTTGAAGTTCGTCGCAATGAGATCGAGCAGACCGCTCAGACGTCCGGTGTAGGAGAGGCGCATGCGGCCGCTGACGCCGAGATCGCCCGACGGGGATTCCAGCGCCGCGAACTGAAGAGCCGGGGCACCCGAGCCAGCGATTGCTGCGGTGGCCGCGCCAAGGGAATCGCGCGGAGCAGCCGACACGCCGGCGCCGATCGCCGGCGCTGCGGAGACACCGCCACCACCGCCGCGAGGACCGACCGACGCGACAGCGACCGGAATACCGGTCTGCTCGGTCACGATGGCAGCGACCTCCTGGAAGGAGACGAGACGAGCCTTGCCGAGGGTGACGCTCCCGCTCTCCCACTTGCCCGGGAGAGGATCGCCATGATCGTTCAGCTTGGCAGTAGCGCCGACATAGACCTGGTCGGTGGACCGAACAGCCGAAACATCCCGAGCCGCCATCGGCTGGGGCGCAACGGCGTTCAGGCGCTCGGCCGTGTCACGCGCATTCTTGGTCTGAACAGCGGTCTCAGTCGAGGCGCAGCCTGCCAGAGCGGTCGAGAAGCTCAACGCCAGGAGGAGCGAGCGGGAAAAGATGTTGGGACGCATCGGATGCTCCGTGTGGCGTTTCACTGGCCAGCCGCGTCGGCCAGCTCATTGCCGACCACGAGCGTCTTGTTGCCGGCGAAGAAGGTTGCGGTGACCTGGGGACGGACATGGGCCATGGAGCGCAACAGCTCGTGCGCTGCTTCATGGAACGTGCCCTTGAACTGGGCACTGGAGTTCAGCGCGTAGCTGTATTCGCTGTTCCAGACGAGCTTCCACCCGGAACGGCCGGACCAATCCTCAAGGACCGCCCGCAGATTCTGACCCTCGCGCACAACGAAGGAGGCAGCGACAGGCGCCGGACCCGAGGACTTGCTCTCGTATTTCTTCCATCCGTCTCGCTCGGGCCCCCGATCGGGCTTCGCCGACACGATGACGAAGCCGGACGAAGAGACTGTCTCGACCGACTCGCGCTCGATGATCGTCTCGGTCACGCGAGCGTGGCGCGGAGCGCGGCGCTCGACATGACGTTCCGTCTGACGGGCCGAGGTCGCGCGACGAATGCGCTTCGGCTCCTCGGAAGGCTCCGCGGCCTCAGTGGCAGGCGTCGCAACCGGCTTGGCCGATTTGACGATCCGAACCGTCTCGCCCGAGATGACAGCGGCGTAGCCAGCCGAACGAGCCGCAGCGGCCAGCGACTGGCGCCAGCCGCCTCCGCTCCAGGTAGCTTTTGCTCCGGCGTCGACGCCGTCCGCGATCTCGACCTTGAACCCCTCCGGCACAATCTGGCGCGCGGCAGCGCCGATCGGGATGTCTTTCCCGAAGCCGGCTTCCTGCGCGACAGCAGGGATGGAAAGGACTGCAAACCCGGCGAGGAGCGCCAGCCGCAGGGTTCGCTTCGAAGGATGCATTACGGAATCCCCAAGGACACAAATCTAACGGTTCTTGCAGGATTGTCAGAGACGCCACAGGATCGGTCAAGGCGATCCTTCAAACTTTCGCAAGAACTACCCGTGCAGTCCTTGAATTTCCGGGGATGAGGTCCAGGCGCAAGGCTTCAAGCCCCAAACAGGCCTGAACGAGCCATTCTGGATGGCGCCCATCGTGGAACCAGTCACCGGCTCTTTGCCGCGGATAGCCCATTTCCTTGGCGAAGCGGCCGTATCCGTCGATTCCATTCCTTGCGAGCCAGGAATCAAACCAAGGTCGAGTCGGCTCAGCAAAGTTGACACGCTCGCCAAGTCCGGCGCCGCGCCAGGCCTCGTAACCAAAAGCGCAGGCGACGACGCGAGGAGGGACTTCGCCCGCAGGATCACGCCTCCAGTTCGCCAGCGTCGGAAGAGAGACATGAAGGATTGCCGATGCGAGGTCTGGAGAATCGATTTCCATCTCCTCGCACCAACTGAACAGGTCAGACCTCGCCCAGCGAGGCAGCTCAGCCCTGGCGGCCCTGAGGATTTGACTGCTGGTCATGGTCAGGTGGCGAGCGGAGCTCGCGCTGCGGCATCGGCTGTCCAAGCCCCATAACAGACGCGCGCTCGGACATTGCGGCCGAGAAGATCGACCACAATTGCTCCGCAGGCACCCCACGCCAAAGGTTGGGGTCGCGCATGTTAAGCTTGTTCTTCATCCCTGCTCGCTAATTCGTCCAGGCTCGAACGATAGCGGCAGGGCAGGAAAGTCAGAAACGGCATCATTGCCGGATTTCGGTCATCGACGAAGGATGCACGGGCCGGCCCCAAAGATGGTCGGTGTACAGGCTCCTGAGGTTCTTCCAGCGCTCTCTGGCCCGTGATCCCTCGGGGGTCTCACTATTCATGACGCTGCGGCTCACGACACCGAGAATGGCTCGGACCGCCGCTGTCGGGAAATTATCTGGGTTCCCGGCTTCAAGCTGACGCAGGCTGTTGCGCATCTGAGCCTCCGGAACGAGCGAATCGAGACAATTCGACAGGAAGGTCCGGAAGCGCGGATCACGCCCCAGGATGCTGGCTTGAGCCGTCGGCAGCATCTGATCGAACGGGACCTTCCGACGCACCGCCGACGGAGGAACCTGCTTCTCGTTGTCAGCGATAGCGATGGCATTCAGGACCAGTGGTTCACCGGTTCGGACGCCGATCGTCAACCCGAAGAACGGATGCCGTCCGGTCACGCCGTCAGGGCCATCGTCAAGCTCGAACCGCACCATCATGCCGGTGCGATCATTTTCGGACCAGCGCAGCACCACCGCCTCGCCCTCGTAGATGACATGGCCGTACAGCCCATCGTCGAAGGGCGGGAAGGTCACCATCAGCGCGACCCGCTGCCCGGCCTCCTTGCCCGTCCGGACAATCCTGAAGGGATGAGCGCCATCTGCCCCCGGCAACTGCACCACAAGGTCGACCGTCATGCCTTGGCGGGCGCCCTGCTTCCAATCAAGCAGACGGCACGGGCCAAGGTAGAGAGAAGGGGTCTGTTGGTCGCTCACTGATCGGCCTGTTCCGGAATCGTTCACGGAAGAAACACTCTGGCGGGTGCCGGCCAGGATCAACCCTCGCCTCAACCAGGTGGTGGATAGCGAGAAGGACTCACCATCGGCGCTCAACACCGATGGGCCATGGAATCTCCATTGGTGCTCAACACCGATGAGATGAAGGCAAACGGAAGGAAGAGTCCGATGATGGGCTTCATGGTGGTTGAGCTCCGAGTCTGATGGCGACCGGAAGACCAAATACCGACGAAATTACAGCTAGATACCGCAAGGAGTCACCATCGGTGCTGAACACCGATGGTGATAGGACTCATCATTGGTGCTCAACACCGATGATCGGAGTTGTTGAATGCTGGCGGCTGGACTCACCATCGGTGCTAAGCGCCGATGGTCTAACCCATCGAGTCCGATGATTACCATTGATGGGCCGACTCCGATGGTCAGGCCATCGATGGCTGCAAGGCGCGCGTCGTGACGGTATCGTCGATAGCGCTGACGATCGCGCTGAGGACCTCCGGGCCTAGCACAGCCGATATCTCGTCTCCGACGAGCGAAATCTGTTCGTAGCACCAGAGCCAACGCGAGGCCGCCGGATCCTCCGGAGCGGTCTTCATACGGGCGAGCCAGGCTTCGGGGGTGGGATTGGCCTGCAGTTCTGTGAGATCAGCGGCGAGAAACCCAAGCAGGTCGACATCCTGAGGGGGCGCAGCTCCGAACAGCTCAAGATCGAAGGAGGCCGTGAAGGTTGTCACGAGCTGCTCGCGGCACAGCAGCGAGGCCTCCCAATGCACTTGATGTTGGGAGAAGGACGCCGGCATTGCCGGATTGGTCTGCGCGATCGCGACCGAGAAGCCGAGCTTGTGCTCGGCCAGGAGGTCGGAAAGGCGGGTTTGAACGGGTGCCTGCTGCATTCTGATCGCGAATCCTTCGTGATCAGACCAGCCTAGTTTCAGCCGTTGAAAGTCGGAATCCTGCGAAAGCTCTGGGCTACGAGATGGAAGCCATAATCGACCACAAGATCGCGCGGAACGGCCCGCTTTCGCGTGGCGAGTGGCGCTAGCCAGGCGCGGAAGACCTCGACCTCGGCCGCGCCAAGGTTGTGGTAGTTGTCCGGCAACGCGTTGACGAAGCCTCGCGAGTCCGCGACCACAGAAAACAGGTCAGCTTCCGAGGTCAGGTTGAACTCAGGGCCAGTCAAATCTGCGAGTGCCTCGGCCGGCGTGGTGCGGACGAACTGCGTGAATTCCGTGTAGGGGAGACCGGTGTCCGGCGCGAGCGTGAGCTCGCCCTTCAGAAGCTTTTCCAGGAACAGCTGCTCGGCGGCAACCAGCAAGTCCGCATCCCAACCGACCTCGATCGCGACCGAAATCACGCCAATCATGCGGGAGATCGGGTTTCGGCGACAGGCTGCGACCGCGCGTTCAGCGACGATCACGCGCCGCTCTTGCTTCTCCATCTGCCGCACCTTCTCTGCGAGGTGCATCATCTGGGTACCGTTCATCGTGTTCAAGCGCTCGGCCGTCTGGAAACGGTATGTACGCAGCCACAGCGGAACGAAGCGCGCGCCGATATTCGGATCCATCCTGATCTGACCAGGCGGGAAATCATGCTCGATTGCCGTTGCATAAGCCGGATCCTGTGCCGCGATCTCCCGCGCTTCTGCCAGCCTCAGGCACTCGCGTGACGGATCCTTGGCGGCAGCGACGAGAAACAGGTTGGCAAGGAAGGCGTCTCGGTCGTCTGGCGAAAGCCGCGTCCGTTGCGCCCAGGCAATTTCCTGGTGCCAGACGACATTGATCATCAAGTTGACCGACTCGATGTTCCACCGGCGTTTCATCTTGTCGTAGGTGCGATACGAGACCGCGAAGGGGTCGCGAACGCGCTGGGCCAGCCACGCTCGGTAGCTTCCATCGGGATCCTGGGCGGCCGAGGCCCGGCGAGACGCATCGCAGACGACGTCGTTGAACCACTCCATATGGAGATCTGGCTCGGACATGCCGGTGATGCCATTGGTCTGGACGAATTCGACAGAGAACGCTCGCGTCTCAGCCTTCAGCCGCAAGCGTTCGCGCTGTTCGAGGAGGAAATTGGCGAGCACTTCCGGTGCGTGGAAGGTGGCTTCGGACTGGATCGTTTCGACCGACATGGAGACCTCAGTCGTTAGGAACCATCGAGACGAACAGCGCCTCGATGTCGACGCCAGTGAAGCGGTCATCGTCGCGCTTCTTCACCCGCAAGCCGAGCCAGGACAGAAACATCTCGTCGGGGTTCAGCATGCGTTGCTTGCCTTTGAATTCACGCTGCCAGGTCGTGAATTCGTCCTCGGCGTTTCCTTCGGCGCCGAGCATGCGCTTGGCCTCTTCCATGGTGTCGGAACGCAGAACGAGCGGCTCGTTCAACTCCGCATCGGCAGCGCCCGAGAACATATCGATGGTTTCATGGTCGCGAGGCCCGCGCTTGCGGATCGATGTCGTGGCCGCAGCGAGGTTGGCCGCGTCACTGATCGAGGCCGCGCTCTTCGGTACCGCGCTGAACTTGACCCCCACGACCTTCCCACCACGGCCGCCGCGGACATAGTCCACCTCAAGGCCGAACTCGGCGAATTCGTTGATCTCCTTCACGGCCGGGTCGATCACCCGCTCCCGCACGCGGTCGATCCGTCCGGCATAGCCGCCGCCGAGCTCCAGGAAGCTGTGAAATTCATCCACGGTGAAGGTCTTCGATGGCGTGAAGCGTCCAAAAACCATCCGCATCACCTCATAGAGCTTCAAGGCATGCAGTGACCGGAACTTGCCGACATTCATCCAGGAGAGGAGGGAATAGACCTTCGGGTTTGAGATATAGTCGAGCAGCAGCGGGTCGAAGGCGTAATCGAGGAATCCACCTTCCATGCTGCAGAGATCGAACGAGAGATGATGACACCGCAGCGTGTGATTTTGACCGGTCACATCGTCCCGGTAATCGACGGCGATCTTCTGGCGCCACAGCCTTTCGAGGGATTCCTTCAGCCGCTCGTTCGAGGCGTCCTGCCCCATCCCCATCAGTCGGCGCAGCTCTTCGACGCTGATCCGGTGAACCGACTGAACCTTCAGGTTGCGGTATGCATGGGCGAGAAGGAGATTGAACACCTTCCGATCCAGGAGAGTGAAATCCTCGCCTTCGGTCCTTGCGAAGATGACCTGCTCGGCCTTTTTGAACTCACGCGGCAGGCTCTGACGGGTCATCTCGGGTCGCATTCCTTTATCCCCACAAGGAGAGGTGTTTCTCCCAACATAAGTCCCAACAAAGGATTGTCAAACCTGTTGGGACTTTCTCCATGGATTGTTGTGAATAATCCATTGGCGCGCGAGTCCGATGAGATCGAATCGATGCCCAGCTCATGGGAGATTCAAGAATTGCAATTATCCACTCCATGTTGGGAGTTTGCCGGTCAATTGTTGGGACTTTCGAAATCGCGGGCGGAAAAAGCACAATAAAAACAGCAAGATGCTGATTCGAGAGGAACCCTGAATATATAAGAAGAACCAAGGCTGTTTCGGCGGGTGAAGGATCGAACTCGGAAGCGGCTGAGAATCGAGAATCAATCCTTGTTGGGAGTTTCAGGGAAGCGGTCGGAAATGGCCCCCCATCGCGGACCATAGCCAAGAGCAGACCAGGCCCGCACCCGCGAATCGAGTCGTCCTCAGCCGGCTCACTCCGAAACTCACAACAGAAAAGGGGCCAGGCGAACCCGACCCCTTCCACAATCCCGAATGTCGAGGCGCCTATCCGCCTGCGCGAAGAGACCACGGCGGAGTGAACCTTCCCACCCACATCCCGGCCCTTGCCGCCCTCGCTGAAGCCTGTTCCGCAAGATAGACGGGGGCCACCGCCTTGGGCACCATAGCAAGGCCCTCCAGGACCAGCTGACGGCCGATATCGGTTGTCCCAACACGACAGGTAGCGGCGACGCCGCCAACGGCCTGCTGAGCGCCAACGCAGACGACCTGGTTACTCCCAACAAGGGAGACGAGCCGATCGAGCGCTCGCTGGCCGCAGTTCCAGGCAAGCCCCTTCGGATCGTGGCAAAGCTGACCGAGCTCAGGAGCATCTGCGCCATGAAGCACAACCACGTCAGGGCCAATCACCAACGTGTTGCCGTCGATCACCTTCGCCGGACCGGCAATGCGAGCGCCACGGACTTCACGCTTCTCCTGGCTGCCATTGGTCGACGGGGCAGAAGAAAGGGATGGGGCGGACTGGACTTTGGGCGCTGAAGAATCGGACCTGGCGCGGCCCTGTGTCATCACGTCGTCCGATCCCCCAACATTCCGGCTCGGCAAAGCGATGTTGGGAGAAGCGCCGAGCGACTGCTGCTGGATTTGCTGCTGGAGCAGTTGCTGCTGCTGCAGCGATTGTTGGACGCCGTAGCCGAGCGGGACCTGCCCGATGTTCCCATATCCGAGCGGCACCCCGAAGGTTGGGTTCGTAATGACGGTCGAGCCGAATCGTTGCGTCTGGCTCGGGACGTAGATCGTCGTCTGCGCAAGCGCAGGAATGGCCGCAAACACTAGGGGAGCGGCGAGAAACAATGACCGGCGCAGCATATCGAGTGCGATCTCCATGGATGAACCATGATCGGTCGCTTCGATTCTCTTGGCAATGAAGGATTGATCAGGCCGCGCGGTTCTTGCGGACGTCCGAAAGGCCCGCGTCCTGCGCCATGTCGCTGATTAGCCCGAAGGACTGCTCGACGCTGCCTCGGCCGGAATCCGTTACGTCGAACAGGCGCCGGCGGCGGCCACCACGGCGAGCGGAGGAATTGGACTCGATGGTGCTGTCGACCAGGCCTTTTTTCGAAAGGCGGTCGAGCGTGGTCATCATGGTGGTCGGGTTGCGCTGGACGCCAATCCGGGCCTCGAGGCGCTGCTGAATGGCCTGGGCCGTAGCCCGCGGACCGCATGCAATGCATGCCATCAGGACGACTTCCTCGAAGCGGCCGAGGAGAGGCAACCGGTCTTCAAATTCCGAAGAGCAGCGCGTGACCAAAGATCTCGGAGCCAAATCAATCCGTCCATATGACAGGGAAAGTCACCGGGCGCTGTGGCCTTGGGCGACTCGAATCATGCCAGCGCGGGTCGCCTGTTGCAACAGCGGGCGATGGATAACCACGTCTCGATCCTTGAGGGAAGGGGCCGCGCTCGGTCCTTACGGTGGATGAAGCTACGAGATTCGAAGGAATAATCCTTGATGTGCTTGACACTATCAGCTCCTGGCCGCCGAATTCACAGTGGATCGCACTGGGCGATTCTTTTTCAGGAGAACTTCATGAACCGGAACGAGCTCGTGGCCTCTGTGGCCGAGAAGACCGGCCTCACCAAGGGCCAGAGCGAGGAGGCTCTGAAGGCCGTTCTCGAAACCCTCGCGACCGCGGTCAAGGCCGGCGACAAGGTCTCGCTGCCGGGCTGGCTGACCATTTCGGTCGCCGATCGCCCCGAGCGCGTCGCGCGCAACCCGTCCACCGGTGCCAGCATCACCGTTCCGGCCAAGAAGGTCGTGAAGGTGAAGCCGGGTTCGAACCTGGCGGCCTGATCGCGCGTTCGGAGTTAAGCCGAGCTGATCTTGGGGGCGAGGCGAGCCTGCCTTCGCCCCCAAAGACTTTCAGGCGGGAGATGTGCTGATGAAAGCCTTTGTGCTCGCCTTCGCTTCCGTCGTGTTGTTGACACCAGCGCGCGCTGCATCACTCGAAGGCCATGAGGTCCAGGGTTGGTCTCGATGTCAGGCGAAGGGGCTGACCGTCAGACAGGCGCAGCACCTCGCCGTGCGAGGCGAACCGGGTGCTGCAGAGCGGGGCAGGGTGGAAGCTCGGCCGGTGAATGTCAGCAGGATCCTGAGAACCGCGCGACCAACCCTGACCGTTCCGGCTTACACAATCACGGCGCCGCGGGCGTACTTGTCCCCATTCGAGGCGAACGCGCTGGCAATCCATGTCGGCGTTCTCTGAGCGTTCAGAACCAAGCAACAGCCAGGCGCCTATCCGCCTGCAGAAGGAGACCCAGGTGGCGGGCTTTTTCGTTTCGATGGAAGGCGTTGATGGCTCGGGCAAGTCGGGTATGGCCCGACGGCTCGGAGATTGGCTTCGAGAGAAATCGATTGCCGTGGTGTCAACACGAGAGCCGGGCGGTTCCACCGGCGCCGAGCGCATCCGTGAGCTGTTGCTCGGATCCGGGGGTATTCTCGATCCGTTGGCTGAAGCGCTCCTCTTTGCCGCGGCGCGCGCCGACCACGTTCGCAAGCTGATCGTCCCAACGCTCGAAGCGGGCGGCGTCGTGATCAGCGACCGCTTCAGCGACTCGACCATCGCCTACCAGGGTGCCGGCTCGACGGTGGATATGACGGTTATCCATCAGCTCCAGGAGATCGCCGTCGGCGAGCACCGTCCCGACCTAGTGATTATCCTGGATGTGGATCCGTCGATCAGCATGGAACGCGCGCGCAAGCGGAACGGCGATGTCGGCGTGAAGGACGATCGCTTCGAAGCGGAAGGCCTCGCGTTTCACGCCCGCGTACGGGAAGGCTTCCTGCGGCAGGCAGCAACCGACCGAGGCCGTTATGTGGTCATCGATGCGTCTCGCTCCCCGGATGAGGTGTGGGGGGATGTGCTGGAGGCGTTCCTCGCCGCGGCGATGAACAAGGGGCTCGATCTGGCTTCCGACCACGCTCCAGAGCCCTCGCCGAGATAGTGAGCAATTCTGACAAAGGAAAGCCCGGCAGTGCCGGGCTTTCGCGTATGGATGATGTTCAGGCCGCCGACGGCATGAACTTCACGCCAACGGCATCAAACGTCCGCCAGACAACCTCGCAATAGCGGGATATCCCGGATCCGGCCTCGACCAGGTCGAACTCGTTCGGGAGACCGACCGTGCTCGGAAGAACGAGCCTGGCACCGGTGGTTGAAAGATCCCGGATGCGGCAATCCATCACCGAGCATTTGTCGTTGAAGACCGCTTTGGCACCCTTCACCACGCGCTGCCGGCGAGCGAAGCGCTTATTGACGATCACACCGTCCACTCGATGAACTCCAAGAAACGCAAAACCACCGCCTCCGTAGCATGGAGGGCGGTGGCGTTTCATCGCAGCGTCAAGGAATAACCGTGGACGGTGACCCGTCTCTGAAGGATTGAGAGAGATCTATCCTTAAGGCTTCATTGGAAGCTTGAATTCTTTTTCGGGCAACCGAACGATGAAGGCTTCGATTGCCGGGAACACAGCCTTCTCGGGATATTTCGTGCAGTAGGCGACGATCGGCTTGGTGATGAATTCAGGCTCGATGCCTGCTAGATCGCGAACCGGCCGACCGCTGCTCATCGAGACCATGTTGAGCGCACTGGCAAAGCCGCCGACCCAAGAGATGATCGATGCGGTGCGGAACTCGTTGTCACCCATATCGATGAGCTGTTTGCAGGTCAGATTGCCGACGCCCATCACGTTTGCCTGAGAGAAAGCAGGTTGTGAAAGCCCCGCGGCCAAAAGGATTGCCGCGATGGAAATCCTACGAATTTCGTACATTTTCTTTGTCCCCCGGGCGCAAATCACCAGTTCCAACACTATTCTCATGGGAATCGTTCCGGAATCCGTAAACGAAGCGAATTTCGAGTTGGTCACAGCTTCGCGCTTGTGACGTTCGAGCTGCCGCGATTCGATCGTCGCAAGCATCGCAACTGGGATCGAGTCGATATGGATGAAGCAGAGAAGAAGAGGCGTTTCGACGCCGGGAAGCTGCCCTACAAAGGCTTCGAGATCGTCGCGAAGCGCGATTTCGGCGCGAGCATGTATTACGACCAGGGCTTCTATCGCCGGGAAGGGTTCATCGTTTCGAAGGGGATTCTGAACATGATCCCTGGCGCAGGTTGGTTCGATAGCTTGGAGGGTGCCAAGGAAGCCGCGGACATTCTGTCTATCGTCGGCGAGGAAGGCTTCAACGACGCCTATGCCAAGCTGAGGGCGGCCAAGAAGCAACTGCACGCGACATTTCTGTCTGACCTGCAGGCTGATATTGATGCAGAAGCGGCGCCGTCCGGCCCGCGTCTGTGAGAACCGCGGCGCTCAAGCTACGATCGTCCACCACTACCTGTCCGGTGACCAAGCATGCCGATCAATGACCGAACCGTCCCGGCCGACCCGGAAAAGCCTCACAAGATCGCGTATGCCATCGTCAAGGCGACGAATATGCCCATGGGGCGCGTTCGTCGTGTCGTGGCCGAGCTCTACGGCTTCTCAAGCTGGGCGGATCTCGATCGAGCGATGCGTGGCGGCCGCGACCTCCCGGATGAGGACGCACCCGCGGAGGCTGTACGCCAGCGAAGGCGCCGCCATCATGAGGTGCTCTCTCGCTACTTCTCTCTGAGCGAGAAGGAAATCGAGACCCTTGCAGCGAATCTCGCCCCGACGACGCTTGGGGACCCCGTTTTCGACTATTCTCAGGACAGGTTGCTGTTCGGCGGGGTCTCAGCCAAGGAGGTTTCCCAGGGCTACAAGGAGATGTCCGAGGCCACCGGTGTCGATGTGGAGGACGCTCTGGAAAAGATCAGAGCATCGAACCCCTGCCATGCCCGACCCTGGATCGATGCGTTGAAGACTAGCTTCGGCTTCGAGCTCAGCGAGGAGCATCCGAAGAGGAAGGGGCCGCTGGAGCATATCGCCTCGACCAGGTGGAACCAGGTTTCCTGGCCGATCTACCTATCGTCGGTCAGAGCGTCTCCTGGCGATTTCGATGATCCAATCATCCACGCAGCGCAGAAGCGGATCGCGGCCGAGAATGATCGCGCTCTTCTCCTCTTTGATCACCCCGCGATCTTCATGGTTCCGGATCGAAAGGATCCGACCACAGCAAAAGACGGGGTGATTTACGGCGGTCGCATCCTCCGCGAGGGTCGCTGGTCGGACTTCGTCCTGACCGCCGGTGGAATGGGCGCCGTGGCCCCGCAGAATATTCGCACCATCACCCAGCTGAGCCGAGGGTTCATCGCCGACCACACGACACCCGACGGGCTCAACCTCGTGGTCGAATTATCAAAGCAGACCGCGATCTACCCGACCGACGATCCGCTCATTCGGGTAGGCACGGTCCGCGGCTGGACAACGGTCATGATCTTCGACCGCTCTCAGGAGCAGATGCTGGAACATGCCGGGATGGGGGCGGGACCTCGATAAGGTTCAGAATGACGGGGCCGGCCGCATCGCCGGCATGTTGTCGCGCAGCTCCTGGGTGTGAAGCTTCATGAAGTCGTAGACGGTGTCGAGCGCCTGGGCCTGCCTCGCGGCCTGCTCGCTGAGCATGTCGTCGTCAGCGACACGCTCGGGATCGAGCGCAACCTGGCGCGCGAGATTGACGCAAAGCTTGAGCGCGGTGCCGGGATCTTCTGGAGTGTCGAACCGAGCAGGCGCGATGAGACCGATGACCTCGGTGGTCGCGGCGAGCTGGACTTGGAAACGCTCGTCCAGCTCGTCGGCGTGGTAGGAGATGAGCTCGTCCAGGTGTTCGATCGCTGCTTGTTGCTTCCCAATCTGGGCAACAAGCACGTCGTCATTCCGATCGACATTGACGAGGGCAGGCTGATTGGAGACGGCCAAGTCGAGGACGATCTGGAAGGCCTGAGAATAGCTCAGCGGATCTCGGCCCTTGCCGTCGGCGCCGACATAGATCTCGCCGCGGGTGGCGATGCTGGATCGCGGGAAGGAGCGCATCGGAGCGGAAGAACCCTCGATGCGAACGCCATATGTGGGGCGGCCTTCCGTCAGGTCGACGGCCGCCACCAGGCCAAGGCCTTCCCCCTTTACGAACACCCTATCGCCAAGCGAAATCAACGCGAATCCTCCGAAATCACGGAGGAAGGCTATGGCTGGCGTTTGCAAGCGACGAGGATCAGATCACTTCGCGGTCCCAGTCCGGGCCGATGACCTCGTCGATCCAAGTGTAGCCGTGCTTCTGCAGTTCGGCCACGATCAGCTTCTCCGTTTCCGCCAGCCCATAATCGTCGAACGACGGCGCCGCGTGTGCGATCTCGATCGCCTCCTGCGCGTGAGCTCGGATCTCGCGTTCCGACAAGCCGGGCGGCGGGAGAAACACCATGTGCGGGTTTTCGCTGCTGTCGCCGTCGGCTGCAGGAAGGCGAAGGACAATGGTCGCGGGCATTCGGGCGCTCCGTGGTTGGGACTGGAGCCAACCTACGGTGCGACGGGATCGCCCTATTTGAATTCTTATTCGCCGGTGGCCGGTTCGTGGCGGCGGATCGCATGCTTCTGCGCGAAGTGTTTGATCGCTCGGCTGTAGGCCCGAGGTTCGAGAACTGGCTTTGCGTGTGAGAATGGATCCGCTGCGTAGGGTGCGAACTTTAAGTCGTGATGGGCGCCGCTGGTGGCGAGGTAGCGCAGAACGAAGCCGAAGACGTCACCGTTCCCGCCACAGCTGAAACAATGGAAGAAGCCGCGCCTATCGAACCTCAGGGATGGTGAACGGTCGGCCGCTCTGCAGGCCATCATGAAGGCGCTCGCGCCAGGCTGATGCGCCGGCGCAGTAACGCCGAGCCCTTGCAGCACGGTCGGCCAGGGCAGAGCGTTTATCTCCGAGAGGTATCGCCTAGTCAGCCGTGGCACTGCGTGTCCTCATATCCCTGCCCGCCTTTCGGCCGACCGCCGGAGCAGCCGCCGTTTTCCAGGCGCAAGGGCCGGACGTCAGACGTGACCGGTCTCGGGAACCGGGGGCAGGGATCGTTCCCGATCCCGGATGTGTCATTGGGCGCGCGCCCGTTGACCGTCTGCCCATGAGGTTACGGCCAGGACCGGTGCGTCTCAAGAATAGTGGATCAGGTTTTCGGGGATGAGCTCAGCGTGGGCCGGTCGCAAACCCAGGCTGGCGCTCGGCACGGCGCATCGCGATGCGGGCTTCGGTTGCGGCGCGGTTGGTGATCGAGGGACGTTCTTGATCCTTCGGCACGACCATGCCCGCCGACGTCCTGAGGCGCGCGCAGAGGTCGCGGTCCTTGCCCTTTTCCAACTGGATGAGCTTGTCGAGGAGCGGAGTGACAATCTCGGCGAGCCTACGCTGATGCTCGCTATCGGGCTTCGCGGCCCTCAGCTGCTTCACCAGGGTGCCAACGCGGGTTGCAAGCGCTCGATAGGCCTCGACATCTTCGAAGCTCCGAAAGCCCTTCGGCCCGCCGACATCACCTCGGTAAAGAACGAAATCCGGCGCGCTCTTGGCGAACCAGTTGAAGGAAACGAGCGTCGAACCGCCTGCGTAGGACCCTGCCATGAAAGCCTCCTGTGCTAGGAAGAGGCTAGGCAAAGAGCTTGAAAGTCAGCAGTGGCCCGAAACGGACGAGCCGACACCGTCTGGGGGGCAGGGGCGTCGGCTCGATCAAAAGGGGTGGCGTTGGGAACCCTGTTGATTCGCTACCGATAGCACAACATGCGCGGCCGGACGAAAGGCTCAGCCGGGAGCCCAGGTCAAGGACCAAAAACCTCGAGTCACGTGTGCCGGTTTCCACGCGTGACCGAATCGTGGCACGACACACGTGCTGACGAGAGAGTGGACCGATGCGACAGCAGAGACCAAGCCGTGAAAAGCAGGCGGAGTATCGCACTTTGCAGCGTAGCAAGGGCTTGTGTGAGGTCTCGACTTGGGTGCCTGAAGAGGCCCGCGAGGTCTTGAAGAAGATAGTGAGTGAAGGTCGCTTTGAGTCCCTGCAGGCAGCTTATGCGGAAGGCATTATTCGCCTCTCGCAGGAGAACTCAAACCAGAGAACGTAACCAGGCAAGGAAAAGCCCCGGATGCTGGAAACATCCGAGGCTTTGAGCTCTAGAGATTTGGGTCGGCAAGGCCAAACCAAACCGCTGTCCTGACAGACACGGTTATAGCCTCCCCGAATCGTCGCTGTCAACGAACATCGCCTTCGCGATGAACGCTGACCCTTGCCCTCAACAAGGGGGTCCGGGATGCAGATTGCATCGACCGGCGGCCGGCGTTTGACACGCGCCGTATTGGCCGCGCGGGAGCATAGTGTCGAAAAAGAACGCGGCGTCGCCCGAAAAGAGCTAGCGAAGGCCGCGCGCGAGGCCGAGCAGGCTCTGGAGATGCGTCCAACGCTGCGCATTGTCCTGAAGGAGCTCGCCGCCTGCTGGGGCGAGCAGGAGTTCGATGGCAGGCTGATGGTCTGGCCGTCGAACGACTATCTCATCTCGCGTACAGGGCTTTCCGAGAGGTCGATCCGGAATGCTTTGCGCGGGCTGATCGAGCTTGAGGTTATCGCCCCGCGCGATAGCGCGAACGGGAAGCGCTACGCGGTCAGGAACGCCGCGGGGACGGTGGTCGACGCCTATGGCTACGACTTGGCTCCATTGTTCGCGCGCGCTGCTGAGTTCGTCGCGCTCAACGACGCGCACAAGCGACGTCGCGACGAGCAGGATCGGCAATTCGAAGCGATCACGATCGACCGACGGGCTGCGCAGGAGGCGATCGCGGCGTTACGTGAGCAATATCCGCACCTCGCGATTGATGGTGAGGAGCACGCGTTGGAGGGGCTGATCGCCAGAACCCCCAGGCGCGGGAGCATGGCGCCGATCGGTGATCTCGTCCGAGACTATCGGGAAATTCGAGAAGCCCTTGAGCGTCGGTTTACTCAGCTAGCTTCCGGGCAAAGGCGGCATCATTTGCCGGCATTAAATAACAACAACGGATCTCCTAGCGAACCTTGTAACAAGCTTCCCGAAGAAGCTGAGCCCGTTCGTTCGAGCGAACAGCCCGTCTCCATTGGGCTGCTTTTGGAGATCTGCCCCGCGTACCGGGAGCTCGATGAGGAAATCCTCTCGGTCGACGATCTCGTGGTCGTTGGCTCTCGACTTCGAGGGACCATCGGGGCCCACAGGAGCGCCTGGCTCGAAGCCGTCGAGCAAATCGGGGCGGTTCGCGCCGCAGCCGCGGTGCTTTACGTCCTCCAGCTCCATACGGACGACGTGGCTGCTGGCTCTAACCGGATCCGAAACCCGGGAGGCTATTTCCGAGCGCTTGTCCGGATGATCGCCGATCGCCGCTTCAACCTGGATACCGAGCTTCATGCGCTGCGCCGAAGGCGGATGACGTGATCGGTGGCTGGAGGCTTCAGCGTGGACCCGGCCGCGGAACGGGATCCTCGGAGGAGGGCGGCCCCGACTTCCTCATGCGGCGAGCCATGCGCCAGATGCGCCGGCGGAGTGGGGGATCGTCGAGGCCAAGGCTGGATACCGCTGCGAACGGTGACGAGAGACGCAGCCGAACCATCTTGTGGCTTCGACATGTCAGCCTCCGGCGAAGCTCCGGAACTGGGAGCGCCAGGAGCTCCTCCCATTCGTGGTTGAAATCTCGCCCGGGCATTTGGAGCGACCGAGCCCGATGGCAGTCGCGAGCGCGGTTCAGCAGATCGGGGTCGCGAGCAAGTTCGCGCGCCACGAGGCGATGGATGATAAGCTTCGCGCGGTCGTTGGTCTGCTCTTGGTTTGCTTGGTGCAGAACCATCGCGGCCCCCGTCGGTTTGAATCGACCAGTTGGTATCGAAAAAATGCGATCCTCATCAAGCGGTTAGGAGAGAAATGGAAGAGTGCCAAGCCAATCCATGGTGACTAGTCCACCCACCGCTATCGCTGACAAAACGTTGGTGCTGTCCAAAGTTTGTATAGAATGTTTGGACAGCACTAGGTCGGTTTCGTGTCGCGCCCGGTCAGGCCTTGACCGTCAGGACAGGGCGTATCTTCGCGACGCGGCTCACCAGGCCGGCGTCGACCATCGGATCCACGACCGTCTCAATCGGTCGATAGGCTGCAGGGCTTTCCTCTTTCAGCCGGCCGGCGAGTTCTCGGAGCAAATCCGGCCGCGAACGCACGCGCTGCTCGGAGGAATCTACGGGCCCTACAATTCGGAGGAACGGGTCGATCGCTGCCACGGACCGTGCCTCCTGACGCGAAAGGCGCCGCCCAGCGCCGTGAGCGGCTGACGCCAGCCCCTCCTGCGATCCGAGACCTGTCAGCAGCCAGGTGCCATCACCCATGGAGCCAGGGAGGATGACGGGTTCGTCTGCCGCGGCTGGGCAGGCGCCTTTCCGATGCCTTGCCAGCGAGCCGGTGCGCCAGATCGCGTTGTGGGGTGCGTCATAGACGAGCCGGTGCGAGATCGGACGGTTAAGGCATTCACTCAGCGCAGCGACAGCCGTCAGACCAATGAGAAAACGGTTGCCGAATGCCGCATTTACCGCATTCGCCTGACCGTTGAGATAGCGCTCGTAAGGGATCGAGCTCGCTTCGGAGAGGATGCGCCAGTCATCGCCTGGACGGCAATCTCGCCGAAGCAGCTCTGCGGTAGTCGATCCGACGTGCTGGCCGAAATCGAGGGAGCCGGAATGGGCCACGATGACGACCGATCCCGGCTTCAGGCGGTACTCGTATGCCAGGCGGGGGTCTTCCACTCGGTCGACAATGCCGAACTCGACGAAGTGGTTTCCGCCACCTATCGAGCCAAGAATGGCGTCACGCCGAAGATCGTCTCTAAGTTCCGCATACTCGCGGAAGCCTGGGTCGATGTGCGTCGTTGCGAAGGCGCCTGCATCTGAGGTGCGGTCGAGGTCAGACCAGGCCGCGCTCATGTCCAGAGCGGCAAGCAGTCTCGCGCGCTTGCGGTCGATCGTTTCAAGCAAGCCCGGGAGGCCTTCGCGGAGGAGCGCGTGTCGGCTCGTTCCAGAAAGGGCGATGTCTCGTCCACCCTGAAAGAACTTGTGCCGCAGCACGCGGTCGAGCTTCGGTGAAAGATCGTCCTCGCCGACGCCATCTAGGACGATCATTCGCATTCCGCAGCCGATGTCGTTGCCGATCATGTGCGGCAGAACGGCACCTCGAACATCTGCCACAACTCCGACCGGAACCGGTTTTCCAGGATGGAAATCGGGCGTGGTGGCGACCGCCTCTACCGAGGCCTCGTGGTTGCCCAGGGCGGCTGGTGTTGGAAGTGCTGCCGCGAGGTCGCTAAGCGCGCGGTTGCGATGTTGCATGGGTTCGCCGGCGGCGATCACGGATCGCACGCTATGGCCAGCGCAAAGCTCGCGCCGAAAAGGCACGTTACAGTGTGTCACGGGAATCTCCGATGCCAAGGTTCAGCAGCCGCGGCGATACGGAGAGTGCAATCGGCTACCTTGCTGATCCCCGAAGGTCAAGTGACCGACATTCGGCGCGTCCAACCCAGCGTGATGGCAATCGCGGATGCCGTGCTTGCAGTGGCCGACGATTGAGGCGCCTGAATCAGTGGGCTATATTTGGATCGAGAGGTGGCTATGCGATATTCGGCCCAGGTCAAGTCGATCAGCTATCTGAAGGCCAATGCGGCCGACATCCTGCTCGATCTCGCAGAGAGGCGGGAGCCTCTGGTCATCACGCAGAATGGTGAGGCCAGGGCGGTGCTGCAGGACGTTGCATCCTTCGAGCAGACGCAAGAGACGCTCGCGTTGTTGAAGGTGCTCGCCATCGGCAATCAGGATGCCAATGCAGGAAAGACCAAACCAGCTCGCGCGGTCGTCGCAAGGTTGCGCGGAAAAGCGGCGTGTTTCTGAAAGCGCTGCAGCGCTTCCTCGTTAGCACCTCGTACCTTCGCAGCCCGGTGAGGGGGCCGGCCTGACTTGCCAACGCGAGGCGATCACGGCTGCACCGGCTGAAATCTGGTGCGGACTACGAAAGGGGCCTAGTGGCCTAGGAATAAATTCCTATCAGTTCGCAAAATAGGAACTTTCGCAATTTGGTGCGTGAGTGAGTGATCGTCTCAGGTGAGGCTGCTGAGGCTTAGGCTCGGATATTTCGGTGCACACCACTCAGCAGTCTTTTGGTGCGGGCTTTTGCCGCACACGCTTCGCTACTGCCTCTGAGAAAATGGTGCGCAAATCCGGGCCATATGCGGGTCGGCCGACCGGCTGTGAACCTGTAAAGATGCACGGGACGCTTTCGTAACGCGATCGATTCCCATGAAAGCGCCCCGACAATCCGCGATTGCCCCGGCTGCGCAACCCGGACCAGCTGCGCCGGGGCAACCGCTAACCGCCGCAGCCTGTCGCAACGGCAACTGGGCGATTGAGGCGGTGGCCCAGAATATATCGCAGTCCTATCTGTCGGCTGGCTGATATTCCTTCGGCTCGCACGGCACTCTCGAAGGCCTTGCGGTCTCCTACGAGGACCACCTGTTGCTGGGCCCGTGTCGCCGCAGTGTACAGCATGGTGCGATCAAGCAAACGGCTCCTGGTCACTGGCATGATGACCCGCGGGAACTGCGAGCCCTGGGCCTTATGCACCGTGATGGCATACGCGTGCTCCAGGTTGCCGATCGCGCCTCCCGAGATGACCCTCGTTTCGCCATCAAAATCGACGCGCAGTTCGTCCGCTCCAACCGCAACTACAGTGCCGAGGCTGCCGTTCATAAGTTCGAGGTCGTAGTCGTTACGTACCCAAATGACAGGCTCGCCGGCCAAAAACTGCCCCGGCTCTCGGCCATGGTCTTCGGCGAAGCTGTGGAACAAATTGTTGATGCCAGCGACCCCCGCGTTTCCCGTCCGCAATGCGCTGATGATCTGGGTACCGGTCGCTCCCAGCTCTGCTCGTAGCTGAACTAAGCGGTCGGGGATTTCCTGGTCAGCGCATTCGATAAAGCTGACTCCGGGGTTGGGACCGGCATAACCAACGAACGCTGGCAGTTCGCCAACGCGAATGGATCGTGCCACGGCGGGAATGCCAGTGGAGTCAGCTTGACGATGTACCTGGAGCAGATGCGTTTTTGGGATCGGGCTTTCCGGCTCAGCTAGGACATGAAGTACCAAGCCAAACCCGATCGGGGGAATCTGGCCCGGATCGCCGACCAACATCAATCGCGTATCTGGAGGCAGCTTCTTTAAGAGACGATAGAACAGCGGGAGGTCGAGCATGCTGGCTTCATCAATGATGACCAAGGCTCCCGAGAGGGCATCGAGCTCAATGGTGCCGTCCGCGATCCGATTGATGAAGCCAGCAATGGTCATCGCTGGTCGGCCGGTAGTCTCCTTCATGCGCTGGGCAGCTCGGCCCGCCAGCGCGATCTGGTAGACCGAACTGAGCTGACGCTCGCAAATGTCGTGCACTGCCCGGAGCGCCGTTGTCTTTCCAGTGCCTGCCCCGCCCGTGAGCAGGGACAGGGGCATTCGAACGGCGGCAGCGACGGCTGCTCGCTGTTCCTGGTTCATGGAATAGCCGAGGCGCTGCTCGAAGCGATCCAACTCTCTGGCGATTTCACTGGTGCCGAGGGCGGATGTGAAGGGCATCTGACCCTGGCCACCCAAGCGGGTGACCACCTGGTTGGCAAGAAAGGTTTCCATGGCGGCGGCGCCGGCGCCTACGATCAATCCGCCGCACGGGAGAACCGCGTTGTCCTCTATCGCGAGCCTCAGCGCTGTGGCCGCGGATTCCTCACTGCTGTCCAAGAGAGAGCGGATGCCGACAAGCAACTCAGCCTTTTCGGTGGCGGTGTGCCCGCCTTCAAGCCGGGCATAGACAGCTGCTTCGACACCGGCAACCAGTCTCCTGGGGTCATCCAGTGGCACGCCTATCGCCCGAGCAAGAGCTTCGACCTGCCTCCATGGCAGGAAGGCCAGGAGCCTGTATGGGTTTTCCTTAGCCTTCTCGGGCAACGCGTTTCCGTAGATCGCTGCGAGAGGCGCTGCGATCTTTCGAGGCAGCCCGTGCGCATCCAGCCAGCGGTAGGTTCCTGCTTCGAGCGTCTGTTCGGCCCACGCAAGCATTGCCGCCCGCGCAAGCTCCGCGCTGACGATGGGATTGAGGCTGTGAGGGTCGCCCCCGTCGAGTAGATCGTAAAGCCGATCGCCGAAAGCCTCGTACAGTTGGCGTGCTCTGACCTTCCCAATTCCCGGGCAAGCGGGGCTACAAAGGAAGCTGATCACCATCTCGCCGGTGGGGCGTTCCAGGATGGCTGAGGACGCTTGCAATTGGGGGCCATGCTCAGGGTGGCGGACAATGGAGCCATGCAGTTCCCACGTCTCTCCCAACCTCGGTGGCCGCGGCATCGCATCGCCATTGGTGAGGATGCGCATGCGCAAGCCATCCGGAGAGCGACCCGTAAAGATCGCGCCGCCGTGTCGCCCTATCCAGTGAATGGCCTCAACGGCAAAAGATCCGATCACACTATTACCCGCCGCCCGGACAGCATGATCTGCTCAATATGCTCCAGTCGTCGGAGGCGATCCCTGAGCCCAGTGATCTCGGCCATCTGTGCAGCGATGCGCTCGTCTCGTCTTTTAATCTCCTGCTCCAAGCGGCGCGTCTTGTCGTCGGCGGCAGCAGGATGATGCTGCGCCTGGACGCTGGCATCGGTAGCGCCTCTATCTCGTTCCACTCGCGGCTCCAGGACGCCAGTTTGGTGCAGGCGACCCTCAAGCTCAAAGAAAAGAGCTTTCGCCGCTGGATTCTGGGCGAACACGGACCTTCCAAACCCGCAAGCGCTAGCGATGGCGCTCCGGTTCAACTGCCCATTTGTAATGAAGGCGGCCCAGTCCTCTGGACGTCTGATTTCGTCAGCCCAAGCTCGCAGTTTGCGGACGTTCGCCTCGGCAATCTGGCGGCCATTGGCCATCAGGCATCCCCCTCATCGGCTACGGATGCAAGGCGAAGAGGTGTGACGGGATCCGGAATGGCCTTGATGTCGGCAAGCTTGCTCAACGCCGCCTGGTGGGCCTCGAAAAAGCGCCGATATGCGCGCATTCCGCCAATCTCGCCCACGGCCATGATCATGGCCCTGTGTGACGCAATCAGAAGTGCATTTTCCTCCGTGAGCTCTTTGATACGCAAGTTCGCTCGGGCCAGAGGAAGGCTTTCAGAACTCGTGATATGGCCTCGCTGCGTTCCCCTGATAGTAACAGCTAGCTTCTGCAAATTCCTGGCTCTTTGGACTTGATCTCGGCGCTCCGCGTCTCGTGACAATGTTGTGTGCGCCACACCCAGCTTCACAGCGACCGAGCGCAATGTGACCTTCTCGTCGGCTGCGATCAGTTCACGGCAAACACTGCCAATTTTCGGGTCGGGGGCGTCCAATTCGTCGAGCGTGATGATCTCAGTCATTCGATTAGGCCGCTCATGCGAACTTCCTTGAAGGGGCGGCTAAGATCCTCACCATTGGGGAAGACGAAGTCGCCTGCTTTGGTCGCGATGGCCTGTTCGATCGCCGCCAGTCGGGCGGTCGCTTGTGCCTTTGCCTTGGATTTCGCTGCGTCTGACCCAGGGTGCTTGTCGATCGAGGCGAGAACAGCTTGATACCGGCCTGCGAGCTTTTGGAGCTGTGTGGTCTCGCCCGGCAAACCCGTCCTCATCAGATGGCTGCAGCCACCGAAACATTCGAGGTGGCGAGGGCAGGGTTCAACGACAAAGGAGTTCAGGCAAAGGCCATATGGCGTGATCTGCATCCCGTCGGCCTCGGCAGCCAAATAGACCACTGCGGCTTCGTCGCCTTCTTCCTTTTGGATCCGGCGAAACTCGTCGACGACCCGACCACTACTCCGATTGGAGGCGATGAGCTTAAAGGCATCCCGAGCGGGTCCGATAAGAAGGTCCGCCGTGCCTGGCGGCAACTCCATGTCGGTCAATTCCTGGGCCAACGTTCGGCTATCGTATTCATGGCTTTGCGCAACGGATTTCCGGCCAAAGCGATGAGTAATGATGGTATCAGCGACGCCAGCAACAAACAGCTCGTTATTGTGCATGTGTCGCATGGCATGCGAGTTGAGCGTGTAGGATGCCGCTTCCGGTTTGCCATACTTAGCAAAGAAGCTCTGCCCCGCCACGCTTTCCTTTCCCAACGCCTCAGTGATGTCTTGCGAAGTCAGGCGACCGACGAAGGCATATCGTGTTACGTCGCAGACGGTATCTCCGCGTGCTTCATTGAGGGCGCGCTTTGGAGCCAGAAAGAGGCATTCATGGACAGCGAGTTCTCGCTGTCCTTCAAGAGGAAAGCCTTCGGTGTCGCTGAGCTTCGTCGGCAAGTTTATCTTGATTGCCTGTTCGAACTCCGAGATCAGGACGCCGAGGGATCCATACCGTGGACGCGATGCATTGCTGGCTGGCCGCAATTCGGAAGTCGCGATATCGCGACGAGGAATCCAGCTGTTTCCACTCCGTGCCATGTATAGGGTAAATGCACCGCTATACGGTGCTCCTTGGCTTTGAAGTCGCGCTTGGTAGCTCCTGATTTCCAAGAGAACCTTGGGGTCAAGCGTCCGACGGTATTTCTTAGCGAGATGATTATTCTTAGGGCCGTAAAAGACAAACGGGTTTCCTGATATGCGAGGGTAAATTTCCGTCAATGGCACCATTTCGTCGAGAGCATACTCGGGGAATATGCGGCCGGTTGTGATTTGCTCCTTGAGACGTTGGCGTAACGGCGCGGTTGCTTGTTCCACGCGGTCGAGCACGGTTTGCACCTCATCCTCGAACATCCGGAGGATCGAGGTGGAAGTTTCGGCATAGATGACGGAGCGGGCCGATCTCAGGCCCTGCTTTTCCGAGAAGTGACGGATGAACATGGTCTGGCCAATGCCACCCCGCACGGCGGCGCTCTGCCCACGAACGTCCACGTATTTTTTCACGCTTACCGGCTTCACGGGAATTGTCGCTATCTCTTCGACGCGCAAACCCATCAGGATGCCAAGCTCCACGGCGCCGAACCTGACCATGTCGTAGAAGGATGTGGGGCGTTCCTCGAGGAGAATGCGGAGCATTTCCCAGAACTCCCGCGCCCGGGGAAGGCGATCTGCCCTCCGCCGCTCTTCGAGTTTCGTGCGGATCTCCGGCATGCGCTTTCTCGCATTCAGCCTCTTCGATCGCTGTCCAAGCAAAGGGCAAAAGGCCGAAAGTCCGTTGTCATCGAGAATGATCAACAAAGCTTCGACCAGCGATTGGAGCTTGGCGTTTTTGTCAGCTTTCCCCAGGATCGACAGCGCCGTACCTACGTCCTCGCTGTTCAGTTCCCACGGCTCTTTCTCATAGCAGCAGGTAGCCAAGGCGCGTATCGGTCGTAAGATTCCATGGCGAATATGCTTGGCGCTATTCCTCTTCTCAAACAGAGCCCGAACCGTCAGTGCCTTCAAAAGCTCCCGCCATTCGGGACTGATTGCACCATCGTTGATAAGGGAGGCGCCGAGAGATGCTCGCTCGGCGTTCAAGATGGCGAGGGTGGATGGATCCCGACCAAAGTCGGAGAGATAAAAGGCCGGCGGCTTTGGTGTGCCCGTTATTTCACCGATATCCCACCGAACATCCTTCGACACAGCACCGTCAGGCCCCACAGGGATGTCCCAGCGAAGGCCATTCGCATTTGCAACCCGCTGGTAGGTCGAGATGAACTGATCAAATTGGGCCGGACGATCGCCGCCGCTCATCGCGCCTGCTCCGGCATGGTCGGATCCAAATCCTCGACAATGGCATCAATAATTTCCACCACCTCGCGCAGCTGCATGAACGCTGGGCTCACCCGATCTGTGCGGCCGGACGCGACAAACTCCTGGACGATTTGCTGAACGGAATCCCGAGCAGCCCGATGCACCTCGGCATCTCGGAGGTACATAAACTTGGCGCAGCCGTAGCATGCGAGGGCAGGGGTCTTTGTGCAAAAGGACTGCCCGATGGCGCAGCCCCCAATTCCCGCGATCAGATGGCCATGAGGAGCGGAGCCAACCTGCATGTCATTCGGCAGATCATTGAGTTCGTCGAGTGTGACGGAGCGCGCTTTCAGCGCCTTATCAATCGCCTGGAACAGGGGAGACAGGCCAAGGGCCTGATTGATTTTCTCCGCCTGAGTTGGGCTCATCTCGATGTAGGCGTCAGCTGTCTCGATGTCCTGGTGCATAAGGAACTCGGCCAACTCAACGCGGGAACAGCCGGCATCCGCCTTCCGTTGCGCAGCGGAATGCCGAAGGTCATAAGGCACCCTGCGAACACCTGTGATCTGCTCAGTTTTCTCCGCTACGATCGTAGTGATTTCAGAGGGCGAGACCCCGAATAGGGAATTGGGCCGATCGAAATCGACGGCGGGATTTAGCAATGCTCGTCGCGCCAACCACTCGGCCATCATCGGCGTCCAGTCCCGCTTCATCTTGCGGGTTTGCTCCATGGACTTCGCCTTGCCCCTTTGCTTGGCGTACCTGAAAGTCAAATGAATGACCGGATTTCCCTCATCCTGAGTGCGAAGCCTGGCGTGGCCGATATCGCGGTTGGCGATCTGAATAGGACGCATGGCGTGCGCATAATTCCAGAACAGTACGCACGCGTCGCGGAGGTCCGCCGTCTGCACCGAGGCAGGGCTACCACGGAGAATTTCAGCGTTCAGATCGTCAAAATATGAGATGATTCTGCGCTCCTCCTCGAAGCTGATGATCGCTGCTCCATCGCGAACCGTTCGGTACTTGGAGCGCTCGAATGGCGCGTTGATTGATTTCAATATGTTCGCATGCGACTTTCCCCAGCCAGCAATCTCAACTTCGCAGAAAAAATAGAGCATCGCCTTAGCGGACGTAAAATATTGGCTGCTTCCGACGACGCCTGACAGCGCAAAGAATTCCGTTCTTAGATATGAAATAGCATCTTCAGGCGCCTTGCACGCAATGATCAAAAGAGGCAACTGATACGCGATCGTGCGGATATAATCCCCGAGGTAATTTACTGCTGTAGAGGGATTTTTGTGAAGCCTATTGATAGTAAAATGCTTTAATAAAATCTCCAATTGCGCACTGAGATTTGAGTACGGCAACGTCGCTTTTCTTCCGCCGCAGTCGATAATCCAGCGCTTCTCACTTGTATCTATAGATTTCGTCTTCTCGTTATATTCATCATAATAGCGAGCTATTTTTGGCAACGGGCCCAATTCTTCAGCGACGGAATTAAAGATTTCGACGCTATCAGATGGCTTTGAATTTGGGCTAGTTTCAAAATAGTTCATATCCGCACTTGGTCAATGCTAGGCTCGATGGCGCGAATTGCGTTCACATGGGAATCGAAATCATCATTCCATACTTGTGCAACATGCCGTTCCCAGTACGCCCGAGCGTAGAGTCGCGGCATAACTGAATCGTAGGTCCATCCGAAGAACGCCCGCAGTTTCTGTAAGGCTGCCTCTTCCGAAATTCCGGCAGATCGAAAATGATAGAGCCTTACGACGGCGCATGTGTGCCGTAAGTCATGAGCCGTGACCTTTGGTTCGCGCATCGCGTCCAGGAGATGCTGTCGAGAAGTGTGAGACAGCGCGCTTGATGCGCTCGACATGATCTTACTAACGCTTCGGGAGCCGAGTGGTACTCCGCTGGAATTGAGAAAAAAATGGGGGTAGGGGGATTTTCCTCGATGATTCTCATAGAAATGCTGGAAGCGGCGGGCGACATCCGGAGATACAGGAACCTGCCTCACGCTGTGGTCATTCTTGATCGAAGGCGCATCGCAAAAGCGAGGGTCTTCCTCGGCGAAGAGGTTCTGAACATTGATCCAGTGTCGCGGCTTCAAGGTCTGATCATCGATGCCGCTCTTGATGGCATCGGCGGGCAAAAGCAAAGCCTCACCTCGGCGAAGGCCTTGATGGAGGAATGCGAGCAAAAGGCAGTGATTTCGCCACCGGCGGCTCTCACCACGGAATGGATTGTTGGAGGACGCCGGATCGAAGATTGCGTAGATTTCACGCAAGACGGTCGACGGCAAAGCGCGGATTGTGCTGGGGTTGGGGGCTTTAGGGTTTGGGCGAAGATTTGAAAGCCTGGCACTAAGCCTCTGGATCCGTCTGTGAATGCTTCTGTGAGATTCCTCCGCTTCCGATACGCGCTTGACGATGGTCTCGACGAAACTCGATACGGTCGCCCACCGGTCACGGTGATCCGAACCGGTCTGAACGGCTGAGTTCCTCAGCTTGATGAAAAAGCCCTCCAACGACGTTGAAAGACGGTCCGCGTCTGCCTGGTGAAGGATATCGTCTAAGACGTCGGCGCCGTGAATGTCCTCGACGTGCTGATAGAACGCATCGATTGCATGAAGATGCATCCGGGTGGTGTTGTTCCGGAGATGCGCAAGCGAGGTGACCTCATAGACCGCGGACCAGAATCTCGGAACGCCGGAAGTCGCGACCGCGACGGGGCGTCTTAATGACGCCGGGACGAAGTCCGAGTTGAGGTTGCGGATGCCCATAAAGGGAAAGGTAGCGGGCAGCTCTTAAAGGCCACAAGCGCGCGCACCAAAGCGACAGGGGATAAGTTC
Organism: Hyphomicrobiales bacterium; assembly: GCA_930633495.1. Taxonomy (NCBI): domain Bacteria; kingdom Pseudomonadati; phylum Pseudomonadota; class Alphaproteobacteria; order Hyphomicrobiales; species Hyphomicrobiales bacterium. Next base: position 68 of record CAKNFJ010000002.1, on the reverse strand, counting down.
CTGATAGCGCTCCCAGTACTATCAGAGACTCGTCGCTTCGCACCAGTTTTGAAAGTACCTCGCCTTCG